>NZ_JBEZDU010000011.1:253275-391382 GCF_040648495.1 Nonomuraea sp. NPDC049129 | reverse complement strand
CTCGGCGCTGCAGAACGCCGCTTCCATCGCGGCGCTCTTCCTCACCACCGAGGCGGTCATCGCCGAGAAGCCCGAGAAGACCCCTGCCGCCCCCGCTGGCATGCCCGGCGGCGGAGACATGGACTTCTAGGTCTCCTCACCAGAGACTTCCAGGTCTCTTCTCACCAGACCGGCTCGGACGCACGTTGTCCGGGCCGGTCTGTTGTTGTGCGAAGAGCCGTACATATGATCATTTAAGGGGCTTGACCCAGCGAGACCACGTGGGCTGGCGTGCGTAGCCGGCGGCGGACCACGCCCCATGGGCGGAGACGTTGTCGTCCAGCACCATGGCGTCGGCGCGGAAGGCGCCGAAGGTGGCAAAGCGGGACTCGGCCGCGGCCAGGAGCGTGGTGGCGATGCCCTTACGGCGGTGGGACGGGTGGACGGCGAGGCGATAGAGGTGCGCGCGCCAGCCGTCCCAGCCCGCGATGAGCGTGCCCACCAGCTCCCCGTCGAGCTCGGCGAGGAGCAGGGCCTCCGGGTCGCGCTCGATCAGCGCCACCACCTTGTCGGGCGAGTCGCGCCGGTCGGTGCCCTCGGCGGCCAGGAGCCAGAAGTCGAGCACGGCGGGCACGTCGCCGAGCCCGCCGTGTCGTGTCTTCACCCCCGAAGCGGCTCCTGAATCGGCCGCCATCAGACGCCGAAGTGGGCGACGATGTGGCCGCGCGCGAGCGTGTTGGCGGTGATGTTGAAGCCGACCACCGCCGGGCTGGCGTCACTGTCGACGCCCAGCTCCGCAACACCCAGCGCGTGCACCGTGAAGACGTAGCGGTGCGGGTCGCCGGGCGGGGGAGCGGCGCCGCCGTAGTCCTTGCTGTTGTAGTCGTTGCGCGCGTGCGTGGCCCCCGCGGGCAGGCCCTTGAACTCAGGTGCGGTGCCGGCGCCGGTGGGCAGCTCGGAGACGGAGGCCGGAAGGTCGAAGAGCACCCAGTGCCAGAACCCGCTGCCCGTGGGCGCGTCGGGGTCGTAGCAGGTCACGGCGTAGCTCTGCGTCTCGGCCGGGGCGCCGGACCACTGGAGGTGGGGTGACAGGTTCTGGCCGGTCATGCCCCAGTCGTTGAAGACGTGCAGGTCCCCCAGCCTCTCCCCGTCCGCGATGTCGTCGCTCTGGACTGTGAGTGCGGGGACCGACGGCAGGTGTTCGTGTGGCAGCGGTGCGGGCACGGCGTCCTCCTTGGTAGAGATCCTCCACTACTCCAGCCATCCTAGGAGTGCGCCGGTTTCGGGAGACGACGTGCCCGCTCGCGGGTCCTTCAGGTGGTCAGGCGGACAGCTGGGCGGGCAGTGCCTTTCCGTGCAGGACGGTGAGCGAGGTGACCGCACGGGTGAGCACCACGTACAGCCTGGCCAGGCCGCGGGGCTCGGCCGCCACGATGTCGGCCGGCTCGACGACGATCACGTGGTCGTACTCCAGGCCCTTGGCCAGCGTCGCCGGGACGATCAGCAGCCGGTGCTCTTCGGTCGTGTCGGGGTCGAGCACGGCGTGGGCCAGCCCGTCGAGCTGCCCTGACACCTCCGCCACCAGGGCGTCGGGCACGATCACGCCGATCGAGCCCTCCCGGGCCATGGCCTCGCGCGCGGCGTCGGCGACCGCGCCGCCGGGGCGTACGCTCAGCGAGCCCACGCCGGGACGCAGCGACCGCGGCGGGGCCAGCGCCGGGGCGATCGACGGCAGCAGGCGGGCGGCGTAGTCGAGCACCTCGCGCGGCACGCGGAAGCCCAGCGTCAGCTCGGTGACCTCGCCCTCGTCCTGGCCCAGGTGCTTGAGGACGGTCTCCCACGAGCTGGTGGACCACGGCGTGGTGCCCTGGGCGAGGTCTCCGAGTACGGTCGCCGAGCCGTTGCGGCAGCGCCGGCCGAGCGCGCGCAGCTGCATCTCCGACAGGTCCTGCGCCTCGTCGACGACCAGGTGGCCGAGCGAGGGCGTGCGTTCGATCAGGTCGCCGAGCTCGTCGAGCAGCGCGGCGTCGGCCGCCGACCACTTGGCGGACTTCCAGCCTCGGTACGGTTTCTGCCATAGCAACATTCGCTGCTCGTCAGGCGACAAATCGGTTTTGGCGGCTTTTGCCAGGAACTCTGGGTCCGAGAGGAGCTTGAACAGGACCTGCTGCGGCACCAGTTTGGGCCAGACCGCGTCGACGAGCTGCTTGACCGGCTTGGACCTGGCCACGGCGTCCTGCACCCGGTCGTCGGGCGACTCCCCGCGCTGCTCCATGCGTACCAGCACCATGTGCGCGAGCCGCTGGGCCAGTGCCGCCCGGCCGGGCCCGTAGCGGGTGGTGCCGCGTAGCGAGGCGACGATCTCGCGTACCTCGTAGTCGGCCACCCGGAAGCGGTAGGCGCCCTTGCTGTAGACGACGCCCTCCTCCGGCTTCACGATGTGCAGCCACAACGCCCGCTCCAGCACGGCGGCCATGCGGGCGTCGCCCTTCAGCGCCGACACCATCGGATCCTCCGGCGTGGCGTGCTCGCCGAGCAGGCCCGCCACCGTGGTCTGGTCGACCTTGACCTCGCCGAGCGCGGGGAGCACGGAGGAGATGTAGGACAGGAACGCGCGGTTGGGGCCGACGATCATGACGCCCGACCTGGCCAGCCGCTCGCGGTGGGTGAACAGCAGGTACGCGGCCCGGTGCAGGCCGACGGCGGTCTTCCCGGTGCCCGGCGCCCCCTGTACGCAGACGGTCTGGGTGAGCGTGGCGCGGACGATCTCGTCCTGGTCCGGCTGGATCGTGGCGACGATGTCCCGCATCGGGCCGGTGCGCGGGCGCTCGATCTCCTCGGTCAGGATCTTCGACGGCCCGATGTCGCCGCCCTCGCCGAGCGGCTCGTCCTCGAACGCGGTCAGCATGCCGCCGTGATAGCCGAACCGGCGCCGCCGCGCGACGCTCATCGGATCGGCGGGGCTGGCCTGGTAGAACGCGCGGGACACCGGCGCGCGCCAGTCGATCACCAGCGGGCGGCTGCTGCCGTCGTGCACGTGGCGGCGGCCGACGTAGATCGTGGGGGGCAGGTCGTCGTCCGCCGAGCGGTCGAGGCGGCCGAAGAACAGCGGGGTGTCGGGGTGGTCGGCCAGCGCCGCCACCCGCTTGTCGAGCAGCGACTGCAGGATCTGCTGGGACACCCAGTCGCCGGCCGCGTCGGCCGACAGCGATTGGGCGTGCAGCCGCATGGCCTGGAGCGCGGCTCTCGACTCGGCCAGATGGGACTGCTCGGCCGCGAGCACGTCGGCGGGTATGTCGGGGGCCAGCTGGTGTGCGGGCATGCGAAAGTGCCTCCCTGGTCGAAGTAACGGAGGTGGTGTAGGTAGCGAATCGACCAGTTTAGTGGGGCGTCCGGCAGGCTTCCAAAGCATTTAGCCGGGGTAGAGAGGGACCGTGGCCCGCGTACGGTTTGTTTTCTCCCCGATCATCCCGACAGTGGCGAGTTTCCTGCTGGCGGCGCTGTGGGCATTGTCGGTGTTCGCGGGGTGGGGGCTGGAGGCGTTCTGCGCGGGGGGTGAGTCCGCGGCGGGCTGCTCGCAGCGGCTCGGCTCGGTCTCGACGCTGTCAGGGTTGTTCGCCGTGGTCGCCGCCTGCTGCACGGCCGGTGCCTGGCTGGTCCCTTCCGCAAGGAGCGACCCCCGCGTGTTCAGCCGGTTCATGGGCGTGGGTGTGGCCGCCTGGATCGCCGCCGAAGGGGTGCTCTTCCTGGGCGGCCTGCTCGCCAGATAACGACAACCTGCCAATAACCGAGAATTCGGGCATATCAGGTGCATTTGCCGGATCATGGGGGTATGTCGCTGGCTGATTGAGGGCGCACAGCGGCGTAGCACGCTGGTGAGGGGGGTGGTTCGATTGTCGACAGCCCGCGGAGTCTCGTGGACGTAACGACGTCGATGCCTGGCCGCTTGGAGGGTGAGCGGCCGGGCCTCGCCTCCTGGTGCTACACCCCGCCGTGCACGTCGTCGGCGTCGATGATCTGGTACGCGTAACCCTGCTCGGCCAGGAACCGCTGGCGGTGCGCCGCGAACTCCTGGTCGACCGTGTCCCTGCTGACCACCGTGTAGAAGCGGGCGCCGCCGCCGTCGGCCTTGGGCCGCAGCACCCGGCCGAGCCGCTGCGCCTCCTCCTGGCGTGACCCGAACGTGCCGGACACCTGGATGGCCACGGCCGCCTCGGGCAGGTCGATGGAGAAGTTCGCCACCTTGGACACGACCAGGACCTGGATCTCCTTGTCGCGGAAGGCCTGGTAGAGCCGCTCGCGCTCCTTGACCCTGGTCTCGCCCTTGATCACCGGAGCGTTGAGGTGCTCGCCCAGCTCGTCCAGCTGGTCGATGTACTGGCCGATGACCAGCACCTGCTCGCCCAGGTGCCGGCGGACCAGCGCCTCGGTCACGTGGGTCTTGGACGGCGTGGTGGCGCAGAAGCGGTAGCGCTCCTCGGACTCGGCCATCGCGTACGCCAGCCGCTCCTCGTCCGTCAGCGTGACCCGGACCTCCACGCAGTCGGCGGGGGCGATCCAGCCCTGGTTCTCCATCTCCTTCCAGGGCGCGTCGTAGCGCTTGGGACCGATCAGCGAGAACACGTCGCCCTCGCGGCCGTCCTCGCGCACCAGCGTCGCGGTCAGCCCGACGCGCCTGCGGGCCTGCAGGTCGGCGGTCATCCGGAAGATCGGCGCGGGCAGCAGGTGCACCTCGTCGTAGACGACCAGGCCCCAGTCGCGCGCGTCGAACAGCTCCAGGTGGCTGTAGACGCCCTTTCGCCGGGTGGTCATCACCTGGTAGGTGGCGATGGTGACCGGGCGGATCTCCTTCTTGCTGCCGGAGTATTCGCCGATCTCGTCCTCGGTCAGCGTGGTGCGCTTGAGCAGCTCCTGCTTCCACTGGTGCGCGCTCACCGTGTTGGTGACCAGGATCAGCGTGGTGGCCTGGGCGTGCGCCATCGCGGCCGCGCCGACGATGGTCTTGCCGGCGCCACAGGGCAGCACGACCACGCCGGAGCCGCCGTGCCAGAAGGCGTCGGCCGCGTCCTGCTGGTAGGGCCGCAGGCTCCAGCCGTCCTGCAACAGCTCGATCTTGTGGTGCTCGCCGTCGACGTAGCCCGCGAGGTCTTCAGCGGGCCAGCCCAGCTTGAGCAGCGCCTGCTTGACGTTGCCGCGGTCGCTCGGGTGCACGGCCACGGAGTCGTCGCTGAGCCGTTCGCCCAGCATGGGCTGGATCTTCTTGGACCGCAGCACCTCTTCGAGCACGGCCCGGTCGGTGGAGGTCAGGATCAGCCCGTTGGTCGGGTCCTTCTCCAGCTTGAGCCGGCCGTATCTGGCCATGGTCTCGGCGATGTCCACGAGCAGCGCGTGGGGCACCGGATAGCGGCTGAAACTGATCAGCGCGTCGATGACCTGCTCGGCGTCGTGCCCGGCCGCGCGCGCGTTCCACAGCGCCAGCGGGGTGACGCGGTAGGTGTGCACGTGTTCGGGGGCGCGCTCGAGCTCGGCGAACGGCGCGATGGCCTTGCGGCACTCGCCCGCGTTCTCATGATCGACTTCGAGGAGCAGCGTCTTGTCCGACTGGACGATGAGCGGGCCGTCGTTCACGGACATCCCTTCTACGGTTGACGCCTATCCAACACATCAGACGGCAAGAACAGTCCCCGAACAGGTAATCAGTCGTCGAGGTAGCCGTTGAGGCCGAGGAAGAGGAAGATGCCGAGGTTCAGCGCGAGGCCCACCCCGAACAGTGTCCAGCACCATACGAGCAGGCTCTTGGCACTGGCGGGCTGCGTGCTCGACCGGCCGAGCGCCATGCCCGCCAGAATGGCGCCAGGGATCGCGAAGATGTTGCAACAGCCGACGATCGAGAGCAGATTGAGCACCAGCGCGACGATGGCGGTGGCCTTCGGCCCCTCGGACGGCCGAGGTGGCGGGGGATAGCCGTAGCCATAACCGTGCTGTGGCGGCGGCTGCTGGCCGTAGGGTGCGCCGTAGGGCTGGTACGGATATTCGCCCGATGGGCCTTCTTGGCTCATGCCACCTCCTGACAGGTCAACATTTATCACGGAATGGCCACGCGCCCTGCCGGGTCTGCTGTCTCGCCATAGATCTGGACCCTCTCACACGTCTTTAGAGATCGAGACCCAGAGCAGGGAGGCGAGTTGCACCCGGACGACCTACGAGTCTTCACGGCGTTCGTCACGACGCGATCGGACAGCCTCATGCGCCTGGCGTACGTGCTCACCGGCGACCAGCACGCCGCGGAGGATCTACTCCAGAGCGCGCTGGCCAGAACCGCGGACCGATGGCGGAGCATCAGGGGCGATCCGGAGGCGTACGTCCGCCGGGTCATGTACCACGAGCAGGTCGGCCGGTGGCGTAGCCCGCGCTGGGGGCGCGAGCGCGTGGTCGAGACGCTGCCCGAGCGGATCGCGGGCGACGGCACCGCGCGGGTCGACGACCGGCTCACGCTCGAACAGGCCCTGCGCCGGCTGCCCGCCAAGAAGCGGGCCGTGCTGGTCCTGCGCTACTTCGAGGATCTGCCGGAGTCCGACGTCGCCAGGATCATGGGGTGCTCGATCGGCACCGTACGCAGCCAGACCCACCAGGCCGTGAAGCGGCTGCGCGAACTGGTGGGCGAGACAGTCCGTCTGGAGGCCTGAGATGACAGTCGACGAACGCGCGGTCACCGAGGCCCTGAGCAGGCTGGCCGACCGGGCACGGCCCGTGGATCCCGAGCTGCTTCTGTCACGTGCCCTACGGAGGCGGGCACGGCTGAAGTGGCCGAGATGGGGGCTGGCCCTGGCGGCGGCGGCCTGTGTGGTGGCCATCGGGGTGGTGGCGCTGCAAGCGCGCGAAAAGCTGGCGATCTCCCCCGCGAGCCCACCGACGGCGAGCACACAACCCACGGCCGACATGGTGCCCACGGCGAGTTCGACGCGGTCCACGACGGACCCGCCCGCCACCGCGTACGTCCGGGACATCCCCGGCCTGCCACGGAACACGATCGCGCAGTTCGCGACCGTGGAGGACTGCATGCCCAAGGGCAGCCCGGTGCACAACATGGACGGCGACCGGCGGCTGCCCAAGTACGGGACCGTCAAGGATTACCGCTGGCTCGTGGAGGCAAAGGACAAACTGGGCGTGACGCGGCTGGTCGGCAGCCGCAAGGGATTCGTGCTGTGCACGCCGGCCATCCGGCTGGTCAGCTACCCGACGGACCCGATCTTCTCCTACTGGGGTGCCGACCCGCCCGGCAAGCTGGCCCTGCGCGGGGCGCTCAGCGTCGACGCCTACAGCATCCAGATGCAGTCGGAGATCAACCCGGGCCTGGACCGCGACCCGTCCTTCCTGGTGGTGGCCGGCCGGGTCGCTCCGGCGGTGACCCGGGTGGAGGTCGAGTGGCCGGATGGGCGGAAGATGACGGCCAACGTACGGAACGGCTTCTACATCGGCCGATCGCGGGTGTACGCCGACAAGAAGGGTTCCATCCGCCCGGCCGCGCTGAGCAAGGTGACCGCCTATGACTCCGGCGGGCAGGCGCTGGGCGAGCTCAAGAACATCAAGTGGGGCCCCCTGGGAGCCATCGACGAGGACGACTAGCCGAGCCTCGACCGCAGCGCCTTACGGTCGAGCTTGAGCACGCTCGTGACCGGGATCGAGTCGACGAACCGCACTTCGCGGGGATACTTCACCCGGCCGACCCGGTCACGAGCCCAGGTCATCAGCTCCTCGGCGGTGGCCGTGCCGCCCGGCTTGAGCTGGACGAAGGCCACGACCTCCTCGCCGACCCGCGGGTCCGGACGGCCCACGACGCCGGACATCACCACGTCGGGGTGCTCGTTGAGCGCGTCCTCGACGTCGCGCGGGAAGACGTTGAACCCGCCACGGATGATGAGGTCCTTCTTCCGGTCGACGATGTACAGATAGCCGTCGTCGTCCACGCAGCCGATGTCGCCGGTACGCAGCTCACCTTCGACCAGCGCGGTGCCCGTGGGGTCCGCGGGGTGCTCGCCCCAGTAGCCGAGCATCAGCGAGTCGCCGCTGACGCAAATCTCCCCGACGTCGCCCGGCTCGGCCTGGTCGCCGGAGGAGTCGCGGATCGTGATCGTGTAGCCGGCCAGCGGCAGCCCCACGCTGCCGATCCGGCGCCGCCCCGGCGGGTTGAACGTGGTCACGGCGCTGGTCTCGGTCATCCCGTAGCCTTCGAGGACCTGTACACCGGGCATCCGGCGCTCGAACTCCTCCAGCGTCTCCCGGCCGAGCGGCGCCGCGCCACAGGTGAGGAAGGCCAGGTCGGGCAGGGGGTGGGCCTCCAGCGGCTCGGCCAGGAGCATCTGGAGCATGGCGGGCACGACCGTTCCGTACTGGGCGCGCTGCGCGGCGGCCAACTCGAGGAAGGCTTTCGGGTCGAACCAGCGCATCAGCACCGCCTGCTGCGGCTCCGTGGCGTGCATCCCGGCGACCGTGATGATCAGCCCGTACGAGTGGGAGAGGGGCACCGGCACTATTGCGCGATTTTTCCCGTCTTGGTGGGACATTTCGTAGGCGTCCTTGGCCACCTGCCAGAGCCCGCGATGGCTCAGCATGACGCCCTTGGCCATGCCGGTCGTGCCTCCGGTGTACATGAGAGCCGCCAGATCGGTGGCGTCCCGCCCGACAGGTCCCCGCTCGGTCGCCCGCTCCAGCTCCCCCGTGTCCACAAATATCGGGATCTTGGGCTCGGCGGCCTGGACCGTCTCCACCAGCTCGGGCGAGGTGATGAGGGCGGTGGCGCCGCTGTCGTCCAGGATGTGCCGCAACTCCGCCGGTCCCACCAGGAACACCACGGGCGTCACCACCGCACCGGCCGCCCAGATCGCCTCGTAGATCAGACCGACCTCGGGTGAGTTCGCCATCATCACCACGACCCGGTCGCCGGGGCGTACCCCCGCCTCGACCAGCCCGCCGCAGACCTTGCGAGCCCGCTCGGCCAGCGCGTGGGCGCGGTGCCAGACCCCCTCGTAGTGGACCGCGTCGAAGTCGTCGAACCTGCTCCAAGACTCCTCGGCCAACCGGCCCAACGTCAGCTCGCTCACGGTCCCAACCTCGCCTGATCATCGCCGGGCGTCAAGACAGGTCGGAGACCCCGGTTATGCGATGGAGCGCGAAGCGGTGGACGGCCGCCCTGGTCTCGTCGTACGCCGTGAGGTAACCGCCCTCCATCCGCGCCGGCTCCAGGATGCGCGAGGTGGCGTTGCCCTGGGAGTCGAGGTAGCCGATCCACACGCGTACGCCCTGCCTGATGGCCTCCTGCAGCGCGGAGATCGTGGCGGTCGCCGGGCCGCGCGGGATCTGGCCGCTGGGGGCGTCGGCGGGCTCGCGCCGCGTCAGATGGGCCGCGTCGCCCGCTCGCAGCGCGCGTACGGCGGCGGCCGTGACCTCGGGGTCGAGGCCGTTGGGCGAGGGTACGGACCGGGCCGGCGGCAGGCCCTCGGTGCGCCTCCTGTCGAGCTCGGAGATGATCACGTCGCCGTCGAGCGACTCGGCCACCGGGGCGTACCCCATCGCACGCAGCGCGTCGACCAGCGCGGCCCGCGAGGAGCGGGAGGCGATGACCGTGGGAGCCAGCCGGCGCAGGCGCAGCGCGGCGGCGCGCCGGTCGGCCGTGATCTGGTCGAGCAGGGCCGGGTCGTCGCAGCGGATGTAGGCACTGGCGGTACCGACCCTGATGCGCCCGTGCCGGCGGGCCACGTCGGCGATCAGGTAGGACAGCGCCTGCGGGACCGGCGTCGCCGAATGGCGCTCCAGCATGGCCAGGAGCTCCTCGGCCCCCTGGCCCGCGTCGAGCGCGCGGCGGACCGAGCCCTCGCCGAACCGGTAGACGGTCGCGCCCCCCTTGGACTCGATGTCGGCGGCCAGCGTCATCCAGCGGTTCAGCTCGCTGGTGAGCGGTCCTGGCGCGACGGCGGTCAGGTCCGCTTGGAGCAGCACATGATCGACCGGCTCGGGCAGCAGCGGGGCCAGCACCGAGGCGGTGTCCTCGCCGGACAGCAGCGCCCGGCCGTGCCCCGACAGCACGCCGAGCCCGGTGACGCCGACCTGCTCGGCCTCCCGCAGCGCGAACTCCGTCAGCTGCTCACGCAGCGGCCCCCGGCGGCGCGGCTGCTCCCACGCCAGCCGGTCGAACACGGACTCGCGCGTGGGCGCCAGGCCGGGCGCCGACGCGAGCACGCCCAGCGCCGCCGACCGCACACCCGGCGCGGACGAGCGGCGTAGCTCGGTGTGCAGCGCGTTGAGCGGCCGGTCCCGGTCGTCACGCTCGCCGACCAGGCCGGGGACGCGATCGGTGTGCAGCCAGGTGACCGCCAGCGCGGCCCACCGGTCGGCGGTCGGCCGGACTCGCCACAGGTCGTAGCCGGTGGTGGGCAGCCACTCGCCGTCGACGTTGCCGCCCGCCGCGATCAGCCCGGCCGCGTGCGCGACCTCCACGGTCAGCGCGGCGGCCCACTCGGGCACGTCCAGCTCGGTCGCGGTGCGCTTCAGATCCCGTACGCCCAGGCCGCCGGTACGCAGCACGCCCGGTGGTTCGGCGCTCCACCGCTCGCACAGCTCCTCGACCGTCCGCACGAACGTGAACGCCTGCCCCGCCGCCGTCCGGTCGGCCAGCTTCTGGTCCCGCGCGGCACCCTCCAGAGCGGGGGGTACGGCGTACAGATCCCGGTGTACGAGGCCATTACGCAGATAGAGGCCCACCTCCCGAGGCAGGGCCACGGTCTCCTCACCCGTCGCCGCCAGCAGGCCGCGGGCGAGCAGCTGATCGATGGGCGATCGGGCGGAGGCGACCCGCACCTCACGTCTGGCGTTGGGCACCCGGCCCGTCGCAGGCCCCCAGGTCAGCTGGTCGAGCGCGGCCCTGGCCTCGGGCGAGACCTCCTCGATCAGCTTTCCGGGCCGGGCGAGGGCGGCGGCCAGGCGTTCCTTGCCCGAGCCCGTGGTGCCCGGCGCGATGTCGTCGGCCATCTCGGCCAGCTGCTCGGGCGCGTGGTGCCGGAACGCCTCCACCGCCGGGGGACCGAGCCCCGCCGGGTCGTCGAGCACCTTCCGCACGCCGGGGGCCAGAGCGAGGGCGCTGTCGGGGCCGTAGACGAGGGCCAGGTCGCGCAGGTGGTCGATCGCCGCCGACAGCGCGGGCTCCGGCTTGCCCGCCGCCAGCGCCCCGCCGACGAGCGTGCGCAGGGCCGCCTTCGTGCTGGGCTCCGGTCGTACGGCCAGCGTTTCGAGCACGGCGAGCGTGAAGCGGTCGAGCCGGTCGAGCGCGCGGCCGATCGCCGAAGGGCTGCCCGCGCGTACGGCGAGGCCTTCCAGATGTGCGGGCACCGGAGTGATCAGCTCGGGGCGCGCCGAGACGAGCGCCCGCAGCTGTTCGTCGGTGCGCCCCCTGATCCACTCCGTGAACTCCATCGTTGCCATGGTATGTCCACCCTGATTGGGGCAGCATGGCTCACGTGATTGAGCGAGCGGACCAGCTCATACTCAACTACGTCAGCGCGGCCGCCGACGCGGCTCATGGCGTGCTCAGATCCGACCAGCGGCTCGACTTCGCCAAGCGGCTGCGGGCCAGGATCGAGGTCGAACGGCAGGGCAGCCAGAACCCACGCCAGGTGGTCAAGGTGCTCGCCCGGTTCGGCGACCCGGTGGCGCTGGTCGAACGCGAGGCCCGCAGGCTGGCCGAGGCGGGGCCGGACGGCGCGCCCGGTGCCCCGGCCGGACCCCGGCCCGGAACGGCGCCCACCGCCGCGCCCGGGGCCGCACGGGGAACCGTGACGCCGGGTGCCGTGGCCAAGGCGGAACGGGTCGCGGGGGCGGGCGGGGCGACGCCGTTCTTCCCCAAGATCGTCGACGACGTGGCGCCTGCGGGAGCCCAGCTGGGCCGGCGCCTCGCGGAGGACCATCTGGCCCCGCGGCCCCTGCGCGGGCTGCCGTTCGCGCGGCTGCGGCAGGCGGCCATGTCCAGTGCGAACCCGATGGCCACCCGTGGACGGGACGCCGGCACCATCGTCAAGGAGTACCCGCGCGAGACCGCGGCGATGGTGGTCCTGGTGCTGGCCGCGCTGCTCGTCCCGGTCGGCCTGCCGGCCGTCGCGATCTTCCGGGTGCCGGTGCTGGTGTGGGCGTTTGGGGCGCTGCTGGTGGCGTTCTCGGAGGGCTGGGTGCTGCGTGACCGGCTGATCGGGATCGGTGCGCCCCTGGTCGGCTACACGCTCGGCGGCGCGCTCGTCGGTGGTCTGCGGGTGGGCGCGGAGCCGGGGGTGCAGGCGTTCGTGGTGCAGTTCTTCGACGTCAGCGGTGTGATGTTCATGATCGGCACGGCGCTGGGCGTGGTCTGGCTGGCTTACCGGCTGGTGGAGGTCAACTGACGGGGGCGGGGCTCGGTAGGAGGCCCACGGCCAGGCGTACCCAGGCGGTGACGAACTGGTCCTTCTCCGCGTGCCCCGGCGACTCGCCGACCGTCTCCTGGAACAGCCGGTAGTGCACCACGGAGCCGCCGAGCACCGCCGCGATGCCGTTCCAGTCGACCTTGGCGTCCTCGTATTCGGGCTGGGCGCGGAACCAGGTCGTGATGGCGTCGAACATGGGCTGCAGCAGCCCTTCGCGCACCACCGCCACCAGTTCGGGGAACTGGCTCAGGTCCCGGAAGAACACCCGGGTCAGCTCCGACTCCTCGCGTACCTTGGCCAGCCCCGCGCGGCACAGGTGCGACAGCCGCATCTCCAGGTCGGCCGAGGTCTCCATGTCGCCCAGCTGGGCCAGGCTCTCGGCCACCTGCGTACGGGTACGCGCGGCATGTTCGTTGATCGCCGCGGCGAGCACCTCATACTTCGACTTGAAGTGCCGATAGAGCCCTCCGGCGCCCGGGGAGAGCCCTGAGGCGGCCTCGATCTCGGCCACCGAAGTGGCGGAGTAGCCCCGCTCCGCGAAGAGCCGCAGGGCCTCGTCGATGATCCGCTCACGCGTCGATCTGGTCATTCTGTCCTGATACCTCCGTGATGGAGCGTAGCCGTCACGGCGCGGCGCGCCGGATCAACCCCGCGACGACCGAGCCGACGATCAGCCAGACCAGCGCCGCGAGCCCGTAGTTGACCAGCGTCGTCCACCGTACGTCGGCGAGCTGGAACAGGTTGGCCAGGCCCACCGACAGCGGCGAGGCGAGCGATTCGACGAACTGGTACCAAATGTTGGCCGGGTTGGCCCGGAACACCGTGAAGATCGCGTACAGCACCAGGATCAGCGCGGCCAGCCGGGACGCCAGCCGGACGGCCGCGGCCAGGAACGCCACCACGCCCCGCCACACCCTGACCGGTCCGGTCACCGGCTGGGGCAGCGCGGGTCGGTGCGGCCGGGGCGAGATGTTCCGGGTGGGCTGTTCGGGCGGGCTGGGCCGGTTGGCGGCGGCGACCAGCCGGTCTCCCGCTTCCGGCGGTTTGGGGGGCTCGGTCACGGCCACTCCTCCCGATAAGTAATTCCTTTCTTCCCACTCTCACGGTCCCACAACAAGGGCCGTTACCCGTAATGCGGACGCGTTTGGCATCCTTCACCTTGTGCGGACATCGGTGGGTTTCGACCTGGACATGACATTGGCGGACACACGGTCGGGGATCGCGGCCGTCTACGACGAGCTTTCGGCGCGCCTCGGCGTGGTCATCGACAGCAAGGCGATCATCACCAGGCTCGGCCCGCCGCTCGAGCAGGAGTTGGCGAACTGGCTGCCGCTGGAGGCGATCCCGGAAGCCGTGATCCTGTTCAGGGAGATCTATCCGGAGCTGGGTGTGCCCGTGCACACGGCCATGGCCGGAGCGATGGAGGCCGTCGAGGCCGTACGCGCGCAAGGGGGCAGGATCATCGTCGTGACCGGCAAGAACCCGCGCGACGCGGCCAGCACCGTGAAGGCGCTCGGGCTCGCCGTGGACGAGGTGGTCGGGTCGGTCTTCGGGGCGGCCAAGGGTACGGCACTCGCGCGCTTCGGCGCCGGAGCCTATGTTGGTGACCATGTGGCGGACATCGAGGCCGCGCGGGCCGGGGGAGCCGTCAGCGTGACGGTCGCGACCGGCCCTTACACGCTGGACGAACTACGTGATCACGGAGCCGATGTGGCGCTTGGCGACCTGACGGAATTCGCCGACTGGTTCGCCGGATGGCGTTCGAGTGGGCAACTCCGGTAAATGCCGGGAATTTTCCTGGTCGCCCCGGAGCCTCGCGGGGCATAACCTACATCCATTCGCCTTTTACGACTGTTTGAACGAGGTTCCTCCTGTGCCGAGTGGCAAGGTCAAGTGGTACGACGCCGACAAGGGTTTCGGCTTCCTCACCCGCGACGACGGTGGTGAGGTCTTCGTGCATTCCTCCGCGCTACCCACAGGTGCCGGCCCGCTCAAGCCCGGCCAGAAGGTCGAGTTCGGCGTGGCCGAGGGACGACGCGGCCAGCAGGCCCTGTCGGTGCGGATCCTCGAGCAGCCGCCGACGCTGGCCAAGACGAAGCCCAAGGCCAAGCGTAAGAAGCCGGACGAACTCGTCGTCATCGTGGAGGACCTGATCAAGCTCCTCGACGACGTCTCGACTTCCTACCAGCGGGGCAAGCACCCTGACGCGGCGCACGCGAAGAAGATCGCGCAGGTGCTCAGAGCGGTGGCGGACGACCTCGACGCCTAGCCGTTGGGGTTCGTCAGCGGCTTGGTCGTGTCGAGGTTGTCGACGCGCTGATCCCGCCGGTCGGCGCGTCGATCCTCCGTGTCCCAGGCATCTCGGTCCTCGTGGTCTGCGTGGCCTGCTCGATCCGCTTGGCCCGCTTGATCTGTTGGGTGCGCTCGATCCGTTTGGCTGGCTTGATCCGCGACCTGGAGTCCGCGTGTCGTGGCGCGGATCCGCTTGCGGCGGCGCACGATCAGCCAGCCGAACGTGCCGGTCAGCGCCACGGCCAGCGTGATCAGCCCGGCCGCGCTGCTCTCGGCCAGCGACAGCAGCAGCCCGATCAGCCCGCCGAACACCCAGGCGAGCTGCAACACCGCCTCGACCACCCCGAACGTGGACGAGCGCACCTCCTCGCCGATCTCCCGCTGCACGATCGCGTCGAGGGCGAGCTTGCCGAGCTCCTGCGCGAACGCGGTGACGAGTGAGATCGCGACCGCGGTCCAGAGGCCGAAGAACACCGCCGTGGCGATCGTGGTCGCGCCGGTCACGGCCAGCGTCAACAGCGTGATGAGGTGCGGCGAGTGGTTGCGGGTCCAGTTCGCGACCACCGCGCCGACCAGGCCGCCCAGCCCGGCCGCGGCCGCGAGCAGCGCGATCGTCTTCGGGATGTCGAAGAACGGGTCGGGTGCGGCCAGCCACGGCACGCCCTTGTCCTGCACCAGGAACAGCATGAAGAACAGCAGGAAGCCGGAGAACAGGCGGATGGCCACGTTCGCCCAGACCGCCTCGGCCACCGTCGGGCCCACGTTCAGGAGGGTCCGCCAGCGGAGCGGCCTGCCCTCCTCCTCTTCCAGCTCGGGCGAGTCGACGTGGCGCGGCAGCCGTACGGCGAGGACACCGATCAGGAGGAAGGCGACCATCGCCGTACGCAGCACCGCGGCGCTGCCCAGCCACGCGGTCAGGCCCGCGGCGACCGGCACCATCACGCCCGCTGAGATCAGCGAGAACAGCGCCACCCTGGCGTTGGCCGAGACCAGCGTGATGTCGGCGGGCAGCACGCTCGGCATGATCGCCGCGCGTGACACGTTGTACGCCTTGGACAGCACCAGTACGCCCAACGCCCCGACGAACAACGTCGGCAGATCGCCGGGCCCCACGGCGGCGGCCATCGCGAAGCACAGCAGGCCGCGGCCGAACAGCGTGCCCGCCATGACATAGCGGCGGCCCGACCTGAACCGGTCGAGGATCGGCCCCACGAACGGCGCCAGCAGGGCGAACGGCAGCATCGTGATGACCAGGTAGAGCGCCACGGGCCCACGGGCCTCGCCGACGGGCACACCGAAGAAGACGGTGCTCGCCAGCGCGACCGTGACCAGCGCGTCGCCGCCGCTGTGACCGGCGGTGAGCTCGATCAGCCGGCCCAGCCCGGTGCGGTCGGCGCCGTTGGCGTGGGTGAGACGGCGGGTCGCCTTTCCGACCTTCTGCGCGCCCCTGCCGACCTTCTGCGCCCCTCTGGCCGTGGCCTTGCCCGCCCGCGCCGTGCCGCCTGCGGTCGCCTTCCCCGCCCGCAGGGTGGCCCGGCCCGCGCGCGCGGTGGCGCGGCCCGCGCCGGCGACGCCTCGCCCCACGCGCCGCGTGACCTCACGAGCCGTGTCCCAGCCTCCTTGCACGCTTACCAGTCTTACCCGATCCCCGCTCACAAACGGCGACGGATCGCCCGGGGATGGGCCCAACACTGTGTCGCCAGTTGATCGGGGAGGGGCGGTGTGGGCCTCTTAAGGTCCGGTGCCAGTGGGTCCGGTGTGGGCGGTGTGGGCTCCTTCAGGTCCGGTGCGCGTTCTCCCCGATCGTCGGCCGCCCACGGTGGTGGGTTTGTTCGGGGTCGGGTCTGTTGGTGTGTCGTGAGGGGTCCGGGATTGGGGGTGTGGCACGTCTTCAGGTTCCGGTGCCAGTGGGTCCGGGATGGGCGGTGTGGGCACCTTCAGGTCCGGTCATGGGTGAGAATGAAAGTGTGAGCGAACAGCACCTTGCGGCGGAGGCGGACAGATGACCCGCACCCGGACCCGCGTCTCCCCGCCCGACCAGGCGTGCGTCGCCGCGGTGGACTTGGCGCGCGCCGCCGCGGAGGAGCTCGCGCGGCCGGGCGAGCCGGGTGAGCACCTCGGTTACGAGGGCGAGGGCGACCGCATCGTCACCCATTACTTCGCCTGTCTCGACCGGGCCTACCGCGGCTGGCGCTGGGCCGTCACCGTGACCCGCGCCTCACGGGCCAAGAACGTCACGGTGAGCGAAGCCGTCCTGCTGCCGGGCTCGGGGGCGTTGCTCGCGCCCGAGTGGCTGCCCTGGAGCGAGCGTCTGCGCCCCGGCGATCTGGGCGTCGGTGACCTGCTGCCGACCTCCGAGGACGACGACCGGCTGGAGCCAGGTTTCGTCAAGACCGACGACGAGACCGACCATCAGACGATTTTCGAGTACGGCCTGGGCCGGGCCCGTGTGCTCTCGGCCATCGGCAAGGACCGCGCTGCCAGACGCTGGCACTCGGGCGAGCACGGGCCGCATACGCCGATCGCACACGCCGCTCCCGCGCAGTGCTCCACCTGTGGTTTCTACTGGCCACTCGCGGGTGGGCTCCGGCAGGTGTTCGGGGTCTGCGCCAATGAGTACGCCCCCGACGACGGCAAGGTGGTCGCCGCCGATCACGGCTGCGGGGCTCACTCGGAGGCCGCGGTCATGCCGCCGTCCGCCGAGCAGGCCATGCCCATCCTCGACGACATGGGCTTCGACCTGATGGAAGAGGAGGCCGGATCCGTCGACGGCACGGCCACCGAGGAGCTCGGCCACTCCTGACCGCGAATGTCGGTGAGGGCCGCTAGCCTACGGTGGCCCCCCTCGGCGGACCCCGGACATGTGCCGGAGCCCGCCCCACCAGCGACCAGGATCGTGACAGATGACCGACACCTTTGGCACCGACCGGACGCGGGCCGCAGTGCTCGCCGCGTGGACGGCCTCGACCGCCCGATTCCGCGAGGACGCCAACGCCGAGGAAGACTTCGCCCTCGGCGGCTACCGCGACCGGCTCATCGTGGAGCTCGCCCAGAACGCCGCCGACGCGGCGCTGCGCGCGGGCGTGCCAGGGGTGCTCCGGCTGACGTTGCGCGACGACGTCCTGACCGCCGCCAACACGGGCGCCCCGCTCGACGCGACCGGCGTCGAGGGTCTGTCGACGCTGCGTGTCTCCGGCAAGCGGGACGAAGCGGGTGCCGCCGGCCGGTTCGGCGTCGGGTTCGCCGCGGTCGTGTCTGTCTGTGATGAGCCGTCGATCGGCTCGCGCGAGACGGGCGCCGCCCGCTGGTCGCGCGCTGAGACGGCCGCCGTGGTGGCCTCGGTGCCGGAGCTCGCCGCCGAGCTCGGCTCGCGCGGCGGCCATGTCCCGCTGCTGCGCCTGCCGTTCGAGGCCGAGCCGCTTGACGTGCCGCAGGGCTTCGACACGCTCGTACGCCTGCCGCTGCGTGACGCCGCCTCGGTCGCGGCGGTCCGGCGCATGCTGGCCGAGACCAGCCCCGCGCTGCTGCTCGGCATGCCCGCGCTGACGAGCATCGAGATCGACCTCGACGGCTCGGAACGCCGGGTGACGGCCGACGGGTGGCACCTGGTGTCGGAGTCGGGTGAGTTCGCTCCCGACGAGGTGGCGGCCCTGTTCGCCGACCGGCCCACCGAAGAGCGTGCCCGCCCTTACTGGTCGCTGCGCTGGGCCGTGCGCGTCGCCGACACGGAGCCCGTCCCGCTGCCCGCCGGGGTGCCGCCGGTGGTGCACGCGCCGACGCCGAGCGACGAGCCGCTCGACCTGCCGGCCCTGCTCATCGCGTCGTTCCCGATGGCCACCGACCGGCGGCACGTGGCCAAGGGGCCGCTGACCGATTTCCTGGTCGAGCGGGCCGCCGACGCCTATGTCAGGCTGCTCGGCGAGCTGCCGCGTACCCCCAAGCTCCTCGACCTCGTCCCCGCCCTGATGGGCAAGGGCGAGCTCGACGCCCGCATCCGGCGGGCCATCTTGCAGCGCCTGCCAGCCACCCCGCTGCTCCCGGCCCTGTCCGCGCCCGCTCCGGCCGTGCAGACGCCGTCGTTCGCCGAGGCCGAGGTCTATGAGCCCGACGCCGAGTGGCAGGTCGAGCACCCGGCCAGGGAGCCGCACGAGGACGGCTGGCTCGTCGCCGGCCAGGAGGCGGCCGTGGTCGCTGGGTCGGGTGATCTGCTGGCGGCGATCGCCGACTTCGTCCCCGGCCTGCTGCCCGCCGGGTGGCCCGCCCGGCACCCGGCGATGGCCTCGCTCGGTGTGCGCCGGGTCGAGCTGGCCGAGGTCGTCGACCTGCTGTCCGGTGAGGCGGTCGAGGCGCGGGAGCCGTCGTGGTGGCGCTCGCTGTATGAGGTGCTGCCGGCCGATGACCCCGAGTCGCTGGGCGCGCTGCCGGTGCCGCTGGCCGACGGTCGGCTGGTCCGTGGCCCGCGCGGCACCCTCATCCTCGACCTGGGCGGCACCCGCCTGGCCTCGGCTCGGGACGGGCTCGACCTGACGCCTCTGGGGCTGCGGATCGTGCACCCGGACGCGGCGCACGCGGCGCTGCTGCGGCTCGGCGCCGCCGAGGCCACGCCACGGACGATCCTCGAAGACCCGATCACCAAGGCCGCCGTCGCCCAGTCCCTCGACAGCGCCGACTCCGAGCCCGTGGCGAAGGCCGTGCTCTCCCTGGTGGAGGCCGCCTCGCTGGTGCCGGGCGAGGCGCCGTGGCTGGCCGAGCTGGCGCTGCGCGGCAGCGATGGCGATCTTTACGCGGCGGGCGAGCTGATGCTGGCCGACGGCGCGCTGGCCGGCCTGCTGGAGCCTGACACGCACCTCGGGGTGGTCGCGCCGGAGCTGGTGGAGACCTACGGCTCCCGGGTGCTCGAAGCCGTGGGCGTGCTCGACGGGTTCGCCGTGGCGCACGACTCCGACGTGCTGCTCGATCACGACGACTGCGACCACGACCTCGACGGCGAGGACGACTGGCTCGACCACGTGCTCGACCTGCTGCCTGAGCTCGAACTGCCGCCCGTGGTGCCGGACTTCGCCGCGGTGCGTGACCTGGAGCTGGTCGCCGACTGGCCCGCCGCGCTGGCGCTGCTGACCAGACCGCCGCTGCGGGCCGCTCTGCACCCGCTGCGGGTCGAGGGCGTCGAGGTGCCGTCCTACACGGCGTGGTGGCTGGCCAACCACCCCGTGCTGGACGGGCGGCGGCCACGGGAGCTGCGGCTGCCCGGTGCCGACCCGCTGCTCCAAGGCCTCTATGGTGACGCGCCCGGCGGGCTCGACCCGGTGGCGCTGGGGATGCTCGGCGTACGCACCACGCTGGCCGAGCTGCTGGCCGGCCACGGCGGTCCCGAAGAGCTGCTCGACCTGATGGCCGACGAGTCCATCGAGGTCGACCGGGCCCAGTTGCGGGCCCTGTGGATCGCGCTGGCGGCCGTCGAGCCGGCGCGGGTGGCCCCACCTTCGCGGGTGCGGGCCGTGCTCGGTGGCGACATCGTGGTGGCCGCGGCCGACGACGCCGTCGTGGTGGAGGCCCCCGACCTGCTCCAGCTCGTCACCGACCGGCCTCTGGTGCTGGCCCCCTACGACCTGGCCGAGTCGCTGTCCGAGCTGCTCGACCTGCCGCTGGCCGGCGAGCTGGCCCAGGGCGAGGTCACGTCCGAGGGCGAGACCCGCCCCGTGCCGCCAGAGGTGCGCTCTCTGCTCCCGACGGCTCCCGAGACCTACGTCGAGCACGAGAAGCTGCTGGTCGACGGCGTCGCCTGCACGTGGCGCTTCTTCGAGGGCTCCGTGCACTGCACCGGTCTCGACGGCCTGGCACGCGGCCTGGCCTGGGCGACGGGCCAGTGGAACGACCGGCTCGCCGTGGCCGCGCTGCTGCACGACCCCACGGCCGTGCCGCTCCTGCTGGCCGAAGCCGACCTGTCGTAGGTTCACGCCGCCGGGCAGGTGGCGTTCGCGCCGGGGGACTTGCCGGTGAGGAAGTAGGCGTCGACCAGGCGGCTGACGCAGCTGCTGCCGCTCAGGTAGGCGCCGTGCCCCTCGCCCTCGTACGTGACCAGGACCCCGGTCTTGAGCTGGGCGGCGAGCTTGGGCGCCCACGCGTACGGCGTGGCGGGATCGCCCTTGCCGCCGATCACGAGGATGGGGGCGGAGCCGGTGGCGTCGATCTTCTTGGACTCGTCGCTGCCGGGCGCCGGCCAGTGCGCGCAGATCGCGCCGAGACCCCCGGAGCGCATGAGCGGGAAGATCTTGGCGGTCTCGCGTTCGACCTGGTCGATCTCGGCGGGGCTCGGCCGTTCGGCGCTGTCCACGCAGTCGATCGCCAGGACGCTGGTCATCAGCGTCGAGTACGTCCCGTCGGCCTTGCGGCCGTTGTAGGAGTCGGCCAGGGCGAGCAGCTGCGTGCCGTCTCCCTTGGTCGCGGCGGTGGCCGCCTGCTCCAGCATCGGCCAGCTGAGCTTGGCGTAGAGGGCGGCCAGGACGCCGGTGGTCGCCAGGCCCTTCGTGAGCTCCCGGTCGGCCACCTTGAGGGGCTTGTCGCGCAGGCCGGACAGCAGCGTCTCGACGCTCTTCCGTACGGCCGCGGGGTCGGCGCCCAGGTCGCAGCCCTGCTTCACGCAGTCGGCGGCGAACGCCTCGAACGCCTGCTTGAAGCCGGCCGTCTGCGTCTTCGCGCGCTCGGCGAAGCTGACGGTCGGGTCGAGGGCGCCGTCGAGGACGAACCGGCCGACGTTCTTGGGGTACTGGGTGGCGTACACGGCGCCGAGGTGGGTGCCGTACGACATGCCGAAGTAGTTGAGCCGTTCGTCGCCCAGCGCGGCGCGGATGCGGTCGAGGTCGCGCGCGGCGTTCACGGTGCCGACGTGGGGCAGGAGCTTGCCGGAGTCCTTGGCGCAGGAGGCCCCGAACTCCTTGGCGGCCTGGTCCATCTCGTCGCTCGCGGGGTCCAGGGAGATCCACTTCTCGACGCTGCCGCACTTGACGGGCGCGCTGCGCTCGACGCCGCGCGGGTCGAAGCTGACCAGGTCATAGCTCGCGCCCAGGCCGGCGAAGATCTTGGCGGTCATGGGCAACAGATCGACTCCCGAGCCGCCGGGGCCGCCGAAGTTGAACACCAGCGAGCCGAGCCGGTCGCCGGAGGCCTTGACGCGGATCAGCGCCAGGTCGATCTGCTCGCCGTCCTGCTTGGCGTAGTCGAGCGGCACCGCGAGCTTGCCGCACTCGACGGCCGGGTCGGGCGCGGCGGGTTTGCCGTCGGGGCCGGTCAGGTCGGTGCACGGGCTCCAGGCGACGCTGCTGGAGCCCTTCGCCGTCTGGGCAGGCTTCGTGGCGGTGCTCGTCGTCGGCTGCTCCGCCGACCCGCTGGTGGGCTTGGCGGCGGAGCAGCCCGCGAGGGTGGCGCTCGCGAGGGTCACCGCGCACAAGAGCGAGGGAAATGACGTCTTCTTCATGCCTCAAGCATGATCAGCCGGCTTTTTCCCAGGTAGTGGGGTAAAACAGCACTTTCCAATGACTTCGGGGATCGGCCGGAGGTGACGAATGTCAGCTCCGGGACGCTCGCCTGTGCACGTACCAGAGGCCGAGCAGCCCGAGCCCGACTCCGGCGACGCAGGTCCAGATCCACCACGACTGCTCGGCGGCCGGGCGGAAGATCAGTAGCGCGACCAGCGCGAGCGCCCACGCGACCGTGCCCACGGCGACCGCCGCGACGTCGTTGGTCTCGATCGGCTCCGGGTCGGGACGCCATTCCTGCTTCACGGGATCCAGCCTAGCTTCCAATCGGGTCTCGATCCGATCACCGCCACTTTTCGCAGATGACGCAAACTGTCACTGTTCGCCCGTGAGTGACACAAGTAGCGGTATCGACAGGTTCTTCGCAATCTCCGCACGAGGCTCGACGATCTCCCGTGAGATCCGCGGCGGGCTGGCCACGTTCTTCACGATGGCCTACATCGTCGTGCTGAACCCGATCATCATCGCCAACGGCAAGGATGTCCAGGAGCAGTTCATCGGCGACGGCTCGTCGCCCAACCTGCCCCTCGTGGCGGCGGGCACGGCGTTCGTGGCGGGCGTGCTGACCATCCTCATGGGGGTGATCGGCCGGGTGCCCTTCGCCATGGCGGCCGGGTTGGGGCTCAACGCCTTCGTGACCTTCAACATCGCCTCGGTGATGAGCTGGGAAGAGGCCATGGGGCTGGTCTTCCTGGAGGGCATCATCATCGGCATCCTGGTGTTGACCGGTTTCCGGGTGGCGGTGTTCAACGCCATCCCGGCCCAGCTCAAGACCGCCATCAGCGTCGGCATCGGGTTGTTCATCGCGCTGATCGGCTTCGTGGACGCCGGCTTCGTGCGCCGGGTGCCCGCGGGGCCGCCGCTGGAGATGGGCATCCACAACACCCTGACCTCCTGGCCGATCTTCGTCTTCGTCGTCGGGTTGCTCGTGACGGCGGCACTGGTGGCCCGCAAGGTCAAGGGCGCGATCCTGATCGGCATCATAGGCACCACGGTGCTGGCGATCATCGTGGAGTCGATCGCGAAGGCCGGCCAGGTCTCCGACAAGAACCCCGGCGGCTGGATGCTGAACGTGCCCACACTGCCGGACCAGATCATCGGCTTCCACAACCCGCTGGTGCTGTTCAAGGAGTTCGACCCGTTCGGCGCGTTCAGTCGGGTCTCGGTGATCCTGGCGGTGCTGTTCGTCTTCACGCTGCTCATCACCGACTTCTTCGACACGATGGGCACGATCGTCGGGGTCGGCCGCCAGGCCGGTCTGGTCGACGCCAGCGGGATGCTGCCGCGCACCCGGGAGATCCTGCTCGTCGACTCGCTCGGCGCGGCGGCCGGTGGCGCGGGCTCGGTCTCGTCGAACACCACCTACATCGAGTCGGCCGCGGGGGTCGGCGAGGGCGCGCGGACGGGCCTGGCCAGCGTGGTCACCGGCCTGCTCTTCCTGGTGGCGATCTTCTTCGCGCCGCTGGTCACGGTCGTGCCGTACGAGGCGGCCGCGCCCGCGCTGATCGTGGTGGGCTTCCTGATGATGACCTCGATCCGTGAGATCGATTTCACGGACTACGAGATCGCCATCCCGGCGTTCCTCACCATCGTGGTCATGCCGTTCACGTACTCGATCTCGAACGGCATCGGCGCCGGCTTCATCAGCTACGTGCTGATCAAGATCGTCCGTGGCAAGGTACGGGAGATCCACCCTCTGCTGTGGGTAGTCATGGGCCTGTTCGTGATCTACTTCGCGCTCGGCCCGATCAGGGTACTTTTCGGGGTCTGATGCCTGGTGAGGCCGTCTGCGCATGGGAGGCGGCCTCCGGGTATCAAGGAGTGAGACGAGAAGTGAGGTAGGGAAATAACGTGGAATGCCCTATAGTTAGCAAAGGTAATGACTCATGCTAACCAAGAACCAGTCCCAGATAAACCTGCGCAGCGACGCAGGCCTGGCCACAGCCCTGCGCGTGTCGCTGGCGCGGCTGACCAGGCGGCTACGACGACAAGCGGCGGCGCACTCGCTGACTCCCACGCAGTTCGCGACCCTCGCCGCGGTGGAACGGCATTCCGCGATAACCCCCGGCGAATTGGCCGAGCTCGAGAAGGTGCAACCCCCCTCGATGACTCGCGTGATCGCCGCGCTAGAGGAACGCGGTCTGGTGTCGCGCACACCGCACCCGACCGACCGGCGACAGGTGACCGTGACCGTGACCGAGGCCGCCCAGAAACTGCTGAAGGAGGAACGACGTCTCAAGGAAGCGTGGCTGAGCCAGCGCTTGAGGGATCTGACCGCGGAGGAGCGGGCGATCCTCAGGCAGGCGGCGCCGATTCTGGAGAAACTCAGCAGGATCTAGAGCCTGAAGAACCCAAGACCGGGATGTTCCGGTCTCTCAGGGTACGTAACTACCGCATGTTCGCAGCCGGTGGCGCGGTGTCCAACGTCGGCGGCTGGCTGCAACGCACCGCCCAAGACTGGCTGGTGCTCGATCTGACCCATGGCAGCGCGGCGGCCCTAGGCACGGCGACCGCGCTGCAGTTCCTGCCGATGCTGCTGTTCGGGCTCTTCGGCGGCGTGCTGGCCGACCGCTACCCCAAACGGCCGATCCTCATCGTGGCGCAGTCGCTCATGGCCGTGCTCGCCCTGGTCATCGGCGTACTGACGGTGACGGGCAGCGCCCAGGTGTGGCACGTCTACGTGATGGCGTTCACGCTGGGTGTGATCTCCTGCGTCGAGGTGCCGACCAGGCAGGCGTTCGTGGTCGAGATGGTGGGCCGCCGGGATCTGTCCAACGCGATCGCGCTCAACAGCTCCATCTTCAACCTGGCCCGCGTCGTGGGACCGGCGATCGCCGGTGTGCTGATCTTCCTGTTCGGGGGCACGGGACCGCTCTTCCTGATCAACGCGGTCACGTTCGCCGCGGTGATCTCCAGCCTGATCTTCATGCGGAAGTCCGAGCTGAACCTCTCCGTACCGGTGCCGAGAGCCAAGGGCCAGCTCCGCGAAGGGCTGAGCTATGTGCTGCATCGCGAAGAGCTGCTGATGCCGGTGCTGCTGATCGGGTTCGTGTCGATGTTCTCCCAGTCGTTCTCGATGTCGATCGCGCTCATGGCCCGCGAGGTCTTCAAGGCCGGCGCCTCGTCGTTCGGCCTGGCCTCCAGCATGTTCGCCGTCGGCGCGCTGGGCGGGGCGCTGCTCGCCGCCCGCCGGGCCCGGCCGTCACGCCGCATGCTGATCGCCGGAGCCATCGGGTTCGGACTGTTCCAGATCGCCACCGGGCTGGCCCCGGTCTACCCGGTGTACCTGCTGCTGCTGATCCCCACCGGCATCGCGCTGATCACGATCAACACGGCCGCGAACGCGAGCGTCCAGCTCGCCACCGCACCGGACATGCGCGGCCGCGTCATGGGCATCTACATGCTCGTCTTCACCGGTGGCGCGCCCGTCGGCGCCCCGCTGGTCGGCTGGCTGTCGGAGCTGGGCGGACCCAGGACGGGCGTCATGCTCTCCGGACTGCTGGTGCTGGTCGGCACGGGCGTCGCGGTGATGCTGACGAGGCTGATCAGCGCCCGTGTTGTGGGCGAGCCGGTGCTGGCGGTCGCCTGAGCACATTGGAGAATCGGGTGGCATGAGGTTATTCGCCGCACTGATGCCGCCCGATGAGGTGCTCGACGAGATCGAACGCGCCATCGCGCCGCATGTCGGGCAGGTGCCGGGCCTGCGCTGGCCGGACCGCGCCACCTGGCACATCACGCTGGGCTTCTTCGGCGAGGTGCCCGAGCACGTCCTGCCGGAGCTGCAGGTACGGCTGGCCCGCGCCGTGGCTCGGCATGCCAGCCTGGACCTGGCCTTCACCGGGTTCGGGGCGTTCTCGTCCGCCCGCCGGGCCAGGGTGTTCTGGGCCGGGCTCTCCGGTGACTCGATGATCCGGCTGTCGGAGTCGGTCAGAGCGGGCGCCCGCCGGGCGGGGGCCGTACAGACCGACGACAAGCACTTCCACCCGCATCTGACGCTCGCGCGGGCGAAGACGGAGATGGACCTCCGCCCGCTCGTCGAGTCGCTGTCGGAATTCAGCGGCTCGACATGGCGGGCGAAAGCCGTCCATCTCGTACGTAGCCATCAAGGGGCACAGATGAGGTACGAGTCACTCGCACAATGGGATCTGGCACCCATCGGGCGCGATTAGGCTCCAGAATGTGGACCGTCCTCGCCCTTGGCTGCTGCCCGTCGTGCTCGGCCTCCTGCTGCTGATCGTCGTGATCGGCGCCCTGCTGGCCTGAGTTACCAGGCGTAGTCCTCCGGCGCCGGACGGTGGCCGGGGAAGATCTCGTCGAGGCGGGCCAGCGCCTGCTCGTCCAGCTCGATCTCCAGAGTGCGCAGGCTGCCGTTGAGCTGCTCCTGCGTGCGCGGGCCGATGATCGGGGCGGTGACCGCGGGCTGCTTCAGGAGCCAGGCCAGCGCCACGTACGCGGGGTCCTCGCCGAGTTCGTCGCAGAACTTCTCGTACTGCTCGATCTTGTCGCGGTGCTTCTCGAGCTCCGTGACCATGCGGTCGGCGGCCGACCGGCCCTTGTCGATCTTGCGCAGCACGCCGCCCAGCAGGCCGCCGGCCAGCGGGCTCCACGGGATCACGCCGAGGCCGTATTCCTGGCTCGCGGGCAGTACCTCCAGCTCGACCGCGCGGGTGAGCAGGTTGTAGTGGCTCTGCTCGCTGACGAGCCCGATCGAGTTGCGCCGGGCCGCGGACTCCTGGGCCTTGGCGATGTGCCAGCCCGCGAAGTTGGACGATCCCACGTAGAGGATCTTGCCCTGCTGCTTCAGGACGTCCATGGCCTCCCAGAACTCGTCGAACGGCGTGTTCCGGTCGACGTGGTGGGCCTGGTAGATGTCGATGTAGTCGGTCTGCATGCGCTTGAGCGAGGCGTCGCAGGCCCGGCGGATGTTCAGCGCGGACAGCAGGTTCTCGTTGGGCCAGTCGCCCATCGCGCCGTAGAGCTTGGTCGCGATGACCGTCTTCTCCCGGCGACCTCCGCCCTTGGCGAACCAACGGCCGACGATCTGCTCGGTGATCCCCTCGCCCTGCTTCCAGCCGTACACGTTGGCCGTGTCGAAGAAGTTGATGCCCAGCTCATGGGCCCTGTCCATGATCGCGAAGGAGTCTTCCTCCGTGGTCAGCGGGCCGAAGTTCATGGTGCCCAGGCAGAGTGGACTGACCCGGAGGCCACTGCGTCCGAGGTTCACATAATCCATGAACTCCACCCTAAATACCTGGAGTGCACTCCAGGCTAGTAGGGGTCGCACGAATGCCTGGAGCGCCCTCCAGGCTAGTAGGGTCGGTCGGGTGAACTTGGGCCTGCTTCGCGCGGCGGTGCCCCTGTTCCTCTCCATGGTCACCACTACGGTCGGCGCTCTGGTGGTCACTTCCGTGCTCGGCAGGCACGCCACCGTCACGCTGGCCGCCTTCGCGGTCGTGTCGGCAGTCCTGAACCCCGCCTCCGCCGCTGTCGTGGGCGCGCTCCGCGGGCTCGCGCCGTTCGTCGCGCCGTACAAGGACTCGCCTGCGGCGGCCGTGCCGATCCTGCGTGACGCGCGCTGGCTCGCCTTGCTCGTGGGTACGGCCGGCGCGCTCGCGGTGCTGTGCGTGCCCCTGCTCGCCCGCGCCACCGGGGCGCCCGCCGAGGTCGTGGCCGAACTGGGGCCGCTGCCCTGGCTCCTGGCGCTCTATCTGCTGGTCTTCGCCTCGGGTGGTGGGGCCAACACCGTGCTCGTGGCGCTCGGCCGCAGCCGCCAGGTCCTCTGGTCCAGCCTGGCGGCCAGTGCCGCGATGGTCGGCGGCACGGTCGCTCTGGTGCCGCCGCTGGGCCTCACCGGCGTGGGCGTCGCCTGGCTGCTGTCGGGTGTCGCGGGTGTGGTCGTCTCGAACCTCTGCCTGCGCCGCGCCCTCGGAACGCGTGTCGGCCAGGGTCGGCCGCGGATCAGGGAGATCGTCCGGCTCGGCCGGGTGAGCATCCCGCTGGCCGGGACGGTTCTGATCAAGTTCGGGGGTCTCGGGGTCGTCACCTTCGCCGCGAGCGCGACCGGCACCCGTGACGTGGCCGCCCATGCGGTGCTGAGCACGCTCACCGGGTTCATCATGCTGGCCTCGATCTCCGTGGCGCAGGCGTCGGTGCCCGAGGTGGCCAGGGCCCGGGACGTGACGCAGGCGCGCCGGGCCAACCGGGCCGCGGCCCTGCTCGCCCTGACGGGGACGGCTGTCGCGGCGGCCGTGCTGCTCGGGCTCGGCGACTCGGCGCTCGGGCTGTTCAGCGATGACGCGAGCGTACGAGAGCGGGTCGCGGCGCTGCTGCCGCTGATGCTGCTGGCCTCGACGGCCGACGGGGCGCAGGCGGTTCAGGGCATCGGGCTCACCGCGCTCAAGCGGTCGGGGGCCAGCCTGATCTATTTCGCCGTCGGTTACGGGGTGATGGTGGCCGTGGCCGCACCTGTGGCCGCCGCCTGGGGGCTCGTCGGGTTGTGGTGGCTCATGGCGGTGACCAACGGGGTGCTGGTCGTGCTGCAGGGCACCGGATTTCATCGGCACAGCGCTACCGTGGGCGCGGCGTCCGTTGGGGCATGATGGCGGGGTGGGGGATGTTGTGATTCGTACGGCCGCCGGGGTTATCGCGGCCTTCATCGTGTTCGTTCCGGCAAATGCGGCCTTCGCCGATGACGGCGAGAAGAAACTGTTCACGTTCAAGGACGCGCGGATCACCGAGTCGAGCGGGCTGGCCGTGTCGCCGACGAAGGAAGGCGTCTTCTACACGCACAATGACAGCTCGGCGGCGCCGACGTTCTACGCGGTGGGTTCCGATGGGCGGACCCGGGCGACGTACCGGCTCCAGGGGGCGCAGGCCCGTGACTGGGAGGCGATGGCCGCGAGCAAGGACCCCGCCACGGGGCGCGGGGTGCTGTGGTTCGCCGACATCGGCGACAACCTGGACGGGGCTTGGCCGAACGTCTCCATCTACAAGGTCATGGAGCCGGAGACGCTGCGGGACGCCACCCTTCCGGCGGTCCGCTACCGGTTCCGCTACGCGGACGGCGCCAGGAACGCCGAGGGCATCATGGTCAACCCGGTGACCGGGCGGCTCTTCGTGGTGTCGAAGGAGTTCTCCGGGTCGGTCTACCAGGCGCCCAAGAAGCTCAGGAGCGACCGGGTCAACGTGCTCCGCAAGGTGGGGACGGCTCCGATCATGGCGACGGACGCGGCGTACGCGCCTGATGGCAGCTCGTACGTGATCCGTACGTACTTCTCGGCCACGGTCTTCCGGCCCTCGGGTGAGTCGATCACCAGGGTGTCGATGCCGGAGCTGAAACAGGCCGAGTCCATCGCCTACACGCGCGATGGCAAGAGCCTGCTGACCGGCTCGGAGGGCGTGCGCAGCCCGGTCTACCAGGTGGCGCTGCCCGCGGCCGCGTTACCGGCCGCCACTCCGTCCAGTTCGCCGTCCCACCGGCCGAAGACGACCGCGACGCCGTCCGCCCGGCCGGTGGCGGCGGCCAAGGGGCTCAGCGCGCGTGACGTCCTGATCTGGCTGGCGGCCGCCGCGGGCGCCAGCGGCATCATCGCGGCGATCGCCCGCCGCACTCGGTAGGCACGGTCGGCGGTCGCATCCTGTAGGCGCGGTCGGTGGTTGCCCGGTGGGCGCGCGTCATGGACGGCGCATCGTGGCGGTGAAGAGGTCGCCGCGGAGGGCGCGTTCGACCACCGCGATCGAGCGGGACAGACGCACGAGCCGGGGCCCCTCCTCGCGGTAGGCGTCCAGGACCGCCTCGATCGCGTGGGGCGGCAGGTGGCCCTTGAGGTCGACCGCGGCGCCCCGGTAGCCGGCGCGGGCCGCCTCGATCGCCGCGCCGACGTGGTGGCTCGCCATCCTGGCCAGCGCGATCGGGTGGCGGCGGAGCACTTCGTAGGCGCGGTAGTCGGGCGGCACCGCGTCGAGCAGCCAGGCCACTGCCGAGGTCTCCCAATCGGGGACGCTGGGCGGGCGGACCTCGGGCGGCCACTCTGGCGGGAGATACATGACGCCATCGTACTCACGTTCGATTTGTCAGTGTAGTGGTGGCTTTACCTGGGGTAACGCCGCAGCGGTAGGAAAGGGGAACGGCTGATGGTCGCCAGCGATCTTGTTCTCGTCGCCGGGGTCGGTGGGGTGGGCCGCACGGTCCTTGAGCGGCTGCGCGCGCAGGACGTACCGGTGCGGGCGATGGTCCGTCGTGACGACGAACGGGCGGCTGAATTGCGTGCGCTCGGCGCGGAGGTGGTCGTCGGCGATCTGACCCGGCCCGAGACCGTCGCGGCCGCGCTGGAGAGTGCCGGACGGATGTACTTCGGGATGCCCGTGTCGCCGGACCATCTGCTGGCGGCGACCGTGGTGGCCACCGTGGCGCGGGAGTACGGGGACCTGACCGGCCTGGTCGACATGTCACAGATGACGGTGTCGCAGATGACCGCCATCAGCACCGCCCAGTCGCACCAGCAGCGGCTGCACTGGCTGGCGGAGCAGGTGCTGAACTGGTCCGGCCTGCCGGTGGTGCACATCCGGCCGACGGCGTTCCTGGACAATCCGCTGTTCACCACGTTGGCGGCGCGTTCGATCCGGGAGCGCGGCACGATCGAGCTGCCGTTCGGCACCGGGCGTACGTCGCCGATCGCCGTGGCCGACGTCGCCCGGGTGGTAGCCACCGTGCTCCGCGATCCGGCTCCGCACGTCGGGCACGTCTATGAGCTGACCGGGCCGCGCACGGTCGACATGACGGAGATGGCGGAGGAGTTCTCACGGGCGTTGGGGCGTCCGGTGGCCTATGTGGATGTGCCCCTGGAGCGGTGGTGGGCCGAGGTGCTCGCGAAGGCGGGCCTGCCGCCGCACACCGCGCAGCACATCGCCACCATGGCCCGGCTGCACCGCGAGAACCGCTATGACCGCGCGTCCGACGATGTCGAACGCCTTACGGGCGTGCCCGCCGAGACGATCGAGGCGTTCGTGGCCGCGCGCAGGGACTTCTACCTGGGCTGAGCCGTTCCGTATTGGGGAGCGACGACCGCTTACCGATAGTTGACGCTGCCGTTCCTGGACTTAGCCGGTGACCTGCGCGAATGTGGAGAGAACGACCCCCCATGCCATGACAGCAGCCAACGGGGAGGATCCGCCGCTGTGGACATGAAGCTTGAGGTCGTGGTGGTGCCGGTCGCCGATGTCGACCGGACCAAGGACTTCTACAAGGCGCTCGGGTGGCGGGAGGACGCCGACGTCGCCGTCGGCGCGGACTTCCGGGTGGTGCAGCTGACTCCGCCCGGCTCGCCGTGCTCGATCATCTTCGGCACCGGGGTCACCTCGGCCGCGCCGGGTTCGACGCAGGGCCTGCATCTGATCGTCGACGACATCGAGGCGGCACGGGCCGAGCTCGCCGAGCGCGGGATCGACGTGGCTGAGGTGTTCCACGACGCGGGCGGGGTGTTCCACCGCGCCGGGACCGAGGGACGGGTGCCGGGTCCGGACCCGGACCGCCAGAGCTACGGCTCCTACACCTCCTTCAGTGACCCTGACGGCAACGGCTGGATACTCCAGGAGGTCACCACCCGCCTTCCGGGCCGCTGAGCCCGGATGGCCGGCCTCACGAAAGGAGGCGCCAAGATGCAGGTGACGTATAGCTCGGTGGCCGAGGTGGCTGATGCCCTGCGCCGTGCGGAGGCCGCGCATGGCCAGTACGAGCAGGAGCTCGGGCACGCCGACCCCGACTGGCCGGCCTGGTACGCCCAGTACATGGCCGACGAGCAGGCCAGGGACGCCGCCGCCCGTTGACCAGAAGGTTGATGGATCGCCCAAGTAAGCGCTAGCTTCCTTGGCATGCGCGTCCTGGTCAGCGGTGCCTCGGGGTTCGTCGGCTCGCACGCGGTCACGGCCCTGGTCGCGGCCGGTCATGAGCCATGCCTTCTGGCGAGAAATCCGGAGAAAGTACGTCGGGTCCTGGGTGCCGGGGACTGGGTGATCCGGCAGGGGGACATTCGTGACGCGCCGGCCGTACGGGCCGCTCTGGAGGGGTGTGACGCGGTGCTGCACGCCGCCGCCGACATGGGGGTCACCGGTCACGGGGCGGACCTGCGCGGGTCCAACGTCGTCGGGCTGCGCAACGTGCTCGGGCAGGCCGCCGAGCTGGGGCTGGATCCGATCGTGCACGTCTCCACGATCGCGGTGTTCGTGCCGCCCACCGAGCCGTTCATCACCGCCGACAGCCCGCTGGCCAGCCCCAGGAACGCCTACGGCCGGTCCAAGGTCGAAGGCGAGCGGTACGCCAGGGAGCTCGGCGGCGTGACCATCGTCTATCCGGGCGGCATCATCGGGCCGGGCCAGCCGACGCTCGACGCGCTCAACGAGGGGCTCCGCGCGGGCCTGCGGTGGGGCTGGCCGATCGTGCCAGGTGGGGTGGGCGTGCTGGACGTCCGGGATCTGGCCGTCGCGCTGGCCCGCTGTCTCACTCCCGGCCGCCGGGACCGCCGCTACCTGCTTGGGGGACATTTCCTGACCTGGAGGCAGTTGGCCGCCATATGCGCGGAGGTGACGGGACGGGCGGGCCTGACCTACCGGATGCCCGGTGGCCTGCTGCGCGGGATGGCCGCGACGCTCGACGGGCTCAAGCGGCTGGCGCCCATCGACTACCCCCTCACCCGTGACGCGGCCGACTTCATGCTCACCCTGGTCCCCACCGACGACGGCCCCGCGCTCAAGGACCTCGGCCTCACCCTGCGCCCGGTGGAAGACACCGTTTCGGATACATTGCGGTGGTTGACCGCTGAAGGCCACCTGGATCCCGCCAGAATCGGCAAACTGGCGCTGTGACAGAGAAGATCGGTGTCATCGGGGCCGGCATCGTCGGCCTGGCGGTCGCCCGCGAGCTCGCCACCACGCGGGGTGCCGAGGTGACGGTCCTCGAAAAGGAGGACCGCGTCGGCGCGCACCAGACCGGACACAACAGCGGCGTCGTCCACGCGGGCATCTATTACCCGCCGGGCTCGCTCAAGGCCAGGCTCTGCCGTGAGGGCGTGGCGCTGCTCAAGGAGTACTGCACTCACCACCACCTGCCGTACGAGGAGGTCGGGAAGCTGGTCGTGGCCTCCACCAGCGCGGAGCGGCCACGGCTCGCGGCGCTGGCGGAGCGGGCCAGGGCGAATGGCGTGCCCGGCATCACCGAGCTGGACGCGCTCGGCCTGCGCGAGATCGAGCCGCACGCCATCGGCGTCGGCGCGGTCCACTCGCCGCACACCGCGATCGCCGACTTCCCCGCCGTCGCGCGCCGGCTGGCGCTCGACGTGGCCGAGCTGGGCGGTTCGGTACGGCTGGAACACCCGGTCAGGGCGATCAGGGAGACCGCCGGGAGCGTCGAGGTGCTGGCCGCCGGTCGGCGCTTCGCCTTCGACCGGCTGGTGATCTGCGCCGGGCTGGGCACCGACGCGGTGGCCCGGATGGCGGGCCGGCCGGGCGACATCAGGATCGTGCCGTTCAGAGGCGAGTACTACGCGCTCGACGGCGCGGCCAGGGATCTCGTGCGCGGCCTGATCTACCCGGTGCCCGACCCCCGTTACCCGTTCCTCGGCGTCCACCTGACCAGGCACATCGACGGCGAGGTCCTGGTCGGGCCGAACGCGGTGCTCGCGCTCGCGTACGAGGGCTACCGGGGTTACAACCTCCGTAATTCATGGCAGATTCTGCGCTGGCCGGGCACCATGCGCATGGCCCGGCAGCACTGGCGCACCGGGCTCAAGGAGGTGCACGGCTCGCTGGTCAAGGGGGCCTTCGTCCGGGCCGCGCGCCGCTACGTGCCCGAGCTCACCGCCTCCGACCTGCGGCGAACCGAGGGCGGGGTACGCGCCCAGGCCGTGGCGAAGGACGGCCGGCTGGTCGACGACTTCGCCGTGGACGTGGAAGGCAGGGTCGTGCTGGTACGCAACGCGCCGTCCCCCGCGGCCACCTCCAGCCTGGCGATTGCTCGGCACATCTCCGGAATTGTCCCAGCACTCGTTCGGTGAGGGCATCCTTGGAGATGATGGAAGCGCGACTGTTGATCGTCGAGGACGACCCCAACATCCTCGAACTCCTCGCCGCGAGCCTGAGGTTCGCGGGTTTCGACGTGTCCACCGCCAAGAGCGGCCTGGACGCCGTCACCGCCGTCCAGCGGCACCGTCCTGACCTGGTCGTCCTTGACGTCATGCTGCCCGACCTCGACGGTTTCGAGATCGTCCGGCGGCTGCGCGGCGGGGGTGTGCACGTGCCCGTGGTCTTCCTGACCGCGCGCGACGAGACCGAGGACAAGATCCGCGGGCTGACGATCGGCGGCGACGACTACGTCACCAAGCCGTTCAGCCTCGAAGAGGTGGTCGCCAGGATCCACGCGGTGCTCCGCCGTACCAGTGGGGAGTCGCCGGCGCCGCCGCCCAGGCTGACGTTCGCCGACATCGAGCTGGACGAGGAGAGCCACGAGGTGTGGCGCGGCGGCAACGCCGTGTCGCTGTCGCCGACCGAGTTCAAGCTGCTGCGCTACTTCATGACGAACGCGGGCCGGGTGCTGTCGAAGCCGCAGATCCTCGACCACGTCTGGGACTACGACTTCAGGGGCGAGGTCGGGATCGTCGAGTCCTACGTGTCGGTGCTCCGCCGTAAGATCGACAACCGCAACCCGCGGCTCATTCACACGCTGCGCGGTGTCGGATACGTCCTGCGGCTGCCGCCGAGTCCGTGATGCGCGGCCTGCCGCTCAGGATCAAGCTCATCGCCGCGATGCTGGCGCTGCTCGGCGTCGGGCTGACCTTCATCGGCGTGGTGAGCGTCTCCGTGCTGCACGGCTACCTGATGAACCGGGTCGACAGCCAGATCCAGCTCCTGGCCGTACGCGTGGAGAACAAGCTCAAGCACGACCAGGAGAAGCGCAACCGGGGCAAAGAGACCAACGACAAGATGGCGCTGATCGAGTCCGACACGATCGTGCTGGTGAAGCCGCCGGGCGGGGCGCTCACGCCGGTGTTCGGCGACCGCGACGTCGACGCGCGGCCGCGGCCCCTGCTGTCGACCGCGCCGGGCGCGAACCTCTACACGACGCGGGCGGTCAGGGGCGACGGCGAGTGGCGGGTGCTGCAGACCTCGACGGTGGTGGGCGACTACGTGATCGCCGCGGACCTGGGGGAGGTCAGGGACATCACCCGGCGGCTCGGCCTCATCGAACTGCTGGGCGGTGGCGGCATCCTGCTCATCCTCGCCGTCGTGGGCGTCGCGATGGTGCGGCGGAGCATGCGTCCGCTGGCCGAGATCGAGAGCACGGCCGAGGCCATCGCCGGGGGCGAGCTCGGCCGCCGGGTGCCGGCCGGCGACCCGCGTACGGAGGTGGGCCGCCTGGCCCTGTCCCTCAACGGGATGCTCGCGCAGATCGAGGCCGCGTTCACCGCCCGGTCCGCGTCCGAGGCGGCGGCCCGCCGCTCCGAGGACCGGATGCGCCAGTTCATCGGCGACGCCTCGCACGAGCTGCGCACCCCGCTCACCTCGATCCGCGGCTTCGCCGAGTACGCCAGGCAGAACCAGAAGGCCGACCCCGCCGAGCTGATGCAGCGCGTGGAGAAGGCCGCAGGCCGGATGAGCCTGCTCGTCGACGACCTGCTGCTGCTCGCCCGCGTCGACCAGCAGCGCCCGCTGCGCATGCGGCCGGTCGACATGCTGGCGCTGGCCGCCGACGCCGTGCACGACGCGCGCATCCTGGCGCCCGACCGGGTGATCAGCCTGGACGTCGTCGGCGGCGCGGCCCTCATCGTCTCCGGTGACGAGGTACGCCTGCGCCAGGTGGTCACCAACCTCATGACCAACGCCCTGACCCACACCGAACCGGGCACGCCGGTGACGGTGCGCGTGGGGGCAGGGGCCGACAAGGCGTTCCTGGAAGTGGGCGACAAGGGGCCCGGCCTCACGCCCGAGCAGGTCGAGCGGGTGTTCGAGCGGTTCTACCGGGCCGACTCGGCCAGATCGCGGCACCGCTCGGGCGAGGACCGGGGCAGCGGGCTCGGCCTGGCCATCGTGCAGGCGCTGGTGCAGGCGCACGGCGGCACGGTGCTGCTGGACAGCGCGCCGGGCTCGGGCTCCACCTTCCGGGTCGAACTCCCACTCGCCTTGGAGTGAGCGTTCAGCTATTCCTCAGCCTCCTGAGTCACTCTGAGTAGGTGACTAGACCCGAGGCGCTGATCATGGTGGTGGACGACGAGCCCAGCATCCGAGACCTGCTGTCCGCGAGTCTGCGCTTCTCCGGCTTCGAGGTGCTGACCGCCGCCGACGGCTACGAGGCCGTGGAGGTGGCCGAGCGGACCACTCCTGACCTGGTGGTGCTCGACGTCATGCTGCCCGATCTCGACGGGTTCGAGGTGGCCAGGCGGATCGGCGTACCGGTGCTCTTCCTGACCGCCCGCGACAACACCGAGGACAAGATCGTCGGGCTGGGCGTGGGCGACGACTACGTGACCAAGCCGTTCAGCCTGGAGGAGGTCCAGGCCAGGATCCGCGCGGTGCTCCGCCGTACCCGAGGGGAGAACACCCCCGCGAGCCGCCTCCAGGTCGCCGACCTGGAGCTGGACGAGGAGGCCCGCGAGGTCTGGCGCAACGGGCGGCAGGTACGACTGTCGCCGACCGAGTTCAAGCTGCTGCACTACTTCATGTCCAACGCCGGGCGGGTGCTGTCCAAGGCGCAGATCCTCGACCACGTGTGGAACTACGACTTCGGCGGCGACGCCGGCGTGGTCGAGTCATACGTCTCCTACCTGCGGCGCAAGGTCGACGACGTCGAGCCCAGGCTCATCCACACGCTGCGGAGCGTCGGATATGTGCTGCGGGAGCCCCCGGCGGGCTAGCGTGGTCCTATGGATCTGCTGGGCGCGTTGGAGGGGTTGCGCCACCGGCTCGATCGCGAGCTGTTCCCGCTCGAGATCGGCCCGGCCGCCGACGACCGTCGCGCGCTCAAGGAGCTGACCGGCCAGCTCGACGACTATCTGCTGCCCAGGCTGCGGGCCATCGACGCGCCGCTGCTGGCCGTCGTCGGCGGATCCACCGGGGCGGGCAAGTCGACCCTGGTCAACTCGCTGGTCGGGGCCGACGTCGCCGAGCCGGGCGTGCTGCGGCCCACCACGCTGGTGCCGACGCTGGTGGTGAGCCCGGCCGACCGCGACTGGTTCATGGGCCAGAACGTGCTCCCCGGGCTGTCCCGCGCCACCGGTTCCGCTGCAGGGGCGCTGCGGGTGGTCACCTCTTCGTCGCTCGGCGCCGGGCTGGCCCTGCTCGACGCGCCCGACATCGACTCGGTGGTGACCGCGAACCGCGAACTGGCCGCCCAACTGCTGGCCGCCGCCGACCTGTGGCTGTTCGTCACCACCGCCGCCCGCTACGCCGACGAGGTGCCGTGGAGCTTCCTGCGCTCCGCGCGCGAACGCAGTACGGCGCTGGCCCTCGTGCTCGACCGCGTGCCCGCCGAGGCCGTCGAGCCCGTCACCCGCGACCTCGAACGCCTGCTGGTCGAGAACGGCCTCGACGGCACCCGGCTGTTCACCGTGCCCGAGGCGGCGCTGCCCTCGGAGAAGGCGCGGCTGCCCGCCGAGCTGGTCTCGCCGATCTCCGCCTGGCTGTCCGAGCTGGCCGCCGACGCGGCCGAACGGTCCCGTGTCGTCCGGCAGACGCTGTCCGGGGCGCTCGACAGCCTGGTCACACGAGTGCCGCTGCTGGCCGACGCCGTGACGCGGCAGCAGGCCGGGTTCGACGGGCTGCGGTCCATCGTGTCGGGGGCCTACGCGGGCGGGCTGGCCGACTTCGACGAGGGCATGCGCGACGGGTCGCTGCTGCGCGGCGAGGTGCTGGCCCGCTGGCAGGACTTCATCGGCACCGGCGACCTGATGCGGTCGCTGGAGAGCCGGGTCGGCTGGCTGCGTGACCGGATCGCCGGATTCTTCACCGGGCGGGCGCCTGCCGCGTCGCTGCGGGACGCGCTGGAGAGCGGCGTCGAGACACTGATCAGAGGCGCCGCCGACGGGGCCGCCGAACGCAGCCTGGAAGGCTGGTCGGCCGCTCCCGGCGGGCCCGGGATCATCGCCCGCGTCGGCGCGGTGGACGCGGCCCGGCTCGGCCGGACCTCGCCCGACCTGGGCAAGCGGGCGTCGGCGGCGGTGCGGGGGTGGCAGGAGTACGTTCTCGACCTCGTACGCCACGAGGGCGCCGAGAAGCGGACCACGGCCAGGATCGCCTCCTTCGGGGTGAACGGGGCCGGGCTGCTGTTGATGCTGGCCGTTTTCGCCTCCACGGGTGGGCTGACGGGGATCGAGGTGGGGATCGCGGGCGGCACGAGCGTGCTGTCGCAGAAGCTGCTGGAGGCGGTGTTCGGCGATCAGGCGGTGCGGACGCTGACCGTGCAGGCGCGGGACGATCTGCGGGAGCGGGTGCGGGTGCTGCTGGAGGAGGAGGCGGGGCGGTTCACCGCGCTGCTCTCGGAGGTCGAGCCACCTGCCGGAGCGGCGGACGCCCTGCGGGAGGCCGCTCAATCGGTCCGGGCGCATCGCGCCGAGCTGCCGTCGGGCCCGGCGCCGATCGAAAGTGAGGGGCCGTGAAGCTGCTGCGCCGTAAGGAGGGGCCCTCGCTGGACTCCCGGCTGGCCGCGCTGCTGGAGGCGGCCGAGCTGGCCGAGGGGAGATTGCCGGCCGACGTGGTGTCCAACGCGCGGGCGGTGGCGGAGCGGGCCGGGACGCGCCGGAGCCTGTCGGTCGATCACACGGTGGCGGCGCTGGCCGGGGCCACGGGGAGCGGTAAGTCGTCGCTGTTCAACGCGCTGGCCGGGGATGAGTTGGCGGCCGTGGGCGTCACCCGGCCGACCACTTCGACCGCGCAGGCGGCGCTGTGGGACGGGACGGGCGCGGGTCCGCTGCTCGACTGGCTGGAGATCCCCCAACGGCACACCCCACAGACCCCAGTCGAGCCCACTGCGCCTGCCGATGCTGATTTTTCCGGACTTATCCTGCTAGACCTCCCCGACCATGACTCCATCAGGCTGGCGCACCGCCTGGAGGTCGACCGGCTGGTGGAGCTCGTGGATCTGCTGGTGTGGGTGCTGGACCCGCAGAAGTACGCCGACGCGGCGGTGCACGAGCGCTACCTGCGCCCGCTGTCCGGGCACCGGGACGTGATGGTGGTGGTGCTCAACCAGATCGACCGCCTGCCGCCCCACGCGGTGGACCGGTGCCTGCGCGACCTGCGCCGCCTCCTGGACGACGACGGGCTGACCGGGGTGCCCATCCTCGGCGTCTCCGCGCGCACCGGCGCGGGCCTGGCCGACCTGCGCGAGTTGCTGGCCAAGCGGGTGGCGGAGCGCCGCTCCTGGTCCGCCCGCCTGTCCGCCGACGTGTCCGCCGCCGCCGACCGACTGGCCGACCCATCCCATGGCGCCGGTACGCCGGGTGGTGCGGTGGCGGGGCTGGGTAGGCCGGGTGGTGCGGTGGCAGGCCTGGGGACGCCGCTCACCGACGCGTTGTCCGAGGCCGCCGGGGTGCCGCTGGTCGTGGCGGCCGTCAGCAAGGGGCACCGGCATCGGGCCGTGGTCGCCACCGGCTGGCCCGTCACCAAGTGGGTCCGGCGGTTCCGGCCCGATCCGTTGCGCAGGCTGCGTATCGGTACGAGCAGCGCGGCCAAGTCGGCCGACCGGGAGATCGTCGGCCGCACGTCCGTACCGGCTGCTTCAGCCGTACAGAAGGCGCAGGTCGAGACCGCTCTCAGGGACGTCGGCGAGGCGGCGGCAAGCGACCTGGCGGGGGTGTGGGCGGCGGCGGTGCGGCAGGCGGCGCGGTCGCGGGCCGGGGACCTGGCCGACGCCGTGGACCGGGCGGTGGCGACGACCTCGCTCGGGGCGACCCGGCGGCCGAGGTGGTGGCGGGCGGTTGGAGTGCTGCAGTGGCTGGTGTTCGCCGTCATGGTGGCCGGTGGGCTCTGGCTGGGGGCGCTGTTCGGCATGGACTACCTGCGCCTGCCCCAGCCGCCCCTGCCGACGGTGGGTGTGGTGCCGTGGCCCACGGTGCTGCTGGGTGGGGGTGCGCTGTCCGGGGTGGTCATCGCGCTGCTGTCCCGGCTGGCGGCCTGGGCGGGCGGGCACCGCCGGGCGCGGCGCGTGGCGAAGGCGCTGCGGGCGGCCATCGCCCAGGTGGGCGCCGACTATGTACTTGATCCGGTGGAGGGCGAACTGGCCAGGCACGCCCGCTTCACCGAGGCGATCACCCGAGCCCGCGCCTGACGGCCCCGTACGTGCTCAGGACCGATCAGGGGCGGCCGATGGGCCCCAGGAGGAGGCTCGACAGGATCGCGGCCAGACCGGCGAAACCGGCGGCCACCAGGAACGGCAACGACGGCCCGAACTGCTGCGCCACCACCCCCGCCACCCCCGCCCCCGCCGCGGCCCCCATGCTCACCGCCGTCGACACCCACCCGAACGCCTCCGCCTGCGCCCCCGGCGCGAACTCGTCCACCAGCAGGGACGTGGTCGTCAGCGCGGGGTTGACCATGAGTCCCCCGGCGAAGAGCACCACCCAGAACAAGGGCAGTGAGGACACCAGCACCAGCGGCGCCAACGCAAGACCGAAGACCAGGAGCAGCCCGCTCAGCCTGAGGGCGGGCGCGGCGGCCCACTGGCGGGCGCCGTAGACGGCCGCTCCGGCGACGCCGCCCAGCGCCAGCGCCGCCACCAGCGGGCCCGTCGCGGCCGGAATGCCCCGAGCCACCGCGAGAGCGGGCACCCCGACGTCCAGCGCGCCGATGGCCCCGCCGAGCAGGACGACCACGCCGAGCAGCACGCGCATGCCGACGTGCCGGAACACCCGGCCCCGGCCCGCCGACAGCGAGGGACCGGTGACCTTCAGCGCCCGCGAGAAGGCCAGCGTGCCCGCGCCCGCGGCGGCTGCCACCACGCCCAGCCCCACTGACGCCGACACCAGCGCGATCAGCAGCCCGAACAGCAGCGGGCCGGTGAGGATGGCCAGCTCCTGCACCAGGTACACCAGGCTGTAGGCGGCGGTACGTCCCTCCGCGGCCATCCGGCCGCCCCACTCGATGCGCATCGTCACCGAGATCGGCGGCAGCCCGGCCCCCGCCGTCCACGCCAGCGCCACGGTCGTCCACCCCGGCCAGCCGGACCCGGCGCCGATCACCAACGCGATCAGGGCCGTGACGTGCGCTGACGCGCTGACCGCCAGCACCCCGCGCGGCCCTCGCCGGTCGATGAGGCGCCCCTGGACCGGCCGGGCCATCCCCGCGCCGATGCCGAACGCCGCCGCGGCCAGCCCCGCCAGTACGAGCGAACCGCTCGACGCCTGCACCACCAGCACGATCCCCGCCGGCGCGACCTGCTGGGTGAGCTGGGCCAGGAACCCGAGCACGGCCTGCGCCGTCACCCCCGGCAGGCCGAATAACTTCCGGTACGGCACGCCTGGTGCCACAGTGTCACCCGTTTCCGAGGGAGCCGGCGATGGTGTGCAGGGTGTCGAGCAACGGCCGGAGAAGAGGATGGGTCTCGGCGCCACGGCGTACGGCCGCGAAGACGCGTCGCTCGGGGCCCGGCGTACGGCGTACCGCCACCCCGGGCAGCACCATGTCACGCAGCGCCAGCCTGGGCACGAGCGCCACCCCCGCACCGGCTCCGACCAGCGCCACCACGGCGCGGAAGTCGTCGGAGCAGTGCGCGAAGTCCGGCGAGAAGCCGGCCTGCTCGCAGGCGAACGTGATCACGTCGTGGACGGGATTGCCGGGATAGGGGCCGATCCACGTCTCGCCGACGAGATCGCCGAGCCGGACCGAGGCGCCGCCGGAGCTCGCCAGGGGGTGGTCCTGCGGGAGGACCAGGTCGAACGGCTCCGCGTACAGGGCGGACCGGTGCAGGCGGGGGTCGGCCGCGTCGGGTGCGCCTCGGTATTCGACCGCGATGGCCAGGTCGGCCTGGTCGTCGAGCAGCATGGACAGGCTGTGGTCGCCCTCGGCGTCGAGCACCCGTACGCGCAGCCCCGGGGAGCCGGTGCGCAGGGCCGTGATGGCGGGGGAGAGCACGGCGCTGATCGCGGTGGCGAAGCAGGCGACCGCCACCTCGCCCGCCGCGCCCGTGGTGTAGGCGGCGACCTCGGCCTCGGCGCGTTCGAGCTGGGCGAGCACCTCGTTGGCGTGGGCCAGCATGATCTGGCCGACGGCGGTCAGGCGCACGCCGCGCGCGTCACGGGTGAACAGCCGGTGGCCCACCTCGTGTTCCAGCGCCAGGAGCTGCTGGGACACCGCCGACGGGGTTAGGTGCAGGGCGGCGGCCGCGGCGGTGACCGTGCCATGGTCGGCCACCGCGCGCAGCGTACGCAGCCGCCGCGTGTCTATCACGCAGCGAGAATACTCAGCGCCTATACCGGGTGGGGCGTGCGGGCCTTGATGAAGGCGTCGACCGCGCGGTCCACGTCCTCGGCCGAGTGGGCCGCCGACAGCTGGACCCGGATCCGGGCCTTTCCATGGGGGACGACCGGGTAGGAGAAGCCGATCACGTACACGCCGAGCTCCAGCAGCCGCTCGGCCATGGCCCCGGCCTCGGCGGCGTCGCCGATCATCACCGGGGTGATCGGATGGTCGCCGGGCAGGATGTCGAACCCGGCCTCGGCCATCTTGGCGCGGAAGCGCGCGGTGTTGGCGCGCAGCCGCTCGCGCGCCTCGCTGGAGGTCTCCAGCAGGTCGAGGATGCGCAGCGAGGCCGAGGCGATGACCGGGGCGAGCGAGTTGGAGAACAGGTACGGGCGGGAGCGCTGGCGCAGCAGCTCGCAGATCTCCTTGCGCGCCGCCACGTAGCCGCCGCTGGCCCCGCCGAGTGCCTTGCCCAGGGTGCCGGTGATGATGTCCACCCGGTCGGTGACGCCGTGCAGCTCGGGCGTGCCGCGTCCGGTCGGCCCGACGAAGCCCACGGCGTGGGAGTCGTCGACCATGACCATCGCGTCGTAGCGTTCGGCCAGGTCGCAGATGTCGGCCAGCGGCGCCAGGTAGCCGTCCATGGAGAACACGCCGTCGGTCACGATCAGCCGCCGCCGCGCGTCGGACGCCTCTTTCAGCCTGGCCTCCAGCTCGGCCATGTCGCGGTTGGCGTAGCGGTAGCGGCGGGCCTTCGACAGCCGGATGCCGTCGATGATGCTCGCGTGGTTGAGGGCGTCGGAGATCACCGCGTCCTGGGCGTCGAGCAGCGTCTCGAAGACGCCGCCGTTCGCGTCGAAGCACGAGCTGTAGAGGACGGAGTCCTCCTGGCCGAGGAAGTGCGCAAGGCGGCCTTCGAGCTCCTTGTGCACTTCCTGGGTGCCGCAGATGAACCGTACCGAGGCCATCCCGAAGCCCCAGCGGTCGAGCGCCTCCTTGGCGGCCGCGACCACCTCGGGGTGGTCGGCCAGGCCGAGGTAGTTGTTGGCGCAGAAGTTCAGCACCTGTCGCCCGGCCACGCCCACCTGCGAGCTCTGCGGCGTGGTGATCACCCGCTCGGGCTTGTGCAGCCCCGCCTCGGTGATCTCGTCGAGCGTCGCACGCAGCTGATCGCGTACGTTCGTGAACATCAAGCGCTCCAATCCAGGATGACCTTGCCCGTGCGGCCGCTGGCGGCCGTGTCGAAGGCGGCGTCGAACTCGGCGTACGGGTAGCGGTCGGTGATCACCGGGGACAGGTCGAGGCCCTTCTCCAGCAGCACCGACATGTTGTACCAGGTCTCGAACATCTCCCGGCCGTAGATGCCCTTGATGGTGAGCATCGAGGTCACCACCGTGGCCCAGTCGATGGCGAACTCCTCGGCGGGCAGCCCGAGCATCGCGATCTTCCCGCCGTGCGTCATGTTCGCGATCATGTCGCGGACGGCCCGCGGATTGCCGGACATCTCCAGCCCGACGTCGAAGCCCTCCCGCATGCCGAGTCGCGTGATGCCGTCGGCGATCGAGGTCCGCGCGACGTTCAGGGCCAGCGACACTCCGACCTTGCCGGCCAGGTTCAGCCGTTCCTCGCTGACGTCGGTGATCACCACGTTGCGCGCGCCCACGTGCGTGGCCACCGCCGCCGCCATCAGCCCGATCGGGCCCGCGCCCGTGATCAGCACGTCCTCGCCGACCAGCGGAAACGACAGAGCGGTGTGTACGGCGTTGCCGAACGGATCGAAGATGGCCGCCACGTCGGGGTGGACCGGCACCCGGTGCACCCACACGTTGGTGGCGGGCAGCGTGACGTATTCGGCGAAGGCGCCGTCCCTGTTGACGCCGAGCCCGATGGTGTTGCGGCACAGATGGCGGCGCCCGGCCATGCAGTTGCGGCACTTGCCGCAGACGATGTGCCCCTCGCCGCTCACCAGGTCGCCGACGGAGATGTCCTCGACGCCGGGCGCGACCTCGACCACGTGCCCGGAGAACTCATGCCCCACGATCAGCGGAAGCTTCAGAGTTTGCCGCGCCCAGTCGTCATATTTCCGGATGTGGAGGTCGGTGCCGCAGATGCCGGTACGCAGCACCCGGATCAGCACCTCGCCCGGCCCCGGTGTGGGCTCCGGCACGTCGGCCAGCCGCAATCCGGGCTCGGCTCGATCCTTGACCAGCGCTTTCATGACCCCAACTCTCCCCTGTGTCCCCGAACCTAACGCACTGTGCCCGCTCCCTGAGGGAGGTGTCCATCGAGGGATTCTTAAGTGCCCCCACAGCTCCCCTTCACGCCCGGCTTCGCGCCCGCCTCCATGACACTCGAGAGCGTGCCCGATTTCGCACTTTCCGCGGTGGTTATTTGCATAAACGAGCGCTAGCCTCTCAAGACGTGGACATCGTCACTGGAGTGGAAGACCTGCGCATCGGAGTCATCGGCCTCGGCATGCGCGCGGACCTGGCCCGCTACGCCCACCGGCCGGGCCAGGGCTCGGTCGTGACCGCGCTCTGCGACACCGACCCCGCGGTGCTCAAGAGCCAGGCCGGGCGCTTCGACGCGGAATTCCTGACCGAGGACTACCGCCGGTTGCTCGACCGCGACGACCTCGACGCGGTCATCGTCGTCACCCCCGACGACACGCACGAGCGCGTCGCGATCGACTGTCTGGAGGCCGGCAAGGCCGTCTACCTGGAGAAACCGCTGGCCATCACCGTGGAGGGCTGCGACAACGTCCTGCGCGCGGCGCGACGTACCGGGACCCGGCTGTACGTCGGGCACAACATGCGCCACATGGGCGTGGTCCGGCTGATGCGCGACATCATCCAGCAGGGCGTCATCGGCGAGCCGAAGACGGTCTGGGTACGCCACTTCGTGTCCTACGGCGGCGACTTCTACTTCAAGGACTGGCACGCCGACCGCACCCGGACCACGGGCCTGCTCCTGCAGAAGGCCGCGCACGACCTCGACGTGATCCACTGGCTGGCCGGCGGCTACACGACCCGCGTGAACGCCCTCGGCGACCTCATGCTCTACGGCGACCTGCCGCGCCGCGAGCCGGGCACGCCCAGGCCGGAGGGGTGGCTGAGCGAGTTCGAGTGGCCGCCCACCAGTCGCGTCGACCTCAACCACGTCGTCGACGTCGAGGACGTGTCGGTGATGAACATGCGCCTCGACAACGGCGTCATCGCCGCCTACCAGCAGTGCCACTTCACCCCCGACTACGTGCGCAACTACACGGTCATCGGCACGGAGGGCCGGTTGGAGAACTTCGGCGACGGCCCCGGCGACACGGTCAAGGTCTGGAACACCGGGCCATCGGACTACCGGGAGGACGGCGACATCGCGTACCGGGTGCCCGACGCCACCGGCTCGCACGGTGGCGCCGACGCGGACATCATGCGGGAGTTCTGCGGGTTCGTCCGGGACGGCGGGGCCACCGACACCTCTCCGGTGGCCGCGCGGATGAGCGTCGCCGCCGGCTACATGGCCACGATGTCGCTGCGCGACGGCGGCATGCCGTACGACGTCCCGCCGCTCGACCCGGACCTGGTGGCGTACTTCGACCGGGGACAGCTGGAACTCTGACGCGCGGGCGGACAGTCCCTCTATGTGGATATGTCGACACGTGCCCTGATACGCGCCGGGGACAAGGCGGCCTTCGCGCAGCTCTTCGACGACTACGCGAAGGCCGTGTACAACCATGCCTTCCGCCTGACCGCGAACTGGTCCGCGGCCGAGGACGTGATGGCGCTGACCTTTCTCGAAGCTTGGAGGTTACGCGGCCGGATCGACCCCGAGGGCGGTTCGCTGCGGCCGTGGCTGCTCGGTATCGCCACCAATGTGGCCCGCAACGCCCGCCGGGCCGCCCGCAGGCACGACGACGCGCTGGCCAGGATGCCCAGAGGCGAGAGCGTGCCGGACTTCGCCGACGAGATCGTGGGCCGGATCGACGACGCGGGGCGGCTGGCCGCAGTCCGCGCGGCCTACGACTCGCTGCGCCGCCAGGAGCAGGACGTCTTCGCGCTCTGCGTCTGGTCCGGGCTCGGCTACGCGGAGGCGGCCGAGGCGCTCGGCGTCCCCGTGGGCACCGTACGATCCCGGTTATCACGAGCGCGCCAGAAACTCGGCCAACTCGCGGAACCGCCACCCGCGCCCCGACAGGTAGTAGGTGACCAAGGCCCCACAAAGGAGGAGATCCGATGAGCTGGCCATACGACCGCGATCTTCCCGAGGGCCGTCACCGACTGCTCAAGGAGTTCGTGATGACCGAGATCGACAAGCCGAAGCGGCGCCTGCTGCGGCCCATCGTCCTGGCGCCCGCGCTGGGCCTGGCCGCGGCGGCGGCCGTGGCGATCCCGCTGCTGTTCGGCGGCACCCCCGCGTACGCCATCGCTGACAACCCCGACGGCACCGTCAACATCCAGATCAACGAGGTGAAGGACGCCGACAAGCTCCAGGCGGACCTGCGGGACAAGGGGATCAACGTGGTGGTGAACTACATCCCCCGGGGCAAGAAGTGCAGCCCGCAGCCCCGTGCTGCGCATTTCCTGCCGAAGGAGACGGGACTCGTGGTCTGGCCGCCGCAGGAGGAGGGTTACACCATCGACCCGAGCGTCATCAAGGCGGGACAGACTGGAGTGCTGGAGTTCAGCGTCAGTGAGGGCAACGGCAAAGTCGTGGCGGGCATCTGGGCGCGCGTCGCCGAGGGCCCGGTCGCCGACTGCACGCTGGTCGACACCACGGACGCGCCGCTGTCGCACTGAGCCCACGAGGACGGCAGGCCGACTGGACGGGGGCGCCTGCCGTACACCGTCATTGGGGACCGTTCGCGGCAGGCGAGTCATTCGGGGTAGGCGGTGCTGAGGATCAGCTCCCTCCAGCCGTCGAAGTCGGTGCGGAGTCTGTCGAGTTTGGCTTTCGCGACATTCAGGGCATCCGCTCCCAGAAGCAGCCGCAGGGGCGGGTTCTCCGACCGCACCACGGTGAGGATGGCCTCGGCGGCCCGCTTGGGGTCGCCGGGCTGGCTCCCGTACGTGCCCAGGGTGTCCTCCCGGCGCTTGCCGGCGGTCTCGGAGTAGTCTTCGATGCGGGTTCCCGACTGCCGCATCGAGGGCCCTGACCAGTTCGTACGGGGCCCTCCGGGCGGGCCTCCAGGTGCCATCCGCGCCCGGTGGTGGGCAGGTTCTGCTCGGACATGAGGATCAAGTCCCTTCGATGAGCAATGGTCATGACGTGGACCAACGCAACGGCTTCTCGCCGGCGTGGGTGGGGTAGCCGGTGTAGCCGGCTTCACCGGCGCCGCAGAAGGTGGCGGGGCGGGGTGTTCAGAGGCGCGCCGGAGCGTACGCGCTCGACCAGGCCAAGGGTTGGCCGACGCCATCGCGCCGACGTGATGAGGTCGGGTCGAGTTTCTTCGATGTCCTTGGCGCGGGCGCGATGTCGGTGCTGATCCGGTTGAGGGCCCAGCGTGGTCGGCCACTGTCCTGGGGGTGGCGAGGAGTTCGTGGACGCAGGTGTTCGACGTGGACTGATCCTCAGGCCAACTGCGGGTAGAGCGCTGTGACGCCTGCGGCCAGCGCGGCCTGCGCCTGGCGGCTGGCGTCGTCCGCGAGGATTTCGTAGGCGCCGGCGGCGATGCCGTCGACGGCGATCCGGGCGATGTCGGCGGGGTCGGACTTGTCCCCGGTGACCGTCCGTGCCATGTCGGTGTCCATGTAGCCGACGTGCAGGCCGGCCACACGGATGCCCTGGTCGGCGAGCTGCACGCGCAGGGCGTTGGTGAGCGACCACTGCGCGGACTTGGCGGCGCAGTAGGCGCCGATCTCCGGGAAACTCACCCAGGACAGGCCGGACAGGATGTTCAGGATCGCGCCGCCGCCGTTGGCCGCGATCTGGGGTACGAAGCCGCGTACCACCGAGAGAGTGCCGAAATAGTGGGTGTCCATCTCCAGGCGGATGTCGTCCGGATCGCCGGTGAGCAGGTCGCTGCCGGTGGCTGAGCCAGCGTTGTTGATCAGGACCGTCACATCGCCTGTGGCCTGGGCAGCGGCCGCCACGGAGGCGGGGTCGGTGATGTCGAGCGCGATCGGCGTGGCGCCCGGCAGGTCGACCTGCCCGGGGTTGCGGGCACCGGCGTAGACGGAGGCGCCGCGGCTGAGCAACTCGGCAGCGAGCGCACGGCCAAACCCCCGGTTGGCTCCGGTGACAAGAACGGTGCTGGTGGACAAGTCCATGGAAAGCTCCTGGTGAAATGAGAAAGGCGCGTTGCATCGCATCTGGTGGGCCGGCCGGGGTTCCGTGTCAGGCCGCGGGGTCAGGTGGCCCGGGCCGATTCCGTGGGCGGCAGGGTGGTGATCAGTACGTAGGGGTCTGTTGGTCATCGAAGGGCAAGATCCCCATCGATTGGTGTCGGCGTTCGGCCCGGAGTGCCAGGTCGGCGAAGGTCGGTGAGGGTGGCGGTGGCGTAGGCGAGGTCAGGTGGCGAGGAAGTGGGTCACCTCAGTGGCGAACTTTCTGGCGTGCTGGAACAGAAAGGCGTGACCGGCGTCGCTGTAGAGAATGAGGGTGGCCGAGTCGAGGTGCTGGACCGCGACGTAGGAAGCATGTGCGGGGAGCATCACGTCGTGCACGCCGTTGGCGTAGCGGACGGGGTGCTTGATGGCTTCCAGTTCTGCTCGCGCCTGGTCGAAGGGGCGCTCCAGGAGCTTGGCCACCGCGGTGAGCAGGCCCTTGTCGCCGCGGACCGACCTCAATCGCCACCCCAAGCTCCGGGCGGCGCTCAAGACCGTCGCCCGGTACGTCGACGACCACGCTGCCCGAGCGCCACTTTGCCGGCCGCCGTGAAACTGACGCAAACCTCCAGAGCCCGCGACCGGGGGTTCATCTCACCTTGACGACGACCTTGCCTTTTGCGCGCCCCGTTTCGAGATAAGCCATGGCCTCTTTGGTTGATTCGAACGGAAAGACCTGATCCACGACTGGGCGTATACTCCCCGATTCGATGAGAGAACTGATCTCGCGCAGCTGATCGCCGCTTGCTTTCATGAAGAGAAACGAATAGCTGACGTGATGACGTTTTGCCGCTCTCCTGGCTCGGTAGCTCAAGGCGCGCATCACCGGCCGCAAGATCCACGGCGATCCGACCTCTTTCGCGAAATCAGGATCAGGTGGGCCTGAGATCGAGATGAGCTTGCCGCCGGGCTTCAGCACTCGTAGAGATTTCTTGAGAGCCTCGTTGTCCAGGCTATGCAAAACCACATCATAGCCATGCAGGATTTTTTCGAAGTCGTCTTTCCTGTAATCGATCACGACATCTGCGCCGAGGCGCTTCACCAGATCGATGTTCGCCGTGCTGGTCGTTGTAGCCACGGTTGCGCCGACATGCTTGGCCAGCTGGATGGCAAACGTTCCTACACCGCCGGAACCCGCTTGGATGAAAACTTTCTGTCCTTTCCTCAGCTTCGCTGTTTCAACCAATGCCTGCCAGGCGGTCAAGCCGACCAGCGGGATGGAGGCTGCTTCTTCCATGGTGAGGCGTGTTGGCTTCAGCGCCAGATCGTCTTCTTTTATCGAGATGAGTTCAGCGAAAGCACCGATTCGATCTTGACCTGGCCGCGCGTATACTTCGTCGCCGGGCTTGAATCGCCGCACGCGAGACCCGGCCCGGACAACGACACCGGCCACATCATTGCCCAGAACGATCGGCAGATGATAGGGCAGAATGAGCTTGAACTCTCCGTCCCTGATTTTGGCATCGAGAAGGTTCACGCCCGCGGCGTGGATCTGGACCAGTACATCGTTCTCCCGCACCTCCGGGTCCGGCATTACGCCTGCCCGCAACTTTTCGTTGTTTCCGTAACGTTCGAGGATGAATGCTTTCATGATGCTTTCTCTCCTTGATTTCTTGCCAAGTGAGAATGAAAGGAGGCGGCCGACTCGATGTCGCACAACCGGGTCGGCATGGTGTTCCTGTGCCGCCGCCCAAGCCGGGCACACTCGCCCAGGGGTCTACGGCGGGCTGGGCGGTCTGGCGTACGCGGCGCTCACCTGATCGGCCGATCCGATCCGACAAGAAATTATGGCGCGAGGAATTCCGGAACCTCTTTGACGCACTCTTGGTGATACTGGAATATGCCGCCGTGTCCGGCGTCACGGTACAGTCCGAGTTGGGCGTCCGGCAGCCGTCGAGCCAGGTCGACAGAATTGCTGGCTGGGCACCATCCTGTTGTCTTCGCCGTTGACCGCCAGGACAGGCTGCTGAATGTCCGACAAGTAAAGGGGGCTTGCAACCCTCAGGCGTGGATGGCCTTGAGCTGAGCACGGAAAGCCGTTAGCGAAATCCTGACAAGGGAGCGGGCGCCGGCCACCTTCGCGATGTGGCCGGCGGCCTCGCGGTCGGAGTGCGTCGAGGCGTGACCGACCCGCCGAAGTGGAAGTGCAGCAGCGCTCGGCCGGGGTGGGTGCCCTCGGGGGGGCACCACAGGGCGGGGACGCCGTTCGCGTCCACTTCGTCGTAGGTGACGCCTTCCGGCTCGGTTGACGCCCGACGTCGAGGCCCGACGTCGAGGCCCGGCGTCGAGGACTTCGCGCTCACGCTCTCAAGAAGCTGCGCGAACTGCTGTGCCTGGGGGCTTGCTCCCATGGTGACGCTCCTGCTCAGTGCTGCGCACGCTGCTCGTGCGCCATCTTTAGATTATGACCATACGACCATAAGATGAGACGTCGTCCAGGCGCAAGGGTCTCGCCGGATTTAGATTATGATCGTACGATGATGGCGTGTGGCGAGGGCAGGTAGGCCCTCCCCGCAGGAGGAGGAGCGCATGGTTCGGTACAGCCAGGAGCACAAGCGGGCGACGAGGCAGCGGATCATCGAGACGGCCGGCCGCCGGCTCAAAAAAGACGGCATCGACGGCTCCGGAGTCGCCACGCTCATGGCGGACGCGGGACTGACCAACGGCGCCTTCTACGCCCACTTCGCCTCCAAGGAAGACCTGGTCGCCACCACCGTCGCCGACCAGCTCCGCGAACAGCGCGAAAACCTCGGCGCGGTGACGCCCGGACGCGCCGGAGTCGAGCAAATCGTGCGTGCGTACCTGTCGCCCGAGCACCGCGACAACCCCGGCGAAGGCTGCCCATCGGCCGCCCTGCTCGACGAGATCGGCCGCTGCACGGACGCGACCAGGCAGGCCTACACCGACGGCGTGCTGGCCATCATCGACGACTTAACCGCGCGTCTGGCGCCGCACGATCCGCAGTCGGCACGCGTCAAGGTGCTCACCGTCTACGCCGGAATGATCGGCACACTGCAACTCTCCCGCGCCCTGGCCGACCGGCAACTCGCCGACGCCGTCCTCGAGCAAGGCATCCACAACGCCCTCACGCTGCTGGACGCCACACAACAGAGCTGACGTCCCGCATCACCAGACTGTGACACCCTTGCGGAACCGCTGGAGCCCGCCCCATCGGGTCGCTCCCGGTCCCGGACTGCAGAAATTTCCACGGGCACGCCGCTGACCTGCAGCGATGGGCAGGACATCGTCCGCCGGCTCACCAGCGACAACCTCGACGAACGTCTCCAGGCCGCGCGCTCCAACCTACGCTTCCAAGACCGCCGCGTCGCCGATCTTGAAGCACAACTCACTCACCCGCAACAGGCACCCTGACGGCACCCGCCCTTGCACGCTCGGCCCCGCTCGCCAAGCCGAGACACTGTTGGCGAATTGATCAAAGGCTCGCTACGAGGGAATCGGCTCACTCTCCGGGCTGCCATCGGACCTCACCTCGGCTGCGACGCCACGGCTTCGCAGTCGGATGTTCAGGAACTCCATCTCCGCCAGCGTCCCGACCGAGCCGGAGTGAGTGAGCTCGTCGGCGAGTTCACGAGCCCGGGGAAGCGACACCTCCCAGACCTCCCGCAGAACCTTCAGAACCGAGACCGGGCTCGGTGCCGGACCGACCAAACGCAGCCGGCTAGGGCCACGCTCCGCCAGCAGGGCACTGCGGATATCCTCCGGCGTCTCGCCTGAACCGAATTGCTCGCACCAGCCAGTACAGCAGGACTCGCAGGCGACCTCGGCATCCCAACACAACTGCCCGCGGTCGATGAACTGGTTCACCTGACGGACAAGGCTTCCCTCGCATCTGCCACAACGCGATTCGATCTTTGCTGTCTGCCCCGTCATCCCCGACATCAACGCTCCCATCGCCGCCACGACCCGGACACCCAGCCGAGGGCGGCCAGCTCGTGCAGGTGCGCGACGGCGTCCTCCTCCAGCGTCAGCGCGGCCGCCGGCGCCTCGAGCACCTGCGGCCGACGGATGCTTGTCCCGGCCCTGCTCCAGGCGGATGTAGTAGTCGGTGCTGACGCCGGCGAGCATCGCGACCTCTTCCCGGCGCATTCCGGGTGTTCGGCGGAGCCCGGCCGCGGGCATCCCGTGCGATTCGGGCCGGGCCAGTTCCCGCCGCGCTCGCAGAAACTCACCCAGACGGCTGGCACTGTCCATGTCTTCGAGGTTATGCACGACCCTGCGCAGCAGGGTGGACCTGCCACTCCCAGGCTGCGAGCTCCAGGTTGGGGCCCCTGGCTTGGAAAAGCCGTTCTAACTGTGCAACACTGTTGCACAGTTAGAACATGGTCGGGCGAGGAAGACATCAACACAACGAGATCAACGCGGTGCTCAAGGCAATCCGCAAGATTAATAGCGCTCTCACCGTCGAGGAGGACCACAACGGGCATCGCTGGGGCTGGATCACCTGCCAATGCGGAGAAAAGCCGTTCACGATCAACTGCACGCCCCGAAATCCAGGTGTCCATGCCAAGCAGATCCGCCAATGGCTCACTCGGCACCTCGAGTGCAAAAGCGACGATCAAGAGGGGACGTCATGACTAGCTGGGATTTCCAGGTCATGCTCAATCGCGAGCCGGATGCTGCCGAGTTCGACCGGCTCCACGAGGCGGGCATGGATGACTGTGCGCTGGTCGGGGGCGCACAGCCGTACTTCATGTGTGATCGTGAGGCGGACAGCCTGCTGGAGGCCATCATGTCCGTGCTCATCCAGATGAGCACGGTCGACCAGCTGTGGGCCGTTGGCGTGGGGCACGACGACGCGGTGACGCTCGGCGACGCGGCCAGGCGTCACGGTGGCCGCACGCAGGCCAGCTTTCGCCAACTGGCGAGCGGGCAGCGCGGGCCCGGTGGCTTCCCGGCTCCGCTCATTGAGGCCGACAACGTCAGCATCTACTCCTGGGCGGAGATCTCCGAGTGGCTACGCACCGAGATGGGCGATGATGTTCCGCAGGCGAACGGGGACGTCATCCTGGCTGACGCCACGGTCAAGCTGGCCTGCCGAGCAGGTTCCCTGCACCGGGCGTCCCAGGTGCGGGACCTGCTGGAAATGGCGTGCCGTCCCCTCCCGAACGAACCAAAATCCGAGGCCAAGCCTGAACCCAAGCCTGAGGCCAAGGTCGGCGCCAAGTCCAAGGCCGGGGTCGCCTGACCGGCGCCGTTGGGGTGGGCGGCGAGTCTGAGGCCAGAGTCGCCCGACCGGTGCCCGCCGGGCTGAGCGTGGCGGGCACCTATCGGGCCACGCTGGCACCTCTGGCCGGGCGGGCAGGTTAGTCGAGCAGACGTCCTGGCCGCCACGCCCCCGCCAGCGGGCGGACGTCTTGGCCGGTCAGCGTTCCTGGTGCTCCTTCTCCAGGTCCGTGAACGCGACCGACGGGTCCTCGACCGCCTGCGTGAGCTGGCGCGGCCCGGTGGGGCTCTCGGCCTCCTGAGCGTTGGCCACGGCCTCCGCAGCCGCCTCCGCCGCCCTGGCGACTTCCTCGTCCGCCGCCGAGTTGCCCGGCGCCTCCTCGCGCGTCGCCGCCGACCGGGGCAGCGCTTCGGTGAACGCCTTCGACACGCCCTGCAGCGCCGAGGTGACCTCGCTGGGGATCACCCAGAACGTGTTGCCGGGGCTCTGCGCGAGCTGCGGCAGCATCTGCAGATATTGGTAGGCGAGCAGCTGGGGGTCGGGGTCGTTGCGGTGGACCGCCTGGAAGACCTGGTCGATAGCCCGTGATTGGCCTTCGGCCTGCAGGATGGCGGCGGTGCGCTGGCCTTCGGCGCGCAGGATGGCGCTCTGCTTGTCGCCCTCGGCGGTGAGGATCTGCGACTGGCGCTGGCCCTCGGCGTTGAGGACGGCCGCTCGCTTGTCCCGCTCGGCCCGCATCTGCTTCTCCATCGCGTCCTTGATGGTCTTCGGCGGGTCGATCGCCTTGACCTCCACGCGGTTGACGCGGATGCCCCACTTGCCGGTGGCCTCGTCGAGCACGCCGCGCAGCTGGCTGTTGATGTGGTCGCGGGAGGTGAGCGTCTTCTCCAGGTCCATGGCGCCGATGACGTTACGCATGGTGGTGACGGTGAGCTGCTCTATGGCCTGGAGGTAGTTGGCGATCTCGTAGGCCGCCGCCCGGGGGTCGGTGACCTGGAAGTAGATGACGTTGTCGATCTCGACGACCAGGTTGTCCTCGGTGATGACCGGCTGCGGGCGGAAGGTCACGACCTGCTCGCGCAGGTCGATCATCGGGTAGACGCGGTCGATGTACGGGATGACGAAGTTGAGTCCGGGCTTGAGCGTACGGTTGTAGCGGCCCAGGCGCTCGACGTTGCGGGCGCGTGCCTGGGGCACGATCCGCACGGCCTTGAGCACCGTGAACACCGCGAAGAGGATGACGAGCAGTCCGACCACCAACAGCGGATCCATGGTCACTCCCGGGGATATACGAGGGCTGTGGCGCCCTCGATCTCGATGACATCGACGGTCGCCCCCGTGGGGATCACCAGGGTCTCGTCATAGGCGCGCGCGGACCACTCCTCGCCGCCGATGCGTACTCTGCCGTCCCTGCCGGTGACCTCCGACAATACGTACGCCTGCCTGCCGACCAGTGCTTCCACGCCGAAGCGCTGCAGTTGTGGCTGCCGGATGTGGCGCATGGCGATCGGCCGGACGACCATCAGACCGGCCGTGGAAGACAGGGCGAAGACCAGCAGTTGCAGGGGGACGGGCAGCCCGATGGCGGCGGTCGCCGCGGTGAGGAGAGCGGCCGCGCCGAGCAGTCCGAGCGCCGCGGTGACGGTGAAGATCTCCGCCACGCCGAGGACGACTGCCAGGATTATCCAGATGATCCATTCATCCATGCTCCGGCCCTCCTAACGGAATAACGGGCCTATGTGCTCGCCTGGTTCCCCCCTCCTACCGTAATGCTGGAATCATTGCTGTGGCAGGGCCGCGGGGTCGTACAAGGCACTGCCCTGGCGCCACTTCTCCCACGGGAGTTGCCAGAATCCCCAGCCGTTGTCCCACGCGAGCTCGCGGGAGGTGCCGGTGATCGTCACCGGGTCGCCGCGCAGCGAGTGGGCGAAGAACCAGGCCGCCTGATCGGGGCGGGCATTGACGCAGCCGTGGCTGACGTTCGCGTGGCCCTGGGCCCAGAGGTTGTTCTTGGCGTGGACGTATTCGCCGCTGTTGGAGATGCGTACGGCGTGGTCGATCATCACGTCGTAGAAGCCGGGCTCGCCCTTCTTGCGGCCGGGGGAGATCATGCGGACCGGGTCGCCCTTGTCCATGGTCAGGTGGACGCCGCTGGTCGTGGTGTATTCGCGGGTGGTGGCCATGCCCGCGCTGATGGCCATGCGCTGCGCGACCCGGCCGCCGCGCCTGACGACCATCTGGTGGGTCCGGGTGTCGATCGAGGTCGTCTGCTCGCGGCCCACCTTGAAGGCGAACGTGCGGTCGGTCAGGCCGTAGACTCCCGGCGCCATGCGTACGCCGGTCAGGTGGGCCGTGACCGTGACCTGCTGCTCCGGCTCCCAGAACGCGCGGGTGCGGTAGATCGCGCGGGTGTCGCTCACCCAGCGCCACGCGCCCTCGACGGCCGGCTTGATCTCCAGCGCCCGCTCCACGGCCGCCTTGTCCTGGATCGGGGTGTCGAAGTCCATGATGATCGGCATGCCGACGCCGACGGTCTCGCCGGGCAGCGGCTCGATGGAGGCGATCTGGAACGACCGGTCGGCGGTGCGGGTGCGGAAGCGGCCCATGGCCACCGTCGACGGGCCGGCCGAGCCCGCCGCGGTGGCGGTCACCGTGTATTCGGCGCCGGGGGCCAGCGTCCAGGAGGAGCGCCAGGTCGTACGCGACGCGTCCAGCTTGCCCGGCACCAGCGCACCCGCCACGTAGGCGATCACCTGGCTGAGCTTGCCGCCCTGCGCCTGCACGACCAGACCGTGGTCCGTCCGGGCGCGCCGCGTGTCGAAGGCGGGGGAGACCTGGACGACGGGCGGCTTGGGCGCCGGGCGATCGGCGGTCACCGGGCAGCAGCCCGCGGTCAGGAGTAGGGCCACGAGAAAGATGGCCGCGGCGCGCCGCATCTCGATCCTGCTTTCCGGGAAGGGGATATCCAGGTTAGCGGAGGGTCACCGAGTGAGCACGCCAAGTCACCTATCGGATTGTTCCGGAAACCTCCCCCAATGACCGGCCGCCGGCTGTGGCTCGGATCGTCACGGTGTCGCCGTCCTCCAGGAATGTCCTGGTCTCGCCGCCGGCGAGCTTGATCGGATCGCTGCCGTTCCAGGTCAGCTCGATGAGCGAGCCGCGTTCGTCGCGCTGCTCGCCGGAGATCGTGCCGCTCGCGAACAGGTCGCCGGTCCGCAGGGACGCGCCGTTCGCCGTCATGTGGGCGAGCATCTGGTCGGGTGTCCAGTACATGCCCGAGTAGGGCGGGCGGGACACGACCTCGCCGTTGAGCGACACCTCGACCGAGACGTCCAGCCCCCAGTCGTCCGTCCTGCGCAGGTAGTCGAGCGGTTCGGGATCCTGTACGCGCCCGGCCAGCCGGGGCAGCGCCTCCAGCGGCGTGATCCACGGCGAGATCGAGGTGGCGAACGACTTGCCCAGGAACGGCCCGAGCGGCACGTACTCCCAAGCCTGGATGTCCCGCGCGCTCCAGTCGTTGACCAGCGTCACCCCGAACACGTGGTCCTCGAAGGCCCCGGCGGGCGAGCCGAGCTCGGACGGTACGCCGACCACGAAGCCCAGCTCGGCCTCGAGGTCGAGCTTGGCGGACGGCCCGAACCGCCCGGCTCCGAGTTGGCCGTGCGGCCGGTCGATCGGGGTGCCCGAGACCACGATCGTGCCCGACCTGCCGTGGTAGCCGACCGGCAGGTGCCGCCAGTTGGGCAGCAGCCCTTCGGTGCCGGGCCGGAACATCTTGCCGAGGTTGGTGGCGTGCTCCAGCGAGCAGTAGAAGTCGACGTAGTCGGCCACCTCGAACGGCATGTGCAGCCGCACCTGGTCGAGCGGGATCAGGTGCGGCTCGGTGATCGCGAGGTCGGAGGTGAGTTTGTTGGCGATCAGTGTCCTGGTGTCGTGCCAGGCGGTGCGGCCCCTGGCCATGAAGGGGTTCAGGCTGGGCGCCGCGAACACCTCGTCGTGCAGCGCGGCGGCCAGGTCGAGCACCCGGTCGCCGTAGCGCACGCCGACGCGTGGCCGCTCTCCGCGCCGGGAGAACACCCCATAGGGCAGGTTGTCTATTCCCCAGCTCACGCGTTCTCCTCGATCAGTCCCAGTGCGCGCAGGTCGTCCAGCGGGGCGCCGGTGCTGCACGAGCCGTAGCTCACCAGCAGCGCCCTGGCCCGCTTGGCCGTCTCCTCGGACACGGCTCGGGCCAGCCGGACGAGATGGCCCACGTCGGTGGTGCGCAGCACGGGCGCGGGGTCGCGCTGGTCCACCGCCTCGCAGACGGCCAGCAGCAGGTTGAGGAAGCCGTGCCGGTCGACGCCGAGCGTGGGGTCGAAATGGCGTACGGCGTGGTGCAGCCCGGCGGTGGCCTTGAACTGGAGGTCGTGTTCTGCGCAGAACCGGATGAACGCCGCGAGATGCTCGACCGACGGGAAGGCGTCGGCGGTCAGGCCGCCGCAGCGCACCTTGAGCGCGGCGCCCTCGGGCACGTCGGCGACGTACTTTCCGGCGGGCACCTCGACGAACAGCCGCACGCCGGGTGGCAGGCCGTCGCCGGGCAGCTGGTCGAGGGCGTCCGCGCGCAGCTCGACCGAGTCCACGGGCAGGTCGTCGAACGGCGGGATGTCCGGCGTGTCGACGATCAGCCCGATCCGGCGCGGCGGGGCCTCCTCGCGGCGCAGCCCGTCGAGGCGGCTGGCGGGGCAGAGGAAGCGGTGGGTGAGCACCTGGGAGGCCCGCTCCTGGTCGCGCTGGTGGCGGGCCAGCGCCTCCGACATGTGCAGGGAGGTCGGCGGGAACAGGCCCGCGTCGTCGATCAGCGCGAGGTAGAGGTTCATCGGGCCCAGGTCCAGGCATAGCCGGGGTCCTCGCAGGTCAGTGCGGCCTGGCCGAGGTCGAGCGGGCGGAAGGTGTCGATCATCACGGCCATCTCGCTGGTGGTCGTGATGCCGCGGCTGACCGCGTCGATGACCGCCTCCACCGCCCCGGGCTGCGGGCCGTGCGTGAAGCCGGCCGGGTGCAGCGAGATCGAGCCGACGTCGATGCCGGAGCCCTTGCGGGCCGAGTAGTCGCCGCCCACGTAGAACATGAACTCGTCGGAGTCGACGTTGTGGTGGTTGTAGGGGATCGGTACGGACTCGGGGTGGAAGTCCAGCGGCCGAGGGCAGAACGAGCAGATCACGAACCCCGGTCCCTCGAACGTCTGGTGGACCGGCGGCGGCGCGTGCGTCTTCTTCACGATCGGCTCGAAGTCATTGATGTTGAACGCGAACGGGTACAGATAGCCGTCCCAGCCGACCACGTCGAACGGGTGGTTGCGGTAGACCAGCCGGGTCAGCCCGCCCCGGGTGCGGACCAGCACCGGGACCTCCTCGCCCTCGACGACGAACGGCTCCGCCGGGCTGCGCAGGTCGCGCTCGCAGTAGGGCGCGTGCTCCAGGAACTGCCCGTACTGCGACAGGTAGCGCTTGGGCGGCCTGATGTGCCCGGACGCCTCGATGGCCAGCACGTTGACCTGGCCGTCGGGCACCCAGCGGTGGATCGTGCCGGTCGGGATGACGATGTAGTCGCCCGCGCCGGCTTCGATGACGCCGTACGTCGACTCGAAGCGGGCGCGGCCGTCCTGGACGTACACGCATTCGTCGCCCATGGAGTTGCGGTAGAGCTCGCTGGGCTGGTCGCTGGTGGCGTACGACAATCGGACGTCGGCGTTGCCCGCCAGCTGCATCCGGCCCGTCACCAGGTCGCCCGCGCCGCGCAGGTCCTGGGTGCGGAAGTGGCGCGGCGACAGCGGCAGGTTCGGCTCCAGACGCGTGTCGGTCAGCGGCGTGACGGCCTCGGCCTTGACGATCGCGGTCGGCAGATAGCGGTGGTAGAGCAGCGAGGAGTCCGACGAGAAGCCTTCCTCACCCATCAGCTCCTCGGCGTAGAGGCCGCCGTCGGGCCGCCTGAACTGCGTGTGCCGCTTTCTGGGCACCTCGCCAACGACACGGTAGTAAGGCATCATCGCCTCCAGGGCGTCCGATTATCGGACGTTGGTGTCCTCTATATGCAACTACCGTCCGCCATCGGCTAAGGGATGTCAACCCAGCGCGCCGGACAGCTCGGCGGCCGCCTCGACCACGCGCGGCCCGGCCGACTCGCTGAGCGGCCCGAACGTCACCACCCCGACCGACGCCTCCAGCCACGGCAGCCCGGACACGGGCGCGGCGATCCCGCGCGCGCCCTCCTGCAACTGCCCCTCCGTCACCAGATAGTCGGCCCGTCCCTCGCGCAGCGCCAGGATCGCCCGCCCGGCGGCGCCCAGCGACAGGGAGTGACGCGACCCCTCCCGGTAGGCCACGTGCATGTCCGTCCACGACGGTTCCACCACCGCCACGGCCAGGCCGTCGTCGCCCTCGGCCACGGTCAGGTGCGCGGTCGCGCCCACGTCCTCGGCCAGCCGCCGCAGCGTGGGCAGCGCCGCCGCGCGCAGCAGCGGTTGTACGGCCTGGGCCAGCACGAGCACGCCGAACCCGAGGTGCACCCGCCCCTCGGCGTCACGGCGGACGAACCCCTCGCTCAGCAGCGTGGTCACCAGCCGGTAGACCACCGGTCGGGACAACGACAGCTCGGTGCTCAGCTCGGTGGGCGTCCGCCCGCCCTTGCCGTCGGCGAGCAGCCTGAGCAGGCGCAGCCCGCGTTCCAGGGTCTGGGCGGATTCAGCGGCCATGAACCGATTATCTATGCGTGAGCCAGGAGTAACGCTACGCGCTGGTGGGGTACGTATCGAGGAGACGAACAGGGGGTGGGATGCGGCAAACATGGGCATTTGTCGTTGGGCTGAGTCTGTACGCGTTGCTACCCACGCTGCCCTCGGCCGACTTCCACCCAGTGGCCATATCGAGGGACCTGCCCGCCCGGCACGTGGACCCCCCGACCAAGCGGCTCGTCGAGGACGTCTTCTACGTCACGCAGGGCATCGAGGTGACCAATCGCCTGCTGCCGTTCCAGGACGGCCTGACCATCCGCGGCGCCGCCCTGGCACCGGGCGTGACCTTGGACGACGCGGGCCGGCTGCACGGAGTTCCCCAGCGTCCCGGCACCTTCGCCACGCCCGTCCGCCTGTGCCGTGGCCAGGACTGCGTCGATCAGCAGGTCACGGTCGTCGTGCTGCGGAACGTGCCCTGGCAGCCGAGTGAGCTGGCCTTCCCCGGCAAGGTGGGCAACCGCTACGACGACCAGATCGGGATCTCGGGCGGGCCCACCGGCGTGCCGCCCACGTTCTCCGTGACCGACCACGGCAAGCTGCCGGCGGGCGTCACGATCGGCCCCGACGGGCACATCGGCGGCATCCCGGAGGCCGCTGGGGTGTCCGAGGTGCCCGTCCGCATCTGCGTGGCGGGCAACTGCGCGGGCGTCGTGGTGACGCTGATCGTCGTCTGAACGCGCTCAGCCGGGCACGCTCTCGGCGACCGGAGCGGGAGCGCGTAGTTGCCGCACCCCGGGAGACAGCAGCGCGGCGAGTGTGGACAGCACGACGAGCGCCGCGCAGCCCAGCAGCGCCGTCCGGGTGCCGACCAGGCTCGCCACCGGCCCGGCCAGCATGAGCCCGATCGGGCCGAACATCAGCGAGCCCAGCGCGTCGTACGAGCTGACCCGCGACAGCGACTCCGGCGGCACCTCCCGCTGCATGGTCGTCTGCCACAGCACTCCGAACACGTCGAAGCAGACCCCCAGCACGAACGCGCCCGCCACGATCGCCCACAGCGGCGCGCCGGTGCCCAGCAGCACGTACGGCAGCGCGGTCGGCAGGCAGAGCAGCGTCCCGACCAGGATCGGCCGCCTGGGCCGGACCCGCAGCGAGACGATCACTCCCACGATCGTGCCGGCCGCCTCGCCGGCCAGGAACGCCGACCAGGCCGCGGGCCCGCCCAGGCTCTCCTTGGCGATCAGCGGCCCGAGCACCCCGTGACCCGCCTGGAGCCCCATCACGAGCACGGAGAACTGCGCGACCACCACCCAGATCCACTGCCGGGTGCTGAACTCGCGCCACCCGTCACGCAGGTCGGCCAGCATCGAATGCTCGGCCGCCGCGTCGCGCTCGGCGGGCGTGAGCCGCAGTGCCGCGATCAGCACCCCGGCCACCGTGAACATCAGCCCACTCACGGCCAGCGCCCACCCGCTGCCGAACAGCACGACCGCGCCGCCGCCCAGCACCGCGCCCGCCACCCGCGAGCTGTTGGCGCCCAGGCCGAGCAGCGCGTTGCCGGTCTGCAACCGGTCGGCGGGCACGACCTCGGGGATGATGCCGGTCAGCGAGGGGAACAGCATCGCTATCGCCACGCCACTGGCCGCCGCGGCGGTCGCCATCGCGGGCAGCGGGGTCCAGCCCGACAGCATCATCGCGGCCAGGGCGAAGAAGGCCAGCGCGCTGATGAACTCGCTGACCATCATCACCCGCTGCCTGGGGAACCGGTCCGCGATCACCCCGGCGAACAGCATGAACACGATCATCGGCAGTGCCTCGGCGGTGAGCACCACGGACAGCGTGGTGGCGTCCGCGCCGGGCAGGGCGAGGATGCCGAAGGCGAGCGCCACGGGGGCGAAGGAGGTGCCCAGTACCGAGATGGTGCGCGCGGTCAGCAGCAGCGTGAACCGCCGATCCCGGAGCAGCCCGAGATCGCGAAGATAGCCGTGCACGTGGTAGGCCCCCTAATCCCCCAAATGCTCACTATTGTGATGGTTCTTCGCATCTGCTGTCGTCTGAATATCTCCGTGCTTGTCACGCCGCTGACAAGACCGGAAGCGGAATGTGCAGGCGTTTGGCAAGAATCGAAGCTCTTTCTGCCGTAATTTTCTAGGTCCCTGTAGTCGGCGAGGGGACCCGGGCATGCCCGAGGCACTGATCGAGCGCGTGGCGCGATGGGCGCGGGAGATCCCGGACGCGCCCGCCTACACCTTCGTCGATTACCTGGGTGACGGCTCCCGCGAGACCTTGACCTGGGCGCGGTCCGACCTCAAAGCGCGGGCGCTGGCCGTGCGGCTGCGCGAGGTCGCGGGTCCCGGCGACCGGGTGGCGATCCTCGCTCCCCAAGGGCTGCCGTACGTGGTGGCGATGCTCGGCGCCCTGTACGCCGGGATTGTGGCAGTGCCGTTGTTCGCGCCCGATCTGCCGGGGCACGCCGAGCGGCTGACCCGCGCCTACTCCGACGCCGAGCCGGTCGCCGTGCTCACGACCACGGCCGCGCTGCCCGGCGTGCGGGCCTTCGCCGCCGGGGTTCCGGTGATCGCGGTCGACACGGTCTCGGACCTGCTCGCCGACGAGTGGGAGCCGGTGGCGATCGAGCCCGGCGAGCTCGCCTACCTGCAGTACACCTCCGGCTCCACCCGGGCGCCCGCCGGTGTGGAGATCACCCACGGCAACCTCGAGGCCAACGCCGCGCAGCTGTGGGAGCTGTTCCGGGCCAAGCCGCGTACCTCGGTCGCGGCTCTGTGGCTGCCGCTCTTCCACGACATGGGGCTGGTCGCGACGATCGCGCTGCCGATGGTGAGGGGCAACCAGGTGGCGTTCATGGATCCGGTGGCGTTCGTCATGCATCCGGTGCGGTGGCTGCGGCTGCTCAGCGAGTTCGACGACGTCTACACCGGCGGGCCCAACTTCGCCTACGAGTACACGGCGGCCAGGGTCGGCGCGGCCGACAAAGAGGGGCTGGACCTGTCCGGGGTGCGGGTCATGCTGAACGGCGCGGAGCCGGTACGGCCCGGCACCGTCGAGGCGTTCAACGCCGCGTTCGGCGGGTGCGGGCTGCGGCCGGAGGCGCACACCCCGGCGTACGGGCTGGCCGAGGCCACGGTCTTCGTCTCCGCCATGGGGCCCGACGAGGCCGTGGTGGCCACGGACTTCGACCGCGACGCCCTCCGCGACGGCCGCGCGGTGCCGCACGGCGGGTCGTCGGGGGCGCTGACCACGCTGGTGGCGTGCGGACGGCCCAGTGGTCAGCGGGTGCGCGTCGTCGGCTCGGGCGGGCAGGAGTTGCCGGACGGGCGCGTGGGGGAGATCTGGGTCCAGGGCCCGAACGTGGCGCGCGCCTACTGGCGCGATCCCCTCCGTACGGCCGAGGTGTTCGGCGCGACGCTGGACGGCGCGGACGGCGCCTGGCTGCGGACGGGCGACCTTGGGGTGGTGTACGGCGGGCTGCTGTACGTCACCGGCCGGATCAAGGACCTGATCATCGTCGACGGGCGCAACCACTATCCCCAGGACATCGAGGTCACCGTCCAGGAGGCGCACCGGGCCGTGCGCCGCGACCATGTGGCGGCCTTCTCCTTGCCGGGGGAGGAGACCGAGCGGCTCGTGGTGGTGGCCGAGCGGTCGCGCGGTGGTGCTTCGGCCGATCCGGCGGAGGTGGCGGCTCGGGTACGGGCAGCGGTCCGGAAATTTCACAACTTATCCGTGCACGACTTCGTGCTGACCGGCACCGGAGCCGTACCCCGGACGACCAGTGGCAAGATCGCCCGGCGGGCCTGCCTGCGGGCGTACCTGGAGGGCGCCCTTGTTTGAGTCGGCGGGGCGCCTGATCCACCGCGGCCGGTGGACGCTGCTGGTCCTGAGCCTGGTGGCGGCCGTCCTGGTCGCGCCCTTCGGGCTGCAGCTGTTCGGCCGGATGGCCGACGGCGGCTTCGCCGACCCGGCCGCCGACTCGACCACCGCCGCCCGCTGGAACGACGCCTGGTACAGCGGCAACACGCCCGACGTGGTCGTCCTCTACCGGCACCCGCAGGTCAAGGTGCGCGACGCGCGCTTCAAGAAGGCCGTGCACGACTCCCTGCGTGCCCTGCCCGCCCAGTACGTACGCAAGATGGCCACCTACTGGACCACCGGCGCCAAGGAGCTGATGTCCACCGACGAACACGCCACCTACGCCCTGATCACCCTGAAAGGCGCCAAACAGGCGGCGTACGCGGCGATCAAGGACCGGCTGCCCGTCGCGAACCTCCAGGTCCAGGTGGGCGGCTCGGTGCCGCTCCTGAAGGAGCTGAACGACCAGACGGCCGCCGACCTGGCGCGCGCCGAGGCGATCTCGATGCCGGTGCTGCTGGTGCTGCTCGTGGTGGTGTTCGGCAGCGTGGTGGCCGCCGGGCTCCCGCTGCTCGTCGGCCTCTTCGCGGTGCTCGGCGCGCTCGTGCTGCTCAGGCTGCTGACCGAGGTGACCGAGGTCTCGGTCTTCTCACTGAACGTCGTCACCATGCTCGGTCTCGGGCTGGCCGTCGACTACTCCCTCTTCGTGCTGAACGCCTTCCGGGAACAGATCAGGGCCGGCGCCCCGACCCAGGAGGCCGTGGTGCGCACCATGGCGACCGCCGGGCGTACCGTCGCCTTCTCCGGTTTGACGGTGGCGACCTCGCTGCTGGGGCTGCTGCTGTTCCCGCAGATGTTCCTGCGCTCGATCGGGCTGGGCGCGGCGGCCGTGGTGCTGGTGGCCATGGCCGCGGCGCTGGTCGTCCTGCCCGCCGCGCTGTCCATCCTCGGTCCCCGCGTGGACGCCATCCGCATCACCCCTGACTTCGGCTCGGCCCGCGTGGGTGCCGGCCTGTGGCACGCGATCGCCTCCAGCGTGATGAAACGGCCAGCGCTCTACCTGGTCGCGGTCACCTCCGTACTGCTCGCGCTGGCCGGGCCGTTCGCCCACGTACGGTTCGGCAACGTCGACCACCGGGTCCTGCCCGCCGCCGCCGAGAGCCGCCGCGTCGCCGAGACCGTCGACCGCGACTTCGCCAAGAACTCGATGGCCACGATCGACGTCCACGCCCTCATCGAACGCTCCTTCACCACCCGCCCCGCCGCCGTCGGCCCCCTCGGCCAGGGCTACACCCCGATCAGCGCCGTCACCACGATCGACCCCACCGACGCCAAGCCTCTCGCCGACCGCCTGCGCAAGCTGCCCGGCGTCACGGGCGTCGACCTGGCCGGCCTCTCCCAGGCCAACGGCGCGGTACGGCTGGCGGTCCGCTACTCCTACGACCCCATGTCGGCCCAGGCCCAGAACCTGGTGACACTGATCAGATCCATGACCCCGGAGCCGAACATCCGGCGACTCGTCGTAGGCGGCCCGACGGCGGCCCAGATGGACCTCCTGTCGAGCCTTCTGTCCAGGTTGCCGTGGATGGCGCTGGTGGTGGGTGGGGTGACGTTCCTGCTGCTGTTCGCCGCCTTCGGCTCCATCGTGCTGCCGCTCAAGGCCCTGCTCATGAACGTCCTGTCGATCGGCGCCTCGTTCGGCGTGATCGTCTGGGCCTTCCAGGACGGCCACCTGGCGACTTGGCTGCACTTCACCTCGACGGGGACCATCGAGGCCACGGTGACGGTACTGATCCTGGCAGTGGTTTTCGGGCTGTCGATGGATTACGAGCTGTTCTTGCTGTCGCGCGTACGGGCGGAGTGGCTGCGAACGGGCGACAACACGGCCGCGGTGGCGACGGGGCTGCAGCGGACCGGCGGCGTCATCACGAGTGCGGCGCTGTTGCTGCTGGTGGTGATCGGGGCGTTCTCGACGGCCGGGATCACGATCGTGAAGCTGCTCGGGGTGGGCATGTTCGTGGCGATCGTGGTGGACGCGACGCTGGTGCGGGCGCTGCTGGTGCCGGCGACGATGCGGCTGTTGGGCGGGGCCAACTGGTGGTTGCCGGGGGTGCTGCGGGGAGTGCATCGGCGGATCGAGTTCCATGAGGGGTCTTTGTCCTCGGAGGGGGCCCCTTTGGCTCAGCCGGCTGCTGGACGGCGGCTCGCTGAGCGGCGGCCTGCTGAACGGCGGCTTGCTGAGCGGCCGCTTGCTGGACAGCTGTCTGCTGGGCGGCCGCTTTCCCCGGACGAGCTTTCCCCGCCAGCGCCATCCCCGGGCGCCGCGTCGGCGAGTACGAACGGCGGCGAGGCTCGGCGCCCTGAGACGGCGAGCGGCCCGCGTCCCGGGAGGGCGATCAAGCCCAATCCGGACGGCCCCGGCTGGTGCTGGGCGGAGGACGGCCCTGGGACAGCGTCGCCGGTGACCGTCAACGGCCGCCCAGCCATCTTCGGTGTGGACACCGACCCCATACCGGTATCCGCCGAACACGACCCCCCTGCCGCCCTCCCCGTCCCGCGCCCCGCCGCACCACCCGTCAGAAAGCGCCCCTACAGCGCCGCCGAGCCCGCAGTCTCCAAACGACCGCAGGTCACCGCCCGCCCGACCCCCAAAAGCCCGGCCGGCGCCGATACCGCCGACACCGCGTCTGGTCCCGACGACCCAGGAACCTCTGGTTCCGGGCGTGCTGCGGGTACGCGGCGCCCGACCTGGGAAAAGGTCACCACCGGTCGTACCAGGGTCGTCAGGGCGAACCCCAACGGACCCGGCTGGACCTGGGCGGAGGTGGACATGTGACCTTGACCGTCGCCCCTGCACAGCCCGCCACCCGATCCCGGCTGCTCCTGACGGTCGTCGGCTTGGCCGGGTTCGTGACGACGCTGGACAACACCGTGGTCACCGTCGCCCTGCCCAGTATCCAGCGCGATCTCCACACCCGCCTGAGCGCGCTCGAATGGGTCGCTACCGGATACATCCTGACGTTCGCCGGCCTCATGATCGCCGGCGGCCGCCTGGCCGACGTGTACGGACGGCGCAAAGTGCTGCTCATCGGGCTCACCGTCTTCACCGGGGCATCGCTCGGCGCCGGTCTGGCCACCTCGATCGAGCCCCTGGTCGTCGCGCGCCTGGCCCAGGGGGTGGGGGCGGCGCTCATCCTGCCCGCGACGCTGGCCGTCCTGGCAGGGCGGCCCGATCGGTCGCTCGGGGTGGCCATCTGGATGGCGTCCGGCGCCGGTGCTCTCGCATTGGGACCGGTGGTGGGCGGGTACCTGAGCCAGCACGCCCATTGGAGCTGGGTGTTCCTGATCAACGTCCCCATGGGAGCGATCGTCATCGCGCTGGCCACCGTCGCAATATCGGAAACGCGCGCTGAGCCCAGCGTCGGGCGGCGGGGTCAGGTGGATGTGCCTGGGCTGCTGGCGTCGGTGGTGTTTCTGGCTTCTGGGACGTTCGCGCTGATCCACGGGGGCGAGTACGGCTGGGGGTCGCCGCCCATCCTGATCGCGGTGGCCGGGTGCGTGGGTGGCGGGGTGCTGTTCCTGGTACTGGAGCGTGGGGCGCGGGCGCCGATGGTGGAGTTGGGGCTGTTCGCGGGCCGGAGCTTCACGGGTGGGGTGCTGGCTCAGGTGCTGTGGGGGCTCGGGGTCAACGGAGTGTTCTTCTATACCGCGCTGTTCCTGCAGGGGGTGCTCGGGTTCACGCCTACGGCCTCCGGGATGGCGTTCGTGCCGTTGGCGTTGCTCGTGGTGGTCGTCACGCCGCTGGTGCCGGTGGTCGAGCGGCGGCTGGGGAGTGGGAGGACGGTCGCCTGCGGATTGGTGCTGGTGGCGGCTGGGATGGTGGGGGCGGCGTTCCTGGAGGCGGGGGACGGGTGGGGGCGATTGGTGCCCGCTGTCTGCGCGATCGGGGTGGGGTCGGCGCTGACCATGCCGCTGGGGTCGGCCGTGCTGGGGGCGGTGCCTGAGTCTCGGGCCGGGGTGGCGGGTGGCATCTTCTCCGTGAGTCGTGAAATTTCCGGCCTCTTCGGGATCGCGGCCATCGGGGTGATCGTCCACGAGGCCGGGAGCTTCTCCCAGGGGTACGCGCTCGGCCTGCTGGTCGCGGCGGCCCTCGTACTACTGGGCGCGTTGATCGCCTTGCTGACACTGCCGTGAGCAGATCGGCCGTGAGCTGGTTGGGCGTGATGGTGACCCGCACGTAAGGGCAGGCTGGGCGTGACGGCGGGCAGGGCCGAGAAGGCGGGCTGGGCGTGAAGGTTGCGGTGCTGGCTTTGGGGTCGCGGGGGGACACTCAGCCGTGCGTGGCGCTGGCCCAAGGGTTGGCCGCGCGTGGGCACGAGGCCACGCTCGTCGCGCCCGAACGCTTCGGACAGCTGGCCATAAGTGAGCGTTTTGCGGGCCTGCGGTTCGTGCCGCTGGGGGTGGATCCGGTGGCGATCGTCGAGAGCGAGGAAGGGCAGGCGTGGTTGCGCAGCGGGCCGCTGGGGTTCGTGCGGGGCTTCAGGGCCGTTCTCGAACCCCTCGCCGCGGAGCTCGTCGCCCAGGTGGACCACGCCTGCGCCGACGCCGAACTGGTCCTCGGACCCGCGCTCGGCGCCATGGGCAGACACCTCCACGAGAGGTACGGCATGCCGTACGGGATCCTGCAGTTCCAGCCCAGCGAGCCGACCGGCGAGTTCCCGAACCCGCTGATCCCGTGCCGGACGCTGGGCAGGGTCGGCAACCGGGCCAGCTTCGCCGTGGTCGAGCGGCTTGGCTGGCTGATGCTGGGCCGCATGATGAACCGGCTGCGCGGGCAAGTGCTGGGGCTGCGACCGTTGCGGGGGAGTCCGTTCGCGGCCGACCGGCGGGATCGGGTGCCGGTGTTGTGCGGGGTGAGCCCGCTGGTGGTGCCCAGGCCGCGCGACTGGCCCGACTACGTCCACCTGACCGGCTACTGGCGCCTGCCACTCGACCCGGACAGCGCAACCGCCCTCCCGCCGCACCCGGACCCGACCGCCCTTCCGCTGCCCCCAGACGTCGCCGCCTTTCTAGACGATGGACCGCCGCCCGTGTTCGTCGGGTTCGGGAGCATGGTGCCCGATAAGCCGGACGCGGTCGCCGAGCAGGTGGTCACGGCGTTGCGGTTGGCCGGGGTACGGGCGGTGGTGCAGGGGTTGCCCGTGGCCGCCTCGGCGGACGTCTGTCCGGTAGGCGAGGTGGCGCACGAGGTGCTGTTCCCGAGGACGGCGGCCGTCGTGCACCACGGTGGGGCGGGGACCACGGCGGCGGGGCTGGCGGCCGGGGTGCCGAACGTGGTCTGCCCCTTCTTCTCCGACCAACCGTTCTGGGGTCGCCGGGTGGCGGCATTGGGAGCGGGGCCGCCGCCGCTGCCTATTCGGGCGCTGAGCGGGCGGTCATTGGCGGCGCGATTGCTGGCCGTACCGGAATATCGCGAGAACGCGGCGCAACTTGGGGGGCTACTGCGGGTGGAACACGGGGTGAAGAACGCAGTGGATCTCATTGAAGGTAGCTGATCATCCGGATATTGTGCGATATGTCCGCGATCACCCCCTGGAGTAAGGCGCCATGCGACTGAGGAAGATTTTCGTCATCGGATTGGCACTCTCACTGCTGGGCATAGGCGTTCCAGCCTGGTCGGAGGACGATCCGCGCAGCTGCAACGACCTGATGTCCGGCGACACCCCGGCGTACGTCGTGTGCCGCTGGATGGCCACCCCCGACGAGGCGCGGGACATCGCCAACTTCTGGCTCTCCAACGACGGCGAGCACATGCAGGAAGCCGGCCCGCTGAGTCCGATCCTCGTCGACTGCACCGAAGCCGGCAACGAGTGCGCCAACGACTCCGAGGGCGACGGCGAGCTGCACGACGTCGACTCGCCCGATGTCGACGGCGCTGAGGACGGCGGCTCGCCCGAGTGCCAGTCCGGCGAGGAGTGCTTCGTCAACCCCGAGGGCCTGTCCAAGGCCGAGATCCAGGCTGCCGAGAAGTCCGCCGGCGGCCAGGCCGTCAAGGCCGCCGCCGCGGCCGGGATGCGCGTCTGGATCGACGCGGAGCTGGCCGATGATTGGAAGGCGGGCAAGCTCGCCGAGGCGGCCAAGAAGGTCGCCGCGGTCGCGGCGCAGCAGGGCGCCGTGGGGATCAGGTTCAGCTCGCAGCTCGGCTTCAACAAGACGTTCGAGACGGCTGACGAGATGGACAAGTTCGTCACGGAGGCCACCACCACGCTCCGCAACCTCGCGCCGGGCAAGAAGCTGGCCGTGCACACGGTGGTGCCGGTGCTTGGCTGCGGCGCCAACGACACGTGCAAGGCCGAGGTGACCAAGAAGTACCCGCTGCTCGACCCCGAGCGGATCGGTGCCTGGCTCACCAAGGGCCTCGTCGACCAGCTCGCCCTGGACGGCGGGCACCTGGCGACCGAGTACGCCACTTGGAAGATCGACGCCACCGAGGCCCAGCGCAACCAGTGGATCCAGGTCAGGGCCCGCGCCTGGGACGCCTACGGTCAGATCGTTGCGGAAGACGCGGGCTTCGCCGCCGTGGGCTCGCCGCAGCTCACCGCCGAGCAGGCCACCAAGTCGATCACCGACCGCATCGCCACTCCGCTCCAGGCCGACGCCGCCGAGACCGTCAACCTCTGGTCCCGCTGGCAGAACGACCAGGGACAGGTCAGCAGGCTGTACGGCGAGAAGTGGGCCGAGAACGCCACCTGGGACCAGCTGAAGAAGCTGACCTCGATCCGTCCCCGGCTGGCCACGATCTACGACCCGTCGGCGCCGGAAGTCGACTCGGCCACGGACCTCAAGAAGCTGTCCGAGGTGTTCGGGCAGGTTTATCTGCACACCGCCTGATCAGGTCACTGTGCTGACCCCGGGTCAGGTCGTCGTGCTGACCCGGGCGGCGAGTCGTTCCCGCAGTGCTGTCAGACGGGAGATCTCCTCGTCCAAGGCGGTGAGCCGACGCTGGACGACTCCGGTGCCCTGAGTGCAGCCAGTGCTGCCGTACGGCGGCAACGTGTCGCCCTCCAGAAGATGGAGGCGTTCGGCGCAGCTGCGTACGTCCTCGACGGTCAGCCCCAGTGAGAGCAGTTCGCGGATGATCCGCACCAGCGTCACGTCATGGGGCCCGTACTCCCGCTGCCCGGTCATCGTGCGCGGCGCCGGGGGCAGCAGCCCGCGCTGCTCATAGAAACGCAGTGCCCGAGGTGTCGTGCCCGCCGCTGCCGCCGCGTCGCCGATCCGCATCAGCCCTCCAAAGGTAACTAGAGCTCTACGACGACGGCTCCGAGATGCCGGCCGCCGATCATCTCGTGCAACGCTTGGGGAGCCTGCTCGATGCCCGGCACTCGTACGTGCGGAAACGTGATCTCTCCGGAACGCAGCCAGCCGCCGAAGCGCTCGGTCCACTGTGCTCGTGCCCGCGCGTCGTCCGGGGCGCTGAAGCCACGCATGGCGATGCCTTTGAGGATGAGCTGGTAGGTGTCCAGTTCGACCGGCGCCGTCGTACCGGTGCCATGTGCCGACATCTGGCCGGACAGTGCGCCGACCAGGACGAACCGCGCCCCGGGCCGGGCCGCGGCCACCGCCGCCTGGAGCTGTTCGCCGCCGACGTTGTCCAGGAGGACGTCGATGCCGTCCGTCGCGATCTTGGCCAGCTGCTCGTCGATCGGCTCCGCGCCGCGGATCACGGCGGCGTTGTACCCCAGCTCGGACACCAGCCGCTCGGCCTTCTCCCGCGAGCCGGTGCTGCCGATGACCTGGCCCGCGCCGAGCAGCCGGGCGATCTGCCCGGCCAGCGAGCCGACCGCGCCGGCGCCGCCGGAGACGAACACGGTGTCTCCGGGCCGTACCTCGGCGCCCAGGGTCAACGCGGCGTACGCGGTCCAGCCCTGTGCCAGATGAGCGACAGGGTCGGGCAGTGTGTCACCCAGCGGGGTGCATTGGGCGGCGGCCACGGCCGCGTACTCGCGCCACCCGAGCCAGTGCGAGACCAGCTCGCCGGGGCGCAGCCCGCTGTCCGCGGGCGCTGACACGACCTCACCGATCGCCGCCCCGAACAGGGTGTCACCGGGGAGGAGAGGCGGGAACGGCGCGCCCTTCACCGATCCGCCGATCAGGGTGCGGAGTGCCGCGAAGACGTGGAAGAAGCGGTTGCGGACCAGTACCTGGCCTTCTTCGGGCACCGGCAGTGGCGTCTCGACGACCTCGAAGTGCTCCGGCCTTGGCAGGCCGTCGGGCAGACTGGCAAGCCGGACTTCGCGGGACGTACGGGGCAAGGCTTCGCGGGACGTGTGGGGCAGGGCAGGCATGCGACGCTCCTCAGCGGTGGGCAAGGGGCCCTTATGGCGTCGCGACCTTAACCCTTGACCCATACGTCAAAGGCAAGTCGCACGATGAGGAGGTCGTGGCTCGCCGCCCTGGGGCACACGCCGCAGGCTGGATTTCCGATAGCACGAACTGGCCAGACGGCTTGGGCCCGGGGAGCACGAGGGCCGGAAGGTCACCTCGCCGGAGGTGCGGGGACATGTCCCCACTGTCACCGCCCGAGCTCCATCGGCGCAGAGCGCCTGAAGGCGGTGACCATACTTACAGGGCCGGGCCCGATAACACGCGTCAACACACACCGACAGCGCCCTCTGGCGAACGCTGCCCGCTTCAGATGGTGCCAGGCGGTTTCAGAGTTTGATCAGCTTGGCGTATGGGGTCGTGATGCGTTCCTGTCGTGATCCGAAGTCGATGAGGACGGCCTCGTCCTCGACACCGATGACCCGACCGAGACCGTAGCGGTCGTGGGACACCTGGTCGTGCATGCTGAACTGCTCGACCGGCGGCGCCGGAGGCGGGGGCTTGAAGGGGCTGGTGGGCAGGTGGCGCCGGGTCGCGGCGCTGGGTGGCTTCATCTACTCCAGTATGCGCCACCGCGAGATCTTAGAACGCCACATTCGCCGCAGTGGTTCGGTTTTCGGGCGTGAATACCCAGGAACATCGGCCTTATGCCCGTTTTATTGGCGTCCGGAAAGCCGTCGAAGACAGGCGGTGACATGCTCAGGGCCGGGGGTTGGCCAACTGCCAGTCGCCCTGGCGGTCCGTCGTGTCCAGCTTGGGCGGGCCGCCGCCCGGCAGGCCCAGCGCGGCCAAGATCATGGGGTACGAGTTCTTGAACTCCCTGATCCAGTACGGCCAGGTGTGGGTGCCGTTGCCGTACAGGTTCAGGGTGTGCTGGATGCCCAGGCTGTTCAGGCGCTTGCTCAGGGCTTTGACCGTGTAGGCGGAGATGGGTTCGCCCAGGTGGGCCGGGTGCCAGGGGGAGCCGGGCGGGTCCAGGGGGCCCATGAAGCTGTTCGTGCCGCTGGACATGTAGATGGAGACGCCCCTCAGCCTCGGGGCCAGGGCCACGGGGTCGTTGGCCGCCCAGACCTGCCTGTCGCGGATGGGGTCGCCCCACAGGGCCTTGGGGTCCTGCTTCTCGCTGGCCTGAGCGTTCATGATGATCGCGGGGATGCCGGGGATCTCGGTGGCCATGATGCCGCTGTACGCGCCGGCGAAGCGGAACATCCCCGGATAGCGGGCCGCGTACTTCATCGCCCCGTACGCCCCCATCGACAGGCCGGCCACGGCTCGCCGGGTGCCCGCTCGGTAGCCGATCTCCAGCAGTCGTCGCACCTCATACGTGTGGAACGTGGCCCACGCCGGTGTGCCGCCCTTGCCGCCGTTGTACCAGTCGGAGTAGTTACCGGCCCGGCCTGCTTCCGGCATGACGACCATGGCGTCCAGATTCTCGGTGAAGCCGGCGATGTCGGTCATGCGGGTCCAGGAGGTGTAGTTGTCGGCGCCGCCATGGAGGAGGTACAGGACGGGCCAGGTACGGTTCGCCTGCTTGGACCAGCCCTTGGGGAGCAGCAGGCGGACCGGCGTCATCAGGCCGATCGACGGTGAGGAGATGAGGAGGTCGAGCATGCGAGGGCTCAGCCACCTCTCCCGCACGACGCGGGCACTGCCGGGGAGGGCTTTCTGGCCGGGCATGTAGTTCGTCGCGGTGGTCGATTTTCCGTCGGGCACGAGCAACCAGCCCGGATCGGCGAGTACGGGGGTGGCGTTCGAGCCGACGAGGAGCACCGTCGTCGCCAGTGCCAGCAGGGCGCGGGATCGCATGAGAGCTCCCCTTCGCAAGTGAGACCGGAGGCGAGGCTAGGGGCCCGGGCACCGGTCCAGCTATGCCCCAACGCAACGAAATATCGCCGTTGGGTGCGCTCTGCCGGACAAAACCGGGGGTTATCACCGGCGTGACAAATCAGACCCGAGGAATGTTCGGTACGGGCCTGCCCCGGTGCCACGGCGTGTGGGTATGTTGGCCGATCACCCGGCAGCATGGGAGCCCTCGTGAACGTACTGGGCGAAGCCGACATCCGCCGCTTCCTCACCGAGCGGATCGCGTCACGCGGCGTCGAGCGGGTCGATCCGGAACGGCCGCTGGAGGAGTACGGCCTGTCGTCACGTGACGCGGTGGCGATCGCGGGCGAGCTGGCCGAGCTGCTCGGCAGGCAGCTGAGCCCGACCCTGGCCTGGGAGCACCCGACGATCAACCGTCTGGCCCGCGCACTCGCGGGACCGCCCCAGGAGGACCGGGCAGAGATCCCCGGCGACCCGGGTGAGCCGGTGGCGGTGGTCGGGGTGGGGTGCCGGTTGCCGGGCGCGCACGGCCCCGAGGCGTACTGGGAGCTGCTGCTCGACGGGCGGGACGCGGTCGGGGAGGTGCCCGCGGGGCGGTGGGAGGCGTTCGACGACGGATCGGCGCGTACGGAGGAGGTACTGGCCGGGACGACCAGGCACGGCGGCTTCCTGGAGGACGTGGCCGGGTTCGACGCGGAGTTCTTCGGGATCGCGCCGGGCGAGGCGGCGCTCATGGATCCGCAGCAGCGGCTGCTCCTGGCGACGGCCTGGGAGGCGCTGGAGCACGGCGGCATCGCGCCGAGGTCGCTGGGCGGCAGCCGTACCGGGACGTACGTCGGCATCTCCGGGGCCGAGTACGCCTACTTGACCAGCGCGGACCTGAGCGGCGTCGGCGCGTGGACGGCCACCGGCGCGGCGCTCAGCATCGCCGCGAACCGCCTGTCCTACCTGCTCGACCTGCGCGGCCCCTCGATGGCGGTGGATACGGCCTGCTCGTCCTCACTCATCGCCACCCACCTGGCTGTAGGCGCCCTGAGATCGGGAGAGTGCGACCTGGCCCTGGCCGCCGGGGTGAACCTGCTGCTGTCGCCCCTGGTCACGGTGGCCTTCGACCAGGGCGGCGGTACGGCGGCGGACGGGCGGTGCAAGGCGTTCGACGCGTCGGCCGACGGCATGGTGCGGGCCGAGGGCTGCGGCGTCGTCGTACTCAAACGCCTGACGGACGCCGAACGGGACGGCGACCGCGTGCTGGCGGTGATCAGGGAGACCGGCGTCAACCAGGACGGCCGCTCCAACGGCCTCGTCGCCCCCAACCCCGAAGCGCAGGAGGCCCTGCTGCGCCAGGTGTACGCGGGGCTGGACCGGGGACCCGACTACGTGGAGGCACACGGAACGGGCACGTTCCTCGGCGACCCCATCGAGGCGCGGGCCATCGCCGGGGCGTTTCCCGGGCAGGTGCTGCTCGGCTCGGCCAAGACGAACCTCGGCCACCTGGAGGCGGCGGCCGGGGTCGCGGGGCTCATCAAGACGGTCCTGGCGCTGTGGCACGGCGTGATCCCACCCAGCCTCCACTTCCGGCAGCCGAACCCGCACATCCCGTGGGAGAGGCTGCGAGTCGTCACCTCGCCGACGCCGTGGCCACGGGCGGACGCACGCGCGGGGGTGTCGTCGTTCGGCTTCGGCGGCACCAACGCACACATCGCTCTGGCCGCTTATCGGGCGGTGGGGGAGGCGGCTTCCGCCCGCCCGACCGCCTCAACGACCGCCCAGCCCGCCCTCACCCACCCCGTCCCTGCTCAACTCACGCAACCCTTGCAGCTCGCGCCCGCCCAGCACGTCTTCGTTCTCACCGGTGCCACGCCCGATCGCGTGCGGCAGTACGCGGAGAGGCTGGCCGCATGGCAGCCCTCGGCCGACCTCGGCGACGTGGCCCACACCCTGGCCAGGCGAGCCGGTGGCGCTCGCGCGGCCGCCCCTGTGACCGCCCCCGTCATTGCCCCCGTGGCTGCCGTTGTGACCGCCGCTAACGCGGCCGAGCTGCGTGAACGCCTCGCCGCCATCACGCCCCGGCCCGTCCCCCTGGCGCCGGTCGGCCCGGTGTGGGTCTTCAGCGGGTACGGCTCGCAGTGGCCGGCCATGGGCCACCACCTGTACGAAACGGAGCCGCCCTACAAGCAGGCCATCGACGAGCTCGCGCCCCTGTTCCGAGCTGAGGCCGGCATCGACCTCCACGCCCCGGAGGCCCAGGGCGTGGCCACCGTCCAGCCCATGATCTTCGCCGTCCAGCTCGCCTTGGCCCGCCTGTGGCAGGCGTACGGCATCGAGCCCGCCGCCGTGATCGGCCACTCGATGGGCGAGGTGGCGGCTGCCGTGGTGGCGGGCGGCCTCGACCAGCACGACGCGGTACGCGTGATCTGCCGCCGCGCCCGCCTCCTCGCCAGCCTCGCCAGCCTCGCCAGCCTCGGCGGCCTCGGCGGCCTCGGCGGCGGTGATGGTCGCAGTCACGGTGGCGGTGGCGGTCGGGATGGGGATGGCAGTCACGATGGCGATGGTGGTGGGGCGATGGCCGTGGTCGGGGTGGCTGCCGATGAGGTGCCCGGTGACCTGTATGTGGCGGTTCATTCCGCCCCGCACCAGACCGTCGTCACCGGCGCTCCCGAGCGGGTCGCCCGGTTCGTGGCGGAGGTCGAGGCACGAGGGCTGTTCGCCAGAACACTCACCACCGAAGGCGCCGGACACTCACCCCAGGTCGCCCCTCTGCTGCCGAAGATCAGGAACGAGCTGGCCGCCATCACCCCCGCCAAGCCGCGCCTGCCGTTCTACTCCACGGTCTTGGACGACCCTCGCGAGACCCCCACATTCGAGGCCGCGTACTGGGCCGCTGGCGTGCGCCGACCGGTGCGTCTCCTCCAGGCAGTACAGGCCGCCGCGGAGGACGGCTTCACTGTCTTCACCGAGCTCAGCCCGCACCCCGTGCTGAGCCAGGCGCTCCAGGACACACTCCCGGCCGCGACGATGATCACCCACTCCCTCGAACGCCACCACGACGACGCCTTCCACTCCCAACTCGCCACCGTGGCGACCGCCATCACGCCCAGTACACGTGGGCGGGTGGTGGACGTACCGGGGGCGCCGTGGCGACACACCCGCCACTGGGTCACCCCGTACCGCCGCCCGCCAGGACACCGCCTGCTCGGCGCGCACGTCGAGACCCCGGCCGGACATGCGTGGACCACCGCGCTCGGCGACCTCACCGACGCGCCCTGGCGCCTGGACCCGTCCGACTGGCACCGCCACGGCCACCCCGTGCTCCCGCTCACCGCCGTGGCCAGACTGGCGCATGCAGCGGCCGTGGAGGTGTACGGCTCAGCGGAGCTGCATGGCTCGGTGGAACTGCATGGCTCGGCGGAGTCGCACGGCTCGGCGGAGTCGCACGGTGTGGAGCTTTACGAGGTGGCCCTGCACGCGCTGCTTCCCCTGCCCGCGCAGGTGACGGTCACCTTGGCGGGAACGCGGGTGGAGGTGACTGCCAAGAACGCCGCGGGCTCCTGGACCGTCTACGGCTCGGCCAGCCTCACGCAGCCGGCCGCGCCGCCCGAAGCCCTGGACACGCAGCCAGCCGCGCCGCCCGAAGCCCTGGAGAGGGTACGGCGGGTGGCGGCGGACGGCACGCTCCACGGCGTCGAGAGCCGGGAGCTCGCGGCATCGAGCATCCCGGTGCCCCTCGACGCCAAGCTCGTCGAACGCGTCTGGGTCCCCGCCCCCTTGCCGACGACTCCGGCGGGCGACGTCCAAGAGACGGCTCAGGGGTCGGGCGCTGTTGTGCGGGTTCCGCGGCTGCTGGAGCCGCCGGCGGCTCGGCGGCTGATCCTGGACCTGGCCCGCCTCGCCGACCAGGGGACACAGCTCACGATCGTCACCGAACGCGCTCAATCCGTACGGGACGGAGAGGCCGCAGATCCCGGCCCCGCTTCGTTGAGCGGGCTGGTCAGAGTGCTGGCGCTGGAGCGTCCCGAGGCCCGCGTCAGGCTGGTGGACGTCGACGACCCCGGCGTGCTGCCACGGGAACTCGCCACCCCGACCGGAGACGACGAGGTGGCCTGGCGCGACGGCGTCCGCTACGCGGCCCGACTGCGCCGCGCCACCCTGACCCCCGGCCCGGCGACCTCCCGCCTGGCAGCCCCCGCCCCCGCGACCCCGCGTTCGGCGACCTTGCGCTCTGCCATGGCGGTCGCGGGGCCCGGCGGTTATGTGATCACCGGTGGGTACGGGAGGCTCGGGCTGGTTGTCGCGCGTCGGCTGGCCCGCCTTGGCGCCACCCGTATCGTGCTGAATGGCCGGGCCGCCACCCCCGTGCCCAGCGACCTCGTGGGCGTCGCCCAGGTGGTGGCGGGTGATCTGGCCGCGCAGGGTACGGCCGAGCGGCTCGTTGCGGCCGCGACCGCGGGAGGGGTACGGCTGCGCGGAGTCGTACACGCGGCCGGAGTCCTGGACGACCGTCTGGTCGCCGACCTCGACCCCAGCAGCCTCGAACGGGTCTGGGCCGCCAAGGTGGACGGCGCGCTCAACCTCCACCGAGCCACCGAACACCTGGACCTCGACTGGTGGGTGGCCTTCTCCTCCGCCGCCGCGCTGCTCGGCTCCCCCGGGCAGGCCGCTTACGCCACGGCCAACGCCTGGCTGGAGGCCCTCTGCCGACTGCGCCGCGCCCGGGGGCTGCCCGCCATCGCCATCGGCTGGGGTACGTGGGCCGGGGCCGCCACGATGCCGGGCGTCGAGCCGCTGACTGTCGAGGAGGGTGTCGAGGCGTTTGAGGCGTTGATCCAGCGGGACCGGTGTGCGGGAGTGGTCAGGATCGCCCCAGCTGCGGCTTTGTCGGTGTTTCCTGGGATCGGTCGCCTTCCGTACTTCTCGGACGTCGCCGACCTCGCCCCAGAGGTGCGACGCGACCTCGGGCCCGAGGGGGTGCTGGCCGCCGTCAGAGAGCGGGTCGCGGCCGTGCTCGGGGTGGAGCCGGTGTGGCTCGACGAGGGTGCCGTGCTCACCGACCGGGGGCTCGACTCGCTGGCCGCCACCCGGCTGCGTGGCCTGATCGAGTACGACTTCGGCGTCACGATCCCGACGACACCGCTGCTCAACGGCGGGACGTTGGGCGAACTGGCCCAGGCCGTCACCGCCGACCTGGCCCTCCCGCAGTCCAAACCGCCACCCGCCTCAGCGAGTCAGGCGGACACGCCGACAGGTCCAGCGCGCGCTACCGCAGGTCAGGTAGACGTGCCGACAGGGCCAGCGGATCAGGACGCGGTGACAGGGCCGCCGCGCGGCACAGCCGGACCGTCGGGTGCTGTCAACGGGCGTGTGGTGGTCGGGCCGAGGGATGCGGCGGAGCGGCAGGTGGTTCGGGTGCTGACCGGTCTGCTGGGACGCGAACCCTCGGTCACTGAGACCATCGCGCCGGACACGCTGGCGAAGGCCCTCGACCTTCTCCGCCTCGAACTCGGCAGATCGGTCGCGATGGTCGGCGGACGGGAGAGAGCGCGGGTGGCCGAGGTCGCCGATGCCGTACGCCAGGGCGAGATGGCCGAAGCCGGGCTCGCCACCGTCAGACCCCTCACCGAAAGAACCGAACGAACCGGGATCAAACGGCCCGACCGCACCGAACGGACTCACCGCATCGAACAGGCCGACCGCACCGAACGGACCGGCGGCTGGCCGCTGTTCCTGGCCCACCCCGCCGGTGGCACCACAGGTGTGTACGCCCTGCTGGCTGCCCGCCTAGACCTCCCGGTCATCGGCCTGGAACGGCTGGACGACGCGGCTGAGCTGGGCATCCCAGAGCGGGCCGCCCGTTACGCCGAGGCCGTCAAACGGACCTGCCCGGGACCGTACCGGCTGGGTGGCTGGTCGTTCGGGGGGATCCTGGCGTTCGAGATCGCCAGACGGCTGGGCGACGACGTCGAACTGGTCGTGATGATCGACTCGGGGCTGCCCGAGCGGGTGCCCGAGGAGCGGCGGCGGGAGATCCAGGCCCGGCGGTACGTGGACTTCGCGGCCTATCTGCGTGACACCTATGGCGTTCGGGTCCGCCTCGACCCGCGAGAGCTTGTGTCGCTCGACGAGCGCGGGCAGGTCGCGCTGGCCGAGGAGCGGATCGCGGAGTCCGGCGTGCTGGAACTGCTCAGCCCGGCCATCCTGCGTCACCAGATCACCTCGCACGAGGACGCTAGGGCCATCGACCGCTACGAGGCCGGGCCGTACCTGGGCGACGTGCTCCTCTATCGGTCCACGGAGCCGACCCCTTGGGCCGTCGAGGACGTGCGGTACGCCCACGCGGACGATCCGGCACGTGGCTTTCGCCCGTACTGTCCCCGTCTAGAGATCATCGAGGTCCCCGGCGCGCATCACCTCAACCTGCTCGATCCACCCCACGTCGAAGGCATCGCCGCCGACCTGAAGAGGAGGCTCGCATGACGCTGGCAGAGGCCGTGGTGGCGGGCGCGGCGCCTGCCGAGCTGGCGAGCCTGGAGGTGCCGACGCGCTACCGCGCCGTACACCTCCGCAAGGATGAGGTCGGCATGTTCGACGGCCAAGACAACGACGGCCAAGACAACGACGGCCCGGACAAGGACGTGCGGAGGTCGCTCCACGTAGGCGAGGTGCCGATGCCGGAGTTGGCCCCCGACGAGGTGCTTGTCGCGGTCATGGCCAGCGCGATCAACTTCAACACGGTCTGGTCGGCGATGTTCGAGCCGATCCCGACGTTCGCCTTCCTGGAGCGGTTCGGCCGTACGGATCCCCGGCACGACCTGCCCACCCACGTGCTCGGCTCCGACGCGGCCGGGGTGGTCGTCAGAGCGGGTCAGGCGGTACGGCACTGGCGTCCCGGGGATCGCGTCGTCACCAGCCCCGCGTACCTCGACAGCCAGGACCCGATGGTGCAGCACGACGGGATGCTGGCCGCGGACCTGCGCGCCTGGGGGTTCGAGACGAACTTCGGGGGGCTGGCGGAGTTCGCGGTGGTCAAGGCGACCCAGTTGCTGCCCAAGCCGAGGCATCTGAGCTGGGAGGAGGCGGCGTGCAACATGCTGTGCGCGTCGACGGCGTACCGGATGCTGGTCGGCGAGCGCGGCGCCCGGATGAAGCAGGGCGACGTGGTGCTGTTGTGGGGGGCGACGGGCGGCCTCGGCGCGTACGGTGTGCAGCTCGTCAGGAACGGCGGCGGCATCCCCGTCGGCGTGGTGAGCTCGCCGGAGAAGGCCGCGCTGCTGCGCGAGATGGGCTGCGAGCACGTCGTCGACCGATCGCGCTTCGACGACCTGACCGATGAGAAGGGCTGGCGCGGGCTGGGGGCGGAGGTCAGGCGGTTGGTGGGGGAGGACTCGGCCATCGTGTTCGAGCACACCGGAAAGGACACTTTCGGCGCTTCGGTATATGTCGCGAAAAAAGGTGGAAAGGTGGTCACGTGTGGCTCGTCCAGCGGGTACGACCACACCTACGACAACCGCCACCTGTGGATGCGGCTCAAGCAGATCATCGGCTCACACGGCGCGAACTACCAGGAGTGCCACGAGACCAACCGGCTCATCTCGCTCGGCATGATCCACCCCACGCTCTCCCGGGTGTACCCGCTGGAAAAGGCGGGGGACGCGGCGCGCTCCGTACAACTGAACCAGCACGTCGGCAAGGTCGGCGTGCTCGCACTGGCCCCCGAGCAGGACCTCGGCATCGAAGACGGCCGCCTCCGCGAGCGCATAGGCGAGGAGCGCCTCAGACTTTTCCGTGTATGACGTTCAGGGCGGCCCGGCGAGCACGGAGCACGATCTCCAGCTCGAAGCGGATGTCCGGATCGGCGAGCTGATCGCCGTAGAGCTCCTCCAGCTGCCGCAACCGGTAACGGACCGTCTGCGGATGTACGTGCAGCCGAGCCGCCACCTCACCAGCCCCGCGGCCGTACCGCAGCCAGGCCAGCAGCGTCTCCGCCAGCCGGTCCTGCTGTGTGGGCCGCAGGTGGGCCAGTGGCGCCAGGCGTACCTCCGCCAGCGCGTTGACCAGTTCCTCGTCCTTGAACACCACCAGCGTCGCCATGTGGTCCGCGCAGTGCAGCAGGCCGCGCGGCAGCACGCCGCGCCCGGACAGCTCCAGCGCTTCGGCCGCCCAGCGCAGCGACGCCGCGGCGGCGGTCAGGGGCACGGGCGGCCCGATGGCGCCCAGGTAGCCGCGGAGCGCGGTCTCCAGCATGCGCGCCTGGCCGGGGCCGTTCGGGTCGGGTATGAGCAGGCAGGGCGTGGCTCGGTCCAGGCCCATCAGCACGTCGGGCGGCATCGCGGGTGAGCGGCAGGTGCCGTGCTGGTCGTCGAGGGCGACACAGGCCACGGTCTTGGGCAGCCGCCACCCGGCGGCCTTGGCCAGGTCGGAGATGGCCTCCGCGCCGGCGGGTGGCCGGCTCAGCAGCAGGTCGAGCAGGCGGTTGCGGCGGCGCTCGATCTCGCCCGCCGCGTGCGCCCTGGCCTCGTCGAAGCCCTCGGCCGCGGCGTCGGCGAGCTGGTCGAGGTAGACGAAGATGGCCTCGCCCAGGTCGTACAGGGACTGCGGGGAAAGCCCGAGGGTGTCGGCGATCTCGGTCAGCCGCCGCCAGCCGACCCTGGCGCCCAGCCGCATCGCGGCCTGCAGCGGCTCCAGGTTGCGCCCCTCCGCCGCCTCGCCCTTGCCGATCATGCGGAACGGCTCGGGGTCCCAGGGGGCGGCGGGGTCCTGGATGTGGTCGAGGAAGCCGTCGATGGCCTGCTCGACGGCCATCCTGACGACCTTGATGTAGACCTCGTCGGACGGTCTGGCGTACTCGGGGATGCGAGCCTGGATCTCCGCGATCACCTCGGCGGAGATCCGGCCGATTCCGGCCCTGAGCGTCTTCACGATGTCCGCGGAGATCCGGGTCTCGCTGGTGTCACTCTTGATGGCCATCGTCCCTCCTGTCGCCATTGTTACCCGTGCGGCAGAGGTTTGTGTAGCAAGTGCTTGTTTTACCTCTGCAGGAAGGTGCCGAACTCCTCGACGTCGATCAGGCCGTCGCCGTCCTTGTCGAGCTTCTCCACTCCGGCCTGCGCGGCCTCCAGCGTGATCGGCTGACCGAGCACCTCCATCAGCCCGACCAGCTCTTCGGCGGAGATCCGGCCGTCATTGTCAACGTCGATCAGATCGAAGGTGATCGTGTAGTCGTCGCTCATGGGTTGCCCTTTCGCGGGATCCGTATCGGTCAGACCTTAGTGGCGCTCTCTCGAAGCGCGTCGATGAATGCCCTGACTTCTCGTCTTTTATCGCCGGAGCGCCAGGCGATGGCCAGCTCACCCGGCGGGAGGCCGGCCACCGGGCGGTAGACCAGGCCCGGCCGCGTGTAGAGCGCGGCGTTGCCCTCGGCCACCAGTACGACGCCCAGTCCGCTGGTCACGGCCTCGAACACCTCTTCAGGCGTGTTGGCCGTGAACCCGATGACCGGTTCGTCGGCGCGGAGGTCGCGGGCGAGCCAGTAGTCGCGCAGCGGACCGGCCGAGGCGGGCAGCGCGATGAACGGCTCGTCGCGCAGCGCCTCGAACGGGATCTCCGCCAGCCCGGCGAGGGGGTGATCGTCCGGCATGGCCACGCCTCTGCCCTCAGTGGCCAGAACATGCGTGCTCAGCCCCTCCGGCACGGGCAGCCAGATGAAGGCCACGTCGGAGCCGCCGTCGGCCAGGCCGCCGCTGGGGTCGTCCCAGCCGACCAGCCGCAGCGACACCTCCCAGCCGGGCATCGCCGCGCGGAACAGGCGCAGCGCCTCGTGCTGCAGTCCCCGCCCTACGGCCGTCTGCATGCCGATGACCAGCGTGCCCGTGGGCGCGGCGGCCCTGGCGGTCTCCAGCCCGGCGGTCCATCGGTCGAGCAGTTCGCGCGCCACCGGCAACAGCGCCTCACCCTGCCTGGTGAGCACCACCCCGGTGGGTACGCGCTCGAACACGTCGAAGCCGAGCTGCCGTTCCAGCGCCCTCAGCTGCTTGGACAGCGCGGGCTGCGAGACGAACAGCCGCTCGGCGGCCCTGGTCACGTTCAGCTCCTCGGCGACCGCCACGAAATACCGCAAGTCACGCAGGTGCACGTCCATAACCGATGGTTATAGCAGAAGGTCTTGGACGCGCCGCGCGTACCGCAAGCAGGATGAACCACATGAAGACCCGTGAACTTGGCAACAACCTGACGGTCCCCGCGATCGGTTTCGGCGCCATGGTGCTGTCACCCGGCGTGTACGGCGACATCGACGACACCCGCGCGGAAACGGCGCTCAAGGCGGCACTCGACGCCGGAGCGGTACACATCGACACCAGTGACGCCTACGGCGTGAACGGCCACAACGAACGCCTGGTCGGCCGGGCGATCAAGGGACGGCGTGCTGAGGTGGTGGTCGCCACCAAGTTCGGCCTGGCCATCCCGGAGGGTGAGGCGAGCAGATCGCACCCGGTGGGCTACGCGTTCGGCGAGCTGCGGGTGAACGCCGAGCCGAGGCTGGTCCGCCGCTACGCCGAGCGGAGCCTGCGCAACCTGGACACCGACGTGATCGACCTCTATTACGTGCACTACGTGGACCCGGGCGTACCGATCGAGGAGACGGCCGGGGCGATGGCCGAGCTGGTCGAGGCCGGACTGGTCAAACACCTTGGCCTGTCGAACGTGACCGCCGACGAACTGCGCAGGGCGCACGCCGTGCACCCGGTGGCGGCCGTACAGAACGAATGGTCGATGTGGCGCCCGGTCGATCCCGACCTCCTCAAGACGGCCCGCGAGCTGGGCGTGGGGATCGTGGCCTGGAGCCCGCTGGGCAACGGCTTCCTCACCGGCACCGTCCAGCGGCTCGGCGAGGGCGACTTCCGGCACAACGCGCCCCGCTTCTCCGCCGACAACCTGGCGAGCAACAACGACCGCTACGCCCCGATCAGGGACCTAGCCACGCGCCTGGGCATCACCCCGGCCCAGCTGGCGCTGGCCTGGCTGCTGCACCAGTACGAGCACGTGGTGGCCATCCCGGGCAGCCGCACGCCCGCGCACATCGAGGAGAACCTGGCCGCCGCCGACCTCGTCCTGCACCCGGACACGCTGGCCCGCGTCGACGAGGCGCTCGCCGGTTTCGAGGTGACGGGCGGCACACTGCTCTGAGGCGTGGCGGCGTCGTCCCCAGCTCTTCCGGGCAACAATCTCCGCCAGATCGCTCGCGTCTCGTTGATCGGCCGGATAGAGGTCTCGTGCACCTCGTGCAGGAAATGATATCTATCTTCCTGCTTGTGCGGTATCGTTTTGGGGAGCCATGGCTAATGGAAGGGTCCTGTCATGTCCCGAACTGTCATTGACCTCGATGACGAGATGGTGGCCGAGGCCATGCGCATCTACGGCTCAAAGACCAAAGCGAAGGCTGTGCGCATGGCCATGGAGGATGCCGTCAAGCGCCATCTCCGTCAGGAGCTCGCGAACGCGATCAAGAGCGGGGAGCTCGACCTCAGCGAGATCGTGGAGAACACCGGTCCCCGCAATGCCGACGGCACCCTTCAGCGCTCCACGCAACAAGGTGCTGCGTGACCGATTACCTCGCTGACAAATCGGCGCTCGCGCGCTGGGGCCATCCCTCCGTCGGCCGGGTTCTGGACGATTTCAGTGACCGGGGCGTCCTGGCCACCTGCGCGGCGGTGGAATGGGAGATGGTCTACAGCGTTCGCAACAAGCCGGACATGGCCCGTATCCGCTTCCTGCTGCGCGGCTTCAACTTTCTCCACTGCGGCGACGAGGTGTTCGAGCGCGTGCTCGAGGTTCAGGGCGTCGCGTTGGAGCGTGGTTTTCACCGTGCCCTGTCCATGGCGGATCTGCTTATTGCCGCCACTGCCGAACGTCACCGGGCGACCGTGCTCCACTACGACGGTGACTTCGATATGGTCGCATCGATCACCGGACAGCCCACCCAGTGGGTCGTGCCCACAGGGACAGCGGACCGCTAATCTGGCCGGTTTATCCCGCAGGAATGTGGATTGCTTCGACCCAGGCGGGCGGGGGCGGCGGATCCGTGCCGATGAGCGCGGCGATGAGGCGGGCCGACGACGGCGCGTCGGGCCAGGGAGTGAAGCCGTCGGTCAGCACGATCACGACGCCGACCCGTTCGGGCAGGGCGAGGGCCGCGCTGATGCCGACCCGCATGTCGGTGCCGCCCCCACCGGCGAGATTCACCTGCTGCGCGGACGTCACTCGAGCAGCGGTCTGTACGTCGGCGTCGCAGGCGAGCACCGTGACCCGATTACCGCCGACGCCGACCTCCCGCAGTACACCGGTGACCTCGGCGAGGGCCGCCGCGAGCTCGTCCTCGCCCATGGACCCCGAGGTGTCGATGACGATCGCGACGACCGGCAGCGGGCGGCGCAGGCTCGGCAGCACGACGCCGCGCAGTGCGGCGGTGCGGCGGGACGGGCGATGGTAGGTGTAGTCGACCGCCCCGGCGGCCCAGGCGACCGCCTCCCGTACGGCGCCCGCGAGCACCCGGCGCCAGTCGACCGTCGGTTCCAGGATCTGCTCCGCCCAGCGTTGCCAGCCGGCCGGAAGGCTGCCGCGGTTGCGCTGGTGGGCGCGCATCGCTTCGGCGGTATGCCGCCGCAGAGCCTCGGACTCGACCGTGTTGACGCCGCCCGGCCCGCCGTCACCGGTGAGCTCCCAATCGCCCGGTGAGCCGTGGGCGCCGGAGCCGCAGTCGGAGCAGACAGCGGACGGCGGCAACTGCGGGAGATACTCCTCGAACAGCCGTCCGGCCGTCAGCCCGAAGGTGCCGGGTTCCACCCGGCCTTCCGGCAGTGTCAGCCCATCGGCGAGCAGGTCATCGTTGATCTCGCAGTCCTGGGCGACGTTCACGCGCAACCGGTCGCGCTGGTCGGTGGCCGGCAGCCGGTCCGCACGGCCGTGGTGGTCGCGCAGCACGTGAGAAACCTCATGGATCCATACGCCCGCGAGCTCGGGAACGGACGTCGCCGCGACGAACGCCGGTGACACATAGCACCGCCAGTGCCGATCGACGGCCATCGTCGGCACACCGCTGGTCGGCACGACCGTCAGCGAGTAGAGCGCGGAGGCGAGGTACGGCCGGTCGCTCGCGGCACGATAGCGCGCGGCGAGCAACTTGACCCGGTCGAATTCGGCCACGGGTCAGGAGGCGCTCGGCAGCGCGCCGGACAGCTGGAGCAGATCGAGGAACGCGTCGATGCCGCTCGGCACCGGCCAGTCGGTGTCGCGCATCGCCGCGAGATCCCCGGCGGCCCGGGCCGCGACGTCCGGTACGCCGGCGTCGACGGCCTTGGCCAGCACCGCCCAGCCGGCCTCCCAGCGTCGCCGCGTGAGGTCGCTCTGCACCGCTGAGACGACGGCCGTCAGGAAGGCGAGCTGCCGGTCGCCCCTCTCCGGTAGTGCGAAGGCGCCCGGATTGGCCAGAACGCGGTCCGGGTCGGGCAGGTCGAGCTGTTCGAGGTAGGCCAGCAGCTCCAGACCCGTGCCGTCGCCCACCGCGCCGATCACCGCGGCCGCGACCGCCTTCTGGTCGGCGCCGGCGGCGTACCCGACCGCCAGCAGGCGCAGCACCATCTCCCAGGTACGAGGCGACGGCCAGGCGCGGCCCCGGCTCTCCGCGTCGCCGGGCAGATGGTGGGCCAGGCCGGGCCGTGCGGTCAGGAACCCCGAGATCACCCCACGGGCGCGGGCGACCGCGCTGGGCACCCGGGCCGGGTCAATGAGCGGCAGGGGCACGGCCGGCCAGGTTCCGGCCATGCCTCGTGCGACCGTTCGCGGATCGTGCGTCCACTGCAGGTGGACGAACCGGTTCGCCAGTGGCGGGCTGAGGTGCCAGCCGTCCGCGGCGCTGGACGGCGGGTTGGCGGCGGCGACCACACGGACCGGCTCCGGGAGCGACAGGCTGCCGACCCGGCGTTCGAGGACGACCCGCAGCAGCGCCGCCTGGACGGCAGGGGGAGCGGAGGACAGCTCGTCGAAGAACACGACGCCGCGCCCGGCCGCGGCCAGCCGCACCGCCCAGTCCGGTGGGGCCATCGGCACCCCGGTGGTGGCCGGATCATCACCGATGATCGGCAGGCCGGCGAAGTCGGAGGGCTCGTGCACGCTCGCGATCACCGTCTCCAGCGGGACGCCGAGCCCGGCGGCCAACTGCTGGAGGCCGGCGGACTTGCCGATCCCCGGCTCGCCCCACAACAGCACGGGGAGGTTCGCCGACACCGCGAGCGCCAGCGCCTCCAGCTGCGGGTTCGCGGCCGGCTCCGTCCGCTGGGAGCCGAGCCGGCGGACCAGTTCGTCGGCCGCGGCCAGCGGATCCGGTGTGAGGTTCCCATCGGTGACGGTCAATGTTCCTCGTTCTAACGGTCCCGGTCCAGCAGGGCCAGGAGGAAGTCCAGGTCGGTGCGCTTGTAGACGCGGATGAGGTGGGAGAGCGATTGGCCCGAGTCGTCGGCGACGTCGGGGTTCGCTCCGGCAGCCAGCAGCGCGCGTACCAGCGCGGCGGAGCCGTTGTTCCCGACCGCCACGTGCAGCGCCGTGCGCCGGTTGTGGTCCACGGCCTCGAGGTCGACCCCGGCCGCCAGCAGGCGCGGCAGCAGGACCTCGTGGTCCAGGTTGATCAGCGCGTGCAGGAGCGTGCGGCGCTGACCGTCACGGAAGCGCGGGTCGACCCCGGCGTCGAGCAGTCTGAGGACTCCCGGCGTGTCGCCGTGCTGGGTGCGGCTGTACAGCTCCTGCTGCTGCTCCCGCAGGGCCTTCGGCAGCCGGCCCTCGCCGGAGGACACTATCTGCGCCACGGCGAAGCAGCCGGCGACCGCGCCGCCGAACGCCCGCATCGCCTGTTCACGCCGCTGCTCGTCCGCGCTGTGCGGCACCCGCAGCGCGCCGTCCTGAAAGCACACCTCGTGCCACTCACCGCGGCAGCGCACCCGAACCGGGGACGGGGGCCGCGGATCCGGCGGTCCGACCGGATCGGTGGGGTCCGCACGCATCGGGAAGAGCGCGTTCCGGACCAGCGGATGCAGCCGGTCCGGATCCGCGTGGCTGTGACGGAGTACGTCGAGGTCCGGCAGCCGCCGCCAGCACGCCTCGGGCAGCACCGGGGTGCCGGAGATCTCCTCGGGGTCGGTGATCCGGATCCGCAGTTCGCCGACCCACCTGCTGCTTTCGAGCAGCAGGGAGTAGTAGGAATGCGGAATCTGGAAGCGACGCCCGAAGCCCTCCCGGATGAGCAGTCGGACCTCCGGCTCGAGCCTGGTCAGCGCCAGCGGGAGTCTCTCCAGGACAGGCACCGGATCGATCAGGGAGCCCCAGCGGAGCTTGAGCGGTGACGGATCCAGCGCGACCCCCGCCGCCGCGAGCGCCGCCTCGACCTCCCCTCGCTCATGCAGCAGGGTCGTCCATTCGGCGCGGGCCGGCGGGTCGGCCGGACCGGGGTCGGCTGTGGGCAGTTCCCCGGCGGCGCGCCGGGTCCCGTCCGCGTTGAAGAACGGCGGCCGGTCTCCGCCACCATGGCGTTCCAGCAGCGCGCCGGTGTGCCGTACATCCCATAGGTGCCGCAGCATGGTCCAGTTATGGAGGGCGCGCCGATGATCGCCCGAGTCGATCCGGCCGAAGCGCAGGAGTAGCCGCTGCGGCCCGTTCACCAACTCGGGCGTGGTGACGTGCAGATACTGCGCGGCCTTGGCCGCACCCGGATAACCGCCCAATGTCACCGTCTGGCCGGTGCGGATCGTCGTACGTCCTCCCTCCAGGACGCGCGGCAGATGCCAGCGCAGCAGGTCCGGCGCGAAATGGCGGAGATCGTCCTCGACGGCGGCCGCGACGGCGCCGCCATGCTCCCGGGCGATGCCGGCCAGGTCGAACGCGACGTCGACGTTCGCGGCGGCACAGGCGCCGCGCCAGTCTCCGTCGAGACGTCGCTCGGTGGCCCGCTCGATCATCCACCGGGGAACGGCGTACCGCAGGATCCGCCGTCGGCTCGACGCCTCGTCCGGTGGGTACGACGGCGTGCGGCGGGACGCAGCCGTGGGGTCGGGGACTGGCGTGCTGACGGCGTTCACGCTTCCTCAGCGATTTCCGGATACTCGCGTTCGATCCGATCCTTGATGAAGCCCAGGTCATAGCGATCGAGCATGACGATCAGGCTGTAGAGCGAGACGGGCTCGTCTTGGATCTCGCCGGTCAGGTCTATCCGCGCCCCCGCGGCGAGCAGCGCGTGGACGAGCGCCACCGAACCGTCCCCGCAGATCGCAGAGAACAGCGGCGTGCGCTGGTCCTCATCTCTGGCGTCGATGTCCAGGCCCGCCGCCAGGAGCCGCCCGAGCAGACCATCATGGTCGAGGTGCTGCAGCATGTGGAGCAGGGTGCGCTGTCGGCCATCACGGACGCGTGGATCCACGCCGGCGTCCAGCAGTCGTAGGACTCCCGGGAGGTCGCCGTGCTGGGCCCGCGTGAAAATGTCCCTTCGCTGGTCGCGCAGGGCCTTGGGCAGCCGTCCGGTTCCGGACGTCCACGCGTGCCGTGCTGCGAAGCATCCGGCGATCGCGCCCCCGAACGCCCGCATGGCGTCCTCCCGCTGCTGCTCCTCTGCGCTGTGTGGGATGTGCAGGACGCCGTCACGGAAGGACGCCTCGTGCCACTCGCCGCGGCAGCGGATCCGGGTCGGCTTCGGGAGCTCCGGGTCGGCCGCAGGAACGCCGTGCACCGCGCGGCTCGGGAACAGGGCCTCGTGTACGAGCGGATGGAGCCGCTCCGGCGGATAGCCGTCCCGCAGCAGGTCAAGGTCGGGCAGGCGGCGCCAGCACGCTTCGGGGAGCACTATGTCCGCGGGCTCCGTGCCCGTCTCGAATTTGACGGCTTGGACGCGCAGACCCGCATCCGATCCGTCGATCTCGAACAGGATCGCCGCGTACTGTCGGTAGGGAAGCCAGAAACGGCCAGTTCCCACCGAGGCCGCGAGGCGACGGATCTCCGCCTCCACCCGGGTCAAGGCGAGGGGCATCCGCGCGAGAACGTCGAGCGGATCAACGTGACTCACCCCGTAATAGGGATCGAGCTCGAGCGGCGCGGCATCCAGATCGATGCCGGCGGCGGTGAACGCCGCTTCGACCTCGCCGCGTTCGTGCAGCAGCGTGACCCACTCGGTGAGCGACGCCGGGTCGGCGCGGCCGGGGTCGGCCGTGGGAAGCTCTTCCGCCCCGCGCGGTGTGCCGTCGCCGTGGAAGAACGGAGCCCGCGCCTTGTCGCCACCGCAGCGTTCACGCAGGTCGTCGGTATGGCGCACGTCCCACAGGTGACGCGACGAGCTCCAGTCCTGGACGATGTCGCGCCAGAACGCGCAGTACGCCCAGTCGGTCTCCAGATAGGTGTCCTGCTGGTGAACCGGCCCGACATGCAGGCGTAGCCGCTGCGGACCGTGGACCATCCAGCGGGGCGTCTGGAGGTACAGGTACGGGGCGTCTGAGGCCCCACCCGGCCTTCCCAGGACCATCACCTGGTCGGGCACGATCGTCGTACGCCCGCGGTCCAGGCGGGGCAGGTGCCAGCGCAGCAGGTCCGGGGCGAAGTTGCGCAGGTCGTCCTCGAGCGCCGTGGCGACGGCGTCACCGTGCTCATTCGCGATGTCGGCCAGGTCGAAGGTGACATCGATGTTGGCGACGGCGCAGGCGCCACGCCAGTCGCCGGCGAGCCGTCGTTCGGTCGCCTGATCGATCATCCACGGGGGGACCGCGTACCGCCTTATCCGCCGCAACCGGGACGCCTCGTGCGGCGGATACGAACGGGACGGCGTACGAGGTGGCAGACCGGCCGGTGGGGGCGCCGCGCTCACCGGTAGAGGCTCCCGATCGCGTGCAGGTCCGGATGGGTCCGGGCGGCGGGACGGAGCCGTGGCGCCAGCGCACGCTTCACCTGGCGGGGCACGCCGGGGCCGAACCCGACGTATTCCAGACGGGTGTCGTCGGGAACGGCGGCCAGCAGGGCCTTGGCGCCCCGGCCGGTGATCCCGGTCCGGCGCAGCTCCAGCCGGCGCAGCGGGCTGCCGGGCAGAGCCGCGGCCAGCGCGGCCGCGCCCGTGTCGCCGGTGACGTTCGCGGGCGCGCCGAGGCTCCGCTCCGATGGCGGACGTCCCAGGTCGAGTGCCTCGATGCCGCTGAGCGCGTCGGCCAGCGCGCGTGCGCCGTCCGGCCCGATGCCGTTGCCGCCGAGGCCCAGGCGCACCGGCCGGGCGGGGTCGGCCGCGGTGGCGAGCGTGGCCGCACCGGCGTCGCCGAGATGGTTCGCCGGAAGGTAGAGCTCGCGTACCCCGGCGTCCCGGATCAGCGCGGCCAGCAGGCCGCCGGATTCCGAGCCCAGCCCGTTGCCGCCCAGAAACAGCCGTTCGACCGGATTCGGCCGCTCGGTGAGCACGGCCAGCAGCGCCCGCAGCCCCTCCTGCGTGAGCCCGGTGTTGACCAGGTCGAGCGTGCGGATCGTGGTGTTCTGGCGCAGCATCGCGGCGAGGGCGAGAACTCCGTCGTCGCCCACCGGGTTCCGCTTGAGCCACAGGGCGCGCACGGTGGTGTCCGTGGTCAGCCGACCGGCGAGCGCCTCGGCGCCCGCCGCGTCGATGCGGTTGCAGCCGAGGTAGAGAGTCTCCAGGCCGTGGCCGGGAACGAGCGCGTCGGCGATGGTCCGGGCTCCATCGTTGCCGATGGCGTTGGTGCCCAGCAGCAGATGGACGGCGTGCGGCGAGGCCACCGCGGCCGGGAGCAGCCGCGCCGCACCAGCCGGGCCGAGGCCCTGCTTGCACAGATCGACCCGGCCATCGGGCCGTACGGTGCCGAGCGGGAAGGTCTCGTCGGCCGCCACCCGGGTCGGTGCGGCCAGCCGGGCGACCAGCGGACCCAGGTCCGTCAGATCGGCCGGCGGCACGTCAACGTGCTCGATCGCGGGGCAGCGTACGGGCGTCGGCTCCATCATCACCAATCCACCGGTCGGTAGTCCTTCAAGAACAGGCCGGACATCCGGTTCCCGCCCACACCGCGCACGATCGGGTCGTAGACCCGGGCGGCGCCGTCGATGACGTCCAGCGGCGGGCGGAACCCTGCCTCCCGCTGCGCGGTCTTGTCCGGATGGGGGCGTTCGTCGGTGACCCAGCCAGTGTCGACGCTGTTCATGTAGATGCCCGAGGCCGCATAGTCCGCGGCGGCGGTGCGGGTCAGCATGTTCAGGGCGGCCTTGGCCATGTTGGTGTGCGGATGGCGGACGGTCTTCTGCTCCCGGGAAAAGCTGCCCTCCATCGCCGAGACCTGCACGACGTACCGGTCCGGCCACGGCGAGGCCTCGAGCAGACCGCGCAGCCGGGACGTCAGCAAGAACGGCGCGAAGGAGTTCACCAACTGGACCTCCAGCCACTCGGCCGGGTCCACCTCGTGCAGCCGGAGACTCCAGCTGTTGCGATCGCGCAGGTCCAGCGGCTGACCGGTCTCGTCCGTCCGCCCGGCGGGGAACAGCGCCTCCAGGGCGTCCCGTCGCGTGACAGCTTGCCCGGAGCCCGATGGAGTCGCGACCGCCGGCGCGAGTTCCGGCCGCGCGGCAACGGCGGGCGCGGCTGTTCCCGATACGTCCGGCACGTCGATCCGCGCGGCGACGGCGGGCGCGACCATCTCCGATATGTCCGCCACGTCGATCCGCGCGGCCAGGCCGCTCAGCGGGGCGCGCTCCGCCGCGCGCACCTCGCGGTGGTACGCGCCGGGTCGGCGGATCGTCTGGGCCGCGTTGTTGACGAGGATGTCGAGATGACTGAACCGCCGCTGAACGGACTCCAGCAGACCCGCGACGGCCGCCAGGTCGAGCAGGTCGACACCGTGGACGTGTACCCGGTCCAGCCAGGCTTCGGCGTCGGGCACGGCCGCGAACCGACGGGCGGCATCCCGCGGAAAGCGGGTGGTGACCAGGACGTCCGCGCCGTCGCGCAGCAGCTTCAGCGTCAGCTGGAAACCGATCTTCACCCGGCCGCCGGTCACGATCGCCCGGCGGCCACGCAGGTCGCAGTGGGCGTGCCGACGGGCCAGATTCTCCTCGGCGCAGTCCGGGCACAGCAGGTGGTATTCCGGATGCACCTGCTGGTAGGCGGACTTGCAGACGTAACAGCGTCGCGTGCCCACCAGCGGGCGCCGTGTCGGCGCGTCACCCGGCGGATTCTGGGGGCCCGTCGGGGATGCCGGCGGCACGAGCGCGGGGGATGGATCCTGCTCTCGATAGCGCGTCGTGGCCGCCGTGGCCTCGTGGTCGCGTCGCCTGCGCTCGGCGTGCCGCGACGCCTTTCGGGTCTTCTTCCCCGCCCGGTACAGGTGCGCCGCGGCCTCGTGCACGGCCGCCCATTGAGGATCGGCCGGATCCGCCGCGCGTGCCTGGGCCATCACCCGCAGGCAGGTCTCGACCTCAGCGGGGTTGGGGAGGGTTCCTGATTCGGGCGGCGGTGTCCCGGTCCAGTCAGGATCGACGACCGACACCCACACCCCCACTCCGCGATTTGGGGCAAGGCTGGTCGGATTCGAACCGACGTCCTCCAACCTGCTGTAAGGCGCGACGACCTCTGCGCTACAGCCTTGCCGCTGGAGATCTTAGCGACATTCAATGGCCACTACGGGCGTATGGGACCTGTCCGGCTTATGTGGATGAGAGTCGCGTTCCGGAATGTGTGCGCCGCCGCTGGGTAGCGGTCGCGTCATGCGACTGACCTACACGTCTGATCTGTGGTGGAAGAATGCCGTTGTCTATTGTCTCGACGTCGAGACGTTCAAGGACGGCAACGACGACGGGGTCGGCGACTTCCGGGGGCTCACGCAGGAGATCGACTACCTGGCGGGGCTCGGGGTCACCTGTCTGTGGCTGATGCCGTTCTTCCCCACCCCCAACAGGGACGACGGCTACGACATCACCGACTTCTACGCCATCGACCCGAGGCTCGGGACGCTGGGCGACTTCGTGGAGTTCATGCGCACCGCCAAGGACCGCGGCCTGCGGGTGATCGCGGACCTGGTCGTGAACCACACCTCCGACCAGCATCCCTGGTTCATCGAGTCGCGCTCCAGCAAGAAGTCGCCGAAGCGCGACTGGTACGTCTGGTCGGACAAGCCGGAACCCGACGATCCCAAGCAGGTGGTCTTCCCCGACAAGGAGGACAGCATCTGGCAGCTCGACACCTCCACCGGCCAGTACTACCTGCACAGCTTCTACCGCCACCAGCCCGACCTGAACGTCAGCAACCCCGAGGTCCGCGATGAGATCGCCCGGATCCTGGGTTTCTGGATGGAGCTCGGGCTGTCGGGGTTCAGGGTCGACGCGGTGCCGTTCCTCATCGAGAACGTCCAGCCCCAGCTTGCCGACCCGCACGAGTTCCTGGCGGACCTGCGCGCCTTCATGACCCGCCGCGAGGGCGCCTCGGTGCTGCTCGGCGAGGTCAACCTGCCCTACAAGGGCCTGCTCCCGTACTTCGGCGACGGACTCGGCGACCAGCTCACCATGTGCTTCGACTTCATCGGCATGCAGCGCGCGTGGCTGGCACTGGCGCGCGGCGAGGCCGAGCCGCTCGCCGACGCGCTCAGCTCTCGCCCCAAACCGCCCAAGGACTGCCAGTGGGCGATGTTCCTCCGCAACCACGACGAGCTGACGCTGGACAAGCTCACGGACAAGGAACGCCAGGAGATCTTCCAGGCGTTCGGCCCCGAGGAGGACATGCAGATCTACGGCCGTGGCCTGCGCCGACGCCTGCCGACCATGATGGGCGGGGACATGCGCCGCATCAAGATGGCCTACAGCCTGCTCTTCTCCCTCCCCGGCACCCCCGTCATGTTCTACGGCGAAGAGATCGGCATGGGCGAGAACCTCAAGGCGGAGGGCCGCATGGCCGTACGGACGCCGATGCAGTGGTCACCGGACGGCGGCTTCACCCGCGGCACCCCCGAACGCGAGATGCCGGAGGCCGCCTTCGCGCCCGCTCGCATCAACGTGGCCGACCAGAAGCGGGACAACGACTCGTTGCTGCGCTGGTTCCAGCTGCTCATCGAGCGCTACCGGGAGTGCCCCGAGCTGGCCTGGGGCGACTGCACGGTGCTGGAGACGGCCGATCCGGCGATCCTGGCGCACCGCTCCGACGCCGACGGCGCCACGGTGGTGGCGATCCACAACCTCGGCGAAACCGCCCAGGACGTGGAGCTGAAGCTGGTGGGCCTGGAGACGCACACGCTCACGGACCTCCTGGTGGACGGGACGCTGGAGGTCTCGGAGGAGGGCGTGGCCCGGCTGACGATGGACCCGCACGGCTGCCGCTGGCTGCGCGCCTCACCGAAGGAGATCCCCGCCGAGGACGCCTCGGTCAAGTCTCACTGAAGACGCTGTGGCCGCAGCAGCCGGTTTCAGGCGACCATGCTGAAGTCCACGGTTATCTCATCCAGCTCGGGAATCATCATCTTCGTCCCGGATTGCTGGCCGGCCCATGTTTTTGGCTGGGCAGTGACGAAGCCGAGCGCCTGCTGAACTTGGGATCGCCAAGAATGCGAGGTCCCTGAGATGTAGTAGACATATACATGGGAACGCAAGGAGCCGCCCTTGCTCTTGACGTATCGGTCGTAAAGAAGGAGTGCTTCGTCCAATTCTATGGACGTGCCCTCGGCCCACCGCTGATCGTACGTGATCGTCGTCCGCCCCGCTGTCATGTGCAGCTGGTAGCGCGTCCAATCAATGTGCAGCGCGAGCTGGCACCAGATGGACCCGTAGTCGTCTTCCCCGCATATTGTTACTTTTTCTATCCATTGATTCTGGATGCCTCTGCATACTTTCTCGATGGTCGAAGAGGGGGTGTACGTACGGCGAAGCGCAGTTCGGACCTGCGAGATCACGGCATCCATCCGTGTCAGGGTGAAGGTGGTGGTTTCCGTTCTTGATCTTGTGTAGGTGTAGGCCACGAGCTGCTCCATAGATGGTTGACATAGCTACTGGCGGCACGGATGACACGTCCGGTGGCGATTACTCTGGGTAGCGTGACGTTCCCGGGTATCTTCGGCTGGAGCCCATGAGCAAGCCGCTCCAGGGCCTCGCGTGGACCAATGGCGGCGATGTGCTCCCAGAGCAGGTCATCGGCTAGATCGTTACGTATGGCGGAAAAGAAGGCTATGGGCATGTCGGGAAACTCGTCGAGCAACTGCGCGCAGTCGCCCCGAAGCTCGGGGAACATACTCGCGACTACTTCGGATTTCTCGATCCGGGTCGGCGCCCATGGAAACGGGCGCATACGTCCCGGCCGGATCAGCGGGCCGTACAGCTTGGTGAAGTCATTGCCGGTGATGATGATCGGCACGCGCTTGACTCTTTGACCGTCCACGTGCTGCGGAAAATCTGCCAAGTGCATGAGCTCGCCAAATATGTTCTGTCTGTTGACCGTATACTGCACCATGTCGCCCCAGTTGCCGATGGCGGCGTCGATGTCATTGAAAATCAACGCCACCGGCCGGAGGCCCCGGCTGCTGCTCGCCCGCATTCTTGCGCACGCCAAATATTTTTCGCGCACCAGCCTGGCCGGCTCGCCGGCCTCCACGCTCTCCAGTTCGCCACCCGAGACGAGGCTGGTTTCGATTCCCAGACGTTCCATGAGTTTTTCGCACTGATATGTCTTGCCTTCCCCGGAGGGGCCGTGGATGCCGAGAATCAGGGGCACCGAAGGCTCGGGCTCGGGCATCAGATTCTTGTACAGGTGCAGAGTCACTTCGCGGTGAAATCTGGACGGTATTCTTGCGTCGGTCATGCATTATCCGTCTCGGACTGCCCGCTGCGGCGCCTATGTACGCGTTGCTTCATCGCCTCCAGCTCGGTGCGCCATAGATCTGAATGCAGATCATCTTTGGCGACCTGTTCATACTGGACGGCAGTAGCCGGGTTCAACGGCAGGCCGAGAGCCGCTCTTCGTTGATTGACGATATCGTTCAACCGGGCGAGGCGATCGGTGAGGATCTGCTCTTGGAGTTCGGGGGTGTTCTTCTTGGCCACCTGCCGGGCGAGTTTGACGCCGCCAAGCGGGCCGACGGTGAGATCGGGGTCGCGTTTGATGATCTCTGCTATTTCGGTCATCACCTTTCGGACGACCTCATCAAGTTGCTCGGTGCTCAGCGCTGCACGTTCTCGGGCGATAGAGGCGGCGGCGGCTTCGATCTCCTGCTTTCTTGCGGCATCCCGCTTGCCTCGGATGAGGTCGACCAGGAGAGATTGAACGACGCCTTGAGCTACTGCGATCACGAACTCAACGATCATGATTTCCCCGCAGGGTGAAGGATGGAGTCGCTTCTAGAAACCGAGTGTCTACGAACTGGGCATCCGTGGTCAATGGGCATGGAGCGCCACTTTGCCACTGCCTTCATAGGGGAGAATGTGGCATTTATCCAGTAAGTACGATTTTATGGGACGAAGCCTAGGGTCCGTGATCCATGGGTTATGCGCCGCAATTACTGTCAACGCCATGCACACCATGAAGCTTGGGGCCGTCGCGCTGACCGCGCTGGCCCTGATGGGCGTACCCGCGAACGCGACCGGTGACAAGACCATCACCGTCACCGTGATGGGCACCTCCGACATCCACGGCAACGTCCTCAACTGGGACTACTACAAGGACGCGGCCTACGCCGACAGCGCCGGCAACAACGTCGGCCTGGCCAAGGTGTCGACGCTGGTCAACAAGGTGCGAGCGGAGCGTGGCGCCGGTCGGACGCTGCTGTTCGACTCGGGTGACACCATCCAGGGCACCCCGCTGGCGTACTACTACGCCAAGGTCGAGCCGATCACCAGGAACGGCCCGGTCCACCCGATGGCCAAGGCCATGAACGCCATCGGCTACGACGCCGTCACCCTGGGGAACCACGAGTTCAACTACGGCCTGCCCCTGCTGGCCACCTGGATCCACCAGATGAGGGCCCCGGTGCTCGGGGCGAACGCCGTCAGCGCGAAGACCGGCCGGCCCGCCTACCTGCCGTTCGTGATCAAGACCATGAACGTCAAGGGCGACAAGCCGGTCAAGGTGGGTGTGCTCGGCCTGACCAACCCGGGTGTCGCGATCTGGGACAAGGCGAACGTCGAGGGCAAACTCCGCTTCACCGACCTGGTGGCGTCGGCCAAGAAGTGGGTGCCGATCATCCGTGGGCTGGGCGCCGACGTGGTCGTGGTGACCGCGCACGCGGGCGACAACGGCATGTCGTCGTACGGCGGCGACCTGCCCGTGGAGAACGCCTCCGCCATGGTCGCGGAGCAGGTGCCGGGCATCGACGCGGTGCTGTTCGGGCACGCGCACAACGACGTGGCCCAGCAGTTCGTCACGAACCAGGCCACCGGCAAGCAGGTCCTGCTCACTGAGCCGAGCAAGTGGGGCCAGCGCCTCAGCGTGATCGACTTCCAGCTCGCCAAACAGCGCGGCAGATGGACGGTCACCGGCAAGTCCTCGGCCACACGCAACACGAACACGGTCGCCGAGGACCCGAAGATCACCGCCCTGCTCAAGCCGCAGCACGACGCCACGGTCGGCTACGTCAACAAGGTCGTGGCCAAGTCGTCGGAGCAGCTCTCGGCCGCCGAGTCCCCCTACAAGGACACCCCGATCCTCGACTACATCCAGCAGGTCCAGGTCGAGACCGTCAAGCAGGCCCTGCCGGACAACCAGCTCCCGGTCCTGTCGATCGCCGCGCCGTTCAGCCGGACCGCCGTCTTCCCCGCCGGCGACATCCGGGTGCGTGATGTGGCCGGGTTGTACGTGTACGACAACACGCTGCTGGCCGTGAAGCTGACGGGCGCCCAGATCAAGGACTACCTGGAGTACTCCGCCAAGTACTTCAACCAGCTGGCTCCCGGCGACCCCGTGGACGTCGCCAAGCTCACGAACGCCGGCAACACGCCGGACTACAACTACGACCAGCTGTCGGGCGTGTCGTACGACATCGACATCGCCAAGCCGGTGGGTCAGCGGATCGCGAACCTCACTTACGAGGGCGCGCCGGTGCCGGCGGACAAGGAGTTCGTGGTCGCGATCAACAACTACCGGCAGTCGGGCGGCGGCGGGTTCCCGCACGTCGCGGGCGCGCCGGTCCTGTACAACGCCCAGGTGGAGATCCGCCAGGCGCTGATCGACTACGCGACGGCCAAGGGCACGATCAACCCGGCCGACTTCGCCGCCGCCAACTGGCGCCTGACGCGTGACGGCGCGCCGGTCTTCTGACGCACGGCAAGCAGCGGACCGGCAGGGCTGAGGCGCGGACGCGCTTCAGCCCGTCGTCCAGCGACGCAGTTTGTCGGGATTGCGGACCACCCAGATGCGCTTGATCCGATCGTCCACGACCTCGAACGCGAACACCGTCACGGTGGTGCCGTCTTCCTGAGCCACCAGACCGGGCTGACCGTTGACCGTACGTTCCAGGAACGTCATGTTGCCCGGCAGCCGGTCGGCCAGCTCGATCCAGGCGTGCGCGATCTGCTCGCCGCCTTCGATGGGATGCAGGAAGGTGATGGCAGAGCCGCCGCCGTCGGCGATCGCCGTGGCGTCGGGATCGAGCAGGCCGATGAGGGCGTCGATGTCCTTGGCCTGCCATGCCTGCTTGAAGTCCCTGACGACGCCGGCGCGCTGGGCCGCCGGAGTCGCGGAAGGCCGCGCGGCCCGGATACGGCGGCGGGCCGAGGAGGCCAGCTGGCGGCAGGCCGCCGGGGTACGGCCGACGATCTCGGCCACTTCGGCGAAGGAGTGGCAGAAGACGTCGTGCAGGATGAACGCGACGCGCTCGGCCGGGGTCATCGACTCCAGCACGACCAGGAAGGCCAGGTTGACCGACTCATCCAGGGTGACCCGGTCGGCCGGGTCGACCATGGTGTCGCTCGTGACCCACTCCGTACGTTCGGGCAGCGGCTCAGGGAGCCATTCGCCCACGTAGGTCTCACGCCGTGACCGGGCCGAGCCGAGCAGATTGAGGCAGATGCGGCTGGTGACCGTCGTCAGCCAGGCGCCGGGGGATTCGATGGCGTCCTGCTGCTGCGGGGACATGGCGCACCAGCGGGCGTAGGTCTCTTGGACGGCATCCTCGGCCTCGGCCAGGGAGCCCAGGAGCCGGTACGCGACATTGATCAGCTGACGCCGCTCGCTCATGATCGCGCTCAGTCCCGGATCGGGTGGGGTGGTCATGGTGTAGCCGGCTCCTTTGGTCGCATCTGCCCTCATCGGTTTCGACAAGACAGCCCACCGGAATGTGAGGTCGTGGTGTCGGCGTACGTGGCCACCACGTGGTGCCCGCGTACCCGGCACGTGGCCGGCACGGATGCCTCCCGCCTCACCTGAACGGCAGGCTCGATACCGAATCGTCGGCTTCCCCATGCCGGCTGATCCGGAAGGAAAGACATGAGCAAGGTCATCAGCGCCCACGCCGTCTCGGTCGACGGCTACATCACCGGCCGCGGCCCCGGCGCCGGACGCGGCCTCGGCGACGCGAACATGCTGTTCGACTGGTACTTCAACGGCGACACACCCAGCCAGACGTTCGACGGATTCAACCTCAGCGAGCCCAGCGCCCGCCTCTTCGACATTCTCGCCGGACGCGTGGGCGCGATCGTGGCCGGCCGCAACACCTACGACGACTCCGACCACTTCGGCGGCGGCAGCCCGCACCCGGCAGCCCCGCTGATCCTCCTCAGCCACCGACCGGCCCCAGAAATCACCGAGCGGCAGACCCTGATCACCACCGGCATCCAGGACGCGATCGCGGTCGCCCGCCAGTTCGCCGATGGCAAGGATGTCGGCCTCATGGGCGGCGGCGTGCTGGCCGCCGCGCTGGAAGCGGGCCTCGTCGACGAGGTGATCCTCCACCAGGTGCCCGTCCTGCTGGGCGCCGGCCGCCCCTTCTTCCAGGAGCTCCCGAAACACGTACACCTCCGTCTGCTGGAGGCCGTCCCGGCCCCCGGCGTGACCCACCTGCGCTACGAGGTGGCCCGATGATCCTCATCACCGGAGGGCTCGGCATGATCGGTGCCCACACCGCCCGCGCCCTCGTCGACCTCGGACACCAGGTCGTCGTCACCGCACACCGCCGCACCAAGGTCCCCTCGTTCCTGGCCGGCCGGGTCACCGTGGAATCCCTGGACGTCACCGACCGGGACGCCTTCCTGGCCCTGGCCGATCGCCACGACATCAGCGACATCGTCCACCTCGCCGGCAGCATCCCTGACAAGGACCCGGTCACCTTCTTCCGTACGGACACGATCGGCCTGCTCAACGCGCTGGACGCCGCCCGCGCCTGGGGCGTGCGCAGATTCGCCGTCGCCAGCAGCCTCGGCGTGTACATCGGCGCGGCCGAGACCCGCTGGCACGAGGAGCTCGCGCTGCCCACCGCGGACCTGCCGCACCTGATCATCGCCTTCAAGAAGGCCGTCGAGCCGCTCACCACGCACAGCCTCCAGGGCAGCGGCGTCCAGCCGGTCGTGCTCCGGATCGGGAGCATCTGGGGACCGCTGATGGACCCGGAATCACCGTTCAACCCCATCCCGCCGTACATCAACGCCGCACTCCGCGGTGAACAGCCGCAGCCGCTGTACGCCGACGACGGCGGCGACAGCTGCTACGCACCCGACGCCGGGCGCGCGATCGCCCTGCTGATGACCACGGAAACCCTGCGGCACACCACCTACAACGTCTCCAGCGGCCGGCCGTTCACCAACAGCGAGCTCGTGGACGCCGTACGGGCGATCACCCCCGGCTCGCGGCCCGACCTCCTGCCCGGACGACGGAACGGCCCCGGAGACGACCCCTACCTCGACATCACCCGGCTCACCCACGACACCGGCTTCACCCCGGCCTTCGACGTCGGCACGGCGGTCGCCGACTACATCGCCTGGCGCGCCGACAACCCCCGCTGAAGGGGCACTCTCAGCGGATCCTCACATTCAGCGGGGTTGCGTTGTCGAACCGATGAGACGAACACGCCACCCACGAAGCCGTCGTACACCGGCTTCGAGGCGACCAGGAGGAAACCGATGAGCGACTTTCAGGCCATCGCCGACCGCGTCGAGATCGAGGCGCTGCGCGCCGAGTTCACCGACGCGGCGATGATGCGCGACCGCCCCCGCCTCGCGTCCCTGTTCACCCACGATGGCGCGCTGCGGATACCCACTATCCCCGAGATGGTCGGCCGGGAGCAGATCCGCTCCGAGGGCGAGCGACTGCAGAGCCAGTGGGACTTCTTCGTGCAGAACACGCACCCGGGCACGATCCAGCTGGACGGCGACACGGCGACCGGCCGCGCCTACATCCAAGAGATCGCACGTACCCAGGACGGCCGCGAGGGCGTGAACTACGCCGTCTACCACGACCGCTACCAGCGCACCGGCGAGGGTTGGAAGTTCACGGAGCGGGCCTACGAGGTCAGATACCTCGACACCACCCCGCTGGCAGGCTCGGCGCCCCGCACGGCCGAGGCGCCCGTTGCCGCGCCGTTTGCCGACCGGGCGTCCGATCAGCGCCTGGAGCGGGCGGCCGCCGCGCTGACCGCACACGGTTTCACCGTGGAAATCCTCGACGACGCCGCCGCCGCGCGTACCCGCGTCAACGACCTGATCCCGGAGGGCGCCAGCGTGTTCACCGGGGCCAGCGAAACCCTCCGCCTGTCCGGCATCGATGAGGACATCAACACCAGCGGCCGATACAAGTCCGTCAAGGCAAGCAGCACGACCATGGACCGTGCGACCCAACTGGCCGAGATCTGGCGGATGATCGCCTGCCCCGACGTCATCGTGGGCAGCGTCGCCGCGGTCACCGAGACCGGATCCCTTGTGGCCGCCTCGGCCAGCGGCAGCCAACTGGCCGGTTACTCGGGCGCCGCGCCCCGCGCGATCTGGATCGTCGGGGCACAGAAGGTGGTCCCCGACCTGAGCACCGCACTGCGACGCGTCGAAGACCACTGCCTTCCGCTGGAGAACGAGCGCGCCATGAAGGCATACGGGCAGCCCAGCGCTCTGAACCGCCTTCTCATCCTCAACGCGGAACCCAACCCAGGCCGCGGCACCGTCCTGCTGCTCCGCGAAGCCATCGGTTTCTGAACCACCAGGAGCGGTTTAGCAGGCGTGACGGCGCCGTCCCTCCAGATTTCGCCGCCACGCCCGTTCTAGCGGACTCTTCCGGACAACAATCCCGTCCAGATCGCCCGAGCCTCATTGATCGGCCGGATAGAGCTCTCATGTACTTCGTGCCTGCGGTCGCGTTGGATGGCCCGGCGTGTGAACGCCTGCCCCGCCCAGCGTCGGTCCAGGTGGGTGCACCTGTCAGGTGTGGGGATCTATGGGAATTCGGGCGTGAACCATGCGTTCATGACTCTCGGTCAGGCTCGTATCCCAGGCGCCGTGGCAGATATGATCAACGATCTGTAGTCCCCTGCCTCCCACTACGAGACCGTCCAAGTCCCGCGAGTCTGCGCAGCGCCGTTGCGGATATTCGGTGGGATGTCCAGGATCCGTCACTGTCACGCGCACCGACGTGGGATCCATATCGATGCTGAGCTGAACCCATTGCCGACCCGGACGGAAATGCGCATGCGTCACGGAGTTGGTCACCAATTCGGAGACCACCAACTCGACATCCTCCAGCAGTTCACTTTTCAGCCCCAAGCCGAGGGCTGACCATATGCGCACGATTTGGCGGGCTTGGCGTGGAGTGTCGGGGCTGGCGCGAAGCAACGTCCGGTGTGTTTGGGAGCTATGTGCATACATGGATCCACCCTGGGGTGAGGACATATCTGGGGCATCGAGACTTACGGCCCCAAGATTTCGGTAGGCCCTCTCAGAATGGCGTTACCTCCCTGTCCAGTCCGCAAAAGTAGGCGTACAGTTCCTTCCGGATTCACTGGGTGGCCGTAAGTGGGGGAGTACGGGGAGAGGTTCGAAAGGGTTGTTATGGCCGAAAATGGGCAGGATCCTGGTAGGAAGGCATGGAAGGAATTCGCCTCCCGCCTACGTTCGTACCGGACGGAACAAGGGTTGAGCCAAGAGCGTCTAGCGGAGCGACTTCCCTACAGCGAGAGCGCCGTGGGGCACGTTGAGCGCATGATGCGCAAGCCGAGCGAAGCGCTGACACGAGAGATCGAGAAAGCTCTTGGCCTCCACGGGCAGCTCCTGGAGCTCCTCCCGCAGATACACAACTCTCTCGGGCCGAAGTGGTTCCAGGAGTGGCCACGTGTGGAGGCCGCCGCGCACACCATACGTACCTCGGAGCCGATGATCATCCCCGGTCTGCTCCAGACGGAAAGCTACGCTAGGCAAGTATTCCTCGGCGAACCAGGCGCGACCGAAGACCAAGCTGAGAAGGCGGTACAGCTTCGAATTCGACGACAGTCTGTTTTTCTCCGAAAGCCACCTCCGATGTATTCGACCCTGGTCGATGAAAACGTTCTGCACCGACCGGTGGGCGGGAAAGAGGTGATGCGCGAACAGCTTGCGAAAATCCTAGAGATCCTCAATCCTCCTTACGTCACACTCAGGGTGCTACCCCTTGCGGCAGGGCTGACCACGGGCCTGCTGGGCGCGTTCGAGGTGGCTACTATGAGGGACGGCGGACCTGACCACGCCTATATAGAGAGCGCTGAGGAAGGTCGAGTAACCAATCGCACTCAGACCGTGCAAGCGCTTATTGTGCGATGGGATGCCCTGTCCAACATGGCGCATCCCGTTGACGCCAGCAGGGAGATCATACGCGAGGTGATGAGCCGCTATGAGTAACACACCAGGTCTGCCGGTAGGGGTCTGGACCAAGGCGAAAGCGTCGGGTGGCAACGGCGGTAGCTGTGTCGAGGTGATGCGGCGCGCCGACGACTCGGTTCTGGTGAGGGACACCAAGGATCACGGATCGGGGCCCGTTCTGGCGTTCACTCACGCAGAGTGGTCAGCCTTCCTGGACGGGGCCGGTAAGGGAGAGTTCGACCTCTCCTAGCTCACTTTCCGTAGAAGGGGTTCGGCTTGAGCCGGGCCCCTTTTGCCTGCCTGAGATTTCCTACGCCGGAAGTATGGGAGGCATCCGTACACGCCATGCTGCGGAAACCCACGCTCTGGTCATCGCGCCATGACTCAGCGTTGATCTTGCCGCACAGCCGTTCGCGATCTACGCTCACTCCGAGTTTTCCGGATTGTCAGGATCTTCATGGAGATGGCGCCTTTGCGGTTTACACGGTCGTTACGAAGCTCAGCTCTCGCCGTCACAGCGAGTGCGGCCCTCGCCGCCTCGATCCTCAACCCCCCGCCCGTCCAAGCACAACAAGCTGGCCCGTCGCCTGTTTCCATGGAGGCCGCGACCAAGCAGCTACCAGGTGAGATCCTGGGCGCCGCCACAGAATCTCGGCGAGTGGTCCGTCGGCAGGACGGGCAGGTGATCATCGAAACCTGGTCCCGACCCGTGCGACTCAAGCAGAACAACGGAGCGTGGGCCTGGATCGATACGGGGCTCGTCGAGAAGGACGGCGCTTTTCGGCCGAAACTCGTGAAGGCTTCGCTCGCTTTCACGGCAGGCGGACAGTCCGAACCGTTCGCCCAGTTGTCGACCGCCGGAGGTCAATCGCTGGCCCTGTCATGGCCGACGCCGCTCCCGCGCCCTCAGATCTCGGCGAACCGAGCGACGTACGACCTGGGCGACGGCGCCCAGCTTGTGGTCAGCGCCATGGCAGCGGGATTCCGCTACGAGATCGTCCTCCAGCGTCGTCCGACGATACCCCTGGACCTCACACTTCCCGTGCAGGTGAAGGGCGCCTCGTCCGGCGAGCGGCGGGAGGAGCTCGTGGACGCTCAGGGGCGAACCGTTCTGCGAGCGTTGACGCCCCGCCTGCACATCAAGCCAGGACGGCGGACGGCCACGAAATCAGCCCCCAGCGCGTTCAAGAGCGAGCAGTCCGGCGACAACCTGCGGGTGGCGCTGGACGGCGCCAAGCTGGACACCGCGGCCTTCCCCGTGACGATCAGCGGCTCGGTCGCGATGCCGACGAGTGCGGACGTGGACGTCTCCGACGAGGGCGGCACAGGCGACCCGTCTTCGCCGTTGCTGATGACCGGCGGCATCTTCGGCATACGCAACCGCGGCCTGCTGCGCTTCGACACCATGGCTCTCACGGGTCAGCGCATCATCGACGCGAAATTGTCGGTGGTGAACACCGATGGCCCGGGCTGCGGAGAGAGTGGAGACGGCATCCAGGTCCGGCGGACCACCAGCCGCTGGGATCCGTACAACCTCACCTGGGCCAACAAGCCGGCCACGACCACCGAGGGCGCCACGATCGTCACCCAGTCCCACGCCAGCGACTGCGGCAGAGGGACACTCGACTGGCCTGTCAAGGAGATCGCCGCAGCATGGGCGAGCGGCAGCCCTAACTATGGGCTCACACTGCAGGAGCCGAACGAGGCCAACACCTCCGACAACTTCCGCGAGCTCGCCTCCACCGAGTACGGCGACCCCGGCACCGAGGTGCCGAAGCTGACGGTCGTCACCCAACCGGTCCCGGCACCCCAGGTGCTGTACCCGGCGGGACCCGACGGGGTGGAAGTGTTCACCGCGCCCGCGGACTGGAAGCTGGACGGGCTACCGGTCTCCTCAGAGAACGTGCACGCGTTGAACGGCGCTGACAACCGTGCACAGGCCAACGCCACCACCTTGGCCCCGCCCTACTTCGACCCGGCCAGCGGGCGGGTGGTCGCTCCCGCGACGCCGGCGGGCAAGGACACCGCGAGCAAGGTGCTGAGCGGGATCGCGGTGGACAACGGCGACGCCGACGAGACCCTCGCGATCGGTTTCGAGAACGAGGATTCACCGGCGGCCAGGACTGCCGCAGTGGCCGCCGCGGAAACCCCGTACTCGATCACTCCCCGATACGCCGAGGTCGCCAACAGCTACCAGGCGCTGAACACCATCACCGACCAGGTGCTCGACCTGGACGAGACGATCCCGGCGGGAACCGCGCTGTTCGCCACGCAAATCTGGCCCCAGCGCAATCTGGCCGTGGTGCAGTCCACCGACGCATCCGCGGGGCTACGTAAGGCATTGGCGGACCGGTACGGCACGTACAACGTCGCCATCTGGCTGCGGTCGGAGAGTGACCGTCCGCGCCTGGACGTCGGCACGACATCCTCCGCCTCCACCTCCGCCGCGGACACCCGGCAGAAGGACACGGGAAAGCTCAACGGCGGCTCAGCGTTCTCTTCCTCCAATCCCGACGGCACCGAAGGGGGGTGCACGACTGGATTCGCCATGGGGACTGCGGCCGACCACCTCATGGTGAGCGCCGGGCACTGCGTTGTGTCTGACGGAATCACGAGCGCTGGTGTCGTCGAATGGACGAACTGGGTGGCCGGTCAAGGAACGATCAAACTGCCGAATCAGCCCACCTATTATGGCGACGTGTCCCTGATACAGACGGTACTCGGCCGGGTCACCAGCCCCACCATCTTCATCGGTGGCAGGGACTCAGCAGAAAAGCAATGGGTGGGCGGGCGATTCTCGGTCCCCGCGCGAGAAACAGACCAGTACTGCGTCGGCGGTGCCAGCCCGGATACAAAGACCCTGTCCAACGGACAGATCTGCGGCTTCAAGGTCACCGACATCGGCTGGAAGGTCGAGGGCTCGAAGCCGAAGAGCACGACACGCTGGCTTCAGGTTGGTAAGAAATCCGGCCGGTGCACGATCAGGGGCGACTCGGGCGCTCCGGTCTACACCTTCCGCAAGGGCGATGGATACGTGGTGGCCAAGGGCATCCACCACGGCAGCAACAACGTCGATAACAAGCCTAGCGTGTCCACCTGCGTGAACTACTTCACCGACATCCATGACGTGATGAAGGCAGTCGGCAAGGACGTCTACAAGAAATGAACCCCCTGGGCCCGTCCTTCCTGTGGCGCATGTTCTGCCTCCTGGTGCTGGCCGTCGCCGTCTCCATGGTGGCTGGCATGCGGGAGTCCCGGCCGGTCGAACCGCCCTTTCCCGGGCGGATCGACACGGTCATGGTGGAAGGACGGGTCCTCATCCTGCAGGTCTTCGGCGGGGCGAGCGACCCGGCATGTCTCCAGACCGACAAAGTCGAAGCCGTCGAGTCCGAGGCGAGTGTTCGGCTTCGGATAGTGCTTCGCGATGCCTGCCCGCCCCCCGAGCGCACGCTGCTGGAGATGTGGCGGGACAAGTTGTGGCCGCCTGCCGTGCTCGACATCCTCCGTGGCGTCGAAGTGCCCGTCCTACTCGAGCGGCCCTTGGGACGCAGGAAGGTCGTCGACGAGACAGGCCGCGAGCTCCGGGTCTGCCCGATCACGGGCTCGCGACGGAAGACCATGCAACAGTGCCTGACGTAGGTGCGGGTGCCGAACGCTGCAGCCAAGCTCCCTCGGAGGTCAGTCCAACCGGCCTCCGACAGGTGATCACCGACCTGCTCCATCGAGACCGCCGCAGCAAGCTCTCCGGTCTACGGGCTCTCGCACGCCGCTCCGGTGTAATTCTCTGAGCTTCCCATCCGACTTGGGTGGCGAGGAGAAGCGATTTGGCCATCTGCGTGTTGGTGAGTGGCGCCGCGTTCCGCGCTTTTCGAGCGCGCTTCGCCGCCGCACTGGCCGCCGACCGCGGCGTTCCCGTGGCCCTGGGCGACCTGCGGCACCCGCCGCTGGCTCCCGGCTCGCTGGCCGGGTTGTGGTCGGTCGCGGCCCTCCTGCACGTACCGGCCGCCGAGACCGTCCCCACGCTGCGCGCCTGGCACGCGGCCCTGCGCCCTGGGGGCGTGCTCGGGCTGAGCACCTCGGCCGGCGACGGCGAGGTCTGGGAGCCGGTCCCGCACGACAAAGGGCTCCAGCGCTGGTTCGTACACCGCGAGCCGCGCACGCTGCTCGCGATCCTCGCCGAGATCGGCTTCGAGGTACGCGAGCACGCCGAGAACACCACCCACCGCACGTGGCTCAGCGTGCTCGCCATCCGCCACGAGGTTTGACCATCCACTGTCCCACGCTCACCATCACCGTGCGAATCGGCAAGGCCGGCAGCATACTGCTCGACGACCGCGTCCACGTCACCCTGCTCAAGCTCCACCTGGGCCGAGTTGATCTCGTGCTCGGCCGCGCCGACGTGCTTGTGAAGTAGCGATCAGACGGCCAAGTCGTCGGGGTCGGACCTCGTTCCCGTGTCGAACCTCGCCGTCACGGGCGCCGCGCTCCAGTCGCTCACCTCATCGCCCCTGTCGACGCGCAGCAGCCGCGCCTGCATGACGTCCGTCAACCGGTCGGCGCCGGGCAGGAACTCCGGGCCGTTGACGAAGTGCATGACGGCCCCGACGACGTCCTGACGGTCGTCCTCGTCGAGGTCCTCGGCGTCGAACGGCCTCCAGCCCGTCGCGGTGGCCGCCGCGAGAAGGCGAGCCGGGTCGTGGACGTGCACCTCCAGCAGGCTGATCGTGCGTACGACCGGCCCGGGGAAGGCCTCGAGGCGGGCATCACCCGGTGTGCGGCTCTCAAGGTCGCCACCGAGGCCGGCCGAGTCGCCGCGGCCCCGCCGCAGGGACTCCCACGTGGCGGCCAGCTCGGGGGCGTCGGCCCAGGTCCCGTTCACGACATCGGCCAGCGTACGACGGAAGGAGGCGGCGGGCGCGTCGGGCAGAGCCGCCGCGATCCGCTCCGACTCAGCGCGGGCGGCGGGGCCCAGGCCGTTCTCCAGCACCGAGGAGAGAAGGTAGGCGGCGTGCTGAGCGACGGCTGGATCGGTGCAGGTCAGTACGGCATGCAGGGTCGCGGGCTGACCGGAGCGCTCGACGAGGGCGTACACCCTGCTCTTGGCGCGGGTGTGCTCGCAGTGGAAGGCGCGAGGGACGGCAGAAGTCACGATCGGGTTCTCCATCAACGTGAGGTACGTGGAAAACCGCTGGTGGGCGTGGTACGGCCACGCCCCCTGACGGAGAAGTCCTGCCCGCTGGTGCTGCTGGTACGGCCAGCTGCCCGGTTCGGTGTTTGCATCGTACCGCTTGGGTGTTGTTTCGGGTGGCTGCGCGTCGACTGGACCAGCCGGGGGCGAATTGGTCGCGGGGCGAGCTCGTGTGGGTGAGCGCGTCGCTCAAGCGATTCGAACCACGGGCGAGGGTTGTCGGGACCGACCTCGTTGACCCCGGCCGGCGCAGCCGCTACTGCCGGGCGGCCGGGCCGTGGCCACTTAGGTCACCTCTTCAACGCGACTTTGGTTGCTGCCGGACCGTCCCGGTGACCGGCTACGCTCTGCGGCTATGTCGTGGCCACCGCGCAGGACCTGCGGCCCAGCCTGCTCCGGTCGCGCCGCGACCGTGCCGTCGCCGGGAGCGGCTTCCTGCTGCTGCGGGCGAGAGATATCGATGGCGCGGCGCGCGATGAGTTTTGCGGGAGCCGGTGGTCTGAGTGCGTGAGTGACCAACCGCTGAGCACGAGCTGATCGAGCGGTGGGCGCTGATCGGAGCTCAGGCAAGCGCCCCCATGGGGCGTTGGGACCGTCCCGGCGCGGGACGAAACAAATGGAGGCACCGGATGCGGAAGCTGATTCTGGGTTTTTACGTCTCGCTCGACGGCAAGAGCGCTGACGGGGACAACGGAATCCGGGACGTCATGATGAGCATCGACGACCGCGAGCAGGAGGAGTATTTTGTCAGCCGGCTGTGGGAGGCCGGGGCCTTCCTCATGGGCCGCAACACCTACGAGGCCATGGCCGGATACTGGCCCGGCTCCGACCATCCGTCTGCCAGGGCCATGAACGAGATCCCCAAGGTCGTGTTCTCCCGCACCCTGAAATCGGCCGACGACTGGCCCGAGACCCGCATCGCCGGCGGTGACACCGCAGAGGAGATCGCCAAGCTCAAGGCCGAGCCCGGTAAGGACCTCGTCGCCGCCGGTGGCACCGAGTTCATGCACTCCCTGATCAAGCTCGGCGTGGTCGACGAGTACCGGCTGTGGGTGCTGCCCGCCGTCACCGGCAAGGGCGCGCCGCTGTTCCCCGAGCTGGATCAGGCTGTGAACCTGCGCTTGGTGAAAAGCACGTCCTTCCCGTCCGGCGTCCTCGAACTGGTGTACGTGCCGGCCGACAAATAATACCCAGCAAGCGACACAGTCACGGTGGCACCGGGGGCAGGCGCCTGCCCGTCCCCAGTACCGGCCGCGCCTGAGAAACCGCGGTCGAACCCAGCAGGTCAGGCCGTGAGGGCGGCCGCCGCTTCCCGGTAGATGACATTCGGGTCCTCGGACAGCCATGCCTTCACCTGGCGGCTCCAGTCGTCGGCGAGCACCTCGGGCCGGTGCGCCTCGATGCCGTCGAGGGCCGCCGCGACGATCACCTCGGGGGCGCTCTTGTCGCCGTCGTACCAGGCCATCATGTCGGTGTCCGCGGCGCCCAGGTGCAGGCCCGTCACCAGGGTGCGCTGGTGGGCCAGCTCCAAGCGTGCGCCGTTGGTGAGCGCCCACTCGGCGGCCTTCGCCGCGTGGTATCCGCCCGCGCCGTCGAAGGCGAGCCACGAGATCGCGGACAGAACGTTGAGGATCGCGCCGTCGGCCAGCTGGGGCGCGAAGGCACGGATCACGTTGAGGGTGCCATAGAAGTGGGTGTCCATCTCGCGGCGAATCGTGTCCAGGTCCCCGGTGACCAGATTCGCCCCGGTCGAGATTCCCGCGTTGTTGATGACGATCTTGACGTCAGGTGCCGCTGCCGCCGCGGCGGCGACCGATGCCGGATCCGTGATGTCGAGGCGCAGCGGGATGACCCCCGGTACGTCGATGAGCTCCGGGCGGCGGGCAGTGGCGTACACCTTGCCTGCGCCGCGGTCGAGGAGAGAAAGGACGAATTGCCGTCCGAGGCCGCGGTTGGCCCCGGTCACCAGCACATGTGCTCCGTTGATCTGCATGCGGATAGGCTAAAACCTGACGTTGACGTCAGAGGCAACTCTTGTGATGGAGGTCACGGTGCGTATCGGCGAGTTGGCGGCGAAGTCGGGCGTGAGCGTACGGGCCCTGCGCTACTACGAAGAGCAGGGACTGCTGGACGCGTACCGGAGCGGCTCCGGGCAGCGCCACTACCCCGAGTCGGCGGCCGACCGTGTCCACCTGATCCAGATGCTTTACGCCGCCGGTCTGTCCAGCCGGACCATCGCCGAACTGCTGCCCTGCGTCGAGGCCAAGGCCAGTACTCCGGAGTCGCGCGCCCAGCTCGCCGCCGAGCGCAATCGCATCGATGCCCAGATCGCCGCGCTGACCCGTACCCGTGACCGCCTGGACGTGATCATCCGGAACACCGAAAGCCCGGACAGCGGCTGCGCGTGGATCGCGGACCACGACGTCGCCGCAGAGGCAAGTCTCTCCGCGACGCCGTGATCGCCGCGGCATGGCGGTGTGGGCGCGTCATCCGTCCGCGGCGTCCTCGGCCTCCCAGCGCAGCAGGTCGCCCGGCTGGCACTGGAGCACCTCGCAGAGCGCGGTGAGCGTCGTGAAGCGCACCGCCTTGGCACGGCCGTTCTTGAGCACCGCCAGGTTGGCGGGCGTGATCCCTATGCGGTCCGCGAGCTCGCCCACGGACATCTTCCGCTTGGCCAGCATCACGTCGATGTCGACGACGATCGGCATCAGATCATCTCGTCCAGCTCGGCCTGCATCTGCGCCGCTTCGCCGTCCCGCGCGACGGCTTGGGCGAGCAGCACCCGCAGCACGCGCACGATGAGCGCGACCCCCAGGATGGCCACGCCAATGCCGGCCATGATGACGGTGACGCCCGGGTCGTCCCGCTGGCCCGGCGCGTTGATGGCCGTGACCGCGAACCACACGAAGGCGGCCGCCACGATCGCGCCGATCACGATGTCCACGTACCGGAAGGCGGCGTGGGAGAACACGGTTCCGCGTCGCACCATCGTCACCAGCCGCCATACGCAGACCACGGCGACCTGGACCGACACCATGCCCAGGATCGTGATCACGCGCAGCGGGGTCAGCGGGAGCGACCCGTCCTCCGGGTCGTTCCCGCTGATCAACGTCCACACCATCAATACCTGTATGAACACGGTGCCGACGAGCACCACCCCGAGCACGGCCCGCAGCGCGAGCACTGTCAGTTTCCCCATGGCGCATCCTTCCATCGAGTTGCGATGGAAATCTATCGAGTTTCGATAGGTTAAGCAAGGGCTGGGCTACAGCCTGCCCGCCGACCAGGGCGGGCAGGGTCCGAGGATGGTCTCCCCCGGTTACAGGTACGACGGGCCGGTCACCCGGTGCCGGAAGGTCCACCAGACCCACGCCTGTGAGGCCACCAGGAACGGGATCAGCGTGAGGATGACCGGCACCAGAAGCGCGCCCGAGGTGCCCGGGGCCAGAGGCAGCCGGAAGCCCGCCAGGACGCCGATCGCCACCAGGGCCGTCGCCGTCAGGGCGTACGTGCGGCCCTCTCCGGTGCCGCCGGACAGCACCGCCGCGCGCTCGCGCAGCACGCCCCGCAGCCGCAGCGCCGCGAACGACAGCCCGTGCGTGGCGAACAGCGCGGCCACCAGCAGGGCGGGCAGCAGCGCGAGAGGCCCATGGATGCCGAGCAATACGTCACTGAGCAGCGAACCCCAGCTGAGCGCCAGCCCCCAACTGCCCGCGACGACGGCGCCGTCCCAGAACCCCTGCCACCGGACGCCCGCCAGCCGCCCACGCAGCCACAGGCCCATGTCCCGGATGACCCAGGAGAGCAGCAGCGCCACGACGAGCGAGTAGTTGCCGCTCAGCAGCGAGCCCTCCAGAGCAGGGAAGAGCCCGGCGAGCACTCCGGCTGTGGCCACCAGCCACACCTCGTTGCCGAGGAAGAACGGTGCGATCGCGGCGATCGCCTCGCGTCGCTCGACCGGGGTGCGGCCCAGATACGGCAGCACCATGCCGACGCCGATGTCCGCTCCGGCCAGCACGAGGTAGCCGATCGCGAAGAAGGCCAGAATAAGGATCTCCATGACGGCTCCTCAGAAGGTCAGTACGGGGGCGACGGTCTCGAGCGGGCGGTCGCCCAGCGCGACGGCATCCGGCCCCTTACGGGCAGTCCTGGCCAGCAGCCAGTAGTTGACCAGGATGAGTACGGCGAACACGGTGACGAACGCGGTCAGCGAGAACCTGATCTGCCCGTACGACACCGGTGACATGGCGTCGGCGGTCTTCAGCAGGCCGTACACGGCCCAGGGCTGACGCCCCATCTCACGGAACATCCAGCCGGCGATCATGGTCACGAACGGGACGGGGATCAGCGCCGTCAGCAGCCAGTGCCACGGCCGGAAGCCCCGTACGACCGGCCGGAAGAGCATCAGCAGAAAGCTCGCCCCGGAGACGAAGAAGAGCACCGCGAAGAGCGACATCATGGTGATCCCGGAGGCGCGCACCCACCCCAGCGACGGCAGGTAGTCGCCCGGACCGTACATGGCCACCATGTCCGCCTGCACCTCGGCCATCCGCCGCGCGCTGCCCGACCAGGCGGCCAGCTTGGTCAGTTGCATCGTGTCGAAGCCGAGTCCGCCGAACGTCGCGGTGAACAGCGTCGCGGGCAGCGCCACGCAGATCCCGATGCGCAGCGACTTGCGGAAGAAGTCCTGCTCGGTCGTGCGCTTGGCCAGGTGGTACGCGCTCACCCCGGCCATGAGGAAGCCACCGACGATCAGCGCGCCGCCGCCGATGTGGAAGAAGGCGACCAGCGCCGCCGGATTGGCCACCAGCGCGCCGAAGTCGGTGAGGTGCAGGACGCCGTCCTTGAGCTGGTAGCCCACCGGGTTCTGCAGGAAGCCGTTGGAGATCAGGATCCAGAACGCCGAGGCGTAGGCCGTCAGCGTGACGACCCAGATCAGTGCCAGGTGCGCCCAGCGGTTCAGCTTGTTCCAGCCGAAGATCCACAGGCCCAGGAAGGTGGACTCGATGAAGAACGCCACGATCGTCTCGATCGCCAGGGACGAGCCGAACACGTTCCCGGCGAACTCGGTGAGCCCGCTCCACGACAGCCCGAGCTGGAACTCCATGACGAGCCCGGTGACGATGCCCATCGCGTAGTTGATGATGTAGAGCTGCCCCCAGAACCGCGTCATCCGCATGTGCACCGGGCTGCGGGTCAAGGTGGCCCAGGTCTGGATGACGGCCACCAGCGTCGCCAGGCCGAGGGTCAGCGCGACGAACAGGAAGTGCGCCCCCGCGGTGAGGGCGAACTGCAGGCGGGCGAGGTCTACGGTCTCCATGGTCAGAGGTTCTGGCCAAGGTCATCTCCGCCGCGTCATGCTGGGGCGGGCACCTGCCGTACACCTGTGGTGTCAACCGGCCGCCCGCCGTACAACTCAGGGAGTAAGCCAGCCTGGGGTGATCATGCCGGCCTCGTAGGCGAGCACCACGAGCTGCGCCCGGTCGCGCGTGCCGAGCTTGGTCATGATGCGGCTGACGTGCGTCTTGGCCGTGGCCGGGCTGAGCACCAGCCGGGCCGCGATCTCGTCGTTGGACAGCCCGGCCGCGACCAGCGCCATGACCTCGCGCTCGCGCTCGGTGAGCGCGTTGAGCCGGGGGCCCGGCTCCGGGCGCTTGACCCGGCCCGCGAACTCGGCGATCAGCCGCCGGGTCACCGAGGGCGCGATCAGCGCGTCGCCCCTGGCCACCACGCGCACCGCGTGGATCAGCTCGGCCGGCTCGGTGTCCTTGACCAGGAACCCGCTGGCCCCCGCCCGGAGCGCCCCGTAGACGTAGTCGTCGAGGTCGAACGTGGTCAGGATGATCACCTTGACGCCGTCGAGCCGCGGATCGGTGACGATCGCGCGGGTCGCCTCCAGGCCGTCCAGCTCGGGCATCCGGATGTCCATCAGCACCACGTCGGGCCGCAGCTCGCGGGCCTTGGCCACGGCCTCGGCGCCGTTGGCCGCCTCGCCGACCACCTCGATGCCGTCCTCGTCGCTCAGGATGGACCGGAACCCGGCCCGTACGAGATTCTGGTCATCGGCGAGTACGGTGCGGATCATCGAACTCCGTTCAGCGGTAAGTGGGCGACGACCTGGAAGCCGCCATCAGGCCGGGGGCCCGCCTCCAGTGTGCCGCCCAGCGCGGTGGCGCGCTCCCGCATGCCTTGCAGCCCGAACCCGGTCCCGCCGGTGAACGTCGCGCCCGGTCCATCATCCTCCACGCGGATCACGATATTTCCGGACTCGTTGGTGACGGTCAGCCGGGCCGTATCGGCTCCCGAGTGCCGGGAGACGTTCGTCAGGGCCTCCCTGATGATGCGTGCCGCGGCCAGGTCCACCTCGGCCGGCACCTCGTCCAGCGGCCCCGACAGCTCGGTCCGCACGTCCAGCCCCGACGCCGCGACCAGCGCCTCCATCCGGGCCAGGCTGTCGGCGGGCGCGGTCGGCGCGCCCTCGTCCACCTGCCGCAACACGCCGAGCGTGGTACGCAGCTCGCGCAGCGTCTCCTTGCTGGCCTCCTTGATCGCCCGGAGCGCGGCCTCCGCGTCCTCCGGCCGCTTCTTCAGCCCGTGCAGCGCCGCCGCGGCCTGCACGTTGATCATCGAGATGTTGTGCCCCAGGAGGTCGTGCAGCTCCCTGGCGATGCGCAGCCGCTCCTCGCTCGCCCGCCGCCTGGCCTCCTCCTCCTTGCCGTGCAGGGCGTCGAGCACGCGCTGCTCGGCCTCCCGGAGATAGGCGCGCCGGTTGCGGGTGACGCCCCCACCGGCGACCGCGGCCGCTACCCATCCGGTGATCAGGATGAACATACTGTCGTCCACATGCCTGGTCCCGCCGGTCTCGCCCAGGCCCATGGCCAGCATCGTGGTCGCGCCCGCGGCGATGGCGGCGATCAGGTGGCCCAGGTCGGCGGCGGTGTAGAGGACGACGAACGCCATGATCAGGATCGGCCCGTCGAGCCGGGCCAGGGGATAGTAGAGCGCGACGGCCGCCAGCACGACGATCAGCGCCACCACCGGGTAGCGGCGCCGCGCCAGCACCCCGGCACTGGCCACGAGCGGCAGCACGATGTCGAGCGCGTTCGGTGCCAGGGCGGGCTGAAAGAAGGAGGTGGCGACCGTACCTGCCAGTACGACGATGACCACCGCGACCGACACGATGGTGCTGGCCGACAACCTTCGCATGGGGCCCATTCTGTACGGAGGACCGCTCGGGTGGCCAACCGCCCCGCAATGGGTAGAGCCGGAGCATGAGCGAACAAGACGACTTGCGGCACGTCGAAGAGGACCTGGCCAGGCTGCGCGCCGAGACCAAGGACCTGCGTGACCAGATCCGCGACATGGGCGCCACCGACCAGGTGGAGATCAGCGCGATGATCAGCATGGCGGACGAGCAGGAAGAGCTGATCGCGGAGCTGGAAGGCCGCCGAGACGACCTCCTCCGACGTCTCAAGGGCGCCAGTGGCTAGCGCAGGGGCGCGCCCACTTCGTGCAGATGCCGCAGGGCCTGCCCGTACGAGGTGATCAGTCCCGTCTCCAGGTAGCTGACCCCCAGGTCGGCGCAGTACTGCCGGACGATCGGCTGGGCCTTGCGCAGGTTCGGCGACGGCATGTTGGGGAACAGGTGGTGCTCGATCTGGTAGTTGAGCTGCCCGAGCGCCACGTCCACGAACACGCCGCCCTTGACGTTGCGCGAGGTCAGCACCTGCTTGCGGAGGTAGTCGAGCTTGTCCTCCTTGGTGAGGATCGGCATGCCCTTGTGGTTCGGCGCGAACGTGCTGCCCAGATAGACCCCGAACAGCCCCTGGTGCACCACCAGGAAGAGCAGCGCCATGCCGAACGGCAGCACGGCGAAGATCAGGCCGAAGTAGCAGGCGAAGTGCGCCAGCAGCAGCGCTCCCTCCATCCTGCGGTGCTTCGTCGTCGGCTGGAACACCGCCTTGACACTGGCGATGTGCAGATGCCACGCCTCCAGCGTGAGCAGCGGGAAGAACCAGTACGCCTGCCACTTGGCGATGAACCTCGGCAACCCCCGGCTCCGCTCCACCTGGTCGGTCGACCAGACGATCACGGCGGGCGAGACGTCGGGGTCCTCGTCCTCGTGGTTGGGGTTGGCGTGGTGGCGGTTGTGCTTGGTGTTCCACCAGCCCCAGCCCAGGCCGATGCCGAAGTCACCGATGATCAAGCCGAGGATGTCGCTCGCCCGGCGGGTCCTGAAGACCTGCCGGTGACCCAGGTCGTGGGCGACGAACCCGATCTGCGCGGAGGCCACGGCGAGCGCGACAGCCACCAGCAGCTGCCACCACGAGTCGCCGACCCACACGAACAGCGCCCATAGACCGACATAAGCGGCCAATACCAGGGTCAGTCGCACGGCGTAGTAGACCGGACGCCGGTCCAGCAGGCCGGCATCCTGGATTTGTCGGGCCAGTTTGGCGAAGTCACTACCACGGGTTTCGAGCGTGCCTGTATCGGCCACAGGTCTCCTTACTTAGAGGTGGAAGTTACCCCCACCCGGCGCATTCTCCGCGATAAGGAGAGATCACGGCTAGTGCTCCGCCATCGCGTCTGCTCACTAGGCTGCCCAGTATGGTCCATGCCGAGCCATGCTCGGCGCCATGAAAGCGGCTGACGGAGACTGTCACGGGGACGAGAGCGCGTACCTCTCCGGATCCGGGATCGCCGCACCCCTGACCAGGGCCTCCGCATAGCGCTCGGCGCCCAGCGCCGCCCGGCACCGCCCGGCCAGCGCGACCACGTACGGATCGGCCGACTCGGTGATCCCGCGCAGCACCCGGGCCGCCCCCAGCAGCTCGGCGGCCATCAGCGGGTCGCGGTGCTCGGCCACGCCTTCGAGCACGGTCGCGCGGGCCGTCCTGTCCTCGCAGGTGGCCATGAGCTCCAGCGCCCTGCGCGACGGCTCGGCCGGCTCGGCCACGCGGGCCAGCTCGACGTTCATGAACGCCCTGAACTGGGGAGGAGCGTCGACGTCCATGGCCAGGGCGCCGCGCACCAGCCGGGCGGCCGCGCCCGGATCGCCGGAGCGCCGGGCCAGCTCGGCTCTGGCGTGCGTCACCCGGGCGATGGTCAGCGCGTCCTCGGAGCGCAGCGCCGCCTGCCAGGCCCGCTCCAGGGTGGTGGCGGCGCCCGCGTGGTCGCCGGTGCGCATCATGAGCTGGCTGAGCCGCAGCAGGAACATCATCGGCCCGAGCGGCGCCCCCAGCCCGGCCAGCTCCGCCGCGATCGGCTCCGGCTCCTTGGCCAGGGTCAGCGCGCGGGCGAAGTCGCCTCGGTTCTCGGCGGCCAGCGACAGCCAGAAGTAGGCGGTCCACTGCCCCCAGCGGTCGCCGGTCCTGCGCAGTCCGTCGAGCGCCGGCTCCAGCAGGGACTCGGCGCCGTCGACCGCCCCGTACTCGAACCGGACGATGCCCGCTACCAGCAGCGCCGTCGACCTGGTCCACGTGTCGGGATGATCAAGAAGCCGCTGGGCGCTCGCCTCCGTGACGGCCACCACGTCGGGCGGCGGACCCATGGCGACGCCCATCGCCCAGGAGTGCAGCGCCGCCGGATGGTCGGACTCCCGGACCGCCCGGCTCGGCTCGGCGCCCATGGCGGCCATCATGCACAGCCCATGGGCCAGCTCCCGCCCCTCGGGCGGGACGTCACCGACCCTGCGCAGCGCGGCGGTCGCGTTCGCGATGACCTCGTGCCGCCGCCCGCGCATGATCCACGGCCACAGCCTGGGCAGGATGACCCGGAGCGGGTCGTCGGAGTGCCGGAACGCCGCGTCCAGATTGCCCTGCTCGGCGTCGAGCACGGCCAGCCACTTGACCTGCTCACCCGTCCGCAGATGCGGCTCGGCGGCCTCGGCCAGCTCGGCGTAGTAGCGGGCATGCGCCTGCCTGAGCTCCAAGAGATCAGCAGTGGTGGTCTCCGCGACGTACTGCCTGATCGTCTCCAGCATCGTGTAGCGGTCACCGGAGAGCGCGATCAGCGACTTGTCGACCAGCGCGGAAAGCAGATCGAGATCGCCGCCGCAGACCCGCCCGATCGCCTCGGCCGTCGCCCCGCCGGAGAACACCGACAGCCCCCGCAGCAGCTCCCGCTCCTCCCGCGACAGCAGGTTCCAGCTCCAGTCGATGACCGCGCGCAGCGTGCGGTGCCTGGGTTCGGAGGTACGGCTGCCGCGAAAGCCCAGCCGGTCGCCGAGCTGCTCGACCAGCATGGACACCGGCATCGTCCGCAGCCGGGCGGCGGCCAGCTCGATGGCCAGCGGGATGCCGTCGAGCTCGCGGCAGATCCGCGCGGCCTCGGCCGGGTCCGGGCTCAGGTCGGGCCGGGCGGCGGCGGCGCGGTCGCGGAGCAGCTCCACGGCGGGCTCCTCCGCCAGCGGGAGTACAGGATGCAGGGTCTCGCCGGGCATGTTCAGCGGCTCACGGCTGGTGGCGATGACCCGCAGCCCGGCCACCGCGCCCAGCAGCCATTGCGCCACGCGCGCGGCTTCGTCGATCAGGTGCTCGCAGTTGTCCAGCACGATCACCGGTGACGTGCCGCGCAGCGCTCTGACCAGGTCGGACGTCTTGAACACGGCTTCCAGCGCGGCCCGCACCCCGGCCGCCGGGGCCAGCTCGACCAGCCACACCCCGTCGGGCACGCGCAGCGTCGCGGCGGCCTCGACGGCCAGGCGCGTCTTCCCCGCCCCGCCGGGCCCCACGAGGGTGATCAGCCGGGCGCCCGTCAGTGCCCGGATGCGGGCGACGTCATCGCTGCGGCCGACGAGGAGTGCCCGGATACGGGCGACGTCGTCGCCGCGGCCGACGAAGCTGGTCAACCGGGCGGGCAGGTTGCTCCTGGGCTCCGGCTCCTCGTCACGCAGCGCCGCGAGGTGCGCCTCCCGCAGCTCGGCCCCCGGATCGACGCCCAGCTCGTCCGCCAGCCGCGCCCTGATCCGCTCGAAGACCTCCAGCGCCTGGCCCCGCCGTCCGTCCGCCACCATGGCCCGCATCAGCAGCGCGTGGAACGGCTCGCGCAGCCGATGCTCGGCGACCAGCTCCTCCAGCTCCGCCACGACATCGCCGCCCGCGGCCAGGTCCGCCGCGATCCGGCTCGCCAGCGCCGCCAGCCGCAGCTCCTCCAGCCGGGCGGCCGGGGCCAGCGCGAAGGGCAGGTCGATGCCGGCCAGCGCCGGACCGCGCCAGAGCGCCAGCGCCGCGTGCGCGTCGCCCGCGCGGGCCAGCCGCTCGAACGCCTGCGCGTCCACCTCATCGGCCGGTACGTCGAGCAGGTAGCCGCTCGGATGGGAGGAGATCAGCCCGGGAGCCTCCCTGCGCGCCCTGGACACCAGCGACTGCAGCGCGGCCATCGGATGCTCGGGCGGCTCACCCGGCCACAGGTCGTCGATCAGCCGGTCGTTGGTCACCACCCGGCCGGGATCGAGCGCCAGGCGGATCAGCAGCGCCCGCACCCGCGCGCCGCCGACCGCGGCCCCCGCGATCTGGAGCGGCCCCAGGATCCCGATCCGCATCCACCCTCCAACAAAGGGCCGCTCAGCTCTTGGGGCTGGCGCTCTGGACGACCTCGAACGACCAGAGCTGCGATCCGGACGCGGCGGGCCCCTGGCCGTGGCCATGCCCCTGAGCAGCCCCGGCTTGCGCGTGCCCGCGCTGGAAGGCCTGACCCTGCTGCCACGTCTGGAAGTCGTCCTCGCTGCGCCAGCGGGTGTAGACCAGGTACTGGTCGGTGCCTTCGACCGGCCTGAGCAGCTCGAACCACTCGAACCCGTCGGCCGACTCCACCATGCCCGCCCGGTTGGAGAAGCGTCGCTCCAGCTCCTCCCGCATCTCCGCAGGCACGGTCAGGACGTTGATCTTCACGACTGACAACGGAACCCCTCTCCTCTCCTCCAACGCTAGCGTCAGCGCGCGACGCCTCGCGATCTGGGTGCGCGAAGCCGGCCGCGCACCGCGTGGAGGGCGCGCCGCACCTCACCCCGCTCCAGCAGCTTCGACAGCGCCGGCTCCTCCAAGGTACGGCGTTGGACTACGAGAACACCCTCGCCTTGAGCGACGGGAAGCGCTGGACCGTACGCAGGAACGCCTTGAAGCCCATCCTGGCGGCCCGGCTCTCGCCGATGAACTGCTCGGCCGCGCGGAGCGAGTCCCGCACGGCCGCGAAGCCGTACTCGCGCATCCGCTCCTCGTAGTCCGCGATGGCCTCGACCGTGTCGCGCCCGCCGGTCAGCGCCAGGCAGAGCAGGCGGGCGTCGCGCAGGGCGGTGTTGGCGCCGATGCCGCGCATCGGCGTCATGCTGTGGATGGCGTCGCCGAGCAGCGTGATGGTGGTGGCCGGCCACGGCTCGATCGGGATCGAGGTACGGATCGGCAGCAACGAGACCGTGTCGGGGTCGGCCAGGTCGATCAGCTTGTGCAGATCGGGATGCCAGGACTCGACCATCTCCGCCACCGTCCGCTTGAGCCGCGCGCCCGGCAGGTCGGCGACGTCGGCGGGGAAGCGGTCCTTGGCGGCGCCCACGGCCCAGAGGATGTAGCTGCCGGCGTTGTCCATCAGCGCGCCCTGCTGCTCGGTCGCCCCGATGGCGCCGACCGGCGCGGTGTCGCTCAGGTCGTGCGGCGCGCAGAACATGCCGAGGCCCTTGGGCGGGATGATGGTGTTCGGGCCCTCGACGAGCCGCCGCGAGATGAGCGCCCTGGTCTCGTCGGTGAGCGGGAACTTGCCCGCCACCGTGGTGATGCCGGTCTCGACGCGCTCGGCGTGCGGCAGATACTGCTTGCGCACCCGCGAGTTGCCGCCGTCGGCGGCGACCACGACGTCGGCCATGTCGCTGGAGCCGTCGGCGAAGAACAGCTCGACCCGCCCGTCGGGCAGCCGTTCGTAGCGCTCGTACGTCTTGCCGAACCGCACCACCTCCTCCAGCCCGGTCAGCAGCACCTGCCTGAGCGTGATGCGGCTCACGGAGTGGTGGTCGTCGGCCGGGTCGGCCGCGGGCGGGGTCTCGATCAGCGCGAGCGTGCCGAGCCGCTCGGTGAGGAAGCCGAAGTCCTGGCCGCCCTGCCCGGTCGTGGCGAGGAACGCCTGCCAGAGCGCCGCCGGCAGGCAGTGGTGGAGGGCGCGGGCGCCGTTGGGGTCGATGTGCACCCGGTAGCCCTGCAGCCGGTCGGCCGGGGTGCGGTCCCGCTCGTAGACGGTGACGTGCTTTCCGGCCTTGAGGAGTCCCTGAGCGAGGCAGAGGCCGCCGACCCCGCCGCCGATGATCGCGATGTGCTCTGTCATGTCCATGACTATCAACCGCATGGATGATTCTGTCAACCATCCGGATGGATGATAGTGTTCCGGGCATGAGACGAGCGCCGGAGGAGAAGCAGCGCGACCCGGAGCGCACCAAGGCCCGCATCCTTCAGGCGGCGCTGGAGGAGTTCGCGGCCAAGGGGTTCGCCGGGGCGCGGGTCGGCGAGATCGCGGCCAGGGCCGGGGTCAACAAGCAGCTGATCTCTTACTACTTCGGCGGTAAGGAGGGACTCTTCCGCGCGCTGAACACCCGCTGGCAGAGCGAGGAGAGCGTGTTCGCCGATCGCGGGTCGTCGCTGGGCCGGCTCATCGCGGGCTACGCGCGCGCCAATTCCAGCCGCCGCGACTTCGGCAAGTTGCTGGTCTGGCAGGGGCTCACCGACGACGCCCCGCCCGATCCCGCCTTCGCCGACGAGGTGCGCCGCGACCTGGAGCACCTGCGCGCCCGTCAGGAGGCGGGGGAGTTCCCCGCCGACCTGGACCCGGCCGCGGTGCTGGTGGCGCTGTTCGGGATGGCCGCGGCGGGCATCGTCTTCCCGCACCTCGTCCGGGCCGCCTGCGGGCTCGACCCGGGCTCACCCGAGTTCGGCGACTACTACGCCGAGCAGCTGGAGCGGCTCGCCGACTACCTGCGCGACGGTTAGGGGCAGCGGACGATCATCCCCGCGTACGAGAGGTTCCCGCCGAACCCGAACAGCAGCATCGGCGCCCCCTGCCGCACCTCACCCCGCTCCAGCAGCTTCGACAGCGCCAGCGGGACGCTCGCGGCCGAGGTGTTGCCCGATTCGACCACGTCACGGGCCACGATCGCGTTGACCGCCCCGAGCTTCTGCGCGATCGGCTCGATGATTCGTAGGTTCGCCTGGTGCAGCACCACGGCCGCCAGCTCCTCCGGCTTGACGCCGCCACGTTCACACGCGCGCCGGGCGATCTCCGGCAGCCGCGTGGTGGCCCAGCGGTAAACGGTCTGGCCGTCCTGGGCGAAGCGGGTCGGCGTGCCGCCGATGCGCACCGCGTTGCCCAGCTCGGGGGCCGAGCCCCAGACGACGGGCCCGATCTCCGGCTCCGCCGCCGCGCTGAGCACCGCCGCCCCGGCGCCGTCGCCGGTCAGTACGCACGTCGTACGGTCGGTCCAGTCCGTCACGGCCGTCATCTTGTCCACCCCCACGACCAGGGCATGCGTGGCGGCCCCCGCCTTGATCGTGTGGTCGGCCATGGCCAGCGCGTGGGTGAAGCCGGAGCACGAGACGCCCAGGTCCATGACGGCCGCGTCCGGTACGCCGAGTTTGGCCGCGACGCGGGAGGCGATGTTCGGCGCCCGCTCGGTCTGGGTGCAGGTGGCCACGAGGACGAGGTCGATGTCGGCGGCGTCCAGCCCACTGCCGGCCAGCGCCTTGGCCGCCGCGTGCCCGGCCAGCTCGGTCACGCCTTCCTCCGGCCCGGCCATGTGCCTGGTGCGGATCCCGACCCGCTTGGTGATCCACTCGTCGGAGGTGTCGACCATGGCGGCGAGGTCGTCGTTGGTCAGCACCTTGGCGGGCTGATAGTGGCCGGTGGCGACGAGTCTTGATCCAGTCATGGGCGGGACTATAGCAACCGACCGTTCGGACGCTAAACGGCGTCGAACGCTAAACTGCCTGGATGAGTCCACGGAGATCCGTGGCGGAGGCCCTCGGCACGCGCTCCGCCATCCTCGACCGCTCGGTCGCCATCGCCTCCCTCGAAGGGCTGGAAGGGCTGACCATCGGCCGCCTCGCGACCGAGCTCGGCATGAGCAAGTCCGGCATTCTCGGTCATTTCGGCTCGAAAGAGGCGCTGCAGCTGGCGGTGCTGGAACGGGCCGGCGAGGTCTTCCGCGCGGAGGTCTGGGAGCCGGTCATCCGGGTCGAGCCGGGACTGCGCCGGCTGCGGGCGCTCTGCGAGGAGTGGATCTCCTACCTGGAGCGCGGCGTCTTCCCCGGAGGCTGCTTCTTCGTCGCCGCGGCCCACGAGTTCGACGGGCGCGTGGGGGCGGTGCGCGACGCGGTGGCGGCCCGGTTCGACGCCTGGCGGGGGCGGCTGCTCAAGGAGACGCGGCGGGCCGTGGCCGCCGGGGACCTGCCGGGCGGCACCGAGGTCGATCAGCTGGTGTTCGAGCTGCACGGCCTGGTCATGGCCCTGAATCACACCTTGCAGCTGCACGGCGACCGGCAGGCCGTCGTATGGGCGCGCCGGGCCGTACGGGCTCGCCTGGGCATGCCGTAAGGCGGCGCGCTTAGGGGAAATCCTGGAGCATCGCGACCTTGATCGTCCCGGCGGCGTGCAGGCTGGTCAGGAGCGTCCAGTCGTCCGCCGGGTCGAGCCATACCTGAAGCTCCTCGGGACCGCGCGGCCGGGGCAGTGACCCGGCCGGCTCGTAGAACGACGTGACCAGCACCAGCGGCACGGGGGCGGCCCACTCCTCCGGAGCCGGCGGCACGTGCCTGCCGCCGAGCAGCACGGCCCGCTCCTCAGGCGTACACTCCTCCAGCGGCCCGGCCGCGGCCAGCTCCGCCTGCGCCCTGACCTGGGCGTCCAGCGCGATCCGCTCGCGCGCCTCGCGTCGCTCCTCCGGAGTGCCGAGCGCGTCGTAGCCGGGCCTGAGCGCGCCGACCAGCTCGTCCGGCTCGTCCGCGTACGCCCGCGAGCCGCCGCCAGAGAAGATCATCTCGTACCGGTACAACGAGCCGTCGACCTTGACCGGCATGGCGGGCGGCCGGTCCGCCGCCGAGGTGTTGCGGATGACGACCGCCGCGCGGTTCGCTTCACTCATCGCCACCAGGGCTCTTCCCTCTTCTCGTTCCATCGGGTGATCGCGAACAGGGCCGTGAGCTGCGCCTTGTCGGCCGCCCGGTGGTAGAGGTGGTCGGCCAGCTCCAGATAGGACGAGTAGTCCAGGCGCCTGCGGTGCTCAGTATGGTTGCCGGCGACGTCCTTGACGTCGTGGTTGAGCGGGAACTGGTCGTCGCCGAGCCGCAGCGCCAGGTCCACCGTTCCCAGCGCCACTTTGATCTGCGTCTGGATGACGCCGGGGTCCAACGAGCCGTCGGGGAGGCGGATCTCCGTGTGGTCCGTCCGGCCGCCCTCGACCGATTGCACGTTGACCGCGGAGCCGCGCTCGAGTTGCGAGCTCACCAGCTCGTCCAGTGTGACGTACCCAGCGGAGTCCCACATGTTGGGCCTACAGTAGACGAGCCCCCGGTGGCGGTTCTGCTCCGGGTTCGTCATCAGCCGCAGGAACGTGTCGAAGTAGTTTCTGTTCACCAGCCTCAGCAGCCGCTGGTAGAAGGCGGGGATGTGGTCGAACGCGGAAGTGTCCACGTGGATGTGGCCTCCCGTGCTCGGCGTCGCCACGCCGCCGTGCGACTTGATGATCTCGCACACGAGCTGGATGCTTGCCCACGTGCGCGGCGTGTCGTACAGCGGTGGTGAGACGAGCTCTCCGGCGACCGTTACGTCCTGTTCCAGCCGCCAGCCGTTGTCGCCCTCGTAGTAGCCGCCGTCGTGGCCGGTGTGGTAGGGGTGCGTCCACGGATCCGGAGTAAGCCCCGCGTCGTACAGGTCGCGGGCGATGGCCTGGTTGATCGCGTCCTGGTGCGGCTTGAGCGACTCGGGCAGGTCGTACTCTATCTCCCGGCCGAACTTGAACCCGGTCCCGGGCGCGGCCAGTCCGCCGGTGGCGTCCTCGGTCAGGTAGGGCACGACCGGCTCGCCGCGCTCCGCCCGCGCGAACGCCTCCGCGAGGTCGCGTTCGAACGCCTCGGGGTTCCACCGATAGGAGACCTCCGGCTCGCGGGGCCGGCTGTCCCAGGCGCGGGCGCGGGCCTCCAGCGCACGAGCGTGCTCCGCCTCCAGGTCGGAGACGCGGTCGCGAGCCCTCACCGTCGACGCGCCGGCGGCGGCGTCACGGGCGGCCGCCTGGCGGAGCTGGTCTGTGAGCGCCTCTTCAGCCAGGCGCGTCAAGGTCGGCCTGAAGCGGTACGGCACCTCCGCCGGCGCCCGGTAATAGGAGTTCAGCCGGTGGACGAGGTCGGCCCGGTCGGCGGCGCCGGCCGGATCCAGCCCGCGCTCCTCGGCCCCCCTGAACACGTGGGCCAGCTGGTGGACCGAGTGCCCCAGGCCGAGATCGCCCGCCAGCTTCCGCAGGGGATCGAGGACCCACGCCGGGGCGTCGCCCGGCGAGCCCACGATCCGGTCCATGCGCGCAAGTGCACGCGTTGCGGGCTCGCCGAGCCCGGTCGCGTACCGGTCGGACACCCGCAGCCTTGCCCAAGTGTCCGGGGTGGTGTCCATGTATCCCCGCAGCGCCGCCACCAGCGCCGCCCGGTCAGGAGCGCCTACCGGGTCGAAGCCGAGCCGCTGCGCGCGCTCGGCCACGTGGGCGAGGCGGCCTATCCGGTCGCCGAGGCCCAGTTCGCGCGACAGTCCGGGCAGCGGGTCCAGCGGGGGACGCGGCGCGCCGTCGCCGACGATGACGCGGTCCATTCGGCCCAGGAGCGCGGCCTTCGCCGGGTCCAGGCCCGCGGCGGGGAATCGCTCGTCCATGACACGCACGTCCCAGCCGTCCATGTCGCGTTCGCGGTACCGCGTGAGGCTTTCCACGAGCTCCGCGTGGGTCGCCGGCCGTTCCGGGAGGGCACCGTGCGTGTCCACCTCCACGAGCATCTCGGAGAACGTCCGGAGCGCGTGCGAGAATCCCGCCTCGGCCGCCAGGTTACGCAGCCGACCATCGGGCGCGACCGAGCGGAGCGCCCGGTCGGTACGGCTGATCGCCCGCGCGGCCGGGTCGCCGAGCCCGGCGATGGCGTGCTCGTCCGCGATCCGCAGCCCGTCCCACAGCTCGGAGTCGCTCTCCCGGGCCCGCTCCAACTCGCGCACCAGGTCGTGCCGCCCTGCCACGCCCTGGACGTCCATGCCTCTCGCCTCGGCGTCCAGGAACAGGCGCCCTAAGTGATCAAGCGAGTAGAGCCCGAGGTCCAGGTCGAACGTGAGGCGGCGAAGCTGGTTGACCCTGATCTCGCGCGTGGTGCCGTTGGCGGAGCCGATCGCCAGGTCAATCCGGCCGAGCGTCCGCGCGAGCCCGAAGGAGGGGCGCACGGGCTCCCCTTCGGCGAGCCACAGGCCGGGAAAAAGCAGTGGGTCCGTCTTCCGGTACAGCTCCAGCCGATCGACCAGATCCAACCTGTTCGTCGCGCCGGCGGGATCGAATCCTTGCCGCTGCGCCTCGTCGAAGACGCGTACCAGCCCGTCGAAGGCGACAGGCATGCCCACGGTACGCGACAGCTTGTGGAGCTGGGTGATCATGTCTTTCGCGGTGGGGTTTTGCATGGTGGAGGTCACGGTGCGGGCCATCGTCCCGAAGGTATGCGCCCACGCCTCGTCCGGCACCGCGGTCTCCAGCCTGCGCGCGATGCGGCGGCCCAAGGAGGTCACGTCGGGATCCAGGGGCGGCGGGGGAGTGCCGTCCCGGTTGATGAGCTGGTCGATGCGGCCCCTGCCGGTGCCGTCGCCGTCCGCGAGGTGAGCTCCGGCGGGCGCGCCCTCGCGCGGTACGGGGGCTCCGTCCTGGGTGTGCGTCGCCGGGTTTGGAACCGTGTTCACCGGATCCCGGGCCTGGTCGAGGGCGGCCGGGCGGTCCGAGCCGGGCACGACGGCCCCGCCGTCGCCCTGCTGCGAGCCGACGGCGCGGTCGGCGACCTGCTGCGAGCCGGCGGCGCGGTCGGCGACCTGCTGTGAGTCCGCCTGGCGGGGGAGGCCGTCCTGCGCGTCTGGGCCCGGCGGTGGCGGGGTGGGCGGCACGTACGGCGTGCGGAGCGGGAGGTCGTGGAGGGGCTGCGGGTGCCCTGGCGTGGCGTTCGACGCGCCGGATACGTGGCCCAGCACGCCCGCCTGGCCGTGCGCCACCGCCGCGGGCGCCGCACGGCCGCCGAGCGCCGGGCGAGCGACCTGGCCGGTCAGCTGGGCGTCCCCGGCCGGACGCGCGTCCGTCGGGCGGATCCGCTGCTCCGGCCCGCCCGGAGCCTGGGGCCTCTCACCGCTCAGCACCACCTGGGTCGGCTCGATGACCCGCCGCGGCTCGGACCCGTCCGAGGTTCTGACCCCTGCGGCCTCTCCGCCCAGGCCGCGCCCCTGACCGTGCGTCAGACTGTGCTCCGGACCGGTGGGGTGCCGGGCGGAGGACAGGTCCGTGCCGGAGGACAGGTCCGCGCCGGAGGACCGCCCGCCCGCGACCGGCTCGGCGCCGTGCACCAGTTCCGGCGCGTCGCCGGCCCTCGGCATGTAGTGGGTCCGGGCGCTCTGCGGGATGCCGATGCCTCCGGCCGTGCCCGCCACGAAGGAGTAGAACAGGTGCGCCGGGTCGAGCTGGTCGCTGAGGGCCAGCCCGGGTATCGATCCCACGGTGCCCGACACGCCGCCGGCCAGCGCCCGCCCGTAGACGCTCTGCCCGATGGCCGCGATCTGGTCGCGCACCCCCAGCTCGGCCCGCGACACGATGAACACCAGCTCCCGGGTGGCCAGGCGCGACAGCCCGAAGTCGACCCCGGTGAACACCAGGCCGGTCAGCGCCCCGTTGCCCAGGGACAGCAGCAACGACTCGAGGTCGAGCTTGTCCCGGTTGCCGAAGAGGAGCTGCGCCGCCTGCACGGCCAGGTCCAGGCCGCCCATCACCGCGGCGAAGCCCAGCATGTTCATCAGCAGCCGCCACTTGAGCGCCTGGATCGACATCCGGGTCATCAGCGTGCGCACCTGGATCAGCTTCAGCACCGACGGCCCGTACAGGTACACCCACACCAGCAGCCGGGCGATGGCCAGCGCGAGCAGCGCCAGCGCCGCGTACTGCATCCACTGGGTGTGCTCCATGTCCTCCGCGTGGTCGCGCAGCCGCCGGGCCTCCTGGCGGATGGCCTTCTCCACCCGCTTCAGCAGCGCGTCACCCTCCAGGTTCGCCAGCTGAGGCGCCGTCCGCCCGTCACCGGCGAGCAAGTTCAGGACCCGCTGGAAGGCGTCCTTGGCGGCGCCGTCCCATTCCGAGCCCTTCAGGTAGCGCAGCACCGGCTCGGCGTCCTCGACGCGGATGGCGGCCAGCTCGTCGGCCAGCGCCTCCAGCGCCTCGGCCTCCCGCACCAGCGCGTCCGGAACGGCCTCCGGGAACGCGCCGGCCGTCAGCGGCAACGCCAGATGCCTGACCAGCTCGGGGACCAACCCCAGATCCAGCCCCATCAGCCGGTTTCCCGGACCGTCACGCGCCCGGCCCGCGCCGGTCGGCGCCCGGCAGGAACGACTCGAAGCCCGTGCCCTCGCCGAACAGATCCTCGAACGGGACGTCCTCGGCGACCATCGGCCCGGCCAGGGTCCTGAGCTCCGCGGAGACCTTTTGAGTGGCGATGGCGGCCTGCTCGATGACGCATGCCGCCAGCTCGGTGGGCGTCAGCTCGCGGTACACGCGGGGATCGAAGTCGACGGCCCGCAGCTCACCCCGGGGCCCGACGGTGACGGTGACCATCCCGTCGTCGGACTGCGCGGAGCCCGTCAGGTCGCGCACCTTGCGGTGCATCTCCTTGACCTGTTCGGTTTGCCGATCGATGTCCTGGACGAGTTGTTGGAGTAAATCCCATGAATCACTCATCGTCGTATCAACCCCACGAAGCCATCAGGACGCTCGCATACTATCGATCAAGTCGGTGAGTCAGGGAGGGTGCGGCCGGATGGAACCCGACGGCGTCAGTTACAGCGCCAGCCGGATCAAAGGGCTGGCGGGGGCGATGGGCGACCTCGCGGACAGTCTGCGGGGTGTGGAAGACCGGTACGAGACGCACAAGGAGGCGGCCCGCAAGGCGCTCGGCGACGACGACTACGCGCGCGCGTACTGGCAGGCGAACGGGCAGCGGCTGGAAGCGATCGGTACCGCACTCAAGCTCCTCACCCAGGCCGCCCAGCGTGAGGAGGGGCGCCTCGGCAGCGCCTCCGCCACCTACCGCGCCACCGACGACGCCAACGGCTGAGCATCCCAGACTCCAGACGTTCCCGGAGCGGAGGCGGGCCGGACCGATGCCGGGACGGCACGCTTAAGAGGCCGCGCGTCCCCGCTGGGTGCGGCGTCGGTATGAGGTCGGTCCGGTCAGCTCGCCGAGAGCTCCTCGAAGAGCGTGAGCGCCGCCTGGCGTACGTCCTGTGGCGCGAGGCCGTCGAGCGTCTCCCTGGCCTGGATGACGTCGCGTGTGGTGGCCAGCGTGATGGCCACGGACGCGGCCGCCGCGCGGTCCAGCGAGCCCGCCGGCGCGGCGTCGGCCAGCTGCTGGGCGCTCGCGGCGAGGTCGAGGTTGTCTCTCAACGGGCCTCCTCGGGTGATTGCGGGTCGGCCCATTGCATCACCTGACAGGGTGATTCATCCACTTTTCTTGGAGCCGTTCCCGTTTCGTCGGTCGAGAGGTCGTGCATACGTCCCCGCTTACCCCGTCTGACCACACGTTACGCACCCGGTACCGCGAGGCCCGATTCGTAGGCGGTGATCACCGCCTGCACCCTGTCGCGCAGTCCGAGCTTGGCGAGCAGGTTGCTGACGTGCGTCTTCACGGTGTGCTCGCTGACCACCATGGCCTTGGCGATCTCCGCGTTCGACAATCCGCGCGCGATCAGCTGCAGCGTCTCACGCTCTCTCGCGGTCAGTACGTCCAGCGCGTCGGCGGGCCTGGCGGCGGGCCGGGAGGTGAACTCGGAGATCAGCCTCCTGGTCACCGTCGGCGCCAGCAGCGACTCACCCTCCGCGACCACCCGTACGGCGTTGACCAGATCGTCCCGTCGCACATCCTTCAGCAGGAACCCGCTGGCCCCCGCCCGCAGCGCGTCATAGACATAGTCGTCGTGGTCGAACGTGGTGAGCATGAGCACCCGGCACCCGGTCTCCGCGCACACGATCTTGGCCGCCTCGATGCCGTCCATCCTGGGCATGCGGATGTCGAGCAGGAGCACGTCCGCGTCGTGTTCGCGGACCGCGGCGACGGCCTGGAGCCCGTCGCCCGCCTCGGCCACCACGTCGATGTCCGGCTGCGCGTCCAGGATCATCGCGAACCCGCCGCGGACCAGCTCCTGATCGTCGGCGACCACGACCCGGATGCTCGGGGCCGCGTCCTGGCCGGTCATGCCCGGGCCAGCGGAAGCCGTACCGACACATGGAAGCCCGGCCCGTCGGTGCGGGGATGGGCCGCGGCGCTGCCACCGCAGGCGGCGGCGCGCTCGCGGATGCCGATCAGCCCGTGCCCGCCAGAAGGCAGCCCGCGCCCGCTTGACGGCAACCCGTGCCCGTCGTCGGTGATATCGAGCATCAGGGTGTCGTCCTCCCAGGTGAGCCGGATGTCCGCGTGGTTCGCGCCGGCGTGCTTGACGATGTTGGTGAGTGCTTCCTGCGTGACCCGGTACGCGGCGACGGCGCAGTCGGGCGAGACGGGCCGTGGCGTGCCGGTCGAGGCGAACGCCACCCGCAACCCCGTGTGGGAGACCTGGTCCGCCAAGGCGGGCAGGTCGTCGATGGTGGGTTGTGGCGCGCGCGGCGCCTCCTCGTCCTTCAGCACGCCCAGCATCCGGCGCAGCTGCATCATCGCGTCCCGTCCCGCCGCGGCGATCGCGTCGAAGGCGGCCTCCGCCCGCGCCGGGTTGCTCCTGACCACCACGGGCCCCGCCTCGGCCTGGACGACCATGAGGCTGACCGCGTGGGCGAGGATGTCGTGCATGTCGCGGGCGATCCTGGCGCGCTCGCGCTCGGCCGCGCGTTCCGCTTCCATCTGTCGCTCCCTTTCCAGCCGTTCGGCCCGTTCCTCCAGCGCGGCGGCGTGGGCGCGGGAGGTGGCGGTGGCCCTGCCGATGGCGTACGCGGCGACGAACAGCACCGTCCCGCGCAGCGCGGTCTCCGACGAGCCGACCACGAGCAGGCCACCGGTGACGGTCATGGCGAGCACGAGAATCCGCTGCCAGGTGCCGGAGTAGGCGGCGACCGTGTAGAGCGCGACCATGCCGCCGTACCAGACGGGCTGGCGCGCGACGTGGTCGGCGAGGTCGTAGAGGGCGCCCGTGCACAGGCAGACGACCAGTACGGTGATCGGCGCCCGCCGCCGCCAGACCAGGGGCAACGACGCGGCGACCACCACCGCGTACCCCCACCAGTCCCAGGGCTCGCCGGTCCGCTCATCGCTGAACAGCAGGGGCCAGAGCTGGGCGATCAAGATCACCGCGGTGAGCGCGGCGTCCACCCAGAGGTGAGGGAGCCCCGCGATCCTTCGACGGACGATGTCGATAAGCGACAAGTCGGACACAGCGCCTCATCTTTCCGTATGCCGGCTCATGCTTCCCGTACGCCGGCTCTCACGCATGTACGGGAGCGTGCCTCGCCGTCGTCGTACGGCGGCCCATCAGCGGCAGGAACGAGACGAACAGCAGGATCGCGCCCACCGGGATGAGGTCCTTGTCGACCGCCGACAGCACGACCTCGCCCAGCACCGCGACCGGCACCCAGACCTTGACCAGCCGGTGCCCGGCGAGCAGGCCGGCGAAGGCGAGCTGGGCCACGTAGAACAGGATCGGGCCCGCGCTGTAGACGGCCAGGTTCACGCCCGGCACCGCCTTCACCTGCTCGAACATCGGGCTCATCGCGTCATGGTCGGCCGCCAGGAAGCCGACGATGATGTCGATCGCGAACTGGGCGGCCGCGCAGCCGATCCCGACGACGCCCGCGACCAGCGCCGTGGTGGCGAGGGCGGACCGCCCCAGCATCCTCCGCATTTCCCAAAATATCGGGATAAACAGCGTCAAAGCCCCGAGGAAGGCGAGGTGCCCGGCTGTCCAGGCCAAGCCGGGGCCTCGGACGCCGTCGAAACCGTCGACGATTCTGAGCAGACCGTAGGTCAGGACGAGCACGGGAGCGGCGATGAGCGCGGTGCGATTCTGCACGACTGGTTCTCCTTCAAGCTGCGGGATATGCAGCCCATCCTCGGAGTTCGCCGCTCAAAAGGGATCGCCGCGACGGGCGATCCTCGGTCTCCCTCTCAAGAGCGAGTCCCGTCGCCCAGGAGGGCGATCCGCCGACAATCACGGAGTGCTTGACAATTCTAATTGTCGGTGGAAGTGTCGGTCTCACGCGCAAGGGACATCCACCGAGGAGACGGTCATGCCGCACGAGTTCGAGGTACGTCACGACATCGAGCTGGAAGCCTCACCCGAGGAGGTCTGGCAGGCGATCGCCGAAGGACCGGGCATCGACTCCTGGTTCATGGGCCACAGCGAGCTGGAGCCCCGCGAGGGCGGCAGGGGCACGCAGACCTTCGGCGGCGACTTCAGCATGGGCTCGACGGTCACCGTGTGGGAGCCCGGCAAACGGCTGGCCTACCGCGGCGACGAGAACCCCGAAGACGGCACGTTCATGGCGTTCGAATACCTCATCGAAGGCCGCGAGAGCGGCAGCACCGTGCTCCGCTTCGTGCACAGCGGCTTCCTCGGCGACGACTGGGAGTCCGAGTACGACGCGCTGAAGATCGGCGACCTCCAATACCTGCGCAAGCTGGCCGCCTACCTCAAGCACTTCCGCGGCCGGATCTCGACGCACAACCTGATGCTCTGGGGCCCGCAGGCGTCGCGTGACCAGGCGTGGGCCGCCTTCCAGAGCGTGCTCGGCCTGACCGGCGGCATCGCCGCGGGCGACCGGGTCACGATCGCGCCCGACGGGGTGGCGCCGCAGGAGGGCGTCGTCGAGTGGGTGACCGATCCGGGCACGTTCGTGGGCGTGCGTACGGACGACGGGCTCTACATGCTCATCCACGGCCAGGGCACGGTCGTGGTCGAGCACCACGCGTACGCCGAGATCGACGGGCAGGCGCTGGAGCAGTCCTGGCAGGGCTGGCTCCAGAAGGCATTCGCGTAGAAGGCTTGGCTGTCAGGCGGACATCGGTGTCCCGGCATCCGGGGGCATCGCTGGGCCTGGCCGGCGCTTTGCGGGACCAGGCCGCGGGGTCGATGAGGTCGCCGGCGCTAATGGTCGGCCGGGCGGTCGCGGGAGTTGTTGATGCGTAGCGCCTCGGCGAGCTGGTCTTCCAAGATGATGATCCGGCAAGCGGCTTCCAGGGCGGTGCCCTGGTCGACCAGCTCGCGGGCCCTGGCCGCCAAGCGCAGCTGGTAGCGGGAGTAGCGGCGGTGGCCGCCGTTGGAGCGTTGCGGCTCGATCAGTTTGGCGGCGCCCAGGCTGCGCAGGAAAGCCGCGCTGACGCCCAGGATCTCCGCGGCCCGGCCCATGCTGTAGGCGGGGTAGTCGTCATCGTCGAGTTTGGCTTCAGCGCTGGCATCCACCGCCGCATCGGAGGGTGGCAGGGTGCGGGACTCGGCTTTGTCGCCGTAAGCGGCGCTTGACGCGAGCGTGGAAGTAGCGGCCGTGGTGCGGGGCTTGGGCTTGCTATCGGGCCCTGTGGCCAACTCTGTGGATGTTCGATCCATGTAACCTCCTGAACGCGGACGAGGGCCCCGGCGCCATGATGCGCCGGGGCCCGCAACTAGGTTGTTCAACACCATCTATCGGCCAAGAGGCCGAATTGCCGTTTCCGCAACAGCCGCCCGCTGAGGGCGGGGTGCGGGGATCGCGTAAGCGTGACCGTAGACCACCTTCCCGTCTGTGGAGCTGCGGTACCCGTGCGGCGAAAACACACCGGCGACGGGCGATCCTGATGGCGTTCAACACTCCCTTCGCTATCTGTGAACCTTTTACAACCCATGTCATGAGACGGCCTTCGACGGCCGCTCTGGCAGCGCGTCCACGTGTGGGGCCCCTTGCG
>NZ_JBEZDU010000011.1:36496-253176 GCF_040648495.1 Nonomuraea sp. NPDC049129 | reverse complement strand
GACTTCTTGGCCCTGCACGTCCGACCTTCTGCCGGTTACTTCTCATTTCCAACTGCGGTGTTGCCGCGGCCCGTGTGGCCGTTTTGGCAGCGCGTCCACGTGTGGGGCCCCTTGCGACTTCTTGGCCCTGCACGTCCGACCTTCTGCCGGTTACTTCTCATTTCCAACTGCGGTGTTGCCGCGGCCCGTGTGGCCGTTTTGGCAGCGCGTTCACGTGTGGGGCCCCTTGCGACTTCTTGGCCCTGCACGTCCGACCTTCTGCCGATCACTCCTGCTATCCACGCTCGTCCGGGCGGCTCGTCGTGACGCTGGGTATCTCGTGCGCCGCCCTCGTGGATCCGTTCCTTGCGATGGGAGAAACACTAGCCACAACAACCACGAATGTCTACCGTGGCGACTATAGATTTTCGATCCCTGGCACAGCAGCATCTCCGGATGGCCTCTGGCCAGGAGTTCGCGGTCAGGAGGCCGCTTCGATGACGCCGTGGACGGCCCGGGAGACGCGCTCGGCCGCCGTGTCGGGATCGGGCCGTCCGGCGTCCAGCCACGCGATGACCCCTTCGATGGCCACCGCGAACACCAGCCGCGCCGCCCAGTCCGCCCACTTGGGATCGACGATCCTGGCGGCCAGATGATCGCGGGCGATCCGGACGGACTCGCGGGTGAAGTCGTCTATGAGGTCGCGGAACTCCGGCTCGCGGGCCGCATACCGGAACAGCAGCCGGAACCCGTCCGGGTCAGCGTCGGCCGCCCGCATGAGCGCTGGGATCGTCTGGTCGCTGTAGCCCGATTCCCCCACCCGCTCGCCGAGCCGCGAGCCCGCCCGGTCGAGCACCGCCCGATAGAGGTCGGTCTTCGACTCGAAGTGCCGGTAGAGGATCACCCGGCTGACGCCGGCCTCGGTGGCCACATCATCGAGTCCGGTGGCCGTGTAGCCGCCGACCGCGAAGGCGCGCGTCGCGGCGTCGAGGATCTGCTCCCGACGCTCGGCCCGGGGCATCCGCCGGACGGTTTCCATGCGCGCTCCTCTTGTTTACTTTCGAGTCTACAAATACCGTTGTACACATGCCAGTAAACAAGCTTCCCTTCGAGCAGCCTGAGCTCCTCCGGCCGGCGCCCCTGCTGCGCGCGCTGCAGGCCGAGGGGCCGGTGCATCGCGTAAAGACGAGCACGGGCGACGACGCCTGGCTGGTGACCGGCTACGAGGACGTGCGCCGCCTGCTCGACGACGACCGGCTCGGCCGCTCGCACCCCCAACCCGAGACCGCCGCGCGCATCGGCGAGTCCGCGCTGTTCGGTGGCCCGATGGGCGACTTCGACACCGAGCACGAGGACCACACCAGGATGCGGGCGGTCTTCCAGCCGCACTTCTCGCCGAAGCGCATGCGGGCGTTCCGTCCGCGCGTGGAAGAGCTCACCGACCAGCTGCTCGACGAGCTGGAGCGGCAAGGTTCACCGGCCGATCTCCACCAGGCGCTGGCGCTGCCGCTGCCGATCCTGGTCATCTGCGAGCTGCTCGGCGTACCGTACGAGGATCGCGACCAGTTCCGCGCCTGGACGGAGGCGGCGGGCAACACCGCCGACAACGCCCGCTCGATGCAGGGTCTGATCGACCTGTACGAGTACGGCAAGAGCCTCGTCGAGCGCAAGCGGCACGCGCCGGGCGACGACGTGATCTCTCGCATGATCGAGGTGCCCGACACGAACGACGACGAGATCGCGCGACGGGCCATGAACCTGCTGTTCGCCGGACACGAGACCACGGTCGTACAGATCGGCATGGGCGCGCTGTTCCTGCTGGCGAACGCGGAGCAGTGGGACGCCCTGCTGGCCGGGCCCGAGCTGCTCACCGGGGCGATCGAGGAGATCCTCCGGGTGCCCATGGTGAACGGCACCGGTGGCATCCCCCGATACGCCCGCGTCGATCTGGAGATCGGCGAGGTCACGGTCCGGGCGGGCGAGCTGGTTCTGCTGCACATCGGCATGGCCAACCACGACGAGACGATGTTCGCGGACCCGGAGCGGTTCGACATCACCCGGGAGGCGATGGCACACGTCTCGTTCGGCTACGGCGCGCGCTACTGCATCGGGGCGCCGCTGGCCCGGATCGAGCTGCAGGCGGTGTTCGCCCGGCTCATCCCGCGTTTTCCGGGGATGCGGCTGGCGGTGCCGGTCGAGGAGCTGCGCGTGCGCGCCGACTCGCTGACGGCGGGCCTGGTGTCACTGCCGGTGAAATGGTGACGTCGGCTCGTCCTTAGCTCGTCCTTAGGAGGGAATGCGTTCGAGCAGGCTCTGCATGTCGTCGGCGTGCTCCTCCTCCTTGGCCAGGAGCTCCTCGAACACTCGCCGGGTGGTGATGTCCTTGTCGCCCAGCCACTGGATGATCTCGGTATAGCTGGCCACCGCGATCCGCTCCGCGACCAGGTCTTCCTTGATCATGTCGATCAGTCCGCGGCTCTCGTCGTACTGGGAGTGGGCGCGGGAACTGAGCGTGTCGGGGTTGAAGTCGGGCGCGCCGCCGAGCTGTACGATCCTGGCCGCGAGTTTGTCGGCGTGCTCCTGCTCCTCGCCCGCGTGCTCCAGGAACTCCGCCGCCACCGACTCCGACTGCAGCCCGGACGCGGTGTAGTGGTGCCGCTTGTAGCGAAGCACGCACACCAGCTCGGTGGCCAGGGCCTCGTTGCAGACCTGGATGACGCGCTCCAGGTCGGCGCCGTAGGCGTCGGTGATCGGGCCCTTGTCGATCTCGGCGCGGGCGCGCTCGCGAATGGTCTTGATATCGGTCAGGAACTCAGCCATGGCGCCCATATGCCCACTCGATTGGCAAAGACGCGCTTTCGTCCGCAAAAGTGCGGTCAGCCCTCACCGTTGGCGAGCCGGGTGACGGTGTCGGCGACGCGCCGCTGCCTGGTCTCGGCCTTCTTGGCGCTCTCGACCTGCAGGACGTAGCGGAGTTTGCGGGAGTACGACAGCCCTTCGAAGAAGCGCTTGGCCTCGGGGGCGTCCTCCAGCGCTGCGGCCAGGTCGGCCGGCACCGCCACCTCTCGGGGCGCGGTGTCGAGCTCCAGCGTGACCTCCACTTCGTCACCCGCGGCCACCCCCGCGCCCTGCCGGTTCTCGGCGCTGATCGGCAGCATGTACCGGCCGCCCATGGAGGCGACCGTGCTGCGGTAGCCGTAGCCATTGATCGTGACGCTGACGGCGGGCCGCCTGCTTCCGCCGAGGCCCTCGACGACCTCGGCGGGGACCTCGATGCCCGTGGCGGTCTTGCCGCCCAGTTCGACGACGGCGCGGAATCTCATCGGAAGAACCCCTCCAGGACCGGTGCCAGGGCCGCGGCCTTGACGATGTGCGTCTGGCCGTCGAGCGTGTGGTGCTCGGCGTTGGGCAGCACGTCGGCCCAGGCCCGCATGCCGTTGCGCATCCACAGCGGGCTCTTACTGCCGCAGATCACCAGGGTCGGGATCTTGACCGAGGCCCAGGGAGCGGCGGGCAGCGGCTTGCCACGTTCGTAGTCGGCCACGAACGCGACGTCATAGAGCAGCGTGTGGACGATGGCCTTCATACCGGACCAGGCGGGCATGAAGCGCATCATGGCGACGACCGCGCCGGGCAGGTTGACGCCCTTGCGCATGAAGTAGGCGACCGCCTGGCCCCGGCGCCCGGTGGCCACCATCTCTTCGAGCTGCCGCACGTAGTCGTCCGGGATCGGCGGCCGGGTGTCGTCGACCACGAACGGCGCCTCGTAGACGGCCACCTTCGACACCGGCAGGCCACTCTCGACGGCCGCCATGGCCAGCGCCGCGCCCGACGAGATGCCGTACAGGAAGGCAGTGCCGCCCGCCTCCTCCACCAGCGCGGTCAGATCCTCGATCTCGCGCTCGGGGGAGAACGGCGCGGTGTCGCCACTGTCGCCGCGCCCTCGGCGGTCGTAGGTGTAGACGGTGAAGCTGCGAGCCAGCTCCTTGGCCAGGGCCGGGTTCGGGCCGGCCGCGCGGTGGCACATCGCGCCGTCGACGAGGATGACCGCCGGACCCTGGCCTATGCGGTCGTACGCGATCCGGGTGCCGTCTTTGGAAGTGACCTTGTCCATATCCGTCTCCTTGTCAGATGGTTGCAGCCTCCCACCGACAATTATTTTTGTCAAGGAACGACCAGGGGGCCCTCAGTGATCGGTACGGCCGGCTCGTTCGTAAGGTGGCAGCATGAGCATCGCCGATGATCCGGACCGCGCACCCGCCCGCTCTCACCTGTACGCCATGGGACTGTCGGAGGAGGAGATGCGCCGCCCCATGATCGGCATCGCCTCCACCTGGACCGGCACGATGCCCTGCAACCTCACCCAGCGCGAACTGGCCGCGCACGTCGCCACGGGGGTGCGCAGGGCGGGTGGCACGCCGATGGAGTTCAACACGATCGCCGTCTCCGACAACCTGACCATGGGCACCCCCGGCATGCGCGCCTCGCTGGTCAGCCGCGAGATCATCGCCGACTCGATCGAGCTGATGGGCCGGGCGCACGGGTTCGACGCGCTGGTGTGCATCGTGGGGTGCGACAAGACCGTACCGGCGGGCATCATGGCGCTGGCCCGCCTGGACGTACCCGCCGTCGTCCTCTACAGCGGCAGCATGATGCCCGGCCGCTGGCGCGACCGGGACGTCACCATCCAGGACATGTGGGAGGCGCTCGGCGAGCGCGCGGTCGGCCGGGTCGACCAGGCCGACGTGGACGACCTGGCCAAGTACGCGTGTCCGGGCCCCGGCACCTGCGCCGCCCAGTACACCGCCAACACCATGGCCTCCGTCGCCGACTTCCTCGGCCTGGCCCCGTTCGGCATCGGCGACATCCCGGCCGTGGCCGAGACGAAGAACGCCGCGGCCGAGCGGGTCGGCGAGCTCGTCATGGACGCGCTGGCCCGCGACGCCAGGCCCTCGCGCATCCTCACCGAGGACGCCCTGCACAACGCCATCGTCTCGGTGGCCGCCATGGGCGGCTCGACGAACGCCGTCCTGCACCTGCTCGCCATCGCCCGCGAGGCCGGGCTGCCGCTGCGCGTCGACGAGATCGGCGCCATCTGCCGCCAGGTCCCCATCATCACCAGGCTCATGCCCAGCGGCCCGCACACCGCCGCCGACCTGTGGCGCGCCGGCGGCACCTCGCTGGTGGCCCGGCGACTCCTGGACGCGGGCCTGCTGCGCGCGGACGCCGCCCTGGTCGACGGCCGTACGTACGCCGACGTCGCCGCGGCGGCGACGGAGACGCCGGGGCAGCAGGTGGTCACGACCGTCGAGAACCCCGCCAAGGCACGCGGAGCGCTGGCCGTCCTGCGCGGCTCGCTCGCCCCTGACGGATGTGTGCTCAAGCTCAGCGGCAAGGCGGATTTCCGGCGCGAGGGCCCGGCCAGGGTGTTCGACGGCGAGGAGGCCTGTTTCGCGGCGATCCAGGAGGGGCGCATCCTGCCGGGCGACGTGATCGTCGTCCGCTACGAGGGCCCGGCCGGCGGGCCCGGCATGCGGGAGATGCTGTCGATCACGGGTGCGCTGGTGGGTACGGGACTGGGGGATTCGGTGGCGCTGGTCACCGACGGGCGGTTCAGCGGGGTCTCGCATGGCATGGTCATCGGGCACGTCGCACCCGAGGCGTACGTGGGCGGCCCGCTCGCGCTGGTGCGCGACGGCGACGTGGTCGTCATCGACAGCGCGGCGGGGACGCTGGATCTGAACGTGCCGGAGGAGGAGCTGGGGGTGCGGCGGGACGCTTGGGTACGGCCGGAGCGGGCGGTCGAGCGGGGCGTGCTGGCCAAGTACGCGGCGACCGTCGGCTCCGCCTCGGACGGTGCGGTGACCGTCTAGCCTGGGACGCCTTGTTCAGACGGAGCCCGGGTAGCCGGCGGCGAAGGCCCGCTTCAGGTAGTCCCACGCGGGGGAGCTGAGGATGCCTTTCGTGGCCGCCTCCGCTCCCTTGGTGTCGATCTTGGCGTAGAGGGCCGACAGAGCGCTCCTGTCGCCGTTCACCAGCCCGGCCATCGCCTCGGTCCAGCGTCGCGCCAGCTCCTGGACGGCGGGATCGGCCGGGTCGGTGCCGCGTTCGGCGAAGCCGCCGGCCTCTGCGGCCAGGTCCGTGAGCCCGCGCAGCCGATGCGCGAACCCCTCCTCTCCGAGTTCTCGGTGCCGGGCCTCGAATCGGGCGAGCTGTTCGGGCGTGAAGTGCCGGGCCTGCATCATTGCCTCCATTGCCTCGATGAGCTGGTCGATCGACGGCTCCTGAGCCTCCCGCAGCGCCTGTGTGACGCCGAGCAACTGGCGACGCAGGGTGTGCTGGGCGGCGAGCCGACGTTCGACCAGCTCGAGCTGATGCTGGATCGTCGCTTGCAGATCGGCGCCGTCCAGCGAGTCGGCGATCTCGGCGAGCGGCAGCCGCAGCTCCCTGAGCGCCAGGATCTGGTAGAGCCTGCGAACGTCGTCGCCGGTGTAGACGCGATGCCCCGCGGCCGACCGCTCGGCCGGGCATAACAGGCCAATCTGGTGAAAGTAGCGCAGGGTGCGTACGGTCACGCCCGTGGCAGCCGCGAGGTCGCCGATGTTCCAGCGTCGTGCGTTCACATCGACGACGGTAGGCGCTGACGTCGCGTCAGGCGCAATACCCCCGGGCTTGGCGGACCTTCCGGAAGAACGCCCGCACGTCGTCGACCGGCAGGTCAGGGGCCTCCATGGCGGCGACGTGGCCGCTCCGGTCGTACTTCGACCAGTGGATCACGTTGTGCTCGCGCTCGGCGAGGCAGATCCATGACGAGCGGGCACGGGGGGTCTCCCTCACGTAACTGAATGGCCTCTTGTCAGTAACGGAAAGTAGTCATATGGTCGCGGAGGCCGTTCGTTACGAGGCGAGGAAGGCCCCCAGATGGCAGGTAAGCACGAGGGCGAAAAGCCGTCATTGAGGCCGTTCGAGGTCCCTGAGAAGGAGAAGAGCACCAGCGACGGAGACGGTAGCGGCGGCAAGCATGAGGGAGACGGGAAGGGCAAGGGCAAGTGACGCCCGAGCTCGATGCCAGCGTCGAGGGCATGATCGCGGCGATCAGCAGAACTCGTGCCCCGATCAGGGGCACGATCATCGACGCGCTACACGCGGTGCCGCGGCACCTGTACGTGCCCCCGGTGGGAGTGGCCACGACGGACGCCGGCCCCGAGCTGATCGACCGGGGCAGCGATCCCGAGGCATGGTGGGCGGCCGTGTACGGCAGGGCCCCCATCGTGACGCAGCTCGACAAGGGCGCGACGGACATCCGCGAGGTCGAAGGGCTTTATACCTCGTCGAACTCGGCCCCGGGCACGGTGGTCGACCTGCTCACGCAGCTCGACCCCGACCCTGGGCACCGTGTACTCGAGGTGGGCACCGGCACCGGGTGGACGGCCGCGCTGTTGTCTCACCTGGTTGGCGACGCGTCGCGGGTGACGTCCATCGAGGTCGACCAGGCCGTCGCCGAGCAGGCGGCAAAGAACCTGGCCGCGGCCGGCGTGCACCCGCACCTGATCGTTGGTGACGGGGCGGAAGGCTGGGCCGAGGCAGCGCCGTACGACCGCGTGCACGTGACGTGCGCGGTGCACACGGTTCCGTACGCCTGGATCGCGCAGTGCCGCCCGGGCGCGGTCGTTGTCACGCCGTTCTCGACCGGGTTCGACACCGACCACTCGCTACGGCTCGTTGTTCTCCCGGACGGCAGCGCGATTGGGCGGTTCCCGGGCTACGCCTCGTACATGATGATGCGCTCGCAGGGCGCTACCAAGGGTGATCCGGACGACTGTAGCGGCCGGCGGTTCACCACCGCGGTGGACCCCCGCACGATCACGTACGCGCCGGCCGGCGCCAACCTGGTGATGTCGGCCCTCACCGGTCTCCGCATGCGCCTCGACGACGAGAAACGTTTGTTCCTCGTCGATCCCGGCAATGCCGGCCAGTGGGGCGCCGCCATCTATGAGCCCGACGGCGAGCATTGGGTGTACGAGCTCGGCGACCGCCATCTCTGGGAGGAGGTGACAGACGCGTACTTTCGGTGGGTGAGCTGGGGCGAGCCGGGCCTTGAGCGATTCGGCATGACCGTAACCCCCGAAGGGCAACAGCTTTGGCTCGACACACCCGAGGCTTCCATCGGCCCGCGTCGACGGCTTTGACGCAGGCTGGAGTCAGCGGACCTTTCGGAAGAATGCCCGCACGTCGTCGACCAGCAGGTCAGGGGCCTCCATGGCGGGGAAGTGGCCCCGGTCGTACTCCGGCCAGCGGGTCAGCCGTTAGATCGTCACGTCGGTGAGCATCTGGGCGAGGTCGACCGCGTCCTCGGGCAGGTCATGCGCGGGGTCGGTTCATTGGGCGTGAGCCGGTGAGGCTAGCGGCGGGACGGTAGGCTCGGTGTCACCGTATCCGGTCCCATGTGATTCCACAGGATCGACAGTGGCGAGAAGAAGATTCGATCCCCTGACGGGAGGTTCGTCGCACCGAGGTGCAGGACATACCCGGCACGGAACCTGTCGCCGAGCTTGTCTCTCAGCCAGCGCAGGTGCTTGGCGTCCTCGCTCTTGGGCGTGGCCGACGCCTTGACCTCGATGCCGACCACAGTGCCGTCGCGGCGTTCGAGGATGAAGTCGACTTCCCGCTTCTCCCTGTCCCGATAGTGCCGTACGGCGACATGTCGGCGGGCGAAGGTCGACAACTTGAGCAGCTCTGCGAAGACGAAGGTCTCGAGCAGTCCGCCGAGGGCTGGATGACCAGGGGCAAGGAGCGACTCCGCGTCCACGTCCATTAGGTGGGCGGCCAGTCCGCTGTCAGTCACATAGGTCTTGGGTGCGTGGGTCACCCGAGAGCTGAGGTTGTTGGACCATGCGGGCGCCGGAGCGACCAGGAACACGGTTTCCAGGTAGGCCAGATATGTACGCACGGTTGCGACGTCCAGCCCTAGACCTTCGGCGATATGAGCGAGGACGACCTGGCCGCCTGCTCGAGCCGCGACCAGGGCGATCAGATCGGGGATCGCCTGGGCCTTGTTGACATGGGCGAACTCGCGGATGTCGCGCGAGATCACGGTGTCCAGGTAGCCACGGAACCACGCCCGAATCGCCACCGGTGAGTTCAGACGCAGGACTTCCGGATAGCTGCCCTGGCTAATGAGGTGGATGTAGTCCTCGCGTGTCCATGCCGACTGGCGACTGGTGAAGGCCCCCGGGTCGATGAACGCCTGATCGCAGAATCTGCCCGCGTCGCCCACTCGCTCGCTGACCGCGAAGGGCCACAGGTCCACGAAGGCCACCCGACCCGCGAGCGACTCCGACAACGTGGGGATGCTGAGAAAGCGGGTCGACCCTGACAGCACGAACTGGCCTGGAGACCAGTCCTCGTCGACTACCTGCTTGATGGCCAGAATCAGGGGATCACCGGCTCGTTGAATCTCGTCGATGATCACCGGTTGGGGCCGTCTGCGTACGAAAGTGCGCGGATCGTCCTTGGCGATGGCGAGCTCTGAAGGATCGTCGAGGGTGGTGAACGTGGCTTCGCCGAACCGTCGGCAGGACTGGAGCAGCGTTGTCTTGCCGGACTGGCGCGGTCCGTTGATGATGACGATCCTGAGCTCTGCGAGAAGCTCCTTGAGAGAGTCGGCCGCGAGCCGAGGAAGAAGATCCATACCGCCCTCACCTGCAAATAGACAGCGCAGAGCCCGGTTTTCCCTGTTTCGCGCGCCGAGTTTTCCCTGTTTCGCGGACTCCATTTTCCCTGTTTCGCGGGCCGCGCGTACACAGGATCGCCGATCGACGGTCACCGATCGATCCTTCGCGAACGACCCGCTCCGTCAACGACGCCGCAGCTGACCGCCAAGTGGGATCAGGCACCCCAGGCCTACCGTGCCCGCACTACCAAGGTCGTGCTACGGCGCGATCCGTTCAACAGAGATTGAGAGCCGCGGTGCGCGGATGTTCCGCGGCCTTCCTGCCCCGACAGACCGCGGCTCCCACAGGGCCCGGAGCTAGCGGACCTTTCGGAAGAATGCCCGTACGTCGTCGACCAGCAGGTCAGGGGCCTCCATGGCGGCGAAGTGGCCGCCCCGGTCGTACTCCGACCAGTGGATCACATTGTGCTCGCGCTCGGCGATCCGCCGGATCCCGCCGTCGCCGGGGAAGACCGCGACCCCGTGCGGGACCTCCGAGCGTTCGACCGGCGTTCCCCACTGTGCCGAGCCCTCCTTGTAGAGCCGGGCCGACGAGGCGGCGGTGCGCGTCAGCCAGTAGATCGTCACGTCGGTGAGCATCTGGTCCAGGTCGACCGCGTCCTCGGGCAGGTCATGCGCGGGGTCGGTCCACTCCTTGAACTTCTCCACGATCCAGGCCAGCTGGGCGGCGGGGGAGTCGTGCAGGCCGAAGGCGACGGTCTGCGGCCGGGTGGCCTGGATCATCGCGTAGCCGGAGCGGTCGTTGTCGGCGTACTGCTGCATGCGGGCCAGCTCGGTCTCCGTGAGGCCCTCCATCTCGGCCGGGTCGAAGGTCGGGAAGCCGAGCGCGCCGTTGACGTGTACGCCGGCCACCCGGTCGGGGGCGAAGCGGCCGAGTTCGGGGGAGATGACCGAGCCGCTGTCGCCGCCCTGGGCGCCGTAGCGCTCGTAGCCGAGGCGGCTCATCAGCTCGGCCCACGCGCGGGCGACCCGGCTCAGGTCCCAGCCGGTCTCGCGGGTGGGGCCGGAGAAGGCGAAGCCGGGGATGGACGGGGCGACGACGTGGAAGGCGTCGGCGGGGTCGCCGCCGTGGCCGCGCGGGTCGGTGAGCGGGCCGATGATCTTCATGAACTCGACGATCGAGCCGGGCCAGCCGTGGGTGAGGACCAGCGGCAGCGCGTCCGGCTCGGGGGAGCGCACATGCAGGAAATGAACGCTCTGGCCGTCGATCTCGGTGGTGAACTGCGGGTACTCGTTGAGCGCCGCCTCGTGCTCGCGCCAGTCGTATCCGGTGCGCCAGTACTCGGCCAGCCGGCGCACGTACGAGACCGGGATGCCGTACGACCAGCCGACGCCGGGCAGCTCGTCGGGCCAGAGGGTGCGCGCCAGCCGGTCGTGCAGGTCGTCGAGCGCGGACTGCGGGATATCGATGCGGAACGGACTGATCTCCGTGGTGAACGTCATGCAGTACACGCTAGGAACGAGCTAGGACAGGAGCAGTCCTAGGAGTGCGGCAATCTGGAGAACATGTTGGAGACATCGGCCCGGTTGCTCAGACTGCTCTCGCTTCTCCAGACCCATCGGGAGCGGTCGGGCGTGGAGTTGGCCGAGCGGCTCGGCGTGACCGTGCGTACCGTCCGCCGTGACGTCGGGCGGCTGCGCGAGCTCGGCTATCCCGTGCACACCACCCCCGGCGCCCCCGGTTACCGGCTCGGCGCGGGTACGGACCTGCCGCCGCTGCTGTTGGACGACGAGGAGGCGGTGGCGGTCGCGGTGGGGCTGCGGACGGCGGCCGGGGGCTCGGTGTCGGGGATCGAGGAGACCTCCGTGCGGGCGCTGGCCAAGCTGGAGCGGGTGCTGCCGTCCCGGCTCCGGCATCACGTACACGCGCTGCAGTCGATGACCGTGCCGATGGGGCGGGCGGGTTCGGTGGTGGACCCGGCGGCCCTTACCGCGATAGCCGCCGCCTGCCGTGACCACGAGACCCTGCGGTTCGACTACCGGACGCACGACGGGCAGGAGAGCGTTCGCGCCGCCGAGCCCTGTCGGCTCGTCCATTCGGGGCGGCACTGGTACCTGCTGGGGTGGGACACCGACCGGGCCGACTGGCGTACCTACCGGATCGACCGCCTGAGCCTGCGGACGCCGAACGGGCCGCGGTACGTCCCCCGCGACCCGCCCGACTCCGACGTGGCGGCCTACATGTCCCGGTCGATCTCCAGCGCGCCCTATCGGTACCAGGGCCGATTCAAGATGTACGCGCCGGCCGAGGTCGTCGCCGCGCACATGCCGGCCACGACGGGGACGATCGAGCCGATCGACGAGCGGTCCTGCATGCTGTCCAGCGGGGCGAACCACCTCGACGAACTCGCCGTCTGGGTCGCGCTCATGGACATCGACTTCGAGGTGCACGCGCCGCCCGAACTCGTCGACCGCGTCCGCGCCCTCTCCACCCGCCTCGCCACCGCCGCCGGCTCATCCCCTCTCGGGCCAGCCTGACAGCCTGACGGCCTGCTTGAGGAAGACGACGCCGTCGATCAGGTCGAGCTGGGCCGGGTCCAGCGGGAAATAGGCGAAATCTTGGGAGACGCGCTGGGCAGGCTTCGTGACGGCCTCGGCCAACTGGCGGGCGTCGATGAGCGAGTGGTCCCAGGGGAGCCCGGACAAGATGCCCTCGACGGTGTCCGGGGACGGGGTGTCCTCGCCGACCGTGCCGAAGGCCGAGGCCAGGAAGGCGTACCGGTCGCCCAGCTGCGTTCCGGTGATCGCCCCAGCGCTCCACCACTCCAGCGTCTGGTCGCCGAACGACATGAAGCTCTTGTGCCGCTGCAGGTGGAGGTTGGCGGAGAAGACCAGGGCCGGGCCGTGCTCGGCGATGGCCCGCAGGTTGGCGGCCATCATCGCGTCCCGCAGGGCCGACAGCCGGGTCCACCGCGCCGGGGACGCGTCGGCCATCCAGTAATGGAAGCGGAGCAGGCCGACGGCGGTGCGCCCGTACAGCTCCGCCAGCTCCCTGTCCTCCGCGCTCAGCCCCGGCGCCTGCGTGTCGAGCAGCGCCACCAGGTCGTCGGCGATCAGCCGCAACCGCTGGGCGTCGGCGGACTGGCCGATCGACAGGGACGGATCCATGGCCGTGGCCTCGTTCGACCACCGGTCGTCCGGGCCCAGCAGCGTGTCGAGGGTTTCCCTGGTCACTACGGCGCCGGGGAGCGGGCCGTCGAGGAGGTCATAGAGGCCGGTGAGTGCCTGGCGCGGGCTCGCCGCCCAATACTCCAGCGGGCCGTCGAAGCCGAAGAACCGGAGCTTTTCGTCGTGCTCCTCGTTGTATGTACGCATCCAGCGTACGAGCTCGCGGTTGGCCGGGGACGTGCCGAAGTTGTGGCTGAAGCCGCGCTCCATGACGTCGTCGAGCGTGCCCGTGCCCGTCGTGATGTAGTCGTTCACCACGAGGCCCATGAGGCAGTCGCTCTCGATGGCGAACGACCGGTAGCCCTCGTGCTCGACCAGATGCCGGAAGATCTCGTTGCGCGCCTCGCCCAACTCCTGCACGAAGTGCCGGGCCTCACCCAGACCGAGCAGCAGGGGCTTGGCGGGCAGCGTCCGGAGGAACGCCGAGATGCTCGCGCCGTCAAGCGGACGGGCGGTGTCCTTGATATCCATTCCTTAAACGGTATCGTTGAACTTTCGGTGTAAACTTTACCCCGCAAATACCCCCTTCCACCGCGATGAGCCTTCAATCGGTGATGCATCTATGAGGCCAGTGGATCTGGCGCGCGAGCACGGCCTGTCCACCCAGGCGATCAGAAACTACGAGGACGCCGGCATCCTGCCCGCCGCCGAACGCACCGCCCACGGCTATCGCACCTATACGCCGCTGCACGCGCAAGCCCTGCGCGCGTTCCTCGCCCTCGTGCCGGGCCACGGCCACCACACGGCCACGTCGATCATGCAGGCGGTCAACCGGGGTGCCACCGAGGACGCGCTGCGGCTCATCGACGAGAGCCACGGCCAGCTCCTCGACGACCGCCGCACCCTCCAGGCCGTCGAAGCCGCGCTCCGCGACCTGGCGCCGGTGCCGCAGGAGCGCGGCGACACGTTCATCGGCCCCCTGGCGGGCAGGCTCGGCATCCGCCCCGCCACTCTGCGCAAATGGGAGAACGCCGGGCTGATCCAGCCGCGCCGCGATCCGCAGACGGGTTACCGGATCTACAGCGCGGCCGACGTACGGGATGTCCGGCTGGCCCACCAGCTCAGGCGGGGCGGCTACCTGCTGGAGCAGATCGCCCCGCTGATCGCTCAGGTCCGCTCCGCCGGCGGCGTCGCCCCGCTGGAGTCGACCCTGCGCGACTGGCAGGCCCGCCTGTCCGCCCGGGGCCGCGCGATGCTCAAGGGCGCCGCCGACCTGGACGCGTACCTCCGCGCCCGCTGAGGTCGAGGTCATGGGTTGTTGGCGAGCACACAGGCGACGGGCGGATCGAGCTCAAGGGTCTCGACCCGGAGCTGGGTGAAGCCGGCCTGGGTGAGCAGGCCCTGGAGCTCTTGAGCGGCCCGGACCGTGGTGTCCCGGGTGGCACCGGGGCAGCGAGGCTGGCTGACGAGCGCGATGCGCCCTCCGGGCCGGAGCAGGCCGCGCAGCTCGCGAAGCCGCGCCACCGGGTCGGGCCAGAACCCCAGGGAATTGACGGCGAGGATGGCATCGAGCGGATCGCCGAAGCTCGGCAACCGTTCCACAGAGGCACACGTGAGGTGCACGCGGCGGGCGCGGACGGCGGCGGCGTTGTGGCGGGTGGCCCGCCGGACCATGGCCTGCGAGTGGTCGACGCCGAAGACATGGCCCTGGGTGGCGCGGCCGGCGAACTCGGCGATGGCGACGCCGGGACCGAAACCGATCTCGAGCACCCGGTCGGTTGGCTGGACGTCCAGCAACCGCACCGCCCAGATATTGCGCTGCCGGTTGGAGGGGCGATGCGCGAACATCCAGCCGTTCGCCCACCCGACGATGCCCCGGGGGCGCTGGGCCTGACCCACCAAGTATTTGATCACGCGTTGCTTGAGAGATGTCCCTGTTGTCCGCATGATCGCCAGTCAACGGCTTCAAGTACGCTTGAAGTCAACATGGACGAGCAGCTGACGATCGGCGAGCTGGCTCACCGCACCGGTGTGGCCACCTCCGCGCTGCGCTACTGGGAGGACCTCGGCCTGCTACCGGCACCGGTCCGGGTCTCCGGCCAACGGCGTTATCCACCATCGGCGGTCAACCTGGTCGGTGTGGTGTTGCTGCTGCGAGGTGTCGGTTTCACGTTGCGGGAGGTCAAGGCGTTCGTCGCGGCTCGCTCGCCGGACGGCGACGGTTGGCGGGAGCTGTACGAACGCAAGCTCACCGAGCTGGATCAACGGATCGCCCAGGCTCAGGTGGCCCGCACGGCCATCGCCCATGGGTTGGCCTGCCCGCACGAGAACATCTTCGAGTGCGCCAACTTCACCAGCGGGGTCACGGCGCTCCTGGCGGGACATTCTGTCGAAGAGGCGCATTCGCAGATTCACCCTGGTACGTCAGGCGCCCGTAATGCTGAGCAGTGAGAACCGCTGATTGATGACGCGAGCCTTCCCACGAGACGGTGGTATGACGGCGAGATAGCTGCTCACACTATTGCGCTTGAGCCGCTTCTTGAAGGTCTTGCCGTGGCTCAGAGCAGCGGTTTCGCGATCAGGAAAGCTCGCCGTAAACGTGCTCCCGGACCGGGCGATGAAGCTGTCTCCCTGCAGGGCCCCGTACCAGATGAGGGCCCCGCCGGCAGAGGTCTTGAGCGCGAAGATTTCCGGTACGAGTTCCGGCTGGTAGCGCACATTCCACTGGCCGCCCAACCCTTTCCGCTCAGCCAGCACGAAATCGGCGACCTCGGTGGTGAACTTGCCCGGAGCGATCGTCTGCCGGGCACGCGGGTCGGCGCCCGCGGTGGCGATCATGCGTACATGCGACTGGGCCGCCTGCCGGGGCGAGAGCGCCAGAGTTCCGCGCTCGTCCGCTGGTAGCGCGGTGGCGAGTCCGTCGCGGTCCTTGGCTATGGCCGGCACCTTCATCGTCGAGTCCGTGAAGGAGGACGCGACCACGCGCCACCCCTGGGCCGTCTTCTGGAAGATGGCCTGCGTCCAGGACTTGTTCCCTTTCCGCGTGAATTCGGCCAGGAACCACGGCGCATTAGCGCCGCCGCTCCTGGGAATGGTGAAACGCGTCTTGCGTATCTCCATCGGATTAGTGCTGTGGTTGCCGATCATGCCGTTCAGGCGCTCGTCCGCCTTGGTCTGCTGTAGGGAGAGCCCCGCCTCCGCGGCCTCCCACCCTTTCCCCTGAAGTACGGCCTGGTCGGCCAGCTTCTCGTACCGGCCGAGAATGCCCTTGGCCTCAGCCGGGGTGACCACGCCTTGCTGGGCTGGAGTCGCGCGTGCCTGGCGTCCGCCGACTGCCCATGGGGGTTGCTGAGCGGATCCGCTCCCGCAGGCGGCGACACCAGAAAGGACTAAAATTGCAAGAACGGGAGCTGAATGGCGAATGTTCATCGCTGTCTCCGGATGTCGATTGCCACGATGTACGTGGCGCATATCGACCCGGGTTCAGACAATTGCCAGACATTCTCGTTATAGATCGCGCTGAATTTTCAGCTGATGCGGGTCACCGCCCCTTGCCGGGGAAGGAGCACTGCTCAGCTCTTCCCAGGATCTTCTTGACGTACCCCCAGAAATTGGCGTTGTCGAGGACGCAAGCCTGGTCGACGCTCATGGACACACCGGGCAGTTCACTCGCGGCCTTGGCCACGGCCGCAAGGTCGGCACCCGCCCTGATCCGGGCACGGAAGGACTCGGGCATGTCGGTGAGGGCTGTCGACTTCAGGAGCAGGGGTCTGTCCTTGTACGCCTGACGGAAGCTGTCCCAGGCCTGCTGTTGGTCCTCAAAGCCGACGGTTTCCACGTCCGGCAGGGCCTCCAGCGCCAGCTGGAGATTCTTCCGTTCTGTCGTGGTGATCTCGCCGCCCGCGCAACTCGAGCTGTCGTTGCAGAGGAAGACCGCGACCTCGGGCCCTCCAGATGACACCGTGCTGCTCTGTGACATAGCGACGATGCTTTCCTGCGGTTCCAGCGAGGGGGCGGTGAGCTCTACTGCGGCGAAGGCTGCCACCGCGACGGTCAGAGTGACGGCGGCGACTCTGATCATGCCTTTCCTGGAGCCGCGGCTGGGCCGTGGGGCGGGGAATGGACGTTGGTCGTCGCGGACGATCTCCGCGCGAGCCGTCATGGCGTCGCGGAGTCGCTCTTCAATGCTGTTCATGCGTTGTCTCCCAACTCGTGAAGGAGTCTGGCCCGGGCTCGGGCGGTCATGGACCTGACGGTGCTCTGCCTGACGCGCATGGCCTCGGCGATCTCGGCGTCGGACAGGTCGAGGTAGAAGCGCAGCACCAGGGCCTCTCGCTGGCGGCGCGGCAGGCGGGCCAGCGCGAGCAGCACCTCCCGCCGCGACTCCCCGATCAGCGCGGCGGTCTCCGCCGAGTCGGCCAGGCCCGCGACCGGCTCGACCCGTCGCAGCGCGAGCGCCCGGCGGCGAAGGATCGATCGGGAACCATTGAGCACGCACGTCCTGACATAAGCGATCGTCGTGACTCCCGGCCGCCACCTGCCATGAAGCCGGGCGAACACGTCCTGCACCACGTCTTCGGCCGTCTCCTGGTCGCCGAGAAGCAGCACCGCGAGCCGTACAAGACCGAGCCGATGCTGGCGATAGAAGGCGACCAGCTCAGCGTCAGGGGATGCGGCCGGCGGAGCGGACACCTTCGATGCCGGCTCCCCCAGCCGCAAGATTTCGCTGTCCATGGTCTATGAACGCGCACCTCTACGGATCCGCTGCTTCTCGGCGTCGGAAATAATCCGGACGACGCGATGGCCGTCTCCGTTTCCGATGATCCTGGGCAGGCCCGCGCCAAGTCTGTACATCCCGGGCCCGTCGATCGGCTGATCGGCTGGGCGTCCAAGGACACTGCTGCATGGACGGGCGTGAGGCGAGCGCGGCGGCGGAGCGGGCCGAGTTCGGGGGTGCCGTGTACGGCTCGCTGCTGGCGGCTTCCGTGGTCGCCGGCTCCGCCGCGGAGGGCGGACCGCCGTCCCCGCCGGAGCTCGTGACGCTCCTGGTGTGTACGGGGGTGGTGTTCTGGATCACCCATGTCTACGTCCAGGTCGTGAGCTCCGGATACCCCGCCAAGCCCCTCACCTGGGCGAACCTGCGCACGGTCGCCAGGCGTGAATGGCCGCTGGCCCAAGCCTCGTTCCCGCCGTCGATCGCCGCGGCCATGGCCTCGGGGCTGGGCATGTCCAACGCGGTCGCGGCTTGGGCGGCGCTGTGTGTCGCGGTGGCGAGCCAGGTCACCTGGGCTGTGACGGCCGCGGTCAAGATCGGCTCTTCCAGAAGGGTCGTCGTCATCTCCGGAATCGCCAACCTCGCCCTCGGCCTGGCCATCGTCGCGCTCAAGACCGTAGTGGCTGGCCACCGACGCCAGGACAGGCTCGCCGGGGAACGTGACCAAAGACTGTAGGTCGTACATCGATGGATGTACGACCGTTTTCGCCTGGTGGGACGAGACCGGCGGGGTTTCGCGCGGCCAGCCTTGAAGCATGACGAGACGGATAGACGCACTGGACGTGTTACGCGGTGTGGCGATCTTGGGCACGCTCGGGACGAACATCTGGATCTTCACCAATCCCAGCGGCCCGGCGGAGCTGATGGGACTCGGCGGCGACATCGGCGTGGCGGAGACGTTCCTGCGGTTCCTGTCCAACGGGAAGTTCCTCGGCCTGCTGACCCTGCTGTTCGGCATCGGCCTCGAACTGCAGTACCGCAGCGCGGTACGCAAAGGGCGAACCTGGCCGGGCAGGTACCTCTGGCGCGCGGCCCTGCTGTTGGCCGAGGGCGCGCTGCACTACATCCTGATCTTCGAGTTCGACGTGCTGATGGGCTACGCGATCACCTCCATGATCGTCGCGTACCTGATCGGCAGGAGCGATCGCACGGTGCGGATCTGGATGATCACCGCGGGCACTGTGCTCGTCTCTCTGGTGGGCCTTCTGACGATGGGCTTGCTGGCCTCGGGCGACGATGCCTTCACCAGCACCGCCACCACCCTCTACAGCCAGGGCGGCTGGAGCGACCAGGTCGCCTCTCGCCTCCAGCAGTTCGCCTTCTACCGTTCGGAACTGGTCTTCATCATCCCCCTGGGCGTGGTGCTGTTCCTGCTCGGCTCACGGCTGCTGCGCGCCGGCGTCTTCGATGAACGCGGCGCGGGCCTGCGCAGGAAGCTGACCGTCGTCGGACTCGGGGTCGCCGCGCCGCTGAACCTGCTCACTTCCTTCGCGGGGCCCGCCTGGTTCGCCGTCGACCGCTACATCCTGGCGCCGCTGGTCGCCCTGGGCCTGCTGGGGCTGATCAGCTCGATCGTCCTCGGCATGAGCGGCTCGCCCGGCGTGGTCCGCAGGGCCGTCTCGAACGTCGGACGTACGGCGCTGTCCTGCTACGTCTTCCAGAACCTGGCCGCCAGCGCGCTCTGCTACGGCTGGGGCCTGGGCTTGGCCGCCGAGCTTGATTGGCTGCGCCCCTGGTGGGTGCCCGTGGCGTGGGCTGGGATCTGCCTGCTGTTCGTCATGCTGGCCGCGCTGTGGCTGCGCCGGTTCCAGCGCGGGCCGCTTGAGCTGGCCTGGCAGTGGGCTTACCAGGCGCCTTGGGCGGGGATCAGCTCGACAAGCCGTGGGACTTGACCCACTCGGTGGCGACCTCGTCCGGGTCCTTGTGGTCGTTGTCCACGAGCGAGTCGAGCTTGCTCAGCTCCTCGGTGGTCAGTGCGGTGTTCAGCTTGGCCAGGGCGGTTTTGACCGTGTCGGTGGCCTTGTCGGTGCGGATCAGCGGGACGATGCGCTGGGCCGGGATGAGGTGCTTCGGGTCGGCCAGTACGACCCAGCCGTTCTTCGCGATGTCCACGTCGGTGCTGAAGAGGTTCCCCAGTTGGACGTCGCCGCTCTTCAAGGCTCCCTTGACCAGCGGTCCGCTGGCGTCGAGGGACTTGAACTCCTTGAACTCGACACCGTAGACCTCCTTGAGCCCGACCACGCCGACCTGGCGGGTCTTGTCCTCCGGGGGTCCGCCGAAGACCAGCTTGCCGTTGTGCTTGGCCAGGTCGGCGAGGGTGCTGAGGCCGTACTTGGCCGCGGTCTCCTTGGTGACGGTGAAGACGTCCGCGTCCTCGGCGGCCGCGGGCGGCAGGACCGTCAGTCCCTTCGGCAGCTTGGCGGTGAGCGCCTGCTGCAGGGCGTCGGAGTCGCTCGCGGTGGCCTTGGGGTCGAAGTGCAGCAGGAGGTTGCCCTGGTATTCGGGCAGCAGGTCGATGTCGCCGTTCTGCAGCGCGGGCACGACGATCTCCCGCGAGCCGAGGTTGGGCTTGACCGTCGTCTTCACGCCCGCGGCTTCGAGGACGTCGGCGTAGAGGTAGCCGAGGATCTGGTTCTCGGAGAAGTTGGCCGTACCGATCACGACCGTGGAGTCCCCAGACGCCGCGGCGGGCGGCGGCGTGTTCAGGCTGGTCGTGCCTCCGCCGCAGGCGGCGAGCACGGGGAGTACGGCGAGCGCGAGCGCGCCCGCGACGAAGTTCCGGCGATTCATGAAGAAGGCTCCATCAAGTAAGGCGGTGGCGGAAGAGGACGCGGTGGATTCCGGCGAGGATGAGGTCCACGGCCACGGCGAGGACCGCGACGAGGACGGCGCCGCCCAGGACCTGGGTGAGGTCGCGCTGGGCGAGTCCGTCGAAGATGTACCGGCCGAGACCGCCGAAGCTGACATAGGCCGCGATGGTCGCGGTCGCGATGACCTGTACGGTCGCCAGCCGCAGCCCTGTCATGATCAGCGGAGCGGCGAGGGGGATCTCCACCCGCCACAAGGACTGAAGCCCGGTCATCCCCATGCCGCGGGCGGCGTCTTTGGTGTCCGCCTCGACCGCGGCCATGCCCGCGTAAGTGTTGGTCACGATCGCCGGGATGGCCAGTGCGACCAGGGAGATGTACACGGGGGTCATGCTCAGGCCGCTGACCAGGAAGACCAGGGTGACGATGCCCACGGTCGGGAGGGCACGACCGAAGCCCGACAGGTTGATGGCGAGGAACGCGCCCCGCCCGGTGTGGCCGATGAACAACCCGATGGGCAGGGCGATCAGCGCGGCGACGAGAGTGGAGAGCAGGGAGTACTCCACGTGCTCGAACAGCCGCTGGGCGATGCCCTCCGGACCGGCCCACTGGCCGGCGGAGGTCAGCCAGGCGGTCAGCTGGGCGAGGAGATCCATCATGCGCGCGCTCCCTTGCGGATCCAGGGGGTGCAGAGCCATTGCACAACGACGAGCACCGCGTCGGCGGCCAGCGCGAGCAGCAGCGTGAGGACCACTCCGGCGAGTACGGGGGTGGGGAAACTGCGCTGGAAGCCATCGGTGAACAGCTGGCCGATGCCGCCGTACCCGATGTAGCTGGCCACGCTGACCAGGGAGATGGTCATGACGCTGGCCACCCTGACCCCGGCCATGATCACCGGTAGGGCGAGCGGGAACTCGACTTTCACCAGCGTGCCCAGACTGCCCCTGCCCATGGCCAGGGAGGCCTCCCGGACCTTGGCGGGCACGCTGTCGAGCCCTTCGACGGTGTTGCGGAGCAGGACGACCAGGGTGTAGACGGTCAGCCCGGCGATCGCGGTCGTCCTGGTCAGTCCCGTGATCGGCAGCAGCAGGACGAACAGCGCCAGCGACGGCACCGTGAACATGATGTTGGAGATGCCGAGCAGCAGCCCGCGGAGCGGACGGACCCGGTGAGCGACCACGGCGAGCGGCAGCGCGATCAGCAGGCCGAGCAGTACGGCGGGGACCGCCGTTGCCAGGTGGTCCAGCGTGAGCGTCAGCAGGTCGTCGGTGTGTGTGGTGAGCCAGCCCCATTCGATGGTCATGCGAGGCTCCGCTGATGGGCGTGCACGACGTCGTCTCGGGAAGCCCCGACCAGCACGCCCGCCGCGTCCACCCGTACCGCCATCCCGGTGGGAGAGGAGACGGTCTCGTTGAGCGCCGAGAGCAGCGAGTCGGAATCGGTCAGGCCGCGTACCGGGGTGAGGGTCGCCTGCCCGATCGAATCGGACCCGTCGAGCGCGTGGACGTCCAGCCAGCCCGCGGGCTTGCCGTCGGGGGAGACCGCGAGCAGCCAGCGCCCCGTCGCCTCCGCGCGCGCCTGCGCGGCCGTGTCGGTGGTACGTACCGCGGCGATCGGCTCGTACGGCACATCCTGCAAGGAGATGAGAGACAGCAGCTTCAGCCCGCGTTCCGCGCCGAGGAATCCGGCGACGAAGTCGTCGGCCGGCCGGGCGAGCAGTTCGGCGGGTGGGGCGATCTGGACCATGTGCCCGCCGGTGCGGAAGATCGCGATGCGGTCGCCGAGCCGGACGGCTTCGTCGATGTCGTGGGTGACGAAGACGATGGTCTTGCGTAGTTCGGCCTGCAGCCGGATCAGTTCGTCCTGGAGCAGGGTACGGACCACCGGGTCGACCGCCCCGAACGGCTCGTCCATGAGCAGGACGGGCGGGTCGGCGGCCAGCGCGCGGGCGACGCCCACGCGCTGTTGCTGGCCGCCGGAGAGCTGATGGGGATAGCGTTTGCCGGACTCGGCGGCCAGGCCGACGACCTCAAGCAGCTCGGCGGCCCTGGCGCGGGCCTTGCGCCGGCCCCAGCCGAGCAGCGTCGGCACGGTGGCGATGTTGTCCAGGACCGTACGGTGCGGAAACAGGCCCGCCTGCTGGATGACGTACCCGATGCCGCGCCGCAACTGAGCCGCGGGCAGCTCCCGTACGTCGCGCCCGCCCAGGCTGACCGTGCCAGAGGTGGGATCGACCAGCCGGTTGATCATCCGGAGCGTGGTGGTCTTGCCGCAGCCGGAGGAGCCGACGAGCACCGTGATGCCTCCTTCGAGGAACTCCACGGAGAGGTCGTCCACGGCTGTCGTGCCGTTGGCGAACCTCTTTGTCACTGACTCGAATCGGATCATGGGCACCACCCTTGCCGGTCTGCATGTATTCATGCAGACTCATGCACGAATGAAGATGTGTCAATAGTCGGTTTTGTGCAGGTGAAAGGGAGTTGAACGCCGTGGCGTCTCGAATCGTAGGCGTGGCCGTCCCACAGATCGAGCTCGACGGACATGGTCTCGACAGTGAGACGGTCGCGCTGCTCTCCGACGGCGTGGCCTGCGTGGAGGTGCCTCTGGCCGCCTACGACAAGGTCGAACGGTCGTGGCGCAGGGCGGGCGACCTCGTCGCCACCGGGCGCGTCTACGGGCGCAGTACCGGCGTCGGCGCCAACCGCACCCTGGATGTCGATCCCGCCGACTTCGACCTGCACGGCCTGCGCCTGCTGCGCAGCCACGCGGGCGGGATAGGGGCACTGCTGCCAGCGAGGCAGGTTCGGGCGATGATGATCGTCCGGCTCAACCAGCTCCTGGTGGGAAACGCCGGTCTCCGTCCCGAGGTGGTCCGCGGGCTCGCCGTGGCGCTCAAGGCCGGAGTGCACCCGCCGGTGAACGAGTACGGCGCGGTCGGCACCGGTGATCTGGCCGCGCTGTCCCAGCTCGGATTGGCCCTCGCCGGAGAGCACCCCTGGCACGGCGGTCCCACCCCGCCACCTCCGATCAGCCTCGAAACCGGCGACGCACTGGCCCTGATCAGCAGCAACGCCCTCACCCTGGGACAGGCGGCCCTGGCCCGCCACAGCCTGGACCGCCTGCTCAGAGCCGCCCATGTGGTGGCCGCGCTCTCCCTGCTGGCCGTCGACGGCTCGCTGGAGGCTTTCGCCGAGCCGGTGCACGCCGCGCGCCCGCATCCGGGCAACATCCGGGTCGCCGCCGAGGTCCGCCGGCTCGTCGGCGCGCCGGATCGGCCCGCGCCACCGACCGGCCGCATCCAGGACCCGTACGCCTTCCGCTGCTTTCCGCAGATCCACGGGCCGGCCCTGGAAGCCTCCGACGCGCTGGAGCGGGTGCTGGCCATCGAGCTCAACGCGGGCGCGGAGAACCCCCTGATCAGCGCGGAAGGCCCGGACGGCGGGCCGGCCTCGTACCATCACGGGGGTTTCTTCTCGGCTCACGTGGCGCTCGCGCTGGACCAGCTGTCTCTCGCGCTCCTGCCGACGGCGCGGCTGTCCGCGGCGCGGCTGGCGGCCCTGAACGAGCCGGGCATCACGGGGCTGCGGCCGTTCCTCGCCGGTGGGGCGTCGGCCGGCTCCGGGGTGCTCATCCTCGAATACAGCGCGAACGCCGCCCTCGCCGAGCTGCGGAACGCGGCGGCTCCGGCCTCGTCCGGTCATGCCGTACTGTCGCGGAGCGTGGAGGAGGCCACGAGCTTCGCCTCGCAGGCCGCCCGCCAGGTCCTGCGGGCCGTCGAGACGTACCGGCTGGTGCTCGGCTGCGAGCTCGTCGCCGCCGTCCGCGCTCTGCGTCAGCTCGACCCGGACGGCGTGAAGCAGGCGACCTGGGAGGACCGGTCCTTGCCGGTAGGTCGCGCGTACGCGCTGGTGGACGACAATCTTGACCTATCGATGGAGGACCGGCCGCTCACGGCGGACGTCTCGGCGGCTGCCGGTCTTCTCGACGCACTTGCCGATCTGTAGACCCCTGGAGAGCCATGAACACCGACGATGTCGCGCCGGAGGCCCGCTTGCTGCGGCTGTTCGAGGGGCATCGGCTGACCCCCGCCCAGCGGCGGATCGCGCACTGCCTGGTACAGCACGCCGGGCAGGCGGCCTTCCTGTCCAGCGTGGAGATCGCCGAGCTCGCGGGGGTGAGCCAGCCGTCGGTGACCCGGTTCGCGATGACCCTCGGGTACGACGGCTACCCCGCGCTGCGCAAGCAGATCCGCGAGCTCGGCCTGCCCGACTCGGCGGGCCGGGGCGAGACGGGCGAAGGCGTGCCCCTGAGCGAGACCCAGCGGGCGGTACGCACCGAGATCGCCAACCTTCAGCATCTGGCCGACTCGCTCTCGGACATGACGGCGATCGTCAAGGCCGCCCGGCTGCTGGCACCCTCCCGGCCGCTGCTCGTGCTCGGCCTGCGCGCGGCCGCGGCGCAAGCCGCGGGCTGGGCCTACTTCGCCGCCAAGGTCCACTCCGACGTACGCCTGCTCAACGAGGGCGGTTCCATGCTCGCCGACCGCATCGAGCAGGCGGCCGACGCCGGGGCGAGCGCCCTGCTCTGCTTCGCCCTGCCCCGCCACCCCGCCGAGCTGACGGAGGCCCTGTCGGCGGCCAAGAAGGTGGGGCTGAGCGTGGTGACCATCGCCGACAACGCCTTCGCGCCCTCGGCCGACCTCGCCGACGTGCTGCTGCCCGTGCCGGTCGGCACGGAACTGGTCTTCGACACGGCCTGCGCGCCCATGATGCTCGGCCGGGTCCTGCTGGAGACCATGGTCGACGAGATCCCGGGCGCGCAGGCCCGCCTGGAGGCGTTCGAGCAATCGGCGGCATCGCGCGGCTTGTTCACGGATTAGCTATTGACTGAATCTATTCATTCTAGATAGATATGAATGAATAGATGCTCAGAGGGGGAGGTCAGGAACATGGACCAGATCAGCGGTCCGCGCCCGGTTCGGGCTCCGCGTGGCACGACGCTCAACACCCAAGGGTGGCAGCAGGAGGCTGCCCTGCGGATGCTCATGAATAACCTCGACCCCGAGGTCGCCGAGCATCCCGACAAGCTCGTCGTGTACGGCGGCACCGGCAAGGCGGCCCGTGACTGGCGCTCCTACGACGCGATCGTCCGCACACTCGGCACGTTGAAGGCCGACGAGACGCTGCTCGTGCAGTCGGGCCGCCCGGTGGGCGTGATGGCCACGCACGAATGGGCGCCGCGGGTCCTCATCGCCAACTCCAACCTGGTCGGCGACTGGGCCACGTGGCCGGAGTTCCGGCGGCTGGAGCAGCTCGGCCTGACCATGTACGGGCAGATGACGGCCGGCTCCTGGATCTACATCGGCACCCAGGGCATCCTCCAGGGCACCTACGAGACGTTCTCGGCCGTGGCGGCCAAGAAGTTCGGCGGCACGCTGGCCGGGACCATCACCCTGACCGCCGGGCTGGGCGGCATGGGCGGCGCCCAGCCGCTGGCCGTCACCATGAACGGCGGGGTCGCCATCTGCGTCGACTGCGACCCGCGCTCCGTGGACCGGCGCATCGAGCATCGCTACCTGGATGTCAAGGCTTCGTCGCTGGACGAGGCGCTGCGACTGGCCTACGAAGCGCGGGACGCGCGCCGGCCGCTGTCCATCGGCGTGGTCGCCAACGCGGCGGAGGCCGTACCGGACCTGCTCGCGCGTGGTGCGGAGATCGACATCGTCACGGACCAGACGTCGGCTCACGACCCGCTGATGTACCTCCCGATCGGGGTGGCGTTCGAGGACATGGCCGCCGAGGCGGACAAGGACCCTTCCGGGTTCACTGAGCGCGCCCGACACTCGATGGCCCGGCACGTGGAGGCGATGGTCGGCTTCCAGGACGCCGGGGCCGAGGTGTTCGACTACGGCAACTCGATTCGGGGCGAGGCCCAGCTGGCCGGGTACGCTCGTGCTTTCGACTTCCCCGGCTTCGTCCCCGCCTACATCCGGCCGCTGTTCTCCGAGGGCAAGGGCCCGTTCCGCTGGGCGGCGCTGTCGGGCGACGCCCGGGACATCGCCAAGACGGACCAGGCGATCCTGGACCTGTTCCCGGAGAACGAGTCGCTGGCCCGGTGGATCCGGCTGGCGGGGGAGCGGGTCCACTTCCAGGGCCTGCCCGCGCGCATCTGCTGGCTCGGCTACGGCGAGCGGGACAAGGCCGGTGACCGGTTCAACGACATGGTGGCCCGTGGCGAGATCTCCGCTCCGCTGGCCATCGGCCGGGACCACCTCGACTGCGGCAGCGTCGCCTCGCCGTACCGGGAGACCGAGGCCATGCTCGACGGCTCCGACGCCATCGCCGACTGGCCGCTGCTGAACGCCATGGTGAACGTGGCCTCCGGTGCGTCATGGGTGTCCATCCACCACGGTGGGGGCGTTGGCATCGGCCGGTCCATTCACGCCGGGCAGGTCACGGTCGCCGACGGCACCGCTCTGGCTGGGGAGAAGATCCGTCGGGTGCTCACCAACGATCCGGGTATGGGCGTTATTCGGCACGTCGACGCCGGCTACGACCGGGCCACCGAGGTCGCCCAGGAGCGCGGCGTGCGGATCCCGATGCGTGAGGGCGACTCGGCGTGATCGATCAGGTCGAGGAAAATTTTCGGGGGATGTGGCGTGAGCTCCTGCCCGTCGGGCGATATGACGCGACCGGCGGATATCGCCGCCATGCCTGGACTGCGGCCGACGGCGAGTGCCGGGCCTGGTTCAGGGAGCAGGCTCTCAAGAGGGGTTTGACGTACGAGGTCGACAGGAACGGCAACCAGTGGGCCTGGTACGGGGACCCCTCGGCGGGGGACGCCATCGTTACTGGCTCCCATCTGGACTCGGTGCCTGATGGGGGAGCGTACGACGGGCCGCTTGGCGTTGTGTCGGCGTTCGCGGCCCTGGACGCGCTCCGGGACCAGGGCGTTCTCCAGGATCGGGGCGCTGCGGGTGGGCGCCCGTTCGCGATCGTCAACTTCGGTGACGAGGAGGGTGCCAGGTTCGGTGTGGCCTGCGTCGGGTCCCGGTTGATGGCGGGGGTTCTGGACCCGGATCACGCTCGGGCTCTCAGAGACCAGGATGGCGTCCTGCTCGGCGACGCGATGGAGCGCGGGGGGCACGACCCCGCCATGATCGGCCGCGATGACGAGCGGCTCGCGCGCATCGCCGCGTACGTCGAACTCCATGTCGAGCAAGGCAGGAACCTGGGCGACGCGCCGGTCGGCGTCGCGTCGGCGATCTGGCCGCACGGCCGCTGGCGCTTCGACTTCCATGGAGAGGCCAACCACGCGGGCACCACCCGCCTGGAGGACCGCCGCGACCCGATGCTGGCCTACGCCGCCACGGTCCTGAACGCCCGCGAGCAAGCCAGGCTCGCCGGGGCGCTCGCCACCTTCGGGAAGATCTCCGTCGAGCCCAACGGCACCAACGCCATCGCCTCCCGGGTGACCGCCTGGCTGGACTCGCGTGCCGCCGACTCCGCCACCCTCGACACGCTGGTGAAAGAGATCATTCACGAGTCGGGGGCGGAGGTCACTCGCGAGTCGTTCACCCCGGTGGTCGAATTCGACGGGCCGCTGAGGGACCGGCTAGCCGCTCGGCTCGGTGGGGTTCCCGTCCTGCCGACCGGTGCGGGGCATGATGCGGGCATTCTCGCTTCGGCCATCCCCACGGCCATGCTGTTCGTACGGAACCCGACCGGCGTTTCGCACTCTCCCGAGGAACACGCCGAGGAGGCCGACTGCCTCGCGGGCGTGGCCGCTTTGGTCGCTGTCCTGGAGGATCTGCTGTGAACGGCCGATTCTGGGCGAGGTACGCGTGGACGGGCGCGTTGGGGTCCTTGGAGTCCGGCGCGTTGGAGTCGGGCGTCCTCATCGACGTTTCGGCGGGTCGTATCGTCTCCCTTCAAGCGGGCAGCGCTCCTCCCGGCGACGCCGTCGTCCTGGACGGCCTGGTTATCCCCGGGCTGGCCAACGCCCATTCGCACGCCTTCCATCGGGCGTTGCGCGGGGCCACGCAGCTCGGCGGCGGTACCTTCTGGACCTGGCGCGAGACTATGTACCGGGTCGCGGTGCGCCTCACCCCCGACGAGTACCTGGAGCTGGCACGGGCGGTCTACGCCGAGATGGCCCTCGCGGGGATCACCTGCGTCGGCGAGTTCCACTACCTTCACCACGCTCCCGGAGGTGTCGCCTACGACGACCCGAACGCGATGGGAGAGGCGCTCATAGAGGCGGCCGCCCAGGCCGGCATCCGGATCACATTGCTCGACACCTGCTACCTCTCATCGGGGTTCGGCGCTCCACCGGACGAGACCCAGCTCAGATTCAGCGACGGTTCAGGGGAGGCGTGGGCCGAGCGGGTCAGCGGGTTGAAAGAGCGCGATCACGCCCGCGTCGGCGCGGCCGTCCACTCGGTCCGAGCCGTTCCCGCCGACCAGCTCGAGGTGGTCGGTGCCTGGGCGGAGCAGCGGCACGCCCCGATCCACGCGCACGTGTCCGAGCAGCCCGCTGAGAATGAGGGCTGCCTGGCGGCGTACGGCGTCACGCCTACGCGCCTGCTCGCCGACCACGGGCTGCTCGGGCCGCGTACCACCGCCGTGCACGCCACCCACCTGACCGCGCAGGACATCGCGCTGCTCGGCGGCTCCACGACCACAGTGTGCATGTGCCCCACGACCGAACGCGATCTTGCGGACGGCATTGGACCCGCTCGCGAGGTGCAGGCCGCGGGATCGCCGTTGTCGCTCGGCAGCGACAGCCAGGCCGTCATCGATCTGTTCGAGGAGGCTCGGGCCATGGAGCTGAACGAGCGGCTGCGCACTCGTCGCCGCGGCCACTGGACAGCGGACGCGCTCCTGCGGGCCGCCACCGCCGACGGCCACCCGTCCCTGGGCTGGCCGGAAGCGGGCAGGTTGGAGGTGGGCGCGCTCGCCGACCTCGTCACGATCTCCCTCGACTCGGTCCGGACCGCGTCGTCCCTCGGCTCCGTCCGGACTGCGTCTCTTGACTTCGTCCGGGCCGCAGGGCCCCCGCACGGTGTGGAGACCGCCGTCTTCGCGGCCACCTCCGCCGACGTCAGCGACGTCGTCAGGGGCGGCCGAGTGATCGTACGGCGCGGCGTCCACCAGCTCGTTCCCGACGTCGCGGGCGCGCTGCGGCAGGCTCTCGCGCGGGTGGCGGCATGAGCGGGCACGGAGCGGCGGGCTCTCGCGCGCTTGGCGGCCCGAGCGGGCGCGTTGTGGCGGGTTCTCGCGCGGTTGGCGGCACGACTCAGGCGGTTGGCAGCACGATGGAGAGCCTCCTGATCACCGGGATCTCCATACTGGTCACCAACGCCCCCCAGCTGGGTGAGGGTCCGCTCGGGCTCGTTACGGACGCCGCCGTCGTCGTCTCCGGCGAGGAGATCGCCTGGGTGGGGCCGGCTTCACTGGCCCCGGCGGCGGATCGAATGTACGACGCCGCTGGCCGGGCCCTGCTCCCTGGTTTCGTCGACTCCCATGCCCACCTGGTCTTCGCGGGGGACCGGACGGCCGAGTTCGACGCGCGGATGCGCGGCCTGCCGTACACAGCGGGCGGCATCCGTACGACGGTGGCAGCCACCCGCGCGGCGAGCGACGAGGAGCTGTCGGCGGGGGTGGCCCGCCTGATGGGCGAGGCACGGCGGCAGGGCACTACGGTCATCGAGTGCAAATCAGGCTACGGCCTCACCGTCGAGGACGAGGCACGCCTGCTGCGCATCGCCGGTGAGCACACAGACGAGGTGACCTACCTTGGCGCACACGTCGTACCGGCCGACCAAGACCCCGACGCGTACGTGGAGCTGGTGACCGGGCCAATGCTGGACGCCTGCGCTCCCCATGCTCGATGGGTGGACGTCTTCTGCGAGCGAGGGGCGTTCGACGGCGACCAGGCGCGGGCCGTACTGGAGAGCGGCATCAAGCGCGGCCTCGTGCCCAGGATCCATGCCAACCAGCTCACCCATGGACCAGGCGTCCAACTCGCCGTCGAGCTGAACGCCGCCTCCGCCGACCACTGCACCCACCTCACCGACGCGGATGTGGACGCCCTGGCCTCCGGGATCACGGTCGCGACCCTGCTGCCCGGGGCCGAGTTCTCCACCAGAGCCCCGTACCCGGACGCCCGCCGCCTCCTGGACGCGGGCGTGACGGTGGCACTGTCTACCGACTGCAACCCCGGCTCCAGCTTCACCACCAGCATGCCGTTCTGTATCGCCCTGGCGGTTCGGGAGATGGGCATGACTCCTGACGAGGCGGTGGGGGCGGCGACACTGGGTGGCGCGCGGGCGCTGCGGCGTGACGACGTGGGGCGGATAGTCGTGGGCGCGCGCGCCGACCTGACGCTGCTGGACGCTCCCTCCCACGTCCACCTGGCGTATCGACCCGGCGTGCCGCTCATCTCCGCGGTCTGGCTGCGCGGTCGCCAAGCGGTGTCCTGACCTACTCCACGCGGGACTCGCAGGGTCGCGACGACGTGCAGCTCCATCTCTGGGTCGGCCACATAGACAAGCGTGCTGTACGCCGGTCGCGAGTTCGGTCTGCTGGCCACCTATTCCGGGGCCTGCACGGTTGACGTCTCAATAGATCCGGGCTTGAGCCCGGGCGGTCCGGCGCCAAGCCTGTTCATCCCGTGCCCATCGATCGGCCGATCGGGTGAGCGCCCCAGGACATCCTCTTCGGCTGGACACGGCAGGTTTGCGCCGATGCCATGTCCTTGATCACTCGAAATTGCGGAGGCTGATGCCGACGAGGAACATGCACAGGAGCACCGCCAGGCCAAGGATGGCGAAAATCGACAGCATGAGGACAGTGACCATCAATCTGTCCTTCCACGGCTTCGATTTCACCGCCTCATGATCCCATGAGACGAGTCCTTGGTGATCACATACCGCGCAGCATTCTCATCGGCCTGCACTCACGAACCTCAGGCGCGAATGGCCGCTGCTACCGGTCACGCCGGACTCCATGGTCATCCTCACCCTTGCGGCAATGGCCTGATCGCGTACTCAGTCTCGTCAATCGGATCCGTCCTCTCCCAGGGCAGCAGGTCGCAGGTCGTTCCAGTGATATCCGCAGTTCTCAGGAGGAAGGCCCTCGAACGTGTGCAGAGGATCGATTTCCAGGTCACACAATCGCTGCTCTTGCGAATGGGCGTGGTAGGCCAGGGCCTTGTTAATGGCGCTCATCAAGTCGTATGCCTCCACAACCCAGGTGTAGGGCGCCTCTCCGTCGAATCGCTCGATACTCGCGATGGTCACCGTGAAGGTCTCCATCTCTTGTGGCTCCTTCGGTCCTTCGGCGTGCAGCACCATGCGGGCGAGAGCCCAGGTGGAACGGGACCCTTGTTTTGGCGCAGACGGGTCAGCGGTGCCGTGCACACTTACCAGAGGGGCGGGACTCGATCTCAGAGCCCGGGAGCCGGACTGCACCCCCGAGCACGAATTCCGGGATTGGCCCCGATCAAGGATTCGCACTTCGTTGAGGCAGACGCGGCAGACGAGCCCAGGGAGGCGTCCGCCGCGCCGCTCTCACCGGGCCTCGCCTTGGAGAATCTGATCGAAGGTACGTTTGGCGGCTGCGGTCAACGTCCACGCGGTTTCGCGGACTGTGCCCTTCTCCCAGTCCGTACGGCGGACGAAGCCCTGGCCGGCGGCGGCGCACAATTCGTACGTCATTCGGCGGCACTCGCAGGTATGTGAGAGCACGCGGATACGCTGAGCCCGCTGGGTCGGTTCGTACCAGGTCAGCTTGGTATGGCCCGGCTGAGGCGATGCGACGTGCGGACCATGGAAGTCGGGAATCTCATCCCGCCATATCACCAAGTCCGCCCCTCGAAGATCTCGACGAGGTGCTTGAGCGCAACGTCGACGCGAGCCATGACAAGATCGCGGATGTGATCGCCGCCTGGAGGCAGCCGGTAGCCGTGCTTCTCGAGTACGGCTTGGATCTCGGCTGTCAGGCAGGACCCGAATCGTAGGTCTGTGATTGGGTTACCCATGGGTCGGACCTCCCGTGTCCGATCAAGGGCCCGTCTTGGCGTTTGGGTCGCGAGGACGGGCCCGACTCCCTTGAAGGTCTTGCGTGCTCAGGCTAAAGCAAACGTCTGCAAACGTCTGCCCCTGATGGCGAATGTGGGCGAGTGATGGGCCACGGATGCGGACATTTACGGTCTATGTTCATGACGATCGACCATGAGGGGCCGGTACCGCTCTATCGCCAGCTCGCCGACCTGCTGCGGACAAAGATCGCGGACGGCACACTCCCGCCCAACCGGCCGATCCCGACCGAGCAGAGGTTGATGCACGAGCACGAAGTGGGTCGCGACACCGTCAGAAAGGCCATCGCCATCCTGCGAGAAGAGGGCTTCGTCATCGCGATCCAGGGCCGCGGAACCTTCGTAGCGCCCCGTGAGAGCTGACCTGAGCAGTCCTGATGCCCACAGACGAGGGACTCCAAGCACCTGAATGTCGCCGTGGCTCCGGGATGAAGGCCCAGATGTACGTAGGGCTGGTCGAGTTGGACACTGAAGAGCCGTGCGCGGAGTGGGTGCACCAACAAGCAGGAGTCTCATAGCGCGTTATCGTCTTCCGAATGCCGACCTGATGCTGCTCTACGCTCCCTCCCACGTTCATCTGGCTTATCGACCAGGTGTCCTCCCCATCTATGCCGTCTGGCAGCGCGGCCGCCAAGTGGTGTCCTAACCGACTCCACGCAGGACTCGCACGGTCGCGACGACGTCCGGCTCTTCGTTGAAGTAGACGTCCGGTTCTTTGTTGAAGTGGTGGAAGCCGAGGCGGATCCGTCACTCAGGGCGGTGTCAGATTAAACGATCTCATCGATTTCGTTTGGACAGGGGGTAGATAGACGGGAGTCAGATCTGCGGTGTCCAGACCCCAGCCGACGCGGTTCGGCTGCTAGCGCACCGACCGCTCCAGCTCGCTGTAGTCGTAATGGACAGGCACATCGGGGCGGCGAGTGACGTACGGTGGCGCAACACGGCCAGTGGCGGCGCGAGCACGCCGAATATCACCGAACGCGACCGCCGGGCTATGAAGTCGAGCGCCTCACGGTCGGGACGAAATTGCCGACAACCGGCGTGAACCCTTCGTCGGCGAAGTTGCCCGCCAGTGAGCGAGTGTTGCGGGCGTGGGCAGGCGCGGCTCATTCATAACAGTTGCACATGGTTGCTGATGGCGGCAACGATCTCCTCGAAAACGACCTAAGATCGACATATGGTATACGTCTTCACTCTTGCAGCAGAAGAACGCGATGAGATCCATGACAAGCTGACCATCAATCAGTACTTCACCCGTGTTGTACCTGGATCCCTTGATCCGCCGATTAAGCAACCACAACTGGCGCTCATATTTGTCCGCGAAGGCATAAACGGCAAAGAAGAGATAAAGCTCGAATGGCTGGGTGTGGTTATGCAGCCTCACGGAAAGAAGGCGGCGAGCCTAGGTTGCCGGGTCAAGGTAGACGTGATTCGGCAGATGCCTAAGTCCGTCCCACTGCATGTGCTGATGAAATCGGTCGGAGGCAGGTTCACTCCTCGTCTGCACAGTGCGCTAAGGGCACTTACTGTACCATTGGATGAACGAATAAGCTCCGCGGTAGTGCACGCATTGCGTTCGCTGGATCCGAATATAGAAAAGCTTGTTGGATGGCTTGAAAAAGTTGCTAACGCAGATCGGCTTGAGAGCAGCCGGCAAGACGAGCTATGGCGGGAGGAGCGCGATGCTGCACGTCTAGCGATACGCCTAGCGGGATTTCCGACCTCGGCCCTGAGTGCGTGGCAGAGGCCTGATGTAGCAAATGCGCCGTATCTTGCGGGTCTAATTCCCGAGCCTACCGAACAAAGCATGATCGAGCATGATGCTCGAATCTTCGATGGTTGGGGAGGGGGGCGGAGGAGATGCGATATCCATGTTCTCGTTGACGGGCAACGTCGTCTGGAGATCGCCAACGTAAACGCCACTCCTGTAGAAGGGCGGTTAGGGACAGATCTTATCTATTACCACGAGCCCACGCACAGCTTCATACTTGTCCAGTACAAGAGGCTCCATCTGCGCACGAAGTCCATCTACGTGGATGAGCAACTGGAGAGTCAGCTCGCCAGACTTGAGAGCGTTGCCGAACTGAGTCGAGGCCCTAGAGAGCCGCGGGACTGGCGCTTAGGTAATGACCCATGCTTCCTCAAGCTCGCACTTTGGCAGGATAATGATGACCCCCTTGATCAGGGACCGGCGCCGGGCATGTATTTGCCGGTCTCATACGTACGTATTCTTCTTCAAGACCGCTCCAGTCGCGGCCCCCAGGATGGACGCGTCCTCGGGTATGGAAACGTTAGTCGATATCTCGCAAATACTCAGTTCCTTGAGCTGGTCAAGGAAGGCCTGGTGGGTACAGTCGGTACGACGGTGGAGATGCTTCGCAGGCTGGTCACATCTAGAGCCGAGGAGGGATATGGGCTCCTTGCTGCCGCGGAGAGGGGAGAGGAAAGTTCCGCGGATCGACAGAAGAGAATTCGCACGCGAGGACGCTCCACAAAGCGTGGAGAGCTAAAGGTGGAACGAGCAGCCCCATCCACTTCGACCCTTTTCTAGGCGGCACTCGGGCTCCGACTGGTGTGTACTAGGCTCTTGAGAAGAAGCCTAGGTTCGGAGTTTCTTGCGTGCCGAACAGAAGAGCGCGATCAAGAAGGGTGTTGAACTCCTCGCAACTGGTCTCTGGTAGTAGCGCGCATGAATGGCAGGCGGCACGGTTTAGGTTATCTGTGCCACTTGTATCCGATTCAATACATAGAGGGTCAGAGGAGCACCAGGACACTCTCTCCAGGGCTGTATGGATGGAAGTAGCAAGGTTTCCGGATTCGACTTGTGCCACGATGCCGCCGAGGCTTCCGGCTGAGTCACTGGTGGCGGTGTAGATCAGGACGCCGGACATCTTGTCCGACACGTAGAGACGTTCGCGTAGAGACGCGGCGGGATAGCCGGAGTCGAGACTCCATTCATTGATGATCGAATGAGCCAACGTGTGGATCATGACCAGACGCGGTGTGATCTCCCTGTCTGGAGTCAGGCCGAATCGAGCGAACCGCCCTCGGTATGCAGAGTCGATCGGAGCGACCCGTGCTCCAACCTCAGCTCGTGACTCCCAAGCGATCAGTCGAGTGGTGTCCAGACGCAGGAACACTCCTTCGCCGATGACCTCGATTGCCGGGAGCCAGTCAGGGCGGTTCTCGGCGGTGTAGAGCGCCGCTCGGCCGTTCGGGTTGTCCGCGCTCGGCGCCGCGAGGCGACTGAAGCCCTTGAGAACGCGAACCTCGCGTAACCGCTTGACCCGCATCACCTGGCTGATGCCATGTTCCGTCGCGACCTTGTCGTCGAGCCACGGTACGCAGACGAAGTCCTGCTTTCCGGGCTTCTCCTCAGTCGTCCTGGTCAGAGCCTGATACTCCTCCAGCTTCAGCGCCGGCTCGGAGCCGTCTGAGAGGCCAGCTTCGTCCTGACGCCGCCGCTCAACCGCCTGAATGATCTCCTCCATGCTGTACAAGCGATGGTTCGTGAGGTCCAATTCTTCGAGACGCTCGCGGAGGTCGGGAGCCTTCCGCAGGGACTTCCAATTGCGTTCGACGAGCTTCTGAACGCCTTCCGACCACGGGGGGATGGAGAGAGCGGATCGCACATCGGAGAACCAGACTCCGGATGCACCACGCTGCATCGCACGTGGGAGCTCCTCACAGTCCTCCTCGGACACGTCGCCCAGCCAGGGACGCCTTCCCGCGCATGAAGCTATGCCCTTCAGCGCGCCCTTACGGAGAGCCCCTTCCATCGTCACAGGACGAACTCCGCAGCTGCAGGAGATCTCAATATCGCCGAGCGACGCGCTGCGACCCGTCGCCTTGAGCTTCAGGTCATGATCGCGGCTCTCCCCACCCGCAGTGGTGGCGCCCTTATGCAGCCAGCGGAAATAGGGAAAGTCGTCGATGTGGCCAGCGGCACAGCAGACGACGAACCTGGAGGGAACCAACTCCCGATCGCATTCCTTGCACTTGGCCGGGCTACGAGTGGCGCCGAAGAACCTTGCCTTCGCCAGCCTGTTGCACTCCGGGCAGGACTGAACCTCCGGGAACCGAATGACGGGAACGTCGCCATACTTGTCGCTGTCAGAGGCAGGGGGAAGCCGGAAGCATTGAACGCCGAGTTCTCTCTGAAGCCGACGCTCGTGGATGGTCTGATCGTAGGGACCCAACTCAGACCACCGATCAAGTCCGGCGACCATGAATGACTCACTGCCTACTGCGATCAAGGAGCCCACCCCGTAGGTGGTGATCAGCTGGGCGCGGCGTACGCCCCCAATAGGCTTCCCCTTCACCGTGTTCCCCTGTCCAGGTAGATGGTGGACTCCACGTCGACATCCCGCAGACTCCACAGAGTCGCGAAGGAGTCCGCGATTTGATCATCCGACTCGTCCCAGCGGCCGGCGTCGACCAGCAGTCCAGGCTGTCGATAGGTGCCGTAGATCAGGCCGGGGTTTGCTTCCGCAGCCTCATGCCACTGATGGATGATCTCGTCGATGTGCTCAGCTGTCATCTCTCGCTCGGACTGGCCCGCCACTCGCTCCACCCGATCCAAGATCTGTTGACGAATCTTGCGAAGATCGTCTTCGAAATCGGCAATGTACCCTGCGCCCTCCATTGGACGTGCCATGGGGATCAAGAGCCGGGCGAGGCCGACGATGGCCGCGTGCAGGCCACGATCGCGGGCACGTGCGGAGAACGGTGTGACACTGGTGGCTTCCACCTGCCGATACAACGCGGAGTGATAGGTGATGAAGTTCTCGTAGTGCGATCGGTCCCTGGACCTGGCCGCGTTGAACAGGGTGACCACGAGTCCGGGCCACTTTCGGCCTACACGACTCGTTGCCTGGATGTACTCAGAAGTGGACTGGGGCTGGCCCATCATCACCATGAGGCCGAGACGATCGACGTCCACGCCAACGGAGATCATGTTGGTGGCGAGGATTACACCGAGTGCATCCGGGTACGGCGCGGCCATGTCCTGAAGGTGACCGGGAATGGCGCTGGACGGCTCTCGACTTGTCAGTTCGATGTCACGGCCGATGTCCCGTCGCTTCTGGCTGAGCGTCTCACTCAGAAGATCGAGTCGATCATTGACGTCGTCCTGTACCTGGAGCTTCGCGCCCCCCAGTAGCCGCAGGCTGTTGAAGTACCCCAGAAGGGTCCAGTACGCGTCGCGCACGGTGTCGTCCCCTTCGATCGCCTGGGCATGGTGAAGAAGCGCCGCGTAGACCCGCACCATCAGGCTCGTCTGGCTGGTCGCGGGGGCCATAAGCCCGATGTACCGTCTGTTTGCCTTACGCGTGGGCGAAGCCTCGACGGAGAAGTAGGAATCGCGGGCATCAATGCCTGGCGGTGGGAACTGTTCGACCTTGCGGTCGAACAGTGCGCGGCCTTGTTGTACGGCGCGGCGAATCGTGGCCGTCGACGCCACAACCTTGGGACGGCGACCGATCAGATCGATGGCGGTTTCGTACAGGCCTGCCAGGGTTCCCAACGGGCCGGAGATGAGGTGAAGCTCGTCTTGAATGATCAATTCAGGCGGCGGTTCGGCGCTCGAATGATTGAAGAGATTTCCGATTTCAGGCTTCCACGGAAGGCCGGCGAACTTGTCGGAGGTCGCAATGATCAATGTTGGCCGGGCAGCGTAGATGCTCTCGTCCACGACATGGACGGGTAGTCCGCTGGCGAAATCACATCCGCTTGTCTCGCAGGCGATGACCACCCGATCGTCCGAGATCCTGTAGTTGTAGTGATCAAGTGCGGTCCCACACCAGGGGCATGAGCGGATTTGAACGGGGTTCTCTTCCTGGACCTCTTCGTTCTTGGCCAACCTACGTAGCGCGCGCTTGGCCTCGTCCAAGGTGTTGGGCGTGGATCCGCGACCGACCCACATGCCGATGGAGATTTCTGTCGGGCCGAGGCGTTCAGGTCGATCCAGCCGCAGTCGCTCCATGCAGCACATCAGCAGGGCCGCGCGTTCGAACTGTTGGACCGTGAGAAGGCGGAGCGTATAGCGCATAAGAACAGTCACCCCGCCTCCATTGAGCGGATCACGGAGACGCCTGAGGAAGGTAGCGAAGGCGATCAGTCCCAGGTACGCCTCGGTCTTTCCACCGCCTGTGGGGAACCACAGCACGTCGGCGATGTCGCGATCGTCTGACCTGTGGTCGGCTATGCCCTGTAGCGAGAGGAGCATGAAGGCGATCTGGAACGGTCGCCAAACACCCACGGATTCATCGGGCGAAGTGGTTCCTTTCTCAGAGGACTTTAGCCACTCCGTCCGAGCACGCTGCATGGCCATGGCCTGATTGGCCAGCCGGAACGCTTCCATCGGGGTGGGATCCACGGAGTTCGCCAGGAGTTCGATCCCCGCGTCCATCCGGCCGCAGACTGCCTTGCAGCGCTCCAGATGCTCCACAGCGGTCTTCTGTAGCCTGTCATCAAAGATGCTCCGGGCCTGTTCCATTCTGTGTTCGATCCAGCGCCGATATCCTGACGTCAGACCCTGTAGCGCGGAGATGACCTCTGCGTCGGATGCCGTCGCTAGACGATGCATCCCAAGGCTTTCTGTGTCGATCGTTGGATTGGAATCAGCCAGTCGTAGATCGTACGTAGGGACGAAGGTGGTGCGGATCCAGCCAGCGGACGGCTTGGCTGCCATGTCATTGATGGCAATGTCTGAGGGCTCCCACTCCACTGCGCAGCCGTGGCCGGTGGCGAAGATTGGCGCATGGCGGTAGAGCAGACGGTACGAGTTGAGCTCCTCGTCCGAGTCTGCTGAGCCGAGCGAAGGACGCTCTACGAACGGGGACGAACCATCCGTTGCTCTTACGGTAATGCAGGGTTGGAAGAAGGCGGTCGCATCACGGTCGGCGCTGTTTGCGGACGCCTTGAACGTATTGATCAGTGCCAGCGTGACAGCGGCTACTCCGTCCGCGTTGGCCTGACGCACCCGTACGAACAGTCTCAAGTTGTTCATGAGCCGGATTGGTTCTGGCTGATTGGCCACGGAGACCTTGATACTTGGGGGTGCTATCGAGATGGGCTCACGTTGCCAGGCTTCCTCCGCTACCGAACTGGTCCTACTGCGCCGGCCTTCGGCCGCAGCGGGTACATAGCGAGCCGCTTCCACCTCGACGACGATCGAGTCCGCTGCGGTGGTGTCGACTGAGAACGTCATTCCCATGGATGACGGGTATCTGACGTTGGCCATGGTGACGGCAGGGTCGGGGGCATCGGTCGGATGCCGGTTCTCGAGTTCTATGTCCGGGTCGTCGTCGACATTCTCCTCCGACTGAGGGAAGAGGACGCCTGCCGCGTACTTGGTGATCGGAGGGTCCGTGATCACTTCCTTGGGTGACGATGGGCCGATCAGGTCACGCTCCAACCGTGCCGCTAACTCGTCGCGAAACACGTAGTGCTTGTCGAAGCTCACGCCTGCTCCCCAGCCCAATCGAAACGGCCCAGTCCTGTGATCCGCGGCCGCAGCCATACACCCGACCATCCAAGACCGGCGTTGACACCGGCGACTTCGCGACCGATCACGGTCTCCACACTGTCTACTCGAAGCTCCTTGATGCCCAAGGGCAGTCTGCGATCACTTCCTGGAAGAAGCGTTCGTAGCGCCTTGGCGAAGGTGTCGGTGGTCACACCGATGCGCCGACCCTCATGCTCCAGGGCGTATCTCGGGACGTCCTCAGACGAGAAGCCCGGGACCTGAGCCAGTATGACGGGGTCTCCGCTCCGTACTGTTGTGGCCAGGTACTTCTGGATCTCTCGCGGGTCGTCTTGAAATCCGACCGTGCCGGCGGGGTCCTCGGCGTGCACGTCGTCGGGGCGGATCTCCATGCCGAGGCGGTGTCCCGCTCTGAAGCCGAGTTCGGCCCACCGTCCGTCGTGCAGCTGCTTGAGCTGTCCTGATGACAGTTTCGTGACAGGCTTCACGTACATCAGCAGATCACGGGGACGTGTCATCGCGACGTACAGCAGTCGGGCGCGCTCGGCCTGCTCTATCGGATCGTCGTCCGGTGCCTCACCCGGGTCGACGACGATGACCTGCTCGAACTCGAGCCCTTTGACCCGATGGATAGTGGAGACGGCGAGTGGCTCCGACGGCTGCTGAGTGAGCTCGTCGGGAAAATCTCCACGCGACAGCCTTCGACGGACGGCTGTGAGATCAAGCGTCTCGTCACGCCGGTTCGGATCCATACGCTGAAGGAGGCCCCACGCCTCCTCAGGATCAGCGCCGGATTCCCGCACAACTGTCAGGACTGAGTCCTTCGCCGGTTGCTTGGAATCGAGTTTGAGGAAGAGAGCACTCACCCACGCAGGGAGAACCTTGTCCTGGGCGGCACGCTGAAGGCGATGCCTTACGCCAAGCTCATGAAGGCGCCTGGAGACCAGGAGGACTTCTTTGTTGCCCCGAGACAGCAGCGCCGTGGGTGCTGTCATACGTGCCATGACCGGGGCCGCCTGGTCCAGCGTGCCGAGTGAATCACCGGACAGGAGGACGGTTCTGAGGTCACGCTGGATCTGAGCGAAGGGCGCGTCGACCTTGCCCAGGGCGGTGCCGAAGGAGAGCGCAGCCCTGGCTTCCGGTTCCCGGGCGCGGAAGTTGCCCTCGAGCGTGATCTCCACAAGGTCGTCGGTGAAGCGCCTGCGCACGTCGTCATAGAGCCGGGCTGCGCCCGCCAGGCGTTCCTGTGGATCATCAAGTTGGAAGCCGTAAATCCCTTGCGCAGGATCGCCCAGGAGAGTGAAACCATCAAGATCGGTACTGAGGAGAGCTTTGACCAGCTCAGCGCGATCGCCGACAAGGTCTTGCACCTCATCGACGACGAGATGACGTACTTCACCGATCAACTCGGTGGTGTCCGGGTCTTCCTTTATCATGCGGGTGGCCGCCTGGATGCGTTGATCGAAGCCTTGTCGTTGCCATGGACCGTCCGGTGCGACCTCAGACAGTAGCCATGTCGCGTAGGAGTCGAACGTCCGTACGTCGACTTGCGCAACCGTGGAACCATAACTGATGAGGCGATTGCGGATCTCGCGGACGGCGGCACGAGAGAAGCTCAGGACCAAGAGCTCGGCGGGTTCAAGTGCCTCTTCGTCGCAGAGAAATGCCAGCCGGCGGGTCAACGAGAACGTCTTGCCCGTTCCAGCAGGAGCCGTCACCAGGAGGCAAGCGGACGCGGGCGCCTCGACGACACGTTGCTGCGCAGCCGTCAGCTTGACCTGGTCTGTCATCGTCTCTTCCACAGGTATTCGAATTGGCGGAACGCGAGCTCTTCACCGTATTGGACGATGTTGTCGGCGACATTGATGATGAGGCACTCCTCCTTGCCGCCGTTCAGAGGGCCGCGAATGCCCCGGCCGATCATCTGCTGGTAGACGTTGGGGCTGTACGTAGGTCGTGCGACAAGTACTGCCCGCGTCGCGGGGGCGTCGAATCCTTGGGACAGGACGTTGTAATTGGCAAGCACTCGGATCTTGCCCTGGCGGAACTGCTCGATCGCATGCCGGCGCTGACCAGGGTCGGTGTCACTCGATACGGTGGCGGCGGAGACCTCCTTGCGAGTAAGAAGTGCCGCCATGGTCTGGGCATGATTGACGGACGTGGCGAAGAGCAGGATCGGCCAGTCGTCCGGCAAGCTAAGGATCTTGTCGATCAGAATTCGGTTACGGATGGTGTCATGGCCGAGTCGCTCCTCCGCCGATGCCGGCAGACGACGCAGTTGAGTGAGGGCGTCTCGCTCCCGTGCGCTGAGATCTAGCTTGCCGCCTGGCAGTTCCTCGTGTCGGACCCGGGCCAGCACTCCGAGCTTCTGCAGGGTGGCATACGGCTCACTCCCTAGGATATCCGTGCCGTCCCGGTGATGGTCGAGCCGGTTGCTCCCGTAACGAGCCACCAAGCGGTGCGTTTCTTCCGTATTGGTCCCCCGGAAGGGTGTTGCGGTCAAGCCGACCAAAGGGCATCGAGATCGATGCGGCGTCAGACCGAGAGCGGCCAAGACCTGCGTGTATCGCGGACTGATCGAGGTGTGGGCCTCGTCAACGATGACAGCTTGAGCCTCGCGAAGCCACGCGTAGCCGTCAGCCTCGATGACCTTTTTCAACTTGGCATCTGTGGCGATGACGAGGTGATAGCCCTCCTCCACAGGGTCTGCCTCGTTGGTGGTCCACAGCCTGCTGATGGTCAGTTGCTGGGCGGGACCTGTGTGGCGCCATACCATCTGCCAGGTCTGGACCGCCTGCTCGCACAGCTCATCCGTCTGTGCCACCCACAGCACCGGGACGGAGACGGCCTCGGGCGGGAGCGAGCGCATTCGGCGGATTATCGCCTCGACGGCGACCCGGGTCTTGCCCGCCCCGGTGGGCAGACTGAGCATTCCTCGTTGGGAGGGTTTGCTCTGGAGGGTTTCCAGAATTCGGCCGACCATCAGCTCTTGGTACTCATGCAGAGCAGGGAAATCCACCGGGCCCTGCACAGTGAGCACTGGGTCGAGGCCAGGCTGTCGGAAGCCGGCGTACTCGGCGGGAAAACCGAGATCGGCTACGAATGCCTTCGCCGGATGGTTACCGGTCATCTGTGTCGGTACAGGGAAGCCGCGATCCTCCAGTTCCTGACGGAAGTCCCGCAGAATGCCTGAGCCGTACACCGCAAGTGCCAGCTCCGCGATGGTTCGGTCGTCGACGGGACCTTCCTCAGCCTCGACGGCGTCGACCAGGCCGTACGGTAGCCGTTCCCGAAGCACGTCGACACTGAGCATGGCCACGAGTTTGTCTCTGAGATCCGGCAGCTCCCTGACCTTGACGATCTGCTGGTCTCGCTGGATGTCCGTACGGTGCTGGAGGACCTGCCGACAGCGTTCTTCCGAGAGCCCCAGCTTGAGGAGTGCGTTCAGCTCCCGGAGCAGGTCCAGGTCATCGCCGCTGTCGCGCCAGTAGATCGTTTCTTCGCGTCGGCCGATCTCGACAGGCTCCGATGTCTGACCCGACGGTGTGCGGATAAGCTGCTCCAGGGCCTCACAGCGCAGCAGATGCAGGCCGCGCAGCGGGCGTCCAGGCTCGAACTTCAGCTGGGGGAACACATCCTCGAGAGGGATCGGCCGACCTGGGTAGGTCGCACGGAGCTCGGTGATGTAGACCTCATCGAACGTCTTCATTCCCCATTGGGACACAAGCTGGGCGACGTCGTCCGATCTGGGAACCAGCAAAGCCGCGATATCGCCTGCCATGAGACGTCGATATTGGTTCTGATCCGCAGTGGCGACTGCGTTCGCAGGAGGACAAATAATCCACTCCTCGCCCTGCTGGCAGCGGATCTTCGGTGGGGTGCTCAATTGAGTGCTGGCCAGCGCATAAAGCATGCCGAGCTCCACAGGCCTCTCGTTCTCGAGAGCCTGGTTGAGGAGAGACAGCCAGAGTGCGCCCTTGATCTCCTCAAGGGTGTTCGCGAGACCAAGGGCACGTGCAAGGCCGGGGTCGATGTCGGCGACCGGCAGCACGCGAGCATGGTCCCTCAAGCCAGGACCGACGCAGTCCGAGGTGCGACGGACGCCCATCGAGGTAGCCAGTCTGCCGCGCTGGGCAATGGTCCATACCAGCGGTGACTGAATGGGCAGGGCCGCGTCATCGGGGCGAGTAAGTGCGTAGACCGACCAGGTCGTGACCATTCCAGCGGTCGGAAGGTTCTGGATGAACCTAGAGCGCGCCGCGGGCGTAAGGCCGAACAGAAGCCCTAGGTGACCGGCGGGATTTGCGCCTGAGACCACGATCTTGCTGTGCTGCGGCCTGCGATCGCCGGAAGGAATGGACTTGTAGTACAGGTCGATCATGCTCGATCGGTACTCGTCGAACCAGGCAGCCGGCGAAGGATCCACGTCGGCACTCGGGATGTCGGACATGCCCAACTGGCGCAGCATGACCATGTCATCGTGGTGGAAGTCCTCGTCCACCACGAAATCCCCGTCGTCGGGACTCCCAGAGGGGATGACCGCCCCAGGGAGCAGGCAATCGCTCATTCGTTTGTAGACGCCAGTACGTGCACGGACCTTGAGATCCGCGACCACGCCTCGGCTGATCAAGTGTGCAACGGCGCGCTCGGCGCCTGTAGCCCGGGCAAGCAGCCACAGCCGGTCCCAGTCGGGTCCCCTATAGAGGGCGAAACCACCCGAGACGGCCGCGGAAAAGCGGCCGAAGGCGTCTGCCTCCCTGATACCGAGAATGTCGAGGAATCGAGAGGCGGCTGGATCGTTTTCCAGCTCTGGGTGGACATAGACGGTGCCCTCAGTGGAGGGGTCCATTGGCGAACGTCGGAAGACCTTCCCCTCCTGAGGGGGGACGAGTCGTCCGTCCGCCGTGCGCAAGACCGCAGACCTGAGCGCCTCGTGCTTGTAGGGGTGGTTCTCTGCAGCCATCTCCGCCACGATGGACAACGCAACAGCTGAGGCGGCTGCGGAACCGTCGGAGACCAGTGCCTCCATCCACTCCTGGACGGTGGCTGCCTTGCCCCCCGCCTCCTCGATCAGCGTGTCGGCACGGGATCGACGGGTCGCCGTCCTTTCGACGGAGGGATGACACCATGCGACAGGGCGACCAGAATAGGTGGCCCACCGCTCCACCCAAGTCATCCAACGTCGCCCGTCATCGGTCGCCGGCGTCTTCGGATGGATCCTCATGTCTTTGGGGCTTTGGAACACCCCCTCCTGATCAGGTAGCGAACGGTTGCGCGCCGCCTCCGTGCGGATCAGTTCGGTGAGCCGATCGTCAGCCCAGTTACGGGCCTCTCGACCACGCCCAGTGATCAGCTCCAGTGGCTTCGCGGGATCTTCCGACGTGGCGAGATTGGGTAAGGAGGCCACGATCAGGCGCGCGGCCTCCTTCATCAGTTCCTGATTGAAGACGTTACCTTTAAGGATGTGCTGGCGGTCCTCATTGGTTTTCCACGCAGCATTCAGGACACCACTCAAAGTAGTTTTGTACTCCGTCGGAAAGAAGGCCCAGAAGGTGCCCTCCCGCTGCCATCCGGAGTCTGGCACAGCCCATGCGATGGGAACTGCGACACGATTGCGATATTCGCCGGCATCGGCCCACGCCTCATCGGAGAGCCGGGAGTAGCTCTCGAAGACTGACCATTCCAGGGGCTCCGCTTCGATGCCGTTCTCAATGAGCCGGAGCGAGCGGCGAATACCTTCGCCCCCTACGATGATCTCCTTGTGGTAAGGCTCGCCTCTGCGATCTTCCAGGATCACGCGTCCGGCGTGCGGCGAGAACACCGCGAACACCTCCGGGAAGTCCCGCAGCTGCTCGGACAGGTGGTCGGCGACGCCGTCGTTGCGGAGAGGAAGCTTGATCACAGTGGCGGCCCAGGACATCAGTTCGTCCAGTATCACGTCCGACATACGCTCTTGGTCGGCGTCAAGTAGATGAGCGATGCGTAGAACCGGTGTGGGGCCGGACGCGGGAATGTGTTCCAGGATTCGGGCACGAGCGCGGCTCGCAGACCATCCGAAGGAGCCGCTGCGACTGAAAAACTGCGGCTGGTCCGAGACGCTCAAGACGGACTTGAACCCCACGCCGAATCGCCCGATCTCTGCACCACGCTTATGAGATAGGTGCGAGGCCAGAATGGTTCGAGCTCCCTCAGGGGTAACCGGATTGCCACGATTCGCGCAGTACAGCGTTTCCGCCGTCAGAACCACGTGAATCAATCCGTCCGGGGCGGACCGAAGCTCGTCGGCGCCGTTCTGGATCAGCTCGAAGAGCTGCCGGGTTCCATAACCACCCTCCCGAACGGACGTCTCGATGTTCGCGTGTTCCTCGACCAGATCGGTGTTGGCCACGTAGGACTTGAGGCACGCCTCAGATTGGTTCAGGACAACCTGGGCTACCGGGCTGTCCTTGCCCGCCCAATCGGAGGGGCCGGCATGCAGGGCATCGTTGGGACTGACCACGTGGATCTGCTCTCCTCGCAACAACAAGGGACGCTGTTGTAGAGACGTTTATGCCAGAGAGGTACGACAAACTGGGCGGAACTTCGCCAGTCATGCCTCTAGGTTTGCTAGGCGGTAGTGGCCAGGCGGGATCTCCTCGGGGCTGTCGTCATGTGACTGAATCAGCCAGCCTTGGTCGATCAGGTCACGGATCTCCTGTCGCCATGTTGGCGTCTTGGCGACGCGTTCAAGCTGTTGAGGACTCGCCGGCCACGGGCTGATGTGGAGGAGGTATTCGATCAGTCTTTCCACAGAGTTCGTACCGCCGACGGACACGATGGTCGCTTCGCTCGAAGCAACCGACTCCTCCAGATGTGGCGCGTTAAGACGGTACGGTGCCTCAGCGCCCGCGCCGAGGGTGTCGATGTCCCAGCCGACCGCGCGAAGCTCGCGGATGCGTCGGGCCCACGCCCGGATTGCCGCTACACCTTCCAGCTCTTGGGGCGAAACTTTCTCGCCCGAATGACTGCGAAAGTAGAGGAGGAGGGCTGTTCGGGCGCCGCCGATGACGTCTTGACGCACCTCGGCAAGGGCCTCCCGTGATTCGGCGAGGCACACACCGACTGCAGCGGCAGTGTCCAGCCAGTCAATGGGCCTCAAATTCTCGGGCTGTGTGATCTGCCGTTTTTCCTGGACGAGCGTCAGAGCATTCTTGAGCGACTGTTCGAGCTTCTCCAACTGTTCCCTGTGGAGGTGTCGAGCGCCGCCGCTGGAGGAAGGTTCCATCGAGCCCTGAATGCCTTTCATCATCGGGGGAAACACGCTGGCGTATGGCACGCTGACACAGAGCCGCAAATAAAAATGAGACTCTGTCCTGTTCCGAAGGAAAGCATCTAGTTGTGCGGCCCATGTCTTCAGGCTAGAGAGCTCATCCAGACGCAGGCGTCGACTCGAAGCGAGCCGCTGACGAGAGGGTAGGTGCATCGTGGTCTAGATGTCAAGAAGTGGCAAGAGTCACCTTTTGGGTGGCGACAGAAATCGGGGCGAACGCGTGCAAAAAGTGACAAACGGCGCTTTTGGCGTATTGCGCAGCATGTTGCGTTTTAGGTCGTATTTGTAAACTCTGGTTGCGCTAGAGGAGTTTGTGCTGGACTCTCTTCCTTGGAGTTCCGGTGGCCTGGAGGCCGGCGGTCCGGGTCCATGCTGATGCAATTAATGTGCGCGTATTGATGTCTGGTCGGGCGGAAGCCGAAGGTGTCAGAGACGGGCGATGGCGGAAAAGTGAACCGTTGAGGTACCGGCTCATGGAAAGGTGGCGGTGCGATGCAGTGAGGCGTCACGAGAGTGGAGAGTGGGGCGTCGCCTTGACGCTCTGCCCCCACGGATGGCCAAAGGGCTCTTATCCCTTGTCCGCGCCGTTTCGCAGTGCTTCCTGGGTGTTTTACTTGGTCGGCGATCAAGGGGGGTGACGGCGAGTCTGTGCGGTTAGCGATGTGACGCTGTTGAAGTGGAATCGGTCAACTTTATCGAGCGTCTTCCAGGGTTGCGATCTTGGAGGTCCTTGCCATGCATTATCGAGCAAGACGATGGAAGCTGTGCTCCGTCGTCATCTGGTAGAGGCATGGTCGCGGGACTTGGGTTGCGCTACGGACGAGGCTCGCAGTACATGGCACTTTCTGGTGTCCATGCACTATGCGATGCGGCGGATTGAATTGATTCCCTGCACATGCGCAAGGATCGCCAATGCTTAACTCTGGCGGTCCAAGGTAGGCCTTGGTCGAGGGTTCGGTCTTCCTTGTTTCGAAGCCACTTTTCCGATCGATAAAGAATGGTGCCGTCCGAAATGTCGGCATCAAAGCCGAGAACGAGGTTCCCCATGGATGACAACGCCCCCAATGGTTCTACCGGAAACGACAAGCTGCCCTTACGGTGGGTGGTGATCCTGACCATCAGCACCGGCGTGGGCATCGGCGTTGGTCTCGTCGGTGGGCTCGTCGCCGGCGTGGGCCTGGGCTTTGTGTGCGCGGGATTTCTGCACGCGGTGCTGCCCGGCGACAAGCGCTGACGTTATCTTTGACGGTCCGCCGTGCCAGGAGTTCTCGATGGACCCGTTTGCTGGCACGGCAACCGTGGGTTCTGCGCTTGCCGGAAAGGCAGCCGTAACTCAAGCCGTTGGTTTCAAGTCTCCGGAGAGCGCCGGAGTGATATCAGACGTACTCCACGTCTGTCTCGACGGCGCGTTCAAGGGATGCAAACTCTGGATCTCTTACGGATCTCCACGTCGTGAGACTCTCCAACAACATATCCTCGGGAGGCTTCCAGCCGAATGCAGCGCAAAGGATGTGCATGGCCAGCCGCGGGGGGACAGCATTTCCGATCTGCTGACCCACATCTCGTCCCGACCAGGGATAGTCGGCAGGGAAGGTCTGAAGGCGGCCCGCTTCTGCGAGAGAGAAGCGTTCCAACTCGACGCCGTCCAGAGAAAAGACACGGTTGCGGCGGATCTTTCCGGTTACCGTGGCCGATGGTTCCTGAGAGGAGCGACGGCCGCGAGCCTTGGGGTCCCCCCCGGTACCGTAGTTCGAGATCACGAGGAACGGCGACCGTCGATCAAGCACATCCGCCATGGTCGCCCATTCCAGGAGCCCCTGGTCGCCAGCTTCGCGCGGGACACCCTTCCGGTAGGGCCGGTGCGTAGGTTTAGGCAGGGCTACCTTTTCATCGCCCTTGCGAGCGATCAGTACTGCTCTCTTGCGGGTCTGCGGAACGCCGTATTCCTCCGTACGGAGGATGCCGTAGTCCACTTCATAGCCTTCATCGTCCAAGGCCGCTGCGTAAGCCTCCCATACTGGAAGTACTGCGGGGACCTGCTCAAGCACGATCGCTCGATAAGCAGTGTTCTTCTCGTCGTCGATTGCTTCAAGGGCCCAGCGGAGAGGTTCCAGCACCAAGCCGGTTCGCTCGTCCTCCAGCTTCGCAAGATCCCGTTCGATCTCTTCTCGGTCCTCTCGGGCGACCATACGCTTGACGAAGCGCAGTACTTCGTCGAGCGCCCTGCGGCCAGCTCCTGCGCCGGCGACAGTGAAGGTTTGACACGGTGGTCCGCCCGCCAGTACATCTGCTTCAGGGAAGTCAGAAGGGCCGTAGCGGCGTACGTCGCCCTCCACCGTGGCAAGACCTGCGGCCCGGCGCGTCATACAAGCTGAGGCGTCCCATTCCACACCCACCGTCGCGACACCGAGCTTCTCCGCTGCCACGTCGAGTCCGCCAGGTCCGGCGAACAAGTCAACAATCTTGACAGGGTGCACTTGATCTCCAGGGGTGTGTCGTTCGGGACGATGTTGCCACACTTCCGGGATTAGTTGTCCCAGAGGGAGCAAGCGAGCCGACGCGCACACAGCGTACTGGGGCCACCGACGGTATCAGTGGTCACGGACGGTGCGGGTTTACATGGTCATGGTTGGTGGTTTCGAAACCTAAACCGACAGTACGGAGACCCGTCATGTGGGTGTGCGGCCTCTCGCCGGCAGACAGCGTCAGGCCTCGTTGACGCAAGTCGACCTGCACCTGGACGTGTCTCGTCCTCGGGGCGTAACACAGAGGGCCGGTGGTGGATCGGCCGTCCCGGACAATCGTTGGTGTCAAGGGTTGAGGACTGGATATACCGTTCTCCTGTGACCGTTATGCCTTCTCCCAGTTCGGCCGGTGTGTCGGCGCGGATGAGCAAGCAACGTCGCAGGGACACCACGCCTGAGATCTCCGTTCGAAAACTCCTGCATGCCCGTGGTCTGCGGTACCGGGTGGCGTGGCCGATTCCCGGTATGAAGCGTCGGTCTGTCGACATTGCCTTCACGCGAGCGAAGGTCGCGGTGTTCATAGACGGCTGTTTTTGGCACTGCTGCCCCGAGCACGCCACACACCCTGCCGCGAACGACACATGGTGGTCGGAGAAGCTGGCGAAGAACATGGCGCGGGACATCGCCACGAACGAGCATCTGCATCAGGCGGGATGGCGGGTCATCCGTATCTGGGAGCATGAGGACCCGTCCGAGGCAGTCGATCGCATCATCGCCGAGGTCACACACCCGCTGACGGAGAACTGACGCCTCCGAGGTTCGACCGTAACGGCCGAGCTGACACGTGGTCGGATATTCCTTGCGTCAGGTCTGGGATCCTCCTGGTGACCCGAATTCATCTGCCCTCAGCCGTGTGACCGTCTCGTTCGTCAACGCACGACACAGATCTCGGATCTGCTGGTCGGAGAGGGCCCGTACGTCCAGGAACGCCAGGTTGCGATTATCGCGCCCGCAAGGGCTCATCACGGCCGGTTGTTCTTGCCGTCCAGCCACAAGGTGTCGTTCTCATCGCGGTGGGAACCCGCACTGCCGACGTGTTTGGCGTCGATCTTCGAGCCCTTCTTGATCACGTGCACCAACGCCATCGCGTGTCCACGTCCAAGGTCGAAGTCCCGCTTCAGCCAGTCGATGATCGCTCCGGCTTTCGTGGACGGGTCGTCAAAGCCGCGCTCTTTCGCCAAGGCGATGAACTCGCGCGGTGTCAGTCCGGTCTTGTCCTCGATGTTGTCGAGGTACGCCTGGAACGACATGCGTTTCTCCGTTCTGCGGGGATCGGCCGGGTGGCCGCCGACTCTGCGGTCGGCGAGCAGCAAGCTTGTCTTTTGCAAGTATGGTTTGTCAACTGAAGTTTGAGCTAAGATCTGCACCATGGCGTCCCGAGAGTACGGACAGTTCTGTGGCCTGGCCCGCGCGATGGAGATGATCGGCGAACGGTGGAGCATGCTGATCATCCGCAACCTGTTCGCTGGACCCCAGCGCTTCACAGACCTGCGAAAAGGCTTGCCCGCCATCCCGACCAACATCCTGTCGGCCCGCCTCAAGCAGCTCGAAGGGGCAGGCCTGGCCACCCGCCGCGCGCTGCCGCATCCTGACCGCGCAGTCGTCTACGAGCTCACCAGCTACGGACGCGATCTGGAACCGGCGCTCATCGCGCTGGGCCGGTGGGGCGCACGGACGATGACCGAACCCCGCCCCGGCGAAGTCGTCACCGCCGAATCAATCGCCATGTCCTTCCGCACCGCCTACCGGCCGGAAGCAGCCCAGGAAGTCACCGTCGGTTACGAGGTCCGCATGGGCGACTTCACGCTCGGCTTGCAGATCACCGATGGGGTGCTGATGGTCGGCCTCGGCCCGCACCCCGCACCCGACCTCGTCATCGAACGGCTGACCGGCCACCCGATCCGCGAACTCATGAGTGGCAGCAAGACCCCAGACGAAGTACTCCACGACGGCAGCATGCGCATGGAAGGTGATCCCGCGCTTCTCAGCCGGTTCGCCGAGATGTTCCGTTTCTGATCAACAGACAAGGCACCAAATGACACCGGCGAGACCGGATTCGCCGTCATCGCGTTCACGAACGCGGCCAGCTTCGCCATGGCGGCCGGTTGCCTGGCCCTGCCGAGGCAGCAGACGGCGGCCGCGCCGGGCATCCGGCAGCCGGGCGGGTACCGGCAGGTGTTCGCGGACCGGCCGTTCATCGGGCTGGTGGCGGCGGAGCAGGCCTTCACCCTGATCCATCTGGTCCTGCCGGTAGCCATGCCGATTTACGCGGTCCGGTTCTTCACCCGGCACCTCGGCCGAACGGTCACGGAGGGCGACACGCTTGCCCGGCGGGCCAGCGCTTGATCAACCCGATCCTCGGGAGGAAACCGCCCCCCGCGAAAGGACCCGAGATCGCGGTGCTACCAGTCGTCGGGGTTGGCTCGCACCTGGCTCATGTCGCCTGCCCGGAGTGCTTTGGCCGGGGCGACAAACCGCAAAATGCCCCCGTCGCCCCACTCCCACATGTCGGTGCCGGCCAGAGTGAGCAGGTGAGCATAAGGCTCCTCCTGCGACAACTCCTGCAACAGGTCAACGCCGTAGCTGCGGATCGGCGGCCAGCCGAACGCCTGATTGCGTATGCCACCCCACTCGATGCCTTGCTCGTCCTCGCAGTACCTCGGCCAGGCGTCCTCGCCGAACTTGTCGACCACCAGCCAGCCGGGATCCACGCGGTAAAGCGATGACCGCTCGATCTCGTCTCCGTAATCGAGGGTGCTGAGCACCGGATCGCAGTCGTAGGACGAAGCCGAGGGCAAAGTGACGGCAGGGTTGGCGTGCATTCGAACGCGGTCGAACCTCGGGGCCGGATCCGGTGCCGGGACTTCGACCGCGTGTTGCGGGTCAGCAGGTACGACCCGGCATACCCGCGGATCGTCATGGCTTCCGGCATCTTTCGGAACCTTCTTGGATCCGGTCCATGGATCCAAGAAGAAGAAATTGAGCAGCGCGGACCCGGTCGACGGGATCTGATCACCGAGCCACGGGCCGAGCGCGCCGACATCGAGCACGGCATACAGGCTGAGCGGCACTCCCGCGTACTCAGGCCACCGTGTGCCCGGCTCCAGCAGCGCCGGGCCGCCCCAGCGGCACAGCCCGGTCGCCTCGGCGTCATCATCCGCAGGCTTTAGATCGAACCCGGGCCGCGCCAACGCCGCCAGTTGGCCCCCCACGTGTTCCCCCAGATGTTCAACGCACAGCTCACGCACGCCGGACAGCGCCTCTTCGTACCTCACCCGACCATGAAAGCAGCACAATGCCCCTGAAGATCACCAGTTCCGAACGTTTCAGATCAGGGGAAGGCCAAGCCGTCGGCATGCTGGATCTAGTGGCTCGTCTCGCTTCGTTGACCGAGTAATCGACGTGCCGCCCGGCGGCCAGCAGACTATCTCGCCGAGCCGAAGAAGCTCCGCTACCGGCTGCTGCCTGCAGCCGCTCGCATCACCCGGGGCGGTCGCCGCTTCCATCTGCGCATCTCCGCAACCTGGCCCTGGCGAAACGAGCTGACCAGCGCATTCGTAGGCCTCACGGCCCTGCCCCGGCCAGCCACCTGAAGCATGACAGCGCCCCTGCCCGCCCACCACCCGAAGAACCCTGGAGAACCCGACCCGCGCGTCGGGCCACGGCCATGCCTGCCGACGAAAAGCAACCGAACCACCACTGCACACCAGCTCAGACCGGCTCAGCCACTCGAAGCGAAACAGGGAGGCTAGGCGGATTGTTCGCCCGGCACCTTAGCGAGTTGCACACCACGCAGGCTGAGCAGCACCAACCCAGCGCACCCGCAGACGAGCGCGATGTCGGCGACGTTACCCACGAACGGGCCGTAGTCGATGAAGTCCACAACATGCCCGCGGCCCAGGCCGGGCTCGCGGAAGAGTCGGTCGCCCAGGTGGGATACCGCACCGCCGAGCAGCACGCCCAGCACGAGCGCCCAGCCCGCCGAGGCCAGTCGGCGTGCGGTGTAGAGAATGCCGACCACTGCCGCTGCCGTTGCCAGGGTGAACACCCATGTCGCCTCGATGCCTATGGAGAACGCGGCGCCAGGGTTGTGCAGCAGCCGGAAGTAGATCAGAGGCGGGATCACGGCGACGCGCTCGCTGTCGGACAGCGCGGAGACCGCCCACAGTTTGGTGAGCTGGTCCGCGAGCAGGACTACCGCCGCCAGTATGAGCATCACGCCGTACAGTCGGCTTGAACCCCGCGCCAACCGCATCATCATGGCCTCCGTGCGTAGCGATATCCGAACCAAGATTCCCTGAGACTATCGGCCCCTTCGCCGTGGCAAGGTGCACGTTGCCGCCGTGGGGCAATCGGCTGAGCTCGTGGCTTGTCAGGCAGCCTTGGCCGGGTATTCGGTCCACTGACGGATCGATGACTCGGGCGCGAAGCGGGTCTTCGGCTCGGCCCGGCTGTTCCGCCAGCGGATGTAGGCGGCGATGGCGGCGTTCTGCTCGTCGTGGGTGCGATGATCGGTGCCGTTCAGCGCGAAGTAGCGCAGGGCTGCGAACTCGGATTCGATCCAGTTCAGCCAGGATCCGTAGGTCGGCAGGAAGACCAGCTCGACGTCATTGTCGGCGGCCCAGGCGCGTACCTCGGCGTGCCGGTGCGGGGAGAAGTTGTCGAGCACGATGTAGAGCTTCTCCCCAGGCCAGCGCTCTCGCAGGGCCTTGAGCAGGCCGAGGAACTCGCGCCACCGTTTGCGCTTGCGGATCCGGTAGTAGATCTTGCCGGTGGCCAGGTCGAGGGCGGCGAGCATGTGCATCACCCCGCCGTAACGGTTGTAGGTCGCCCGCAGGCGGCGGGGCCTGCCGGCCGGGCGCCAGGCCTTGCCTTTGCGCGGCTGGAGGTTCAGCGGGCCGAACTCATCGACGGACATCACCCGGCAGTCGGTGGGCGGGGTGTCGTATAAGGCCAGGATCCGGTTCATCTTGGCGATGAAGTCCGGGTCGGTGGAGGCTTTCCAGGTGGTCGTGGTCTGCCAGGAGACCTTGCCCTCGCGCAGGATCCGCCGGAGCGTTTCACGGCTGATGCGGGGGACCACGAGCCGTTCGGTCAGGTGGTCGGCGAGCTTGGCCAGGCTCCAGGTGGCGAAGCCGGTGATGCCCCAGTCGGCGGGGGACGTCCGGGCGATCAGACGGATGTGCTCACGCACCCGCTCACTGATCCCCTTCGGGCGTCCCCCGCTCCATTTTGGGTCCAGGGCGTCGAACCCCCGCTCGTTGAACGCGTGGATCACGTCGCGGACGTAGTCCTCGCTGACCTGCATCAGCGAGGTGATGTCCTTGGCCGTCTGGCCCTGGGCGGACATCAGCACCACGATCGCCCGCCGCAGCCGCACCGGATCCTTCGACGTCCGGCTGACCCGCTGCAGCCTGCGGCCCTCCTCCATGCTGACCGGCCGGCCGAACACACTCGGTCGACGCCCCACGACCACCTCCAAGATCGATCACTGGAGACAGTCTGCTGGCCGCCGGGCGGCACGTCGATTACTCGGTCAACGATGCGAGACGAGCCACTAGCACCGGGCCTTTCGGTCGCCCTCTCAGAAGCCAGAGAAACGAGAGAAAGCAGAGAAGAAGGCCAGGCCGATGACGACCGCGATAAGCCCGATGACGATTCCGCTGTAGCCGCCGCCGCCGACGTCGTCCGCGGGCATGGCGCTGGTCGGGTCCTGCGGGTCGTAGAGCACCTCGGTCTCGTTGCCGATGCCAAGGTCGGAGGTGGTCACTGCCTCGGTGGTGATTTCCCGCCCCTCCACGGTCGTGAAGGTCAGAACTGGCCGCTGCATCGCCCTCAAATGCTCCCCCCGACCCACGAACGTGGTCCGGACGTCGCTGACCACGCCTGGCACCCGCTGCGCCTGCCGGACGAACTGCTTGCCGTCGATGATTCCCTTGATCGACCTTAGAATGATCAATGCCCCAAACGCCACGAACAGCAGCGGGAAGTACGGGAACAGATCTTCCAACGTGGATCTCCTTGGGTCGCCTGCCTCGTAGAACGTCCTAGAGGACCGAAGGTTCCCGTCGTCAGCCGATGAGGAACTCGGCGTCGGCGTAGCGGCGGCTCTAGGTGGTGCGGTCACCCGCACTGACAAGGTCGGCACCCAGCACGGTCACCTGCTGTGCCCGCCCTCTTCACGGACGACAGGGCGAAATGGTGTCATCTCATCCACGAATCGGCACGTCAAACGCCTCGGCGGAAAACTCCAGTCCTTCCGGCACACTTTTGACCCTGGTTAGCTTCACGTCGAAGGGCAGATCCCCCTTGAACGGGATCGGGTAGGAGATCAGCTGTGCGATCTGGTCAGGCACGGGCACGCCCTGGATCTTGTCGGCCTGGAGCCTGATCCTCCCGTCGGCGACCTCGACGCGCATCTCGGCGTTGAACTTCACCTTGTCCGCCCCGATCGTTATCTCCCCCGAGGCCGTGAGCCGTCCACCGTTGCCGCCGATCTTCACGCCACTCGGCGCGTATTCGTCGATCGTCGCCCTGGTGAGGGTGCCGCTGATGCTCACGCGACCTGCCTGGACACGGGCTTGGTTCTGCAGGACATCAGCGAGGGACGCCGTTACGTCGTACGCGGCGCCCCGCAGGTTCCTGACCGGCACGCCGCCGTAGCTGAAAGTGCCGAGATCGAACCGCACCTCTGGATAGCGCCCCGACACGGCCTGCGTGAGAAACGGGATGCCCTCGATTGACACAGCCGGTGTGCCGGAAAGGCCGGGAGCGGCGGCGATTCTGTTCGCAAGGTCGCGCTCGACGTTCGCTACGGCGACTCGGTCGATGATGAGGAGGACGACGAGCGCGATCAGGAAAACAATCACCTTGCGCATGGGGGACTCGGCATGCGCTGGCGGCCGCGGAAGGTCTTGGCTGCCGTTCCAGCATCACTCATCCGTCGATGACCCGCTTAACGCCGGCGTCCTAGAACGGAAGGCGGCGACCAGAAACCCGGCCGACCCCAGCCCCAACAGCGCGACCCCCCACAACCCAACCATCATGAGCTGGGGGAACATCGCCAGCATGACCGGCGAGAGCATCACCACGCTCCTACGCCCTACCGGAGACTGTGCGGCCACTCCGCAGACCACCGCACACAGCCCGAGCAGGAGCAGTTCGGGCGGCACTCCGACCTCCCGCAGGGCAGCCTCCAGCTGCCACGTCCCGACGACCACCGTCAGAGCCGCCCCGGACCACGCTAGGATCCGCCCGCGCCCCACCAGCGACAGCCCTTGACGCGGCTGCGCCACCCCCGTCAGCACCGCCGCCACAAGCGCGAAAGAGCCAACGATGCCGCCGAGTGCCACCCCCATATCCAAGGAGAAGCCTGTGGCCGACAACATCGCCGCGGCGGCCATGCCCGCGCTGAACAGGAGTGCCCAGATCCACGCGACCGCCGCAGCAGGCCAGCGGCGATTGGTCCAGGCCAGGAAGACGGTCAGGATGCCTATCAGAAGCAGCTCACCGCTGATGCGCAACTGCATCTGGTAGATGAGCAACACTATGGGACCGACCACCGCGACGACACGCATCGCATCCCGCCACTGCGCCATGGACTCCGGCCCGAACGCCCAGCGCGCGCGGATCGCGGCGGCCCCCTTGACGAGGTCGAGGGTGTCACGCGGCTCCGGACGACTCTGCCCTGGCCGCGCCGACTCCATCAGCACACTGAGCATCTCCTCCTCGTGCCGCTCGCGGTGCTCGCGCGGGTACCAGCGGAGAAGGCTGCGGTAACGCCGTTCGAGGTCGCTCACGCGACACCTCCGGCGGGGCGCGTGTGCAGCCGAGCGGCGGCGGTCCTGGCGTTGCGCCGCAGCCGTTCGACCTCGGCGGCCAGACGGGCGCTGCCCTCGTCGGTGAGCCGGTAGTAGCGCCGCAACCGCCCGCCGACGATCTCCTCCCGGTCCTCCGCGATCAGGCCTTCGGACTGGAGCCGGTCCAGGGCGGCGTACAGAGTGCCGGCCCGCAACCGGACCTCACTCTCGGAGATGCGCTCCACATCGCTGATGATGCCGTAGCCGTGCTGGGGCTCGGTGGCCAGCGCGGTGAGTATGAGGAACGAAGGCTCCTGCAAAGGGCGTAACTTGGACACAGGATCTTTATATACCGATAGTCGGTATATTGGAAGGGCCTAGAAGTCGACTCCGTCGTCGACCACGCGGGGCTGCGCACTGCCGCCGATGACCTGCACGCGCCATGCGGAGAGGCCGGTGCGCGAGTCGGGTGCGAGGGCCGGGGTCTGGAGGGTGCGGTCCCGGGATGGTCGGCCCTGATAAAGAGCACTCTTCGGTCTGGCGATGGGCGGACGCAGGAGGCTGGGGCCGACGAAAGGCGCGGATTTGCCGGGCGGGGCAGGATGTGTGCTGTGAAAGTCGAGCGAGCCGGTGCGGGTCGGTTTCGCGATCCCGGTGTCCGTCTGTGGCATTTCGCCAGGGAGATTCTGGTTCGGTGTCCGCGGTGTGATGAGCGTGCGTTGGTGGCTGTACATCCTGATCATCGCGATGGCCACGCGTACGCGATGGGCTGGTTGACGGCGCCACATCGGCTGACCTGTCTCGGGCGTGGTCATGTCGCCGAATGGGTGCCGGGGCGGGTGTTGTGGGCGTACAACGTGCCGCATTTGGAGCTGCTGGAGGAGTATGTGGCGGCGGCGCAGCGGGAGCGGCCCAGGCCTGCGGGGTCGCAGACGTTGCTGGAGCGGTTGCCCGTGTGAATGAAGGCGGCTGGTAACCGGGCCGAGGTGCTCGCCGCGATCCGAGCGCTGCGTGACGGGGCGTAGGCGCGCTCTCGTCCAAGTCGGGGGAGCAAGGATCGGCCCTGCCGCTGGCTATAGCAGGCGGTATCTGCTCAACCCACAGGCTGGTTGCAGAGTGTTGACCAACGACACTGGTATGCGCTGCGCGCCCTTCATATGAAGCTGAAAAGCACGTTCGGGAGAAGACGTCCGTCAGGGGCGGCCGAGGCCGGCGTCGCGGGCGCGGATGATGGCTTCGGCGCGGTCGGCCACCTGGAGCTTGGTGAAGATGCTGGAGATGTGGTTGGCGACCGTTTTTGGAGCGATGACCAGGTGGCGGGCGATCTCGCCATTGGGACGGCCGGCGGCGATGAGATCGAGGATCTCCCGCTCGCGGCCGGTGAGCTCGGGAAAGGGGTCCTGGACGGCCGGCGGGGCGGCGAAGAAGCCCAGTACCCGGCGGGCCACGCCGGGGCCGAAGATGGCCTGGCCGGCGGCGACGGCGTGGATGGCGCGGGCGATCTCGTCCTGCTGGGCGCCCTTGAGCAGATAGCCGCGGGCACCGGCACGCATCGCGGAGAACACCGAGTCGTCGTCCTCGTACATGGTGAGCATGAGCACCGCGACCTCGGGCGCCGCGCGGGCGATCTGGCGGGTGGCCTCGATGCCGTCCAGACGTGGCATCTGGATGTCCATGACCAGGACGTCGGGCTTGTGCGTCACCGCCTCGCGTACGGCGGCGTGGCCGTCGGCCGCCTCCGCCACGACGGTCAGGCCGCTGATGGAGTCCAGTAACGCGCGCAGGCCGCTGCGCACCACCGGGTGGTCGTCGGCCAGCACAATTCTGATCATGTTGCCGCCAAGGGTAGTGTGGCCGTCACCCGGCCGCCGGTGGGCTCGGGGCCCGCGATGCAGGTGCCGCCCAGTTCGGCGGCGCGCTCGCGCATCGATCGCATGCCGACTCCCGGCCGCCACGCGCCGGATCCACCTCCGTCGTCGGCCACCTCAACGTGCAGGTGGTGGGCGGCCGGCTGTCCGTCAGCGTGGATCCGTATACGCACTCGGCCGGCGCTGGAGTGCCGGACCGCGTTGGTGAGGGCCTCCACCGCGATCCGGTACGCCGCCGCCTCCACAGCCGCGGGCAGGGCGGGAAGGCCGACGGCCTCGACGAGTACCGTCAAGCCGGGGCGTTCGAGCTGGGCGGCGCGTTGCCGGATCGCGCCGGCCAGGCCGAGGTCGTCCAGGGCCGGCGGCCGGAGGTCGTAGACGAGCCGCCGGATGTCGTCAATGGCCTGAGCGGTTTCGGTGCGAAGTTCGGTTAGGAGCGCACGGGCGCTGCCGGGGTCGGTGGCCAGGAGGTTGCCTGCGGCGTCGGCCTTGAACGTCACGCCGGTCAGCACCGGGCCCAGGCCGTCGTGCAGATCGCGGCGCAGGCGCCGCCGTTCCTCCTCGCGGGCCACCACCAGGGCCTCGCGGGAACGCTGCAGCTGCTCGGAGAGGGCGACCGCGTGCACCGCCACCGACAGCGGCGCCGCCAGCAGCTCCAGGACCGCCCGGTCCGGGCCGCCGAGGCGTTTCTCACCGGCACGCAGGCCGATGACCACCTCACCCACCCGTACCCCGCCGTAGGTGAGCGGGATCGTGTGCAGCAGTTCAGGCGGTGCGCCGCAGGCCGCCACCTCGGTGTCATCGGTGCGGAGGGCGGCGAACGGCAGGCGCAGCGCCTCCCGTACGGCCTCCAGCACTCCGGGAAGACCGGTGTCCAGCCGCGCCCCGACCCGTGACACCGCCCGTACGGGATCGGCGCGGTCCCCATAAACGATCCGGTCCACGATGCGCTGGAGGCGTACGCGCACCGGGTTGAACCCCACGGCGATCAGCACGGTGACCGCCGCCGAGCTGCCCAGCCCGGCCTCACGCCGCATCACGTTGTCGAGCAGAGCCACCAGGCCGACGTATGAGGCGACGACGACGGCCGTGAGCAGCGCGTACAGCACCGTTCTCGAGAGCACCAGCCGGATGTCGAGCAGCTGGTGGCGCAGGATCGCCACGGTCATCGCGGCGGGAATGAGCGGGATCGCGAGCAGGACGTAGACCGGCGCGTTCTGCAGAACCCCCCACGGCACCAGCACGATCAGGACGAGCAGTACCGCCTGCATCAGCCACAGCAGCTGACGGCGCCGCCGCTCGTCTCCGCGCCGGTAGCGCACCACCAGCGCCACCAGGCCTACCGCTATGGCGGCCAGGCCGCGCACCTCGACCGCCGTCCACAGCGGGTCAAGGTCGGCGTGGATGATCAGGTAACCGGGAATTCCGGCGACGACGGGATCCGGGCTGGTGCCCATCTCCAGTACGAACAGCGGTGAGGTCACCACGGTGGCCCACATCAGCCGCCGAAAGACGGGACGACCATCGGGGAAGAGCTGCAGGATCAGCGGCAGGCACAACCCGATCGACCACGGCCACGCCCACGACGCGACGGTGACGAGCGTGCGAATCAGCCCGCCGGGCCAGCCGTCGCGCACACCGGCCTCGGCCAAAGGGACGATCGCGGCCGTCGTCGCATGCCCGATCCCGGCGGCCAGCAACAGCCAGCCGACCGGGTTGCGAGGCCGGTGCCAGGCCACCAGGACACCGCCGATCGGAAACGACAGGCCCATCGCCGCGTTGGTCACGACGAAGTGGTCCCACGCCTCGATCCAGGTCATCCCGGCCACCGCACTGCCGATCACGGCGACGGCGACCTCGGCAAGGGCGATGCCGAAGAGCCCGGCGGCCAGTACGGCCGGCCACCGTGTCTGCGCCGGCGAGGTGGCGGAATCACCCGGTGTCATGAGCACATGATGAGGTGCACAGGCCTGTCTGTCGTGGGTGTGTGCTCCTGGTACGGCCGGGAAATCCTCCGGGCCTCTCGGCGGCCCTGGCCCATGCGCCTGGGAACGGCGAAGGCGGACGCTTCTGGCATCTGTCCTCCACCCCTACGATCTCGGAGGCTTTTGCATGACCACCGCCATGCCCACGACCACGCGCGAGGCCGTCCCGCCGCTGCGTGCCGCGCTCGCGCTGCTCATCCCGGTCGGCCCGCTGGCCGTCGCGATCCTGCGGGCCATCCTGCCGTACTCTACGACCGACGACTCAGCCGGGCTCGTCGGCAAGGTCGCCGCCCACCAGGACGCCCAGAGCGTGGTGCTGTGGCTCGCCTTCGCCGCCACCCTGACGCTGGTGCCGGGGACGATCGCGATCGGCCTGCTCGCGGTCCGGCGCGCCCCCCGGCTGGGGACGGCCGGGATGGTGCTGTCCGTCGCCGGCTTCTCCTCGCTGTACGCCGTTGGGGTCAGCGACCACGTCGCGCTGTCAGCGGTCCGCGATGGTCTCGACCTCGGTTCGACCGCCCGGCTCCTCGACGACGTGCAAGCTCTGCCCGCCGTCTCAGCGGCCACCATGGTGTTCGTTCTCGGCCACATCCTCGGCGTGGTGCTGCTCGGGGCCGCGCTGTGGCGAGGCGGAATTGTTCCCGCCTGGGCCGGGATGGCGTTGATCGTCTCCCAGCCCTTGCACGTTGTGTTCGCCGCCGTCGTGCCGAACGCCGCGCTCGACGGGCTGGCCTGGGGGCTGACCGCGATGGGCTTCGCGGCCGCGGCGTTCGCCTTCGCTACAGGCCGCTGCCAGCCCTGGACAGGGCCGCGACCGTAAGGAATTTGCGTCGACCGGCGGCGGCGATTCTCAGTCCTCGTCGAACACGCGGGGCGCACTGCCGCCGATGACCTGCACGCGTCATGCGGGGACACCGGTTCGCGAGTCGGACGGCAGACACTGCTCGAGTAGACGCGCGGTCGTTGCGAGCAGGTGTTCCTCGATGGCCATGTTCGGTACTTTCTGGTCGGTCCATGGCATTTCGCAGGAGGGCGATCACCCTAGCGATCAAGCAGCGGGGCAGGATGTGTGCTGTGGAAGTCGAGGGAGCCGGTGCGGGTCGGTTTCGGGATCCCGGTGTCCGTCTGTGGCATTTCGCCAAGGAGATTCTGGTTCGGTGTCCGGGGTGTGACGGGCGTGCGTTGGTGGCCGTGCATCCTGATCATCGCGATGGCCACGCGTACGCGGTGGGCTGGTTGACGGCGCCGCATCGGCTGACCTGTCTTGGCTGTGGGCACGTTGCCGAGTGGGCGCCGCGGCGGTGGAGTAGTGGTGCTGGGGATGCGTACTTCAGCGGTCGTGGCACGCTCGTGGTGCCGATGTTCGGCGGGCCGGATGACCCGTACTTCGGGCTGCCGTTGTGGTTGCGGCGGGCGTGTTGCGGGCGGGTGTTGTGGGCGTACAACGTGCCGCATTTGGAGCTGCTGGAGGAGTACGTGGCTGCGACGCAGCGGGAGCGGCCCAGGCCGGCGGGGTCGCAGACGTTGCTGGAGCGACTGCCCGCGTGGATGAAGGCGGCCGGTAACCGGGCCGAGGTGCTCGCCGCGATCCGAGCGCTGCGTGACGGGGCGTAGCCGCAGGGCCGCTCGGTGTCTCTCGCCGCTACCGGGTGTCGGTGAGGCGGAAGACGCCCAGCATGTCGGAGTAGCGCGGATCGCTGCCCGAAGGGTAGAAGGACGCCTCGGCGCCCACCCAGCCGTGGAAGCCGCCGTCGTCGTCGACGATCTGTAGCAGCGGCTTGACGTGGGAGTTGCCGGTGTAGCAGAACTCGCCGCGCTCCCTGGCCAGGCACGTGCACCAGTGCCAGAGCGTGTCGCGCCGGTCGTTGCTGGAGACCTTGACCAGGTAGTACTGGATCGAGCTGTCATTGGTGGCCGTGCCGCCGCCGTAGTTGGGGCAGCCGCCGCTCGCCTGGCACGCGGTCGCCGACGACGGCTGGGCGTACGTCAGGCACCAGGTCGTCGTCGTGCACGTGCGATAGGCCGTGTTGTTGAACACCTGCCCGGTCGAGGTGGTCACGTTCTCCTTCGTCCAGGACGCGAGATCCTGCTTGAGCGTCCCGGGGAAGGCTTGCACGGTGCTCATCGCCCGGCGCGTGGACAGCGCCGCGTTGCTGCCGTAGCCGTAGGCGTGGGTGGCGAGGGTGTTGTACTTGCTTTCCAGCGTGCCGTCGCTGTTGGGTCGCAGGTACCACTGTTCGGACCAGGTCTGGGCGATGTTCCACGTGATGTTCAGGACGTCGTCGGCGACGCTGAAGGTCCCGGTGCGCGATTCGGGCGGGGAGTCCATGAACCCGCCCGCCGTCAGTACCTCGCAGTGGCGGGCGCGGGAGTGGCCGACCGCGCCGCTGACGGTCGAGCAGCTATCGAGGTCGGGTGTGGTGCCTGTGCCCTCGCGGGCGGCGGGCGTGGTCTGCCACCACAGGTACGTGCGCGCCGTGACGGTGCCGTCGGTCGCGAACTGGTACGTGCCCAGACGCACCCATACCGAGCTGCCCGGTGGCGGCAACGCGATTACCTAGCGTGATTGGCGTCCAAGGTAGACGCGCGCGTAGCCGCCGTTCGGCGCTCATCCTCTGGCCTTCATGATGCCCTCGCGGAGTGTTCGAGATCGGACATTATGGGCGGGTGCTGCGCTATGTACTGTTGCGCGACGCCCTTCGGAACCTCAGTCCTGAGCCCTCGGCAGGATGTCGTGCGGTGAATCATCTGGGCCTCACGGGATCGGATCCGCTGCAAGGATGACGGCCGTGCGCCGCTACGAGACGAGTATGTACGACAGCAACCGCTGGGACGGCTTCGAGCTCCGCCCCGGCGACATCATCATCAGCACCCCGCCAAAATGCGGGACGACGTGGACGCAGATGATCTGCGCCCTGCTCATACTGCAGGAACCGGAGCTCCCGCTCCCGTTGGACACGCTCTCGCCGTGGATCGACATGGTGACTCGCGCCCGCACAGACGTGTTCGCGGACCTGGAAGCCCAGACGCACCGCCGGTTCATCAAGACCCACACGCCGCTCGACGGGATACCCAACGATCCGACGGTCACGTACGTCTGCGTCGGGCGGGACCCGCGCGACGTGGGGCTGTCGATCGACCACCATATCGACAACACCGACATCGGCGCGTTCCTCCGCCAACGCAAACGGGCGGCCGCGATCGACGGTATCGAGCTCGGACCATTGCGGCCACCGCGGCCGCGCCCCGACGGCGAGCGGGACCGCTTCTGGCAGTGGGTCGACGACGAGACGCCATCGACGCAGGTCGGGTCGTCGCTGCGGCGCACTGTAGAGCACCTGCAGACGTTCCGGGACGCCGCCGACGATCTCGACGTCGTGTACTTGCACTACGACGACCTAAAGGCCGACCTGGAGGGGCAGATGCGGCAGATGGCCGCGCGCCTCGGCATCGACGTCGACGAGCACCGATGGCCCCGCCTGGTCCAGGCGGCGACGTTCGAGTCGATGCGCAGCAGGGCCGACACGACCGTCCCCGCCGGCGGTCCGGAGCACTGGATCGATCCCGCCGCGTTCTTCAGCCGCGGCACGAGCGGCCAGTGGCGCGACCTCCTCGACGACGCCGACCTCGCCCGGTACGCCGCGCGCGTGCGGGCGCTCGCGTCCGATGATCTCGTCGAGTGGGTGCATCGCGAGCCGATCGACTGAGATCCCCGTCCGGCGGTATACCCGCACTACCCAAAGCTGATCGTCAGCGCCGCCCGCCGCCCATAACTGCCGATCCGCGCTCGGGGCCAACATCAGGGGTCTGCGCCTCAACCGACGCCGGATTCGGCGATCGGGGCAGTGTGGCAGCGCGTCGGCTAGCGAATCTGGTCACACTCTGTGATAGTCATAGCGCCTTCTTCCTTGCCGCCGGCGGCCAGATCCGGATGGCCGCCGACACTGCGCCGCCGCCCCGCCCCTCCTCGGTGCGAATGACCTCGGGCCGGTGAGTGCGGTCAGCTCTCACGAACAACGGACCCGACTCCAGGCCCAAGATCGCGGTCGAAACTGGCGAGCAAACGCGGTCCGTTGTCGCGAACATAATCAGCCAGACGATGACGTCGACGGCGCCGCCCTTGCGCCGCACCCGGGCGCGGCGGTTGCGCAGGTCGAGGTCGGTGACGTCGAGGGCCAGGACCTCCTCGGCGCGGGCGGCCGTCTCATACAGCATCCGGAACAGGGTGCGCTCGCGCAGGGCCAGGTTCTGCCGGGTCAGCACGGCTTCGATCTGGGCGCGGTCGAGGGCCTTGGTGCGGTCCGGGGTGCGGGCGCGGCGGATGCGGCGCAGTGGGTCGCCGGTCAGCCAGTCCTGGTCGTGCCACCAGTCGCGCGCGGAGCCGAGCGCGTCGCGGCGGGCGTTGAAGGTGGCCGCGGCCGCCGTCCCCCAGCGGGCGGTGAACCAGGCGGCGAAGCGGTCGGCGCCGGCCTCGCCCTCCAGGTCCGTCAGCGGCGCGTCAGCGCCGTGCTCGGCGGCCAGGGCGCGCAGGGCGATCGCGTACGCCTTGGCGGTGTTGCGGTTGGCGATAGTGGCCAGGAACGCCTCGATGGCCGCGCCGAGCTCCGGCGTCTCCGGTCGCGGACTCAGCCGGCGGACCGTCCCCATCGCACCCCTCCGAACCGCTGTCGCAGATAAGCACCCCGAGTCGCCCGCTCCGGCGCGCGAGTGTGCCGGGCGGCGCCCGAGGTCGGCCGCGCCTCTGCCAGCGGCCGGAAGCGCGCTATCGCAGATAAGGGCTCACTATCTGCGATAACCCGTCATGTCCCGTGATCATGGCCCTATGGCTGTATGCGGGCGGCCTAGCAGCAAGCACCTGTTGCGCTACTCCGCCCCCAAGCTCGCGTTATGCGTCGTTTTCGGGTGTGGCGAGTGTCTGGAACTGGTCCCACTGAACCCGGGGCCGGGCCAAGCCACGGCGCTTCAGGTACCCGGCCGTGGAGCGGCGGGCGGCGCGCAGGGTGCGGAGCGCGTCGCTGATGCGGCCGGATCCGGCCGGTTCGACCACTTTCCGCGGGACCATCGTCCAGCGGTCGCCGTCGGCGCGAAGTTCGCCGCGGATCAGTGCGTTGTGCATGGCGTTGAGCTGGTCGTCGTGCCGGTGTACGAGCAGGCTGGCCTCGCCTGGCACGATGCCGTCGGTGGCCTCCATCGCGATGGCGAAGCCGTCGGTGGTGGCCCGTGGCCGGGTGCGTACCAGCAGTGGGGCTCCGGAGGCGTCCCGGGCGCCGAGGACCGCGCTCGGGAAGCGGGCGATCAGGTCAGCGCCGGGCAGGTCGGTGGCGGCTGGTGTCGCGGGCGCGGGCTGTTCGGCGGCGGTCAACTTGGCGAGTGGTGGCCGTACCTCGACTTGGGTGGGTGTCACGGTGATGAAGAGCCGCAGGTAGTACCAGTCCATGAGCCACCGGCCGGGGGCGCGGAGGTAGTTTCGGCTGTGCGGCTGCCGTTCGAAGAGCATGCGCCAGTAATCCGCCGCCTCGTCCGGCCCGGTCCTGATCTCATCGGGACAGGTCGCGGTCCCGCTGACGAAGACCTGTGGCGTGTCGATGCGGCCGCTGCCGGTGGGGTCGGAGAAGAGCAGTGCGACGCGTCCGTCCCGGCGGACGTTGAGCGCCTTCTGCGCGAAGGCCAGGCTGGTGGTGACGAGCAGCGTGCCATCTGGCTGGCGCCAGGCCGCAGTGGGCCAGGTCAGCGGAGTGCCGTCAGCCCCGAGAGTGACGAACTCGCAGGTCCGGTAGGCATCGATGATGGCGCCGATCTCGAGGTCGATCGGTGTCGTGGTCATAGATCAGCTCCTGATGGGAGGTGGTGGCGTAAGCGCATGGGCATGATCACTTCGTCATACGGCAAGGGACAATGGGGAAAGGGTTTCATCGATGGCGTGGTGCTGAAGTTCCGCGCGGAGTCGCCGGTCGGTACGGCGTGGACAAGCCGTGGCATGAGGGCGGCCTCCCGGCGGAACACCCGATGGACGATGACCATCTCGTGGGTGTAGGGGCGGTCGACCGCGACCGACGGCATGGTGGTGCTCCCGGTGTTATCGGCGCTGGGGCAACTGGTCTCTCCGTGGTTGGGGGCGTGAGCTGTTCCCTGGCCGCAAGACAGGCCAAGGAGAAAGAGCAAATACGCGAGCGGCAGCATCTGGAAAAGCAGCAGGCGGCGACGCTGTCAGAGCCCTACTGCTCCATCGATCTGTTCCCGAAGCAAGTCCGCGTGGCCATTGTGCCGCGCGTACTCCTCCACCATGTGCATCAGCACCCAGCGCAGTGACACGGGTCCTTCTCCGGGTTCATCCCCGGCGAGTTCGAGGTCCGGGGCCGCGTCGACGAAACGGTCCGCGAACGCGATCTCCGCCTGCCACGCTTGCCACGCCTCGGCAACCATCTGCGCGTCCGCGTTCGCCACAGTGAATGCACCGTGGGGGGCGAACAGGGGTGGGAGCTCCTGTCCAGCCATCACCCGGCGGAACCAGAAGCGCTCGGACTCGGCCGCGTGCCGCACGAGGCCCAGGAGCGACAGCGCGGATCGGCCTACCGCCCGCTCCGCGAGCCGCTTCGGCTCCAGGCCGGCGCACTTGTGTGCCAGGGTTTCCCGATGCCAGCGCAGGAATGCCACCAACGTCGTACGCTCATCCGCTTGCGATGGCCGTTTGGCGCGCGAATTGCCGTCACTCTGGACGAACGGAGGGCTCGACATCCCGTCATCATTCACCACCGCAGGCTCACGTGCTGCCTACCCGGCGGTCCAGGCTAGGAGAACGGGGCGAGCACGAGCCCTCTTTCCAGCGCACTTCCGACCCCTGCCTGGCACAGCCCCTTTTCCTGCTGAGTAGCCTCCTCCGACACTTAGAACCACCTTCGGTCTGACGAAGCCTGTAATAAGGTCCTGGATCATGCCCGAGCCTCTTTATCCGGATGACCCACCCGCAATCGGCCCATATCGGCTGATTGGTCGCCTGGGAGCCGGCGGACAGGGTGTCGTTTATCTGGGCCAGGCCGGGGACGGGCGGTACGTGGCGGTCAAGGTGCTGCATGAAGCGGTCTCCGACCAGGTGCTCGAGCGGTTCGCCAAGGAGGTGGCCGCCGCCCGGCGGGTCGAGCCGTTCTGCGTCGCCCAAGTGCTCGACGCTTCCTTTGAGGGCCGGCGGCCGTACATCGTCACCGAGTTCGTCGAAGGGCTCTCGCTGCAGCAGGCCGGCGTACACCACGGCCCCGCGCTCCACCGGATGGCGGTGTCCACCGCGACGGCGCTCGCCGCCGTCCACCGGGCCGGAATCGTGCACCGCGACTTCAAACCGGCCAACGTGCTGCTCGCCAAGGACGGGCCCCGCGTCATCGATTTCGGCATCGCCCGCGACACCGAGGCATCCCTCACCGTCACCAGCAGCATCGTCGGCACGCCCTCCTACATGGCGCCGGAACAACTCGGCGGCCACTACACCGGACCCGCCACCGACGTGTTCGCCTGGGGTTCGGTGATGGTCTACGCCGCCACCGGCCGCCCGCCCTTCGGCGTCGACCACCTGCCCGCCGTCATCTCCCGCATCCTGTACGCCGCCCCCGACCTCGGTGACATGGCCGAACCCCTGCGCTCCATCGTCACCAGCTGCCTGGCGAAGGAACCGTCCCGCCGCCCCACTATGCAGGACGTGCTGCTCCAGTTGCTGGGGCAGCAGCGCGTACGGCCGATCGCCCTCTCCGAACTGGTCGCGGACACCAGGCCCACGGTCCGTTCCACGCCCCTGCGCACCGGCCTGCTCGTCGGCGGCACCGCCGTCGTCGTCACCTCCGTCACCGTCACCGTGACACTGCTGCTCGGTCTTCCGGGGGGAGGCCCGAACCAAGCCGCGGACGGCGCCACGAGCTCACCGGTCGCCGAAGCCTCCGAGTCCCAGGGGAAACACAGACAGGCACAGGACCCCTCGACGAGTTCTCCCACGAAGTCTGCGCCTACAAGGTCCCCCACCGAGTCGCCGCCGCCGGCCATTTCGACGCCGGAGGCCATCGTGTTCGGCAGCCTGGTCGCGCAGGGCAGCAAGAACGGAACCTGCTACGAGAGCGGCGTCCGCGTCCGGTTTCGAGGGAGGATCCTCGACGACGCCGAACCGATAGGGCACCGCTGGGTGCTCGACGGCCGTGAGAGCGGCGTGACCACCAGCTTCAGTCCCAAGGGGCCGTTCGAGGCCATCACCCGGGAAGGTTTCTCCGAGCCCGGCACCCACACGGCGACCTTCTGGCTTCTCAGGCCGGGCACGCGTCGCTCCAGGACCATATCGATCAAGGTCTGCTGACGGGCGAACGGCAGGTTCATGGGGGACTTGTCGCGTTGCCCAACCCTGCCAGCCCCGTGTTGATGAGCCGGGCCGCGCTGTGCACGTCGGCGGTAACGGCGTGGCGGACCTGTTCGGGCGTGTGTTCGCCGTTGAGGCTCCGGCGCAACGCCATGAATTGGACACGCCAGAGCCCGAGCAGAGCGGTGGCCGCGATCTGGCACAGCGGATCGTCGCTGCCGTGCCCGGTTCGGGCGGCCAGCGCCTCCGCCGCGACCGTGACAAGTTGCTCGGTCATTTCCCGGTGGTACGCGCGCAGTGAAGGCGTGGAAAGGATCAGCGCGTTGAAGTCCTGGATCCTCGTGCTGGCCTGAGCCAGGTCTGGTTGCCCGCCCAGCCAGGACACCAGGGCGTCCAGTTCGCCGGCCAGGATGTCCAGCACCGCGTCGGTGGGGGTTCGGTCGGCTCGTGCCAGCCCGGTGCGCAGCGCGGCCATCGTCGCTTCGGGGAGGTCGAGGATCAGCGCCTCCTTGCTGGGGAAGTAGTTGAAGACGGTCTTCTCGGACACCCCGCACGCCGCGGCGATCTCGGCGACGCGCACCGCGTCGAATCCGCGCTCCAGGAACATCGCGGTGGCGGTGTCGGTCAGCTGCTGGCGCATGAGGCGCTTCTTGCGCTCCCGCAGCCCCTCCACCACGCCGGACCTGTCGGGCGCCTGCCAGTCCACGGTGGGTGCGCTCATGCCCGAACTTTAGTTACTGCGACTGCAATCTTCCAGTCGCCGAAAGTAGCGTCGGCTATGCTCTTGCGGGGATAAGTTCAGTCGCCGTAATCTTTCAGTGCCAGTAGATATTGCGACTGAAGACTTCGGAGTTGTCTCGTGAGTGAACCCCTCGTCCTGATCAACCTCTTCTCGATGCCCGCCGAGATGGTCGACGACTTCGTCGGCGGGTGGGAGGCCAGCATCGCCGCGGCGAAGAACGCCCCAGGCTTCCGCGGCACCCGCCTGCACCGGTCCCTCGACCCCGACGCCCCATATCCCGTGGTCAACATCGCCCGGTGGGACAGCGTCGAGGACTGGCAGGCCGCATTCGACAAATACTTCTCCGGCCCCGGCCGACGCGACGACGCCGGCCAGACGGACGGCTGGGGCGCGGTGTCCGCGCACCCGGCGCTGTATTCGGTCGCGCATGTGACGCCGGATCCGATGGCCTCTTCGGACGCGCACTCGTGACGGCGTCGGACGAACTGTTCGCGGAGACTGTGGCGGGGTGGGAACGACTGGCCCCGGACAGCTGCCGCGTCGAACCGCTCACCTCTGACGATGCGGCATGAGCGGTGGCGTGGTGCAGTACGTCGGCCTGTTCCTGCTCGGCGTTCTCGCGGGCGAGGAGCTGATCGTCCGTTACGGCGTCCATCCCGTACTGTCCAGTCTGGACGACCGTGCGCATCTACTCGCGCGGCAAGCCCTCATACGCCGCTTGCGGGTGGTGGTGCCGATAGTGATGCTCCCGGCAGCGGCGCTCGCCCTGGTCGGGCTGGCCACCGTCACCGGTCCCGGTCTGGCGCTGCGGTGGGCGACCCTGATCGCGATGGTGGTGTTCCTGCTGTTGTCGTTCCTGGGTACGGTGCCGATCAACATCAAGGTCAATGACTGGCGGGTGGATGCTCCACCGGCCGACTGGAAGGCCGTGATCCACCGCTGGGCGCGGATCGACGTGCTTCGATCGACCGCGGCGAGCGCCGCGTTCCTGTTCGCGGTACTCGCCGTCGCGTACGGTACGGCGAGCTGACCGGCCGGGGTGCCGATCGCGGGCCATGTCTGGCCGTATCCGGTGAACGCCGCCTAGGCCGCGGGATCGAGGGCGGGGTCGGTCGTGAGGATCCGCTGGTGGAGTTCCCGGATGGTCGGCCCCGGCTCCAGCCCTTGCTCGGAGATCAGCGCCGCGCGCAACCCGGTGTACACAGACAGGGCTTCGGCCTGCCGTCCCGCCCGGTACAGGGCGAGCATGAGCAGCGCGTGCAGCGGTTCGTGCAGCGGGTGGGTGGCGGTGAGTTCGCGTAGTTCGGGGATCACCGTCGCCTGATGTCCGAGTTCGACGTCGGCCCTCAGCCTGGCCTCGACGGCCAGTAGTCGCTCCTCCTCCAGCCGGTCGGCGTGCGCCTGGATCATCGGGCTGGCGGGTACGTCGGCCAGCGCGGGCCCGCGCCAGAGATCCAGCGCCGCGCCCAGCAGCCCGCGGGCCGGCTCCAGCTGACGTGCTCGAACGGCCTGCTGCGCTTCGGCGAGCAGCCTCTGGAAGCGGGCCGCGTCGGTCTCCAGCGCGTCACCGCCCAGCTCGTAGAACCCCCCTCGGGTGCGTACGTCCTCGCCCAGCACCCGGCGCAACCGCCAGATGTATCCCTGCAGCGTCTTACGGGCGAACTTGGGTTCGGAGCCCTGCCAGAGTTCCTCGATGATCCGGTCCGCCGAGACCGGGCGGCCCGCGTTGATCGCCAGGATGGCGAGGACGGCGCGATGCTTGGGCGCGGTGATGGGGACCACTCCGTCGCCGCGTACGACCTGGAGCGGGCCGAGCAGACTGAGCCGGGCTCCGTGGAACATCAAGGGCACGACCACCTCCTGAACCGGACAGGCCGGATCCGTACTACCGGACGGGATGAATCGCGATCTAGACTGCCACGCCGGGCTTGCGCGGGACTTGCGCGGAGAAGCGGTACTTGTGCGGTGAAGCGGGACCTGCGCGGTGAAGCGGGACCTGCGCGGTGAAGCGGGACCTGTGCACAAAGCGCGCGGTGAAGGGGGCGGCGTGGATTTCCGGATCCTCGGGACCCTGGAGCTCTGGAACGGCGGATCGCCAGTGCCGCTGACCGCGCCCAAGCAGCGGGCGCTGCTCGCGATCCTGCTGATCAAGGCGGGACGGCCCGTCCCCGTCGAGCGCCTGGTCGACGAGCTGTGGGGCGCGACACCACCGCGGAGCGTGGAGAGCACGCTGCACTCCCTGATCTCCCGTCTGCGCGGAAGAGGCGTCGCCACGCTCGTCAGGGAGCCGGGCGGCTACCGGCTGGGGCTGGAGGGCGCGACCCTGGACGCCCGGGTCTTCGAGCGGCTTGCCGTACAGGCAAGGGAGTTGGCGGAGGCGGGGCGGCTGGAGCACGCCGCGCGGCGTTTCCGGGAGGCGCTGGATCTGTGGCGGGCGCCGGCGCTGGCGGACGCGCCCGAGTCGCCGATGATCGAGGCGGAGCGGGCTCGGCTCGACGGGCTGCGGCTGGCGGTCTTCGAGGAGTACGCCGACACGCTGGCCGGGCTCGGCCGGCACGCCCAGGTCGCCGGTGAGCTGCGTGCGCTGCTGGCGGAACACCCGCTGCGCGAATCCCTGTGGGCCAGAATGATCGCCGCCCTCGACCGCTCAGGGCAGCCCAGAGAGGCGCTCGCCGCGTACGGCGAAGCGCGCCGGGTGCTCGCCGAGGAGCTCGGCCTGGACCCCGGATCGGAGCTGCGCCGGCTGCAGGCCGGAATCCTGCGACGGGAGAACAAGCGGGAGAACAAGCGGGAGGACGGGCGCGAGGACGGGCGGGCGGCTCGCGGGCCGATCTCCCCGCAGCTCCCGCCCGACCTGGCCCAGTTCACCGGGCGTGGCACCGCTCTTCGTGAGCTGACCGCGCTGATGCGGACCGCGCCGGGGACGGTGGCCGTCATCAGCGGCATGCCCGGCGTCGGGAAGTCGGCCTTCGCGGTCCACTGGGCCCACCGGATGGCCGAGCGCTTTCCCGACGGCCAGATCTTCATCGATCTGCGCGGGCACCGGCCGCAGGAGGCGATCACCCCACGAAAGGCGCTGGACCGGTTCGTCCGCGCCCTTGGCATGCCTCCGGAGCAGGTCCCGGCGGGGGAGGACGAGCTCGCCACCGCCTACCGAACGCTGCTGGCCGGACGGCGGGTGCTGGTGGTGCTCGACAACGCGGCCGACCCCGAACAGGTCGAACCGCTGCTGCCCGGCACCGACGGCTGCCTGGCGCTGGTCACCAGCAGGAACCGGCTTTCCGGCCTGGCCTTGCGCCACGTGACGCGTACCATCGACCTCGACATCCTGGCCGAGCCCGAGGCCGTCGCCCTGCTGGCCGCCGTCATCGGCCCACGCGCCGACGCCGAGCCGGCCGCGGTCGCCGAACTCGCGGATCAGTGCGGGCAGCTGCCTCTGGCCCTGCGGATCGCCGCCGCCCACCTGGCCGGGCACCCCAACCGCCGGGTCGCCACCTACCTGGCGGACCTCACCGAGCGCGGACGGCTCAACGCACTGCGCCTCGGCGACGTCCCGGCCACCGCCGTACGCGCCACCTTCGACCTGTCCTACCAGGCGCTGGCCGAGGCCGACCAGATCGCCTTCCGCCGCCTGGGCCTGGTACCCGGTTCCGGCTTCACCGCCCAGGCGCTGGCCGCGATGCTCGACGTCTCCGCCGCCCAGGCCCGTACGCACCTGGACGCGCTACGGGCGGCCAGCCTGATCCACCCCCACCGCAGCCGACCGCGCCAAGAGCGCTACCAGCTGCACGATCTCCTTCTCGACTACGCCCGTGATCGAGCCCAAGCCGAGGACGCCCCGCCGATCCGCGAGGAGTCCGTGCGCCGGTTGCTGGAGTGGTACCTCACTATCGACGACCCGCTCGTGCTGCAGGACGAGCACGAGAACATGATGGCGGGCACCCGTCACGCCGCGGAGCATCGCATGGACGCCGCCTGGCGGCTGCCCGCGGCGCTCGCCCAGCCGCTGCGACTGCGCCACTGCCTGACCGACACCGCCGAGCTGCACACCCTGGCCGCCACCGCCGCCGAGCGGACCGGCAGGCAGCCGGAGGCCGCCGTCGCCCACCACAACCTCGGCGCCGTCCTGGAGCACCTGGGCCGCTACCCCGAAGCCCTGGCCGAGCACCGCAGGACACTGGAGATCTATCGGCAACTGAAAGACCAGCGCGGGATGGGCACCGCCCTGCGCAGTATCGGCACCGTCTCCTGGCTGCTGGGCCGGTACGGCGAAGCCCTCACCGATCTCCAGGAGGCACGGCGACTCCTGGAGGGCGCGGGCGCCGATGCCGCCGTGGGCCAGACGCTCAACATGCTCGGCATCGTGCTACGGAACCTGGGCCGCCTGGAGGAGGCCGTCACCCACTATGAGCGCGCGCTGGCCATCCACCAGCGCACGCACGACCTCGAAGGCGAGGCGAACACCCTCAACAATCTCGGCGTGGCACGCGAGGCCCAAGACCGCCACGCCGAGGCGCTGGAGCTGTACCGGAAGGCGCTCGCGCTGCGCCGGGCGGCGGGCAGTCGCAAGGGAGAGGCACGCGCGCTGAACAACATCGGCCTGGCGGAGGCCAAGCTCGGCCGGCTCGAACCCGCGCGCGAACATCTCCTGGCCGCGCTGGCCAGCCACCGCGAGAGCGGCGACCTCAAGGGCGAGGGGCAGGTGACCAACGACCTGGCCGGCCTCTACCACCGTCTCGGGCGGGAGGAGGAGGCGCGCACGCATTTCGCCGCGGCGCTGCGCATCCGCTCCGGCATCGGCGACCGCAGGGGCCTCGCCGAAACCCACAGGGATCTCGGTGAGGCCCTTGCCGACCAGGGCGACGCCACCGCCCACCACCATCTGGCCGCCGCGGACCAGCTCTTCCAGGAGCTGGGCGTGATCACACCGGGACGATGAGACCGACCGAGAGCAGATCGGCCACACCGAGCCCCAGCTGGTCGTCCGTGCCGGGTCCGGCTGCTTGGCGATACCGGTCGCGCAGCGACGACAGGTCCCGGCCGTCGCACAGGGCGTAGATCAGCCATGCGTGTTCGTTCAGCCATTGGAAGCTCGGCGCGCCGGGTGTGACGGCCACCAGCTCACGCTGCTCGGGGATCGGGCACACCTGAACCGGCTGCGCCTGGCGGTAGCCCCGTACCTCCAGCTCCACCTCCGTGCGTGGGCGGGGCTCGACGGGTAGCCGGTCGGGCTGGATTCCCGGCGCGAGGGGGGCCACGGCGCCGATCAGCCAGTCGACGAACCGCCTGCCGCTCGCCGTCAGCATCCCGCCGTACGTTTGCGACGCCTGCTGGGCGAGATAGGTCACCCGTTCAACTGTGGTGGTGTACTCACCGCTCCCGGCCGCCTGGCTACCGGGCGTGGCCTGATCGACGAAGTCGGTCGTAGGCGGCTCTCCGTACTTGGCGCGCAGGTCCGGGCCGGCGCCGGCCGCGGCCGCGCGGAACAGCAGCAGGTGAGCATAGACGTGCATGGCGAACAGCACCCGCGTCAGCGTCCACGACTTCACGCGCCAAGGGATCGGGATCAGCTGGTCCGGATCGGCGGCCATGGACCCGGTGCGCAGTATGTCGAACAACTTCAGGTGCAGGCCCTCGTGGAACAGCGTCTCCGCTGCCATCCAAGGATCGGCCAGCCGCTCGGGGGCCAGGAGCACCGCCGAAGGAAGCGGATCGCCGCCGGAGATCGAGTTGAGGACCCCGTCGGGCAGCTCGTCACGGGCCAACCCGGTCAGGGAGATGTGCGGCAGCACGCCGGCGCCCGCATTGGGCAGCAGCTCGGCGAGCAGTTCGGCGCCCCGGCTGAGTCTGGCCAGCATGTCGGCGTCGGGACGCACCCGAACGCCGGAGCCGTTCTTCGAGAGCGTCCCGGCCAGCAGTTCTTCCAGGCGAGCGGCCAGCACCCTTTCCGGCTCGGAGCGCGGTTCGAGATCGGTCCACACCCATGAGACGGCATTGCCGGGCCATGGACGAAGTTTCGGGTGAGACAGGCGCTCGCACGGCCCCAGGCCGTCGAGCATGTCCGCCGTGCCGCCTTCCAGGTAACCGACCAGAGTGCCGTTCTCACCGGCCTGGCGCTCCAGGGCGGCCAGGTCGTTCTCGAACGCGTTGCGCAGCACCGGGTCATACATCACCGGGCGCAGCTTGGCGTCCTCAGCCTGGCACAGTCGCTCCAGCCGGTCGGCGGCGTGTGGGTGGTGCCGGGCCAGCACGCCGAGACCGAGGCGGTAGCGAGCCAGGTTCCTGACCTCGATCGCCTCGGCGCTGCCGAACCGGGGATCCGAGCCGAGTGTCAGGTCGATGCCGGCCGTGAGATCGGTGTCCAAGGCGTCGCCTCCATTCACTGGTGGGGGACCGGCGGCCGGATGCCCCGCCGCCGGTCGGCTAGCTCTCCGTTACTGGGCGCGGGGCGACGAGAACGGCGGGTACCACGCGCGCTCGTGCACGGCATCGGTCGCCACGCTGGGGACGGTGTTCTCTGCCAGCGGGAACTGCGGCAATTCCACGGTCTGAGTCGGCATGCTGTTTCCCTTCGTGCGTTGGATCACTTGGCGCTCTTGAACCTACGAAGCGCGGGTGTGGGCCCGGTGTGGCGGGCGGCGGCGGCCATGCGGGCTGTTCGGATTGATTGACGTCAATGTCAAGGTTGCATACTTGCCGCATGATCTTCACGCAGGCAGAACTCGACTATCTGGCCGGACAGCACCTCGGCCGCCTGGCCACCGTCTCTCCCGCCGGTCACGTTCAGAACAATCCCGTGGGGTTCTTCCTGGACGCCGCCTCGGGCACGATCACCATCGGCGGGCACGCGCTGGGGGCGTCGAAGAAGTTCAGGAACGTCCAGCAGGGCAGCACCGTGTCCTTCGTCGTGGATGACCTGGCCTCGGTTGACCCGTGGGTAGTGCGCGGCATTGAGATCCGGGGCTCGGCGGTGGCCCTGACCGATCACGAGCCGCCGGTGCCGTACTTCTCACGGGAGATCATCACGATCACCCCCCATCAGATCATCTCTTGGGGGCTTGACGGGGCCAGGTCGAGCCGCAAGGTGTGAAGACCGTCAGGTACGAAGGCTGTACGACCCTCACCGGCAGCGTCAGCTTCCCCGTCCAAGTGTTCGATCTGGATGCCGAGACGCGGCTCGACCCCGCCGACTCCCTGGTGGAGCAGCTCATCCAGGGCATGGACGTCCATCTCGACTACTTCGTGGCGAACCGCCACGCCGTCCTCGCCGCGAACCGGGTCCTCGCGGGCGACCCGGTGATCCAGACGATCATGACGAACGAGCTGGACGCGCTCCGTGCGCGGCTGCTGGCCGTACTCCCGCTCGCGGACGAGAGCGCCCGCGAGGCTGTGTCCGGTGTCCTGAAGAGCTGGCTGGTTTTCGTCCAGGTCCTGTGCGTCGACTGGCTCACTCACGCGACCTGTACTCGCACCCAGCTGCGTGATGTCTGCGTCGGCGCGGTTCTCGGCGCCCTCCGGCCGCTGCTCGCCGAGGACCCCGCCCCCGACTGGCCGCGACAAGGGCCCGCCGCGAGTGCCTAGGGCTGGGTGCGTCAATTCGGGTGGGTCGACTTTGTGCCAATTTACGAGTGCAAGTCCCATCAAAGTCCCGTGCGGGCCATGATCGAGGCTGGCCGCACGCTCGTTAAACGGGGGGCGTGCAGGCCGTCCACGATTGGAGCAACGTGCGAAGAAAGACGACTCTGCTCGCTACGGCGCTTTTAGCACTGGCGGCGCTTCTGCCTGTTCCTGCGGCCAGCGCGGCGACCGAGCCGGAAGCCGTAGGACAGAGCAGCATCACCTGGGCACCCTGTGAGGAGGAACCCAGTGCCGAGTGCGGCAAGCTGACCGTCCCCATCGACTGGTCCAAGCCGAACGGCGAGACCATCGACCTGGCCATCGCCCGGCGCAAGGCCACCGACCCGACGGCTCGGGTCGGCTCGCTGGTGATCAATCCCGGCGGGCCGGGCGGGTCGGGCGTGGAGGCCGTGTACGGTGCTCCCGACTCCTACACCGAGGAGCTGCAGAAGCGCTTCGACATCGTCGGCTTCGACCCCCGGGGCGTCGGCCGCAGTCACCCGGTGATCTGCTCGGCCTCGGTGTACAACCAGATGCCGCACACCGTCATGTCGAGCCAGGACGACTTCAACGCCTGGGACGCCTTCACCAAGAAGCTGCACCAGGACTGCCGGGCACGCACCGGCCCCCTGTACGACCACGTCGACTCGCGCAACGTCGCGCGCGACATGGACGCCCTGCGCGCCGCCCTCGGAGAGGAGAAGCTGACCTACTACGGCATCTCGTATGGGACGCTGATCGGTCAGATGTACGCCGAGATGTTCCCGAACCGGATCCGGGCCCTCGCGCTCGACAGCAACATGGACCACAGTCTCGGCGTCGCGGGCTTCCTCAGCACCGAGGCGATCGCCATCGAGGACGCCTTCGACCAGTTCGTGGGCTGGTGCGAGGCCGACACCAGCTGCGTTCTGCACGGGCGTGACGTCCGTCAGATGTGGCGGGACCTGCGGGCCAAGGCCCGGCGCGGCGAGCTGTACTACCCGACCGCCCCGGACCGCCCGATGACCGAGCTGCAGGTCATCTACAACGCGGCGCTCGGCACCGAGGGGCCTGACTGGCGCCTGCTAAGTGAGGTCATCAACTGGCTGAGCGGCGGCCCCGAGCCGTCGTGGGTGCCGCCGCTGCCGGGCCGGGGGCCCGTGGAGGGCGACACCGCCGAGCTGCCCACCCGGATCCTCTGCCAGGACTACAACCTCCGGGTGCGGAACTACGCCGAGTACGCCTTCTACATGGGCGTTTCCAAGCGGTTGGCGCCCGACGTGCGGTACCACCCGTACCCGATCGACGACCTGCCCATCTGCCTCAACTCCACGCCGACCAACCCGCCGCACCGGCTGAAGTACACGGGCGACGCGCCGATCCTGCTGGGGAACTCGCTGCATGATCCCGCGACGCCGTACATGTGGTCCGCCAACGCGGCGCGGCAACTCGGCCCGAAGGCCGTGCTGCTCACCTATGAAGGCTGGGGTCATCGCATCTATGGCAAGGACAAGTGTCAGACGGACATCATCGACCAGTACCTGATCGCTCTGACCGTGCCTCCGCCCGGCACCCGCTGCGCCGTGGGCACGCCTGAGGAGAGCATGCGCAAGCAGCAGCAGTTGCCGCAGAAGACGTGGCCAACGGACAAACAGCACTGGTAGGTAAACACAGAGCCGCCGGACCACGGCAGACGCCGCGGTCCGGCGGCCTTCTCATGCGGGGGGTGGGACCTCGTCACCTTCCCTGGCGGGCGGCCTTGCCACCGGCACCGAAGAACAAGACGGTCGCGGCCAGACCCAGCACGGCGACGAGCACGTCGGCGACCAGCGTGAGGGTGGGCAGGGTGATGAACAGGCCCACCAGCTTGAACAGGACGGAGACGATGACGATGATGGTGGCGAAGATCCGGACGGCGCCGCCGCCGCGCAGCGCCAGCCAGGCGAGCAGGACGAGCACGAGCGACCAGAAGATCGTGCTGTAGGCGAGCCCGGAGTAGATCATCTGGAGCGACTCGAACCGGTCGCTGTGGATGTCGACCTCGTCGAGGCTCACGGGGGCAGAGCCTCCGTCCGAATTCGCGGCGATCTGTTCTTTGATCGCCTCTGCGCCGGAGACGAGGAGTCCGATGGCGCTGATCACGTTGAGCGCCGCGGCGCCGATGGCCGCGTACACCGCTCGGGTTAAGTTCGCCGGCCTCTCGGGGGCCTTGGCGGCGCGCCGGTCTTCGAAGTTGGCGGGTGCCTGGCGTTCGTACATGGCCATGCGGACCTCTTTCAGGAACGTTGTGCGTCTCGACGATGCGGTGATTGCCGACCTGTGTCAGGCACTCCGCGATCGTCAATGCCGCGCGCATTTCGAACGGCCCTGAGAGGTATAGCAGATTCGCCCGGTATCTGAGAGTGACGGCGAATCATGGAACCGCTCGCGATAGCAATCCGCTCCGTTCGATCGGCGGCGGAAAGCGGCTTTTCAGGTGGCTATCGCATCGCTCACCTGCGACGGAAGGCAGGAGGAAGAAAAACGGAAGAGCGGTACTTTAATGTCCTGCGACGTCAGCCGGGCGCACATCGCCGACCGCGATAATCACGTACTGTCAAACAGAACGTGAGGGGTCGAATTTGTGCGGCATCTCCGCTGAGCCGAGCTCGCGGAAGAATGGGTTAATTTGCGCTGCCTGAGGCCAGGCGGCGAACCTCTGTGGCGACCTCGTCCCAGACGGGTTCGGGGAGTTCGTGGCCGACGCCCGGCAGGGGGACAAACCGCGCGCCGGGGATGCGGGCCGCGATGCGACGTCCGGCGTTCGGCTTGATGAGCGGATCGGCGGTGCCGTGCAGGACGAGCGTCGGTGCCGTGATGGAGCTGATCGGTGGGCCGTGCCACTGCGCGCCGATCTGGCGGCTCTGGGATCGCCGGTCATGGACGCCGGTGTCGGCGAGTTGTTCGATCAGCTCGCGGGTGGCCTGTTCATCGAGGGGGTAGGCGGGCGAGGCGAGGATGCGGGCCACCGCGACGCCCGCCTCGATGCCGCCCTCCGGTGTCTTGGGGAACTTCAGGCGGCCGAACCTGGCCAGCGTCCCGGGCCGGATGTAGCGCAGGGTCCCCAGGCCCGCGGTGTCCCCGGGGACAGCGGAGACCGTCGTCAGGGTCCTGACGCGGCCCGGATGCCGTATCGCGATGCGCTGTGCGACGGCGCCGCCGAGCGACTGTCCGAACAGATGCGCAGACTCCCACCCGAGAGCGTCCAGGACGGTGGCGGCGTCGTCGGTCATGTCCTCGGCGGTGTACGCCTCGCCGCGCTTGCGGAACAGCGCGGTGATGGGGCTGCCCGTGGCTGCCGACTCCAGGCGCGTGGACTCTCCCGCGTCGCGCTGGTCGTAGCGGCCCACGGTGAAGCCGTGCGCCGCCAGCGCCCGGCACAGGCCGTCGGGCCACCAGCGGCGAGCGACGCCGAGCCCCGCGACCAGCAGGAGCGGCTCTCCCTCGCGGCCGTGAGCCAGCCGGTCGTAGGCCAGCCGGACCGTCCCGTTCTCGGCCCAGCGGACCGGGGTCCACAGGTCGGTCGGTGCTGCGCTCATCGCCCCTCCAAAAAACTGCAATCAGTGATCGCAGTATTAGCATAGGCGAAGAATCACAAGAGACAGGACAGGTATGGCCGACGAAACGACAGTGGTGTGGGAGCGTCCCGAACGCGGCGCGCGCGGTCCCGCGCCCGAGCGCAGCCGCGCTCAGATCACCACGGTCGCGGTCGAACTGGCCGATGCGGGTGGGCTGGCCGCTCTGTCGGTCCGGGCGGTCGCCAAACAGCTGGGGACCGGCTCCGCGTCCCTGTACCGCTACGTCTCAAGCCGCGACGACCTTCTTGATCTGATGGCCGACGCCGTCACCGCCGAGGTCGACCTCGGCGCGCCACTCAGTGGCGATCCAGTCGACGACATGGTCGCGCTCGCTGCCCAGATCAAGGCCCTGCACCTGCGCCACCCTTGGCTGAACGACATCCCGCCCGAGCCACTGCGGCTGGGCCCGAACGGGCTCGGCTACCTGGACCGGGCGTTGCAGGCCTTTGCTCCCGCGCCGGTGACCGACCGGGCCAAGCTGGAAGCCGTCGCTGTCATGAACGCGCTGGCGACCCTGTTCGCGCGAGCCGAACTGCAGGCCCGGCGCGCGCCGACAGGAAGGCAGGCCGCCCAGGCCGCCTACCTCGCCAGGGCCGCCGCTGAAGGTAGGCACAGATGGGTGATGGCGGCTGTCGCCGACGGCACCACCAGCGTCCCCTTCCATGATCCCGAGGCCCTGTTCGCACGGATCGCACGACAGGCTCTCACCAGCCTCATCGGCTGACCACCCGTCCACGTGGCTTATCGGGAGAAAGCGATGGCCGTTCAGTTCAATGCGCGGCCGAACCCGGGGTGCTTCCCTTCCCCCGTACGGCCCCTCCCTACTGACGCCTGGTCACAGGCGGGCGGTCCACTCGTGGCTCGTGAGGACGTCAGCACCCCTGGCCGGGAAGACGCGGTTGATCAGGAAGTCGTGCACGTCCGGTTCCCCGTCGGCGCAGGCGTCGCTGAGCACGGTCAGGCGGTAGTCGCGGTCGGCGGCGTCGAAGAGCGTAGCGGCGACCATCGCCCCGGTCGCGACGCCGGTCAGCACGATCGAGTCGATGCCCTGGGCGCGCAGGAGCAGGTCGAGGTCGGTCGCCGCGAACGCGCTGGCGCGGCGCTTGAGGACGACGGCCTCGCCCGGCAACGGCTCGATGCGCGGGTGCACGAGCGTCTCGGGGGACTCTTCGTGGAACAGCGTCCCCGCCCCGTGCAGGGCGCTGATCAGCGGGTTTCCCGCTGCCACATCAAGTCCTGAGGCCCGGAGCCCGAAACGTATGAAGATCACGGGGATTCCGGCGGCTCTGGCCGCGGGGAGAACCCTTTCCATGACGGGAAGCACGTCGGCGGCGAAGGGGTAATTGTCCACGATGCCCGCCTGCAGGTCGCCGACGATGAGCGCGGTGGTGGTCATTCGGTTTCCTTGTCTGTACGGCCGTATCCATGGCGTTGTTGCCGAATCCAGGGGACGTCGACCTCGACTCCGACGTGCTCCGTGACGGTCCGGAGGTGAAGGAGAAGAGAAACGGAAGCCTTGGCTGCGAGGCTCGATCAAATCCCCAATGATTGGAGCACTGTGCGAAGGCACATCGCACTCCTGATTTCCTTACTTGCGCTCACCGTCTCAGTCGCGCCCATGGCGTCGGCCGAGGCCGGCACGAGCACGAGCACGACCCCGATCTCGTGGCAGCCGTGTACGGAGGATCCAGCGGTCGATTGCGGAACGCTGAGCGTACCCCTTGACTGGGCCAACCCCGGTGGCGAGCAGATCCAGCTGGCGCTGGCGCGGCGCAAGGCCACCAACCCCTCGGCCAGGATCGGCTCGCTGGTCGTCAATCCGGGCGGACCCGGCGGCTCGGGCAAGCAAATAGTGCTGCGTGACCGGCTCCCCTTCTCCTCCGAGATCACCAGCCGGTTCGACATCGTGGGCTTCGACCCGCGCGGGGTGGCCGGCAGCCATCCCATCCTGTGTTCGCAGGAACTGGCATCGCAGGCGCCTGATCCGTTCCTGAAGAGCCAGACCGACTTCGAGCGGCTGCTGGCCTTCAACGAACGGTACAAGCAGGACTGCCGAGCCCGCACCGGCCCGCTGTTCGACCATGTGGACACCGTCAGCGTCGCGCGTGACCTGGACACCATGCGGGAGGCTCTCGGCGACGACAAACTCTCCTTCTACGCCATCTCGTACGGCACGCTGATCGGCCAGATCTATGCCGAGCGTTTCCCCGGCCGGGTCCGCGCCCTGGCGCTCGACAGCAACATGGACCACAGTCTGGGTACCAGGGGTTTCCTGGACACCCAGGCATGGACGACCCAGGATTCCTTCAACGAGTTCGTGAAATGGTGCGACAAGACCGCGTCGTGCGCCCTGCACGGCAAGAACATCCGCACCTTCTGGGCCAACCTGCTGACGCGCGCCGATCGCGGCGAACTGCACTACCCGGGCCAGCCGGACACGCCCCTCACCAAGCTGCTGCTCATCTATGAGGCGACGGGCGGGTTCTTCGGTCCCGACTGGGCCGGCCTGGCCGAATTCCTGGTGGCGGCCGACAGCGGCGAGGGCCAGGTGAAATCGCTGCTCACACCTCTGCCCGACCAGGAGGTGGTCAACGACGCGACGCAGGTCTTCTGCCAGGATTACCTGCTGCCGGTTCGCGACTATCGCGAGTACGCGGCGCACCTGGCGAGTTCCCGCCGCATCGCTCCCGACATGCAGGCCGGTCCTGAGGCGCTGGCCACGATGGCCGCGTGCCTGGGACAGCGGACCCCGATCCCCAATCCGCAACACCGCCTGCGCGTCTCCAGCCCCACGATCCTGGTGGCCAACGCCCTGCATGACCCCGCCACCGGCTACAACTGGGCGGTCAGCACGGCTCAGCAGCTTGGCCGCGCGGGAAGGCTGTTCACCTACGAAGGCTGGGGCCACCGCATCTACGACCATGGAGAGTGCGCCGTCAACGGCATCGACCGCTACCTGGTCTCCCTCGAACTGCCGGCCGCGGGCGCCAGATGCCCCGCCATCCCGCCCACCTCATCCAAGGTTTCCGGGTACAAGCCACTCCCCGGCCCCGTTCCCGGCCTTCCCGGCTGGGTGAAGTCGTGACCTCATAGCTCAAGCAGCGGCAACTGCCGCAGAAGACGTGGCCAACGGACAAACAGCACTGGTAGGTAACCAGAGCCGCCGGACCACGGCACCCGCCACGGTCCAGTAGGTAAGCAGAGTTGCCGGGCCACGGCACACGCCGTGGTCCGGCTCCGTTTCGGTCAGCGGCTTCCCGCTCGGGCCAGTGCGTCCTCAGCCTGCGCGGCGATGGCTCCGACAAGGTCGGCTGCGGAGGGCAGGTCGTTGATGAGATCGATGGCCTCCCCGGCCCACATCGGCAGTGCGGGGATCTCGCCTCGTGCCACGCCATCCTGGTACGCCTGCTTGGCCTGGACATTTGTGGAGAGTTCGGCTTCTCGGCCCCGCCACTGATCCAGGAAGGGGTGGCCGAGGGTGCGCGCGGTGTATTTCGACGGCCACTGGGAGCCTCGGGCGATGTCAAGTACGCTGCTGCGCTCGGTGTCCTCCCCGCGTCCCTCGACGATCGCCTTGGCGGTCGAGGGGGCCACCAGAGCCTCGGTCGTGGCCTGGAAGCGGGTGCCGATGAGCGCCCCGGCGGCCCCCAGGGCCAGCACGGCGGCCAGGCCGCGGCCATCGGCGATTCCGCCGGCCGCCAGCACCGGCACCGGTGCCGCCAGGTCCACCACAACCGGCACGAACGGCAACGTGGAGCGCCCGTGCCGAGCGCCATGCCCACCGCTTTCGACCCCCTGCGCCACGATGACATCGGCGCCCAAGTCCACCGCCCGCCTGGCCTCCTCCAGATCGGTGACCTGAATGATCAGTGCCGTGCCTGCCCGGCGAATGCGTTCGGCGAACGGGCTCGGGTCTCCGAAGGACAGCATCACCGCCCGGGGGGCGTACTCCAGGGCACGCTCGACCGCCCCAACATCGATCTGCCAGGTCAGGAAACCGATGCCCCATGGCCTTCCGCCGGAGCCCTCGGCAACGATCGGCACCTCGCGGGCCAGCCAGTCCGGATCGCCGTTGCCGCTGCCCAGCAGTCCGAGCCCGCCACCGCGAGAGACGGCCGCCGTCAGCGCACCACCGGCCGACCCGCCCATCGGCGCCAGGGCAAGGGGGTGCTGCACGCCGAACAACTTCGTGAATGCTGTCGAAAGCGCCATAACTACAATGATCACCCCTTACTGGCTGTACGCGGCGACCGTCCTGCGCATCCCGCGCAGGACGAGGAGACGATCGCCGCGGTGCCAGCGCCGGCGAAGAATTGATTCACCTGACCAAGTACATGCTCAGCCAGGAGAAAGGGCTTATGTGGGCTGCATCGCTCATGGTGACGTCGGCTCCGGGAGCCGACCGAGGATCCAGGTGCAGAGTTCTTCGGTGATCTGGGTGTGCGCCTCGTTGTCGGACGCGCACAGGAACTCGTCCAGCTCGCTTTGCGACGGGCGCAGGCTGCCGATGTCGGCGTACACATCGTCCTGGTTCTCGAGGTCGCGGATCGCCACAGCGCTGACCGCGGGGACAAAACAGATGGAGCGGTAGTACACCTCGGCCTGACCGTGCTTGTTCAGGGCGTCGGCCAGAATGCCGAAGGACTCCAGCGTCCCGCCCGGTGCGCCGTCCAACTCGGGCAGTCCGCTGGTACGGATGTCCTTGTGGGCGCCGAGGATGCTTCTGAGCACGGCCACCTGCTGGTCATCCCCGGCGGACTGGGTGTAGAGCACGGTGCCGTTGAACACCAGGCCGGTGCACTTGAGCGCTTCGACGCCGGCCGGAACCCCATTGCCGGTGCCGTTTCCCACACCGTTGGCGACCCCTATCTTTCTCGGGACGCTGGGCCACGAGCCGACCGCGCGGAGCTGGTCGAGGAAATCGGTACGCAGCGTGTCCTGCTGGGGATCGCTGCCGACCTCGGAGATGTGACGGAACAGCAACTGGCGCGCGGCCGGGCTGTTGATCTGGCGGGAGAAGACGGGGTTGGCCGGCCTGAGGAAGTGCGCGAACGCCTGCAGGGAGATCGGGATCCACGCGCCCCGATGCGGACTGTCGTAGGAGACGTAGAGAGCCGTCTGATGGTCGAGGCCGTCATGCTCCATCTTGGCCAGGGCGTAGCGGGTGACCAGGCCGCCCATGCTGAATCCGCCGACGGTGAGCGGCGTGTTCCCGTACCGTTCGGCGAGCGTCTGGGTGATGGCGGCGATGGCGGTCTGCGCGTTGTCCAGGATCGACGCGCTGCGCTCGGCGAAGCCGAGGATGACGAGGTCGCGGCCACGGCGGCGCAGCTCGCTGATGAGGGGGTAGTCACCCCGCTCCAGGAAATGCCAGGACTCGTGCAGGTTGGACGGACCTGTGTTGAAGCCGTCGGCGAGGATGACCGGATTGACCAGGGTCTGGTGGCCTTCTCCGTAGTACACCCAAGCGGTGCCGCCGGGAAGCTCCCACATCCTGTCCGGTGTGGGTGCCGGTGCGGAGACCTCCAGTGGCGCGATCAGCCTGATCGGCCCGATGGCCTGCTCTGCCTTTACTGCCTGCTCTTCGCTCATCCGTTTCCCTCTCCGGTGCGCACAGGTGATCCGGCTGCCTTGCCGGACTACTGCGATGATTACGGACCGCAATAGGGCGAACGCTGATCGACATGACGGAGAAGGGTAAGGATTGACCATCCGGCATAGATCAATTACATGGTTCGCGTTCCTGGATGTCGGCCCACATACGGGTGCGACTGCGGTCAAGAGCCCGACCGGGCGGTGAACGTCACAATTTCGACTTCGGCATCGGAGGGTAGGCCGGGATAGTGGCCCTGGAGGCCCGTCTTGAGCTGGTCGATGCTCGTGCCACCATCGAGCCGAGCCTGTGCGGCGGTGAGGCGATCGAGCCGGTGACGTTCGACGCCGGTGACGGTGCCGTTCAACGTGCGGTGGGCTTCGTCGTCCTCGAAGAGGAAGATTGCGGGACCCAGCGCGATCGGATCGTCGTAGCGGACGGTGGAGGTCTTCCGTGCGGTGGCGATGGCCTCGTAGTAGCGCTTGTTGAACCGAACAATTCGACGCGCATCCGCATCGGGGAAGAAGTAAGTGTCCGGCAGAAGCTTCCGAATCGGGCGCAGTGTCGGCCCGTCGGCGGTCGGTACGGCGACGAAGACGTCGGGATGGAGGTCGAGAAGCGCTTGGCGGCAGCGGCCGCACGGCGGGATGAGGCCGCGACCCTGATCTCCCGCGGCGGCGATTGTGGCGAGCGGACCGGCTCCCGCTGCTGCGGCGGCACCGAGTACGACGAGCTCGGCGCACGGTCCGCCGGTGAAGTGGTAGACGTTGACCGCCTCATGGATCCTGCCAGCCGTGTCCATCGCCGCTGCGGCTACGGTGTGGTTCGGGTCGCTCCCGAGGGCAGCAGCGAGCTGTTCCGCAGCCTCGATGACGCGGCGCTCGGAGTCGAAGAGCTTCATGGAGACCATGGCGCCGACTCTAGATCGGCCCAGCCGGACTCCTCGACACAATTGTTCTCATGGGCCTCACCCTCAGCGTGGTTGGTGGCTTGACATCGAGACCCGCATATTAGAGGCGTGCCCACAGGCAAGGTGCGCTACGACAACCTCAAGCCCGCGGTGGCCCGGGTGCTGGGCTTCTCCCGCCGCCGGGTGGAGTCGGAGCGGTGGGTGGCCTTCCGCAGCTGGGCCGGTATCGACGCCTGCTACTGCCGGCCGGGACTGGTCGGCGCGCACGAGAAGGGCGGAGTGGAGGGCCAGATCGGTTGGTTCCGCCGAAACCATCTCGTGCGAGGACGAACGATCTTGACGCGGGACGAGCCGCGGCGATCATCGCAGCTTCGAGGAAGAGCACAAGACAACCAGTCACCCCGGAACGCCGTCGCTGACCTCGTCGTGCGCCGCGGGCGCCGCGCCCTTCCGCTGGCCGGCGGGCCTGGCGTTGCGCAGGCCGAAGGCGGAGACCGCCGCCCCCAGCAGCACCATGACCACCGGGACGACGAGCGCGGTGCGGTAGGCGTCCAGCACCGCGCCCGGTGAGCCATCGGCGCCGACCGCGGCGATTCCGTACACCGCGGTCACCGCGGAGATCCCGACCGCCGAGCCGAACTGGGTGAAGGTGTACAGCAGGCCGCCGGCCAGGCCCTGCTCCTCCTCCGCCACGCTGTTGGTTGCCGCGATGGTGAGCGGACCGTAGGCGAGGGCGAAGGCGGTGCCCGCGATGATCAGGGTCGGGAACATCGCCGCGTATGACCAGTCCATCTCGACCGTCAGGAAGAGCCCGTAGGCCACGATCGCCAGCAGGAAGCCACCGAAGATCACCCGGGTGTGGCCGTAGCGGTTCACCAGGCGGGGGGTGAGGATGGGAGCCAGCACGGCGTCGCAGCCCATGACGATCAGCGCAATCGCGGTCTGCAGGGAGGACCAGCCGCGCAGCTCCTGCAGGTAGAGCGTGACGATGAACTGGAAGCCGAAGAACGCGCCCAGAAAGAGCAGCGCGGCGAGGTTGGCCCGGACCATGGCGGCCTTGCGGAAGATCCCCAGCCGAACGAGCGGCGCTTTGGCGCGCCGTTCGATCACGATGAACGCCCCCACCAGCGCCAGCCCTGCGGCGAACGCGCCGAGGGTCAGCCCGAGCCCTTCGCCGCGGTGCTCGAGTCGGACGATGCCGAAGGCAAGCAGCAGCATCGCGGCGGCGGCGCTGGCCGCGCCGGCCAGGTCGTAGCCGCGATGCGTGGGCTGAGGGCGGGCCTCGGCGGGCAGCAGCCTGAGCGCCGCGAGCAGGATGGCGCCGGCCAAGACCACCGGGGCGAAGAACACCCAGCGCCAGCCGAGTTCGGTCAGCAGCCCGCCGATGACGAGGCCCAGTGAGAAGCCGCCGGCGCCGACGCCGGCGAAGACCAGCAGGGCCTTGTTGCGCTGCGGCCCCTCCGGATACGAGGTCGTGATGATCGACATGGCGGCGGGGGTCATGAAGGCCGCCGCCACGCCGGTGACGAACCGGGCCACGACCAGCATCCACCCGTCGGTCGCGAAGCCGCCCAGCATGGAGAAGACCAGGAAGACGCCCAGCCAGGTGAGGAACATCCGTCGCCTGCCCAGCAGATCGGCGGCGCGGCCGCCGAGCAGGGTGAAACCGGCGTAGCCGAGCACGTAGCCGCTCATCACCCACGCCGCGGTGCCGGTGGTCAGGCCGAGGTCGGCGCGGATGGTGGGGATGGCAACGGCCAGCATGGCGACGTCGCTGCCCTCGAGGAAGATGGTGCCGCACAGGACGAGCAGCAGGACCCAGGCTCGTCCGCTCATGCGGGCCGCGGGAACGGTGGACATGGATGCGCTCTCACCCGTTGAGTCGGTTGGTCACATCCGGTTCATCAGCAACGGACGCTGTCCGTCGCGCAAGCTGCACGAGCCCGGCCACATCGCCCATGCCCGCACGTCGAACCATCCATCGCAAAGCCTCCACGATCGCCATGGCCGCGACCGTACCAAGCAGCCAGCGACCCAGACCACACCTTTTATCTGTACCCGTTATCTGTACCCGCAGGTTCGCGCGGATGGCCGGCACAGAGAGATGAAGAACAAGCTTGACGCGCTGGCCCCCTTCCGGCGCCAGCCATCCCCACGCCCCTATCGGTAATCACAGAAACACGTTAGGTGAGTAGCCGGGTCTCTGAGTGCTGCTAATTCTCGCCGACATTCCAGACCCGATCAGCCCCGAGCGCTGTCCAAACTCACCGACAAAACGCTGCTGCTACTCATCAGCAAAATCAGGGCGGGGAAAGTCATCGGGCCGACCTCGCGAGGATGGCAACTCCAGGAAGGGGGACGGCATCTAAACGACGTAGTCGATCAGTGATGACGGGGTGGTGAGATGGTGTCGGCGTCGGCCCTGCTTCCTGGTGACCCTCTTCGGCTGGGGGATTTCTGGCTGGCCGGGCGGCTCGGGGCCGGCGGGCAGGGGGTGGTGTACGAGGCGTACGACTCCCAGGGCGCCCGGGTGGCGATCAAGGTGCTGCACGGGAACGCCGCCGGTGACCGGGGTCTGCGGGCCCGGTTCGGCAAGGAGGCCGCCGCCGCTCAGCGGGTGGCCTCGTTCTGTACCGCTCGGGTGCTGGCGGTTGATCTGGACGCGCCTAAGCCGTACCTGGTCAGCGAGTACGTCGAGGGGCCCAGCCTGCGCCAGGCGGTCGACGGCGGGCGGCGTTTCAGCGGCGACGAGCTGCACCGCCTGGCGACCGCGGTGGCCACGGCGCTGACCGCCATCCACGACGCCGGGGTCATTCACCGCGATCTCAAACCCGACAACGTGCTGCTGGGGCCCGACGGGCCGCGCGTCATCGACTTCGGCGTGGCGCGGACCCCGGAGATGTCGCTCACCGCGACCGGCCAGGTCACCGGCACCCCGACGTACATGGCTCCGGAGGTGTTCACCGGGCAGCGCGCCGACACTCCCGCCGACGTGTTCGCCTGGGGCGCCATCATGGTCTACGCGGCGACCGGTGACGATCCTTTCCGGGCGGAGAGTCTGGGCGCGGTCATGCACCGCGTCCTGTCGGCCGAGCCGGATCTGACGGTGCTGCCGCGGTCGGTGCGGCCCCTGGTCTCGGCGGCCCTCGCCAAAGACCCCCTCGCCAGGCCGGCCGCGAGCGAGCTGCTGCTCGGCCTGGTCAGCGGCGGCCTAGTCAGTGGCGGCCTGGTCAGTGGCGGTCAGGGCAGTCGGGCCGACCTGCTCACCGTCGGCAGCGTCGAGGCCGGGTTGCTCGACCGTGGAGCCCCGGCCGACCCCACTCTCGGCACCCTGGCCGACGACGCCTACGAATTCCTCGAACCCGCCGAACGTGATCTCGTCCCCGATCTGTTCCTGCGCCTGGTGAACGTCACCGACACCGGCGAGGTGACCGTACGGGCGGCGTCGCGGGAGGAGTTATCGGAGGCCAGGACGCCGCGGGAGCGGGCCGCGCTGGAGCGGATCCTTGAGGTCTTCGCGTACCTGGTGACCACGCGGGGCGATGACATCACCCTGGCCCGGCCGGCGCTGGTACGGGCCTGGCCGCGGCTGCGCACCTGGGTCGGCGACGAGCGCGACGGACTGCCCACACACGACATGATCCACACCGGCGCGCGCCACTGGAACGCCCATGGACGTCGTGACGGCGACGTCTTCCAGGGCAGCCGCCTGGAGACGGCACTGCGCTGGGCCGCCACCGGCCGCCGCCACCTCACCCTGAGCAAGCTCGAACGCGACTTCCTCGACGCCTGCAACGCCGCCACCCGCCACCGGGTCCGGCGCCGCCGCCTCCTCACGGTCGCCCTGGCCATCCTGCTCGTCCTCGCTCTGGCGGGCGGCGGCCTCGCCCTGCGGCAGAGCCGCCTGGTCTCGGAGCAGAGCAGGATCGTCGCGGCACAGCGGGACGAGGCCGTCGCGAGCAAGGTCGCGGCGCAGGCCGACACCATGCGCGCGACCGACCCGGTTCGGGCGATGCTGCTCAGCGTCGCCGCCTGGCGGCTGGCCCCCGTCCCCGCGACGCGGGCGACGCTGGAGAACGCCTGGGCACAGCGTGAGCGCGCGGCGTTCACCGACCCTGACACGGGCGCCGAGACCGTACGGCAGATGACCGCGGACGGGCGTACGTTCGTCCGCGTGTCTCCGCAGGGCGTGCGGATGTACGACGTGCGTACGGGGAAGAGGGTCGGCGGCTGGAACGACCTGAAGATAGGCGCGGACCGATTCCTCGGAGCCGACCTCAGCCCCAGCGGACGGCTGCTGGCCGTGGCCGCGGGCCATGCCGTCACCATCTGGGACACGAGCACCGGCAGGCAGACGGGAGCCAGGCGCAAGATCGATGTGCCGGGATTCTTCGGCGGCCTTCAGTTCCTCACCGGAGACCGGTACGTGAACGTCGTGGGGTCCCAAGGCGGCGACCTGTGGGACATACGGACCGGCGCGACCGTCTCCACCAGGGCCGGCATGGTGCAGCCGGCCGTCACTCCCGCCAACGACCTGGTCGTGAACGTCGACCTCGAAGGGCGTTTCCAGTTATTGAAGCTGCCGGGCGGTAAGCCGGTGGCGAGGTGGCACGACGGTGAGACCTGCGTCAAAGACGGGCTGGTGGCGGCCATCAGCCCCGACGGTCATATGGTCGCGTGCGGCACCGGCTCGGACATCTCGTTCGTGGACCTGCGCACCGGGCGTACGCTCCCTTACCGGGCGTCCATCGACGGCGGGAGGATCTGGTTCAGCCCCGACGGCCGCTACCTCGTGACCGGCGGCAACGACCGCTTCGAGCTCGTCCGCGTCTCCGACGGGAACACCCTGCTCGACTACCGGGCCGCGCCGCAGAACGTGGCCTTCGACGGTACGACCCTGCGCTACCTCGCCGACGAGAGCGTGGTCAGCCTCGACATCTCCGATCTGCTCCAGCCCGTGCGGCTGCCCGGCCACGCCCCCGCGATCGCCGTGTTCAGCCCCGACGGCCGGTTCCTGGCCACGCAGCAGAAGGCCGAGTCGCGGCAGCTGGTGCTTTGGGATGTGGCACGGCGCCGCCCGCTGGGCTCCCCGCTGAAGGTCACCATCGCAGACGGCGACCTGGCCCTCGCCTTCAGTGCTGACGGGCGGCTGCTGGCGTCCATCGGCGGACTGGGACAGCGGCTGGAGATGTGGGACACCTCGCAGCCGTCACGCGTGTCCGCGGCCCGGCTGCCGGGCCACTGGACGGCGTCCACCGTGGCGGTGAACGGGGACGGGACGCTCGTCGCGGTCGGCGCCAGCGACGGCAACGACGACCTTGAGGGTACGGGGCACAGTCGCGTGTTCATCTGGAACGTGCCGCGGCACACGTGGATGCGGTCCGTCGAGACCGGGAACCTGTGGGAGGTCGTGTTCCGGCCGGGTAGCCCGATGATGGTGCCGGTGACCAGCTTGGGGAACCACATGATCGACCTCTCCACCGGCCGGCCGGTGGGTTCCGGGTTCGGTTCGGGAGGTCTGAACGGCGGAGCACGGACGATGGCCTTCAGCCCTGACGGAACAGTCCTCGCCACCGGCGACGAGTCGGGCAGGCTCGCGTTCTGGGACGTGGCCACGGGCGACAAGCGCGGTCCGACATTCCGGGCGAACCCCAACGACGGCGCCGGGATCACCCAGATCGTCTTCTCGCCGAAGGGGGACGTGGCGGCGTCCATCGGCGGGGGAGCGGTCCAGCTGTGGGACGTCGCCACGCCGCGCAAGCTCGGGCCGTCAATGACGGCAGACGTGGACTCCTTGTTGGCCGCGTTCGGATCAGGTGGCGCGGTCCTGCACACCCTTGATGAGACGGGTGTGCTGCGCGACATGTCCGTCGGGCCCGAGGCGACGGCCGCCACGATCTGCGCCCGCGCCGGGCGGGGGCTGACGCGGGCCGACTGGCAGCGATATCTGCCCGGCGTGCCGTACCGGGAGGTCTGCCCGTGATCGTTGGGCCGGCCCGTTCCCGGTCGAGCGGGGACGGGCCGGTCGTACGTCTGGCCGAGGTCAGCTCAGGAAGCTGCCGTACGGACCGGACAAGATCTGGTTCTTCTGGCTCTGGTTGAAATGCGTGTTCGGGTAGTCGTAGAACGACGCGGACATCGGTGTCCCGTCGGTGGACGACGAGTCGGGCAGGCCGAAGGCATGACCGAGTTCGTGAACCATTCCGCCGTACCAGCGGTTCATCGGGCCATTGACGCCCGCGGCGCCATCGGCGTCGTGCTGGTTCAGGATCACCCAGCCACCTCCGCCGCCGCCGCCCGCGCCGTTGCCTTCCGCGCTGATCTCACCCACGTTGATCCAGCGCGGGTCGGGTGCCCTCAGGTTCAGCTTCCTGAGGAGTTCTTGCTGCATGTTGAAGACGGTCCACCAGTACGGGTCGCTCCCGTTGGGGGTGGTCTCGTACCAGTTCTTCACGTGGTCGCCGTTGACGACCTCCACCACGGGGTTGTTGAGGGTGAAGGTCTTGCCCAGCTCCTGCTTGTAGTAGCGCTGCGCCTCCCGCAGGACATTGGCGATGCCGTCCGGCCACCGCTGGTCGTAGGCCACATCGGATGGCTTCAGCCAGTACACCCGGATGGTCTTCTCCGGGGGTGTGGTGGGGTTGCCGCCACCGCTGGTGTAGTTCGGCAGCCGCCATGTCCGTGAGGACACCGCGTCGCAGGACAGTTGTACGAGCCCGGTGTTGGCGGCCGACGAGCCGCCCGCGGGGACGACGCACTTGCTGGAGTGCACGGCCTGGAGCCTGAAGGTCTTGTCGGTGCCGCTGACCGTCACCGGGACCAGGCGGAACTTTTGGTTGTTGGCGTTGGAGCAGTTCCACTGGATGACCGTGGCGTTGTCGGCGGTGGACGCGCCGTAGACGTCCACGCATCTGCCGCTGGTCGAGGTGCCGACGGTGTACTGGTCGGTGGTGCCGCTCACCGGGGTGAAGGTGAAGTTCTGGCTGCCGCCACCGTTACAGGATGCCTGCGTGAGCTGGACGCCGTTGGTGGTGGAGCTGTTGGGGAGGGTCAGGCAGTTGGCGCCGTTCTGGTTGACGGCTGTCGAGGTGAATGTCGTGGCGGCGTTGGCCGGTGAGGCGCCGACCATCGTGATCACAAAGACCAGGGCGGTGGTCAGCGAGGTAAGGGCGGCGGCTAATCGTTTCATCGATGCGCGTCCTCCGAGTCCTGGGAGCGAGGGCAGGCCTGTGGATACGATGACGTGCGAAAAGGTTTTCGGCAAGATCTTGTGAACGTTACATGGAGTGCGGCGAGGACAGCAGGTCATGGGGGTGGCGGTACTACGTACGATCAGTGCGACTTGCGAAATGCTTTTCGGGAAATACCGCGAGATCGGCCTGGCCGGGGCGGGCGCTGCTGCTGGTTCAGCGGTCATTGGCGCTCTGTGCGGCCGCGAGGCTCGCGAACATGCCGCCGTCGACGACGATCTCCGCTCCCGTGATGTAGCCGGCGCCCGATGAGGCGAGGAAGGCGACCGTACGGGCGATGTCGTCGTCGGATCCGATGCGGCCCAGAGGTACACGGGACGCCATATCCGCCCGGAAGTCGGCGAGCGCGGTGGCGGGGAGGCCCTGCTTGTTCAGGGCGGGCGTGTCGATGGGGCCGGGGCTCACGGTGTTGACCCGGATGCCGCGGGGTGCGAGCTCGATGGCGAGCGCCCGTGCCATCGAGAGCAGCGCCCCCTTGGTGGCGGCGTACACCGACCAGTTGGAAAATGCGCGTGTGGCGAGCCGCGAGCTGCTGAAGATCACTGAGCTGCCCTCGGCGAGCATGGGCAGGACGCGCTGGAGTGTGAACAGCTGTCCCTTGACGTTGATCCTGAAGTGCTCGTCGTAGAACGCCTCGTCGACGGCCTCCAGCGGGGCGAACCGCGCCACCGCCGCGTTGAGGAACACCAGGTCCAGCCGCCCGAATCGCTCGCGTACCTCGGTGGCGAGGGCATCGGCATCGGTCAGGACGCCCGCGTCGGCGCGAAAGACCGTGATGTCGTCGGGCAACGTACGCCTGGCTGCGGCGAGGGTGTCGGGGTTCTGTCCAGTGACGAGTACGGCGAACCCTTCGGCGTGCAGGATCCGGGCTGTGGCCAGACCGATTCCGGTAGTGCCTCCGGTGATGAGTGCGACCTGGGTCATGTCGTTTCTCCTTGGCCTGTCAGTGGTTTCCTGGGGAGGGTCAGGCGCTTACGGCCAGGCCGCCGTCGACGGCGAGGTTCACCCCTGTGATGAAGGCGGCCGCGGGGGAGGCGAGGAAGGCGACCGTGCGGGCCACCTCCTCGTCGGATCCCATCCGGCCCAGCGGGATCCGGGAGGAGAGGGCGGTCCGGAAGCCGTCGCGCACGTGCGACGGCAGGCCGAGTTTGGTCAAGGCCGGCGTGTCGACAGGTCCCGGACTCACGGAGTTGACGCGGATCCCGCGTGGGGCGAGCTCGACGGCCAGCGTACGAACCAGGGACATCACCGCGCCCTTGGTGGCGCTGTAGACCGACCAGTCGGCCTGGCCCAGCTCCGCCCCCAGGGCGCTGTTGAAGATCACTGAGCTGCCTTCGGCCAGCATGGGCAGGACGCGCTGGAGCGTGAACAGCTGTCCCTTGACGTTGATGTCGAAGTGCTCGTCGTAGAAAGCCTCGTCCACGGCCTCCAACGGCGCGAACCGGCCGACTCCGGCATTGAGGAACACCACGTCCAGGCCCCCGAACCGCTCCTTGACCTCGGTGGCGACAGCCTGAGCATCGGCGGGGACACGGGCGTCGGCGCGGAGGACCGTGACGTCGTCGGGCAACGTGCGTCTGGCCGCGGCGAAGGTGTCGGGGTTCTGTCCGGTGACGAGTACGGCGAACCCTTCGGCATGCAGTACCCGGGCCGTGGCCAGGCCTATTCCGGTAGTGCCGCCGGTGATCAGCGCGGCGGGACGAGAAGCGGATGTGGACACGTCAGTGCTCCTTGGCTTCTGTGGGGAACTGGACGGATTGGTCCAATGTAGCTTCGGTGGACTGATCCGTCCAGTACGGACTAAGCTCCAGATCATGGCTCACCAACCGACCACCGACCGCGGGCGGCGCAGCCGAGCCCGAATCGTCGAAGCGGCCTCCGCTCTGATGAGCGACCACGGCGTCAGCGGCACGGGCGTCGACCGGATCCTCGCCCGGGCCGGGGCGAGCAAGAGCCAGCTCTACCACTTCTTCGACGACAAGGATGACCTGGTCCGCGCCGTGATAGCCGCCCGCTTCGAAGCCGTGCTGGACGAGCAGATGTCCCTGCTGACCGAGCTGGACAGTTGGGCTGGGATTCGCCGCTGGCTCGACACGTTCGTCGACACGAATGAAGCGTTCGGCCTGCCCGGCTGCCCCATCGGCACCATGGCCAACGAGCTCGCCGGCCGCGACGAAGCCGCACGAGCCGACCTGGCGACCTGCTTCACCAGATGGGAGCAATACCTGAGCGAAGGCCTGGAACGCATGCGGGCCACCGGTCGGCTCGCTCCGGACGCGAAACCGAAGGAGCTCGCCATCGTGGTGTTCGCCGGCATTCAGGGCGGACTGCTGCTCGCCAAGACCCAGAAGGACGTGGCACCACTGCGGATCGCGTTGGACGCCGCTTACGCCCACCTACGCTCGTTCAAGATCTCGCCCGAGGCGCGTGGTGGCAGCTGCGCGGAGGCTCAGTAGGTGTGGTCGGACCAGTGTGGGTCGTCCCAGCGGGCCATGGCCATCGACCAGAGCGGAGGCGAGCGAGGGCAGGATGCGGCGCAGCACCGCCGCGTGGTCGTCCCAGTCGGTCGCCTCATAGCTACGCCGTAGCAGATCGGGGTCCAGCGCCACGTCCGGCGTCTTCAGACGGGCGAGATCTTGGGCGCTGCCCCAGTGGCACGTGCAGTTGATCTCGTCGGGGTCGGCGGTCATCCCGCGAAAGGTGGTGGCCAGGCCGTCCAGGGCGGCATTCAGGCGAAGCCGTACGGGGGTGGTGGCGTCGGGATTGGTCATGGGCGTCCGCCTCGGGGGACTCCGGTAGCTTGAGCCAGCCGAAGATCGCTACGTTACCGGTCCCGGGCTGGATCTGGAAGTTGTGCTCCGTTTCATGACGGTTGGAAGCAGCTCCGCTCGGTTTGCCCAATGGCTGGAAGAGGTGCGTGCGGCCCAACAGGGTCGCACGCACTTGGCCGGTCTCGATCCGCCTAGAGCATGAGCCCGTACTCGATGGCCGTGGCGGCGGAGGCCGCGGCCTGTACGGCTGCGACGGTGACCAGCGCTACTGCGAGCATGATCACGAATTTGATGGCAGTACGCATGCGAGTTCCCTTCAGGCGGTTTCCCTCTCTTCGACCTCTTCGACGCGGGGCGGAGCCTGGATGGCCCGGTCAGGCCGTTCGCAATCGGGAAATTGGACCCGTCGTACCAAGAGCAAAGATCGTTAGGAGACGATCCCGAGGACCTCAAGGATGCGGTAGACGTCGGTAGAGGGATCGCGTAGGAGGATGTCGCAGTTGGGAGCGTGGCCAGGTGCACCGGGCTCTGGCGCGGGAGCGCAGCGCCCGCTCGGGCAGTCGGCCACGAGATGCTGGGCCAGTTTGACCGCCGTTGCCTGGCGGCCTTCCTTGATCAGCTCCTCGAAGTGGTGCGGCTCGACCAGCTTCTCGAAGTCTGCGAATTCCCTGGTCCCCCGAAGCTTCGCAGGGATCGTCGTACGGTCTCCGCTGAGCCGGCCGGGTGTGCCCGACGCGAAGTGGAGCCAGAGCCAGAGCTCGAAGTGTGGGTGGGAGAAAGCGATATTGATCCCGTTCTGGCGGGCCAGGCGAAACGCCTCGTAGATGTCCTCGTTCTCATCACGGTCGAAGATCGCCCAGAACACCGTGTTCTTGATCCCCTTCGTGGACTTCTTGAGCCGGATCGCCTCTCGTACCGCTGGGACAGGCTTGTAGCCGTTGAACTGTTGCCCCTCGGTGACCTTGCGCGGGGTGAGCTGGATCTGGAAGTTGTGCTCCGCTCCATAACGGTGGTTGAGATGGTGGAAGTAGCTCCGCTCGGTCTGGCCCTCGCAGACTAGGAAAAGGACGTTGTTCTTTCTGCGGCTGCCCAGGCCAGGACGCGGAAGCGTGGTTCCACCGGGTGCCCCGCGTTTGGCCATCAGGTCGGCACCTCCGTTGTCGGCTCCGCGAGTGGGCCGGCGAGCGTCTCTGCGATCTCGCCGACGGTCAGCCTCGGTACGCCGCCGTACGTACCGGCCAGGTAGTTGCGGTCGAGGGCTTCGGACTTGCGGGGGCGGGCGTCGGTCAGCGGATAGATCTCGGAGGCGCCATCCCGGTTCTTGACGGTGATGCGCACCTGGTCCCGCTCCAGCGGCTGGAAGAGGTGCGTGCGGCCCAGCAGGGTCGCGTCGTGGACCGTGCACACCAATTGCGCGTTGTTGGGGTTGGCCGCGGGATCCTGGAAGAGCCGGAGGACTTCGGCGGCGAAGAGAGGATGCAGGCTGGTGTCGAGTTCGTCGACAAGGAGGGCCGCCCCGTGGTCCAGGGTGGTGAGGAGGGGGCCCAGGAAGGCGAACCAGGATCGGGTGCCCATCGATTCCTGGCGTTCGTAGCTCAGTGCGACAGGGCTGTGGGGCCCTTGGTGCACGAGTCGGAGCTCGCCGGTCAGGCTGTCGATCTCGGTTCCCACGACCCCCAGGTCCGCGACCTTGAGAAGCGCGATGATGCGATCCCGCTGCCGTGGGTCGTCGAGCATCTTGCGCGTGAAGCTCTGCCGATCTTCGAAGTCGCGGCCTGGGCTGATCCACCAGAGGTTGTGCCGGAACCAGTCGTGGACCGGCTTGAGATAGGGCTGGTTGAAGGCTGCGGCGACGGTCAGGAACAGCGCGTCGGGCCGAGTCTGGGAGACAAGGCTTTCCTTCGGCCCCTTCAGCCCTTCGCCGGGAAAGGTGAAGGGCTCGTCGGTGTCGGCGTCGCGTTCGAACCAGACCTGCCGACGGGCCTGTCCGCCGGGGTATGTGTGCAGCCATTCGGTCTCGACTCGTTGGTCGGAGACCTCGAAGCCATAGATGTACCGGTCGCCGCCGAGGACGATGTCGACCTCGAAGAGGGAAGCGTCCGTACGGGCGGCCGGGTCGAGTTCGTACGGCTCGCGCGGGATGCCGTCAAGGGTGGACCAGCCGTGGACGGAGTTGAGGACCGCCTGCCGCATCCAGCGGATGGCATGCAGGACGTTCGACTTGCCGGACGCGTTCGAGCCGTAGATCGCGGTCGCCGGTAGATAGGCCAAGTCGGGGTCTTCGGCGAGACCGGCCGGGCGGCTTGCCCCCTGGTTGAACTTGCTCGCCGCCAGCCAGACCTCGAACTCGTCACGGAACGATCTATGGTTGGCGCCTCTGAATCTAAGCAGCACTGAACACCCTCTAATCCATGCTCAGGATCGATTCTAGGCCAATGCATGCAGATTATCTACGCAGCACGCCTGCCGATCAGCCCAGTGATGCGCTCGCCGCCCGCAGCTCGTCCAGGGCCGCCAGCGTGTACCCGGCGAGCTCGTCCTTGGCGTCGCGGTCGCCCTCCGACCATTGGGCGTACCCCCGTTTGAAGGCGAGGACGCCGAGCTCGCCCGCGAGAGCCGCGGCCGGATCGGGTACGCCGCGGGCGACCAGAGCGGTGGTCATCGCGGTCGCGAGGCTGACGCTTTTGAGGGCGTCACGCTCTTGAAGTTCGGCGCTGGCGGCGACGGCCGCCTTCAGGCGAGGGGCGAGCTCGCGATTCATGGGGCCCATCGCGCTCGACGCGCGCTCGAGACCGGCCGCGACCGCCTCGAGCGGGCTGGCGTCACCGGGCGCCTCGGCGATCCCCTCGGCCAGCAGCCGGCTCAGCGTCTCCTGTCCGGCCACCAGCAGCTCGCGCTTATCGGGGAAGTGCCGGAAGAAGGTGCTTTTGGTGACCCCGGCGCGCTCGGCGATCTGCGCGACCGTCGTGGCGTCGTACCCCTGCTCGGCGAACAGGTCGACGGCAGCCACGACGAGGCGTTCGCGCGCCCCTGGTTCCCAGCGACCCATGGGTCCATCCTAGCGTGATGGGACTCTTGTCCCGTCACCCTGCTAATGTGATGGGACAAGAGTCCCATCACTTGCGGGAGAGTTCCATGCGCGTCTTTGTCACCGGTGGCACTGGTCTGATCGGTTCCGCCGTCGTCACCGAACTGCTCGGCAACGGCCACACCGTCCTCGCCCTCGCCCGCTCCGACGCGTCCGCGCTGGTCGCCGAGGCGGCCGGCGCCGAGCCGCTCCGGGGAGGTCTCGCCGATCTGGACATCCTTCGCGCCGGCGTCGCTCAGACCGATGGGGTGATCCACCTGGCATTCGGTAACGACTTCAGCAGCCCCGACGCCCTCGCGAAGTCGGTCGTCGAGGAAAGTGCCGCCCTCGCGACCCTCGGTGAGGAACTCGTCGGCAGCGACCGCCCCTTCGTCACCGTCTCGGGTACGCCCTATGTGCCGGGCCGCCTCTCCACCGAGGCCGACCCGCTGCCGACCGATGGGCCGGTCGGCGGTCGCGGTCGCGCGGTCACGGCGGTCCTGGGCCTGGCCTCGCGCGGGGTCCGGAGCACGGCCGTACGCCTGCCGCGCACGGTTCACAACCAGGGCGCGGGCGGGTTCGCCGGTTTGCTGACCGACATCGCCCGCCGGACCGGATTGTCCGGCTACCCGGGCGACGGCGCACAGCGTTGGCCGGCCGTGCACGCGCTCGACGCGGCAGTCCTCTTCCGGCTCGCCCTGGAGTCGGCGTCGGCCGGTAGCTCATGGCACGCCGTGGACGATGAGGGAGACAAGGTGCGTGACATCGCCGCGGTCATCGGCCGACGGCTGGGCCTGCCGGTCGAGTCGGTGCCATCGGAGACCTACGGCCCGCTCGGCCCGATCTTCGCGAGCGACCAGCCCTCCTCAAGCACCTACACGCGGCGGGCGCTCGGCTGGGAGCCGAAGCACCCGCGCCTTCTGGAGGACCTGGAGAACATCCAGCCCTGACCTGAAACGCTTTTACGAAGCCAGGTGGTACGTGCATAGAGGGGTGAAGCAGCACAACTCGCGGGTGACCATTTGCGTCTAATCCGCCGTGGAATCGCTCAGCGGGGGAGATCCGCAGCACATCGGGGGCTACTGGCTGGCCGGGCGGCTCGGCTCCGGGGGTCAGGGAGTCGTCTACGAGGCGTACGACGCGGATGGGCGGCGGGTGGCGCTCAAGATGTTGCACGCGGCCGGCCACGACGGCAGCCGGGATCGGTTCGCCAAGGAGGCCACCGCCGCGGGTCGGGTGGCCTCGTTCTGTACGGCCAGGGTGCTGACCGCGGAGCTGGAGGGGCCCAGGCCGTACATCGTCTCCGAGTACGTGGCGGGGCCGAGTCTGCGGCAGGCCGTGCGCGAGGGGCGCAGGTTCACCGGTGACGACCTGCACCGGCTGGCCACGGCGGTCGCGACGGCGTTGACGGCGATCCACGAGGCGGGGGTCATCCATCGCGATCTGAAACCCGACAATGTGCTGCTCGGTCCCGATGGGCCGCGGGTGATCGACTTTGGCATCGCGCGGACGCTGGACATGTCGCTCACCAAGACCGGAGAGGTGTCGGGCACGCCCAGCTACATGGCGCCCGAGGTGTTCACCGGGCAGCGGGCGGGGGCTCGGGCGGACGTGTTCGCCTGGGGGGCGATCATGGTGTACGCCGCCACCGGGCAGGAACCGTTCGACGCCGACAACCTCGGCGGCGTGATGCACCGGGTGCTGTCGTACCAGCCCGATCTGAGCGCGTTGCCGCCTCGGGTGGCCGCGTTGGTCTCGGCCGCGATGAGCAAGGACCCCGCTGCCAGGCCGACCTCCCACGAGCTGTTGCTCGCGCTGGTCAGCGGCAACGGTGCCGACACCTCAGAGCTGCTGGCGGAAGGGAGCCGGGCCGCCCAGGGGGTGCGGGGGGAGGGTGGGGCCGATCCGGCGTTGGGCGCCATCGCGGAGGACGCCTATGGCGCGCTCGGGCCGGAGGAGCGTGAGCTGGCCGCCGAGGTGTTCCTGCGGTTGGTCGCCGTGGACGAGGACGGTCGGGAGAGCGGCCGGACGATCTCCCAGGACGAGCTGTTCGGCGGGCGTCCCGAGCACGAGGCCGCCGCCATCCGGCGCATTCTGCGGACCTTCTCGTACGTCGTCGCCGCCGATGACGAGTCGGTCGCGCTGTCGCGTCCCGGATTGTTGCGGGCCTGGCCCAGGCTGCGCATGTGGGTGGACGCGGACCGTGAGGGTCTCGCCGTACTGAGCCAGATCACCAGCGCGGCGCGGCACTGGACCGGCAACGGCAGGCGCGACGCCGACCTGCTCCAGGGCAGCCGCCTGGAGCAGGCGCTGAGCTGGGCGGCCACCGGGCGCCGCCACGTGACGCTCACTCCCCGCGAGCGCGACTTCCTCCAGGCGGGCACCGCGCTGACAAAGAAGCGCGCCAGGCGCAGGACCCTGACCACCACCGGGTTGGCCGGGCTGCTGGTGGTCTCGCTCGTGGCGAGCGGCCTGGCGCTGTGGCAGCGCCAGCAGGCGTCCGACCAGCGTGACGTGGTCACGGCCAAGCAGGTGGCGGCCGAGGCGGACCGGCTGCGTACCACCGACCCGGTCCTGGCGATGCTGCTCAGCGTGGCGGCCTGGCGCGTCTCCCCGCAGGTCGAGGCCCACTCCGCGCTGATGGCCTCGGCCCAGCAGCAGGAGACTGCCGTCTTCCACGATCCGCAGGTCAAGGGGCTGGCCACGCGGACGCTCAGCGGCGATGGCCGCACGTTGGTCAGCGTCAGCGAGGGCGGCGGTGTGAATGTGTACGACGTCCGCACGCACAAGCGGACGGGTGGTTGGAAAGGGCTGGGGCTGAAAGGTCAGGAGCTCTCCGATCCGGTGCTGAGCAGGACCGGACGGCTGCTGGCGGTGTACACCCACGATGAGCTCGGTGTCTGGAGCCTCGCCGACGGCAAGCGGCTGTTCAAGGAGAGCTTCCCGTCGGGCGACATGACGATCCAGATCGACATCGGCGAGGACGAGGCCACCCTCGCCGTCAGTTTCGACAACGATCTCGACCACCTGGTGGACCTGCGTACCGGCAGGAAGTTCGGTAAGAAGGCCGCCTTGCACAGGTTCGGTAAGAAGGCCGCCTTGCACTGGTGGGGTCCGGTGATCGACCCGACAGGCAGGCACCTGCTGCTCACCGGCGACAGCTTCGCCGAGCGCGCCCTGCCCGGCTGGGCCCCCGAGCACCGCTACCCCGGCTGCCGCGGGGCGCATTCGGTCGCCGCGTTCTCGTCCGACGGTGCCACTCTGGCCTGTGCGGGCAGCGACGTGGTGCTTCTGGACGCCGCCACCGGGCGCCGCCGGGACAAGCGCGACTGGACCTGTGACATTTGCGGCGGCTTCTTCCCGCGGCTGCGCTTCAGTCCCGACGGCCGCTACCTCGCCGCGTTCAAGGGCCGGAAGCTCCGGGTATGGGAGGTCGCCGACCACGACATCGAGCTGCTCACGTACCAGGCCGAGGGCGACCTGTCCGGCGTCGGTTTCGACGGATCCACGCTGCGCTACCTGATGGACGACTCGGTGATCAGCGTGGACCTGTCCCCGCGCGCCACCTCGATCAAGGCGGGGGGCAACGCTGTCCTCAGCCCCGGCAGCCAGTGGGCCGCGGTCCGCGCCGATGACAGCGAGTACGTCCGGCTCTGGAACGTGCACGAACGCAAGGACGTCGCCCGCTTCCCCGTCGAAGAGGGCTTGTCGGCTTTGTCAGCGTTCGACCAGCCGGCCAGACGACTCTTCATCGCGTCGAATTCCGGCCGGGTCGAGCTGGTCGATGTCGCTACCCGCAAACGGATCTGGTCGATCCGGTCCCAGCATCCCGACGACGGCTTCCCAGTGTTACAGGCCGCCTTCAGCCCAGACGGCAGGACGATCGCGCTCGTCCTCGGCCCGTACGGGCAGACGCTGGAGTACTGGCTGACCGTGCTCGACGCCGCCACCGGCCGGGTCCTGCACGACAGCTTCACCACCAGCGTCGGCGGCCCGTACCTGCCCGACGGCAAGAGACTGGCCACCGGCTCCGGCAGGTTCATGGACGTCGCGACCGGCAAACCGGTCGGGGAGGCCTACGACACGTCCTACGACGGCGGGGCGGGCGTGGCCTTGAGCAGCCGTGGCCTCATGGCCATCGCCTACGACGAGACAGGACGTGTCGCGCTCTGGGACCCATCCGGGCCGACGGCGCTGCGGCCCATGCTGCCGAAGGCAGCGGGCCCCGTGGACGCCCTGGCGTTCTCTCCGAGAGGAGACGTGCTCGCGACGGCCAGTGGTGGCCTCGTTCAGCTCTGGGACCCCGCCAACAGGCGGCGGCTCGGGGGCGCCTTTGACGCCCGGACGATCCAGGGTGTCGACTCGCTGACCTTCAGCGCAGACGGCGGCACGCTGTACTTCTCGGCCGCCGGTGACATCCTGGAGATTCCCGTGGGGACCGAGCGGGTCGCCGCGCTGGTGTGCGGGCGCGCGGGCCGCCGGCTCACCGAGGCGGAGTGGAGCCGGTACCTGGGTGACGTCGCGTACCGGGAGACCTGCCCGGAGGCCCCCGGCCAGTGAGCCTCACACCGGCCGGACGCGAGCCGGTGAGGCGCACGTCCGACCGGCGGTCAGAGCGGAATGAACAGGGCCTCGAACGGTGGTTCGCCGACGCCGGTGGTGATGTGTCCCAGCCCCGTCGTGTCGGCGGCGAGCACCAGGTCGCCCGCGCCGAAGCGGCGTCGGGTGCCGTCCGTGACCGTCACCTCGATCGTGCCGCGCAGCATCATCACCCACTGCTCGCGCGGCGCCGGATGGGCGGCGCTGTCGAACGCGGCGCTGCGGACGAACTGCACGCCGCCCTTCGACGGCAGCCCGCCGACCGCCATGGCCGGCACCCCTTCGGCGACCTGCCGGTGGGCGAGCGCGATCTCGCCGTCCTCGAACGCCGATCCGCCGTCCTCCGTGCGGGCGATCCGGGTGAAGCGCATCAGCTCGCTCCGATGAACTGGTGGTCGGTACGCAGCCGGCCATCGCCGTCCAGAGCCAGGATGTCCAGGCCGCCGCCGACGGCCTCGCCTGTCCGGGTCGACACCATCGACCACCGGATGGCGAGCACGTTGGGCATGAGGGAGTACGGCTCCTCGGCGGCCTCGAAGACGTGCTCGCCCGGCTCGACGAACATCTCGTAGGCACGGCTCACCCTGGCGTCCAAGGCGTCGTGACCCCGGACCTCCAGGGGCGGCACGGGAAAGGCGAGCGCCGTGGCGGCGTCGCGGATCTCCTGGGGCGGGTCGACCAGTACCTGGATCCCGTCGGGCGCCCATAGTTCGCGGATGAGGGCGCTCCGCGTCGCTGGATCGGGCTCGTTCCACTGGGCGATATAACGGTCAGCCCACTGCTTCACATCGAGTTCGTTGCTCATGGGTAGCAGTGTCCAGCGCGGCCTGCGACTTTACGATTCCCTACAGGGAATCGTGCCGCTGCCACGTAGTCGCAAGCCCTGATGGGCCTACCGGAGCCGGGCTATACTCCGACGGGTCTAAAAGCCCCAAGAGTTGGTACAGCGCTTTCCATCCATGCATAAGAGGCAGGCTGTTCGCCGTGGCCATCCCCACTTGTGACCCTAAGGTCGGGCTCCAGGAACCACCGGCCAGGGCGGGGGAGTTGACTAGGACAGAAAGCTTGTCGGGCGACAACTCGGGCCCACCGAAGACGACCAGATTTGCCCTTGTATGGGCTGGTTCGACCATTTCCACGGTAGGTACGCGGACACTCGGTGTCGCCTACCCGCTCCTCGCTCTCGCGCAGACCAAATCGCCCGCCGCCGCCGGTTGGGCGGGGTTCGCTTTGACCATCCCCATCCTCGTCTTCTACATCCCCGGTGGGCTTCTGGTCGACAGGATGTCCAATCGCTCGATCATGCTCTGGGCGGAGTTCGGCCGCTGGGTGACCGTGGCGAGTGTGGCGTTCGCGATGCTCTTCGGTGGCCCCTCGCTTTTCCATCTCATCGCGGCGGCGTTGCTTGAGGGCACGTTCTGGGTCATGTGCAACCTGGCGGAGACGGCGTTGCTCCCGTCGCTGGTCCAGCCGGTCATGATGCGGCGCGCGCTGGCCAAGAGCGAGGGGGCCAGCCATCTGGCCTCACTCGCCGGTCGGCCGCTCGGTGGATATCTGTTTGGAGTGGGAGCGTTTATCCCTTTTGTGCTTAACGCCGTACTATTCGCCGTTTCATTGGTTTTGTTCTGGAAGGGGAGCCCTGGCTCTGGGCGGCGGCCCACCCATTCGTTGCAGCTGAGCGATCTGTCCGTGGGGTTCCACGTGCTCATGAAGCAGGACTTTCTGCGGGGCGCGATCATGCTGGTCACCATCACCAACCTGATGGTCAACACGCTCATCATGATTTTCGTCGCGGGGTCCGACGGGGTGCCGTCGCTGACGATCGGGCTCGTACTGGCGGCCGGCGGAGTGGGCGGAGCGCTGGGCGCCACCATGACCTTCTTCCAGCGGCCGCTGCGCTTCACCCTGCTGATCCACACGGGGATCTGGCTGCTGGCCATGCTCCTCGCGGTGCTGGGGTCGGTGCTCCGGTCGCAGCCGCTCTTCTTCGCCATGGCCTTCTTCACCACCGGAATCGGCGGGTCGATGACCAATGTGGCGATCAGGGCCGTCGAGGTCGCCAGAATCGACCCGGGAACACTGGCCCGCGTGGTCGGCGTCTCCCGGCTGTCGGCCTACGGCGCGCTCTCCCTCGCCGCGCCGCTCGGCGCCTTCCTGGTCACCTGGCACGGGGTGACGGGCGGCTCGATGCTGCTGCTCGGCGCGATGGTGCTCCTGGCACTGTCGGTTGTGATCGTGCCCCGGTTGCGCAAATGGCTGACTCCGCCGCTACCTGACTTCGTCGGCGAGCCCCACATGGCCTGACGTCACCGCGCGCCGACCAGCCGGTGAGCGTCCTGCTTCATGTGCTCGGGCAGCGCGGGCCGCTGCGCGGAGATCGCCGCCTTGGCCAGGTCCACCGCTGAGGTGGTCTTGCCCGCCAGTTCCTCCACCCGAGCCGCATAAAGCAGCAGCGGCCCATCGTCCACGGCCTCCGCCAGCGCCTCCATCATCTCCTGCTGGGCCTCCTCCAGGCTGTCGGTCTGGGCGAGTGCCAGCGCGTGCGCGATCTTGGCGAACGGCCACCGCAGCGGCCGGGCCCGGTCCAGGTCACGCAGCGCGGCGCGGGCCCGGCCCATGCCGGCCAGCATCTGGCCCCGGCCGAGCAGGGCGTCGGCGTTGTTGCCCTCACGGTCGAGTACGTCGTTGAGCACGCCCACCGCCGCGTCCGGATGCCCGCCGTGCCACAGCGCCCACGCCAGCTCGGTCTGGATCGTGAGATCGGCGGGCACGCGCACCATCGCGGCCCGCAGGTGGCGTACGGCCTCGTTGGGGGATCCCTGCGTGAGCCGTAGCCGTCCGATGGCCGTGAGCATGGGGCCGACGGCGGCCACCTCGCCGGCCGTCTCGAAGCTCTTGGCGGCCGCGCTGTAGCGGGAGACGGCGTCACTCAGCTCGCCCCGCTTCAGCGCGATGTTGCCCAGGAGCGACTCGATCTGCGCTCGCACCCGATGGTCGTCCTGCTCGGAACGGGCCAGGCCCTCCTTGCCGTGCTGCTCCGCCAGCACGAGATCGCCCTCGCGCAGGGCGCTCTCGGCCGCGCGGAGATGGTCCTCGGTCGGCAGCCGGTCCGGGTAGGCGCGGGGCTGGTAGTCCTCCTGCGCGGGAGCCTGTAGGAGGCGGTCGTACGCCAGCTCGTACGAGCTCTCGCCCCTGTACTGGTCGGCCCGGAGGAGATGCCGGGTCACCAGCAGGGCGACGGTGGCCCTGCTGATCCCGGCCAGCCGGATCGCGCTCTGACGGACGGGCTGCCGGCTCCCCGACCGGTCGGCGAACGCCAGCCGTAACCACGTCCGCAGCCGGTGCTCGTCACCGTTGAGCCGCTCGGCCGCGATCTCCCCGATCACCCGGTGGTAGTGCTCGGAGAGCGTCTTGTCGGCGTACAGGCTGGCCTCGGTGGCGGTGATCTTCGTGGCCTCGGCGGGCAGCGCGTTCCACAGCGCCTCGCACACCACCTGGAGATGGACCGGGTCCACGCCCTCTGCCTGCTGCGCGGGGTTCGAGCGCCCCCTGATCTGGATGAGGTCTCGGACGATCTGCTCGGCCACCCCAGGGGCGAACACGTGCCCGGTGCCCTCGATCGGCCTGGTCACCGCCTCCAGCGCGCCCGCCTGGTCCAGTGCCTCCAGCGGGAAGCGTTCCCGGTCGGAGCCGGCCAGCTCCCGCTCGTACGGCAGCAGGTCCCGCAACCGGTCCGCGCGGATCGACAGCAGCAGCCGGAGGCCGGGATCCGCGTGGAGCGCCTCCCCGAGCTGCCCGAAGAACCAGTCCCGGTAGGGGTGGCGCCGGCGGCCGGTGGCGAAAAGCTCTTCGACCTGGTCGATGGCCACCATGGTGAGGGTCGGATCGCCGTAGGTGTCGCGTTTGACCGGCCGGGCCCGCAGGAACGCGGGGATCGTCATGCTCGCCAGCCGGGTGGGCGTGGCCATGGGGGACCACGACATCAGCAGGGCGAGGACGTACGGATCGTGGGCGGGAAGCGCGGCCTGCGGAAAGCACGACCCGTAGGACACTCGGCCGAGAGGGAGGACGTCGGTCCGGTTCGGGCTGAGGAGCGGGATCACACCTGCCTGGATGAGGGAGGTCTTCCCGCTCCCCGAGGCGCCGTACAGGACAGTCAGCCGTTTGCTCTGCCAAAGCTGGCAAATAACGCGAGACTCCGCGTCGCGTCCGAAGAATCCATGCCGATCTTCACCGCGAAAGACGCGTAACCCCCTGTATGGTCCCGGCGCTGCGTCCATACCGGAAGTGCCCATGTCGTTCCTATCCGCAGCCGCGTTTCACCGCACATTTCCTCCGTGACGGTCAAGGTGGGCGAATTCTTCGCATGCGCGCGCGGGCGCGCGCCCATCCGGCTGGATGAGGCACTCTTCGGGCGCACCTTGCACGCCCGATTTCCGCCTTGCTGCTGAGAAATGCGGAGTATGTCTTAAATTGAGTTGGAGAAACCCGCTCCCGGCTCCTTCTTGTCGCTCTGGCAGGATGCCACCGCTGCTCGCAGGGCGGCGCTCTCCATTTCCGGCACGTGCTGCAGGGAAGCGGTGGTGTCGTCGATCAGGAGGCGGGATCTGTACTGCCCATCACGCATGTGCACTCCCCGTCCATTTCGGGCCATCCGAATGTCAAATGATGTACAGGCGCTTATGAGCGTGAGTGTGTCAGCCCGGCCGAGGCTGGTCCGACTTCTTCCTTATTTCCATTCTGTTATAAAGGGTTGGACTAATCAAGCTCTAGGATGAGACATATGATTACCGGCGTCTGGGGCGGAGGTTGACGTGACGGAAAATTCACACTCCATGGTGCCGCAGGGGCCGAAGATCTGGGAAAGGGTCCCCAAGCGTAATCCGAACTTCACCGGCCGCGCGGACCTGCTGAGCGTGCTCAGGAAGAGCATCAACACGGTCACCGCCGTCGTGGCGCAGCCCCAGGCCCTCCAGGGGCTCGGCGGCGTCGGCAAGACGCAGCTGGCCATCGAGTACGCCTGGCAGTACCGCGCCCATTACGACCTGGTCTGGTGGATCTCCGCGGACCAGCCGGTGCTGGTCCCATCGTCGCTGGCCGCGATGGGCCAGGTGCTCGGACTCCCGCCCGCGACCGGTGCGGAGCAGGCCACCCAGGCGGTGCTGCGTACGCTGCAGAGCGGCGTCCCGTACCGGAGCTGGCTGGTGATCTTCGACAACGCCGAAGAGCCCGACTACATCAAGGACTTCATCCCCAGGGGACCCGGCCACGTCCTCATCACCTCGCGCAACTCGCGCTGGAGCGACCATGAGCCCACCATTCAGGTGGACGTCTTCAGGCGCGAGGAGAGCGTGGAGTTCCTCCGCAAGCGCCTCGGCGGGGCGGTGAGCGAGGCCGGGGCCGCCCTGCTGGCCGAGAAGCTCGGCGACCTCCCGCTGGCGCTGGAGCAGGCCGCCGCCCTGCTGGCCCGCACCCTGATGCCGGTGGACGAGTACGTCTCGCTGCTGGAGGAGCAGACGGGCCGGCTGCTCAGCCTGGAGAAGGCGCCGACCTACCCGCAGTCCATGACCGCCGCGTGGCAGCTGTCGGTCTCACAGCTCGAAGACCGGGTCCCCGAGGCGGTCGAGCTCCTGCGCTGCTGCGCCTTCTTCGGCCCCGAGCCCATCCCGCGCGACGTGTTCCGCCGCGGCAACCGGCTGGTCGGTCCGCGGCTGGCGCCCATCCTGTCCGACGCCATCCTGCTGACCAACGCGCTGAGTAATTTGGAACGTTACGCGCTGGTCAAGGTCGAGCCCGCCGCCCGCACCCTCCAGGTCCACCGGCTCAACCAGGCCCTGCTCCGCGACGAGACGCCGGAGAAGGACCGCGGCGAGCTCCGCCACGAGGTGCACCTGCTCTTGGCCGGCAGCGCGCCGAGCGACCCGGACGACGAGACCAAATGGCCCAGTTTCGAGGAGCTGGCCGCCCACCTGGAGCCGTCGGGGCTGATCAACTGCGTCGAGCCGAACGTCCGTAAGTTCGCGATCGACCTCGTACGTTATCTCTACGTACGCGGTAGCTACAAACAGGCGCAGGCACTGCTCGGCGAATACATCGAGAAGTGGACAGAGCAAAGCGGCGCGCGGCACCAGGACGTGCTGGTGGCCCAGATCCACCTGGGCAACATCAAGCTGGCGCTGACCCTCTATCCCGAGGCGTACGAGATCGACACGAGGGCCTTGGAGCTGATGCGGGAAGCCCTGGGCCACGAGCAACCGGAAACGCTGTGGGCGATGAACGGCTACGCCACCTCGCTCCGTGGCCGCGGCGACTTCCTGCGGGCGCGCGACGTCGACGCGGAGGTCCGCGAGGCGTACGAGCGACTGTACGGCGACAACGACATCCGGACGCTGCGCGCCCGTAACAACCTGGCCCTCGACTACGCCCTGACCAGCGAATACGGCGAGGCGCAGAAGATCCTCCAGTCCGCCTACCTCTACATGAGCGGCGCGGAGGGCAGCGGCAGGCGCCTCCTGCTGCAGACCTGGAGCAACCTGAGCCGGGCGGTGCGGCTGAACGGCCAGTTCCACGTGGGGACCGACATGGCCGAGGAGGCCTACCGGTACGGCGTGGCGCAGCTGGGCGAAGACCACCCCGCCACCCTGCTCGCGGCCAAGGACCTCGCCATCAGTCAGCGCCGGACCGGTCGGCTGGGCGAAGCCCTGGAGCTGATGCGGGACACCTACACGCGGCTGCGGCGACTGTACGGAGACGTGCACGCCGACACGATGGCCGCCGCCCTCGGCCTGTCCAACGCCCTGCGCGCCTTCGGTGAGCTCGATGAGGCCCAGGCGATGGTGGATCGCGCGCTGGAGTACTACCCCCAGGTGTTCGGGGAGGACCACCCGTTCACCCAGGCGAGCAGGATTAATCTGGCGCTGCTGGCGCGTCTCGGCGGCGACGCCGCCAAGGCGCGGGAGTTCGATCAGAACGCCCTGGACGGTCTCACCGAGCGGCTCGGCCGCGATCACGACTACACGGTGACCTGCGGCATCAACCTGCAGAACGACCTGGCCGCGCTCGGCGAGTTCGACCAGGCCCGGCGGCTCGGCGAGGAGAACTACCAGCGGATCCAGACGCACTTCACCCCCGACCACTACCTCAGCCTCGTCTGCGCCGCCAATCTGAGCCTGGACCTGCGGGCGACGGGCGCGGAGGACGAAGCCGCGCGGCTGCACGAGGAGACGATGAGGCGCTTCGACCTGATCGTGGGACGTGACCATCCCGATACGCTCGCGGCGCTCGCCGGTGAGCGGCTCAACTGCGACTTCGACCCGCCACCCATCTAATTCGGCCGGGTCAGCCCGCTCCGCGGAGCCGCGCCATGTCGCGGGCGCACCGCTCGGCGATGTACGTGATCAGCCGGTACAGGTCAGGGCAGTAGACGGAGGGAGTCGCGAAGCCGGTGTCCTGGCTGTAGCGGTGCGCGTAGAGCCCGCCCCCGCAGGTGGAGACGATCTCGCAGCTGCGGCAGGCAGGGGACAGCGCCAGCTCGCCGATCTGCCGCGCGACGATCGACGGGTGCAGCAGCGCCCGGTTGAGCGGGTCTCTGAGCACGTGCAGCGAGGTTTGGGGGGCGCCGGGGTAGGCGCTCTTCAAGATGTCCGACTGCTGGATGCGGCCGTCGGTCTCGATCACCACCATGCGCACCGGGGACAGCCCCACCGTCTCCGCCCGCGAAGGACTGCCGAGCAGCAGGCGCAGGATCTCCTGGAACATCCGGATCTCGGTCTGCAGCACCGGGCTCTCGTACCACCGGTCGAAGATCTGGATCAGCCAGTCGGCGTACGGCGTCGCCGCCGAGTCCGGGTCGCGGAAGGGCGGCGGGGCCGGCCAGTTGCCGTGCGGCAGCAGGAAGTCGATCGCCGGTGGGTCGAACTCCAGCAGCGCCTCATAGGTGCGCACCGGGTCGTTCCGCACGTCCACCGTGCACAGGAGCCCGCTGAACAGGCGGTGGTACGGCCCCTCGGTCAGCCGGCGCAGCGACGCGCTGACCAGGGCATGGCTGCCCCGGCCGTCGGCGAACCGGCGGTGCCGGTCGTGGCTCTCCTCGTCGCCGTCGACGCTCACGCCGACGCGGATCTCCAGCGATTCGAACAGCCGCAGGAACGATTCGTCGAGCCGTACGCCGTTGGTCTGGATGTTGACGTTGACCCGGGTCCCGGTGTCGACGGCGCCACGGATGCCGCGTACCAGGCGGGAGATGAGCTCGGGGCCGGCCAGCAGCGGCTCGCCGCCGTGCAGGATGATGTCCACCTCGGGCAGGTTGTGGCGGCCGGCATGCTCGGCGATGCGCTCGATCGTGCGGTCGGCGACGGCGTCGGACATCCTGCGGGGCTGATCGCGCCAGCTCTGGTCCGCCATCTCGTACACGTAGCAATGGCGGCAGGAAAGATCACAGCGGCTGTGAATCTTCAGGATGAACTGCTGGAAGGCGAACGGCTTCCATCCGTCGGCCAGCAGCGCGTCGACGTCGAGAAATTCCGGGAACCCCTGGGTGAGCAGCGGTTCCGAATCAGGGCTTCCTAACAACGGCTACCTCTTAAGTGTCGTGTGCCCCAGCACACTCGCCGTTCGGGTTTCGCGAAACGCTCCAGCTGGTCCCTATTTCTCATGGCTTCGAGGGATAGTCAAGATTTACCCAGATTTGAGCGTATTTCCTCTTGGTGGTGGAGCAGTTTTTCGAAGAACAGATACAGCTCGTCGATTTCCGCGACGAGGGGGAGCCAGTCGTAGGTGCCGAGCCCGTCTTGTTCCAGGGGAGAAAGCAGGCGGGCGGTGGCGCGGAGCTCGTTGGAGGGGATCTCGATCGGCACGATCTCGGCCATACCGTCGCGGTAGGCGCGGGCCAGCGGATGTCGCGATCCGCGTACCCCGAGGGCCGCCAGGGCCGCTTCGGCGGGATGCTTGGAGACCGCGCCGTCGGCCAGCTCAAGTGAGCCTGGATTGGCGATCGCCACCAGCACCCGCAGCTCGGGCGGCAGGTCGCGGAGCACGCGCGGCGGCCGGTCCGACTCGGCGCGCCGCTGCCCGCGGGCCAGGAGCAGCAGCACCTCGGGGATCCGTTCACGGAGCCCGCGCTGGACCTCCGCCACGCAGTCGGCGGGCGAGCGCTCGGAGACGGCCAGCCGCCGCCCTATGGTCTGTCGTACGAGCGCCAGCGGCTCCACCAGCATGGCCTCCGTCAGCACCTGGTATCCGCTGTCGGGGTCCTCGCTGAGCGCGTAGGCGTAGCGGCCGACGGGGTCGGCGGAGTGCGGATCGGCGGATCCACGCAGCTCACGGGCGAGCTGGTCGAGGTCGCGCCGGGAGCCGAGCGGCGCGTTCGCCCGGCGTACGTCGGAGGCGGCGAACCTCCGCCACAGGAACCAGGCGGCGGTCGCCGCGACGGCGGTGCCCGCGAACAGGGTCACCGTGAGCTGGATCGGCACGAGGGAGACGGTGGCGAGCGCCGCAGCCGTCGTGACGACTGCCGCGGCGACGGCGACGGCCAGCATCCTGAGCCGTGACGTACGTTCGCGGACCACCTCCGCCCGGGCCTGGCGGAACTCCGCCCAGTCGGCGGCGGTCCGCGCGGCCCTGGCCTCGGCGATGCGTCCTGCCAGCTCCGCGCGCTTGGGCGGCCACTCTTTCGGCGCCTGGCGGTCGAGCCGCTCGCTCTCGGCGGTGAGGTTCTGGTGTTCGAGCCGGTCACTCACGGCGGTGAGGTTGCGGTTGAGGATCATCATCTCGGCGCGGCGCTCGGAGTTCAGCTCTTCCAGGTGCTCCACGATCGCGCGCATGGCGTCGTCGAAAGCGGCCGGCTCCTCGTCCTTGAGCGGCATGGCGGCGATGCGCTCGACCAGTTCGTCCAGCTGGCCTGGGAAGCCGGGGGAGCCGTCGGCCACCAGCACCACGTGCACCGCGCCGCGCAGGCCGGCCAGCACCGGAGGGCTGACGTAGCCCGTGGCGAGCAGCGCGGTGAAGACCGGCTGGCCGCCGGCCCGCAGGTGTCTGGTCTGGGTGACCGTCTGGACGGCGTTGGCGACCTCGTCGTCGAAGAAGACGGCCTCGGACAGCTTGACCAGGGCGCGCGGCTCACGCCGATCAGGCAGGTGGAAGGAGACGCCACCGTCACCCGTCTCCGTTCGCTCGATGGTGAGCCCGGCGGCGAGCAGGCGGGTCTCGACGAGCATGGCCAGCTCGGCGAGGCCGGGGGAGTGACTGTGGCGGGCGGACGCGCTCGTGACCAGCTCGGCGTCGATGACCGACAGCGGCCCCGCGACTTCAAAGCTCGCCCAGCTGAGCTGGAGCAGCAGGCGGAGGTTGCCGCCGCTGTGGCGCAGGAGTTCGAGCATCGCGCTCTCGGTGAAAGGCCAGATGGTCGCGTCGTCGTACCCCGGGCGGGCGGCGCCGATGTACGCGCCGAGCACCAGCCGGGCCTCGTCGGGGGTGAGCGGCAGCATGTGGCAGGCGCCGGTGCCGATGCGCTGGCGCAGATCGGGCGGTACGCGCTCCCACGCCGCGTCGTTGGACACCAGGAGCAGCAGCCCGGCAGCCTGCGGGATCACCTCGACCAGGCTCTGCAGCAACCCGATGTTCGCGGTCAACGAACTCCGGCCCTCCGGCAGGAACTTCTCGCACTGGTCGAGCACCAGCACGAACGGCCGCCCGCCCCTGGTCACCAGCCTGGTCAGCAGTTGCAGGCCGTACCGGCAGGTCAGGGGGTCGTCGATCTGGCCGCTGACGCCGAGCGCGCGGGAGGCGTCGGGGCTGATCGGACGGCCGCACAGCCAGTCGTAGGCCACGCCGGAGAACTCGGGGCGCAGCAGGAACGACAGCGCCCGCTGGAACTCGGGCCCGCTGCCCGCCACGGCGGCGATCTCCTTGGCCTGCTCCTCCAGCACCTCGCCGGCCTCGACCTGATGCGTGCCGAACAGGTCGTACACCCGGCCGGGATCGTCCCCGACCACGGACAGGACCGCGCCCCTGCTGGCCGGGCCGTCGGCGTGTCCGGCCCGGTCACCCGCGAGCGCGCCCAGGTAGCGCAGGCTCAGGTCCGTGAGCAGGTCCTGCGGCAGCTGGGAGACCAGGCGGCGGTACTCGGCGACGAAGTCGTCCTCCTGGAAGCGCAGGTAGAGCTGGACCGCCCGAGGGTCGGCGTCGTTGACGAAGGCCATCATGTGACGGGCCGCGTGCGTCTTGCCCACCCCGTGGGCGCCGTACAGGCAGGCGAGACCGCCGTCGTGCGCCCGGTCGTCCCCGAACCCGCGCAGGTAGTCCGTGGCCCAGCGCTGGGCCTCGCGCACGCCGGGCAGGATCGCGGTGGGGGTGCGCCGGGCCCAGTCGCGCAGGAACTCGGCGAGGGAGGTCTCCTCGGCGCTGGAGATGCCGCGGGCCGGAAAGGGATTGCGCGCGGGGTATTCAGCCATGGAAGCCTCTCAGCCTGTTCCATCTGTCGCGCTGCCATATCTTGAGCCGCACCCAGCGCTCATGTATGCGCAGGTCCTCGGCGGCCGGCCATGGCTCGTCGCTCTCGTACTCGCTGAGCCGCAGGTCGAGGAGCACTTCGAGGTGTTGGATGGCCTGCCCGATCGTGTACGGGCGCTTGCTGAAGACGTTCTTCACGCCCTGCTCGTCGAAGGGCGCGGGCGGGTGGCCCTTCCACCGGAATTCGGCCAGTGCCGCGATCTGCTCCGGAGTCAGCGTGTCGAGGTCGAAGACGTGCCCGCGCTCCGCGAACGCCTGCCGGTCCGCCTCGGTGATCTGGACGGTGTTCGCGTGCTGGTAACTGTCGATGACGAAGACCACGACGGTGCTCGTGTTCTCGAACACCTTCTGGGCCTGGGTGATGAGCTCCTTGGCGGGCACGCCCTCGTACCGGATGCCGAAGCCGGCGTTGCGGCCGGCGAACGTCGTCGCGGTGAATTCCGCGATCTCCTGCAGGTCGTACTCGTTCATGGGGTTGGCCGCGCCCCTTTCGCTCAACGTGCTGAAATGGGCGCGCAGCGCGGGCGGGATGTCGATGCCTTGGGCGTTCATCTTGTTGCGCAACGAGAGCAGGGTCGAGCACAGAACCGCGTACGCGTCGTGCGTCATGTCACCGCGCTCCGCGCGATGCGTCACGAAGGTGAAGCCGGGCGGCAGGAGCGATGCGGCGGCCTGCTGGTACAGGTACATCGCATGGTTGGCCAGCGACGTCCGCCCGCTGTTGCCCACTCCCGTGATCAGGAAGAAGGCCGGTCTCCCTTTGCTGATCGCCTCTTTGACCGCCGCCTCGATGACCTCGTGCCGGATGAAACCGGCCAGTTCGAGGACGAGTTCGCGATCGGCAGGCAGCGCGAGGGGATCCAGCGGGCGGGCGGCGTAGGGATTTCCGGCGGGCAGTCCGTACAAGTCGTAGCGCAGGTCGTCGGACATGTCTCACCCGCCGATCATCGTCAGGTAGACGGGCAGGTCGTCCGCCGCGGCCTCGAAGGCGGAGTCGGCGAAGACCGGCGCCAGGAAGTCGTGCTTGCCGCGAAAGGTCAGGGTCAGCTTCTGCAGCGCCTCCGCCCGCGTCTTGAACCGCGTCTGGAAACCCTGGAGTACGTCGGCCGCCAGCTTGTCCTGGTGGACGAGCTCCAGCGCCACCAGCAACGCCGGCTGCCGGAGCACGCTCGCGAACAGCTCCGGGCTCTGCACCCGCAGCACCACCAGGCGGACGACCAGGTCGGTACGCAGGGCGGCGAGGCCGGGGGTGCCCTCGATGATGGCCTCCGTCACCCGCAGCAGGTTGAGCACGCGTTTGATCTTCCGGGGATTGGGCGTGAGGATCCGCTCCAGCGTGCCGACGTGCTTCCTGGCCAGCTCTCCCGGACGCGATTCGCGGATGAACCGGCCCACCTCCGCGGGGCCGAGCGGGTAGAGGTGCAGCGGGAGCTGGATCATCTTGTCCAGGTAGTCGTCGCCGATGGCCGCCTGGTCGGCGAAGCCGAACGGCTGGTACTTCACCAGGACCCCGCGGTCGACCACGTCCTTGGCCAGGGCGATCACCACGAAGACGTGCTTCAGGTCGAGGAAGAGCTTGATCGACTCCAGTACGTCGATGATCTGGTCGGGCTCGCACCTGTCGAGGTCGTCGACGAAGAAGACGATCTTCTTGCCCTGCGCGGCCAGGCGGTCCACCTCCTGCTGCAGCAGCCCGCGTAGGCGGCCGGTCTGGCTGTCGACCTGGCCGCGCATCGCGGCGTACTGCTGGGCCAGCTTGTCGATCTTCTCCACGCTCATGGAGCTCAGGGTGAGCCTTTTCAGTATCTCGTCGGCGGCCAGCTGCGCCATGATCGTGCCCAACCGGCGGACCGTGCCGGCGAAGCGGTGCTCGGGGTCCTGGTCGAGCTCGGCGTGGAGCGCGTTCAGCAGGGGAAGCAGCATCTCCGGCTCGCGGCGGTGCACCCAGGGGTTGAAACGCACCCGGACGATCTCCTCGCCATGCCGATCGAGTAAGCGCCTGTCGACCATTTGGAGCAGGGTCGATTTCCCACTTCCCCACGCGCCGTAAATGCCGATCGTGAAAGGCGTCTCGGTGTCGGGATTGGTGATGATCGAAACGAGGGGATCGACGTAGCGGCGAAACTGGAGTAGATCTCCGCGCCAATTGGCCGGGGCATCCGAGAGCATTGCGATATCGGGCATAGTCCCTCCAAGGATGAGGATGCATCCTTGGTGGTGCCTGATACTTCAGGTTATCGAAATGTGACGTGCGCCCTCTGTCCCTTGCGTCCCTTTGGTCGGTCCTTTGGGCAAACAGCCGCGGCGAGGTCAAATGACGGTTGTGAGGTCTTCTCGGAATGGAGGACAGATGGACACACCGGCCACGGACATCCTGGCGAACGTCGACTTGTTCGCCGACGACCAGCGCGAACACCTGCTCGACGCGCTGGCCATCGCACGCAGGGAATGCCCGGTCGTGCACACGCGCACCGACGGCGGCTACTACATGGTCACCCGCTACGAGGACGTCCGCACGGTGTGCCTGCGACCGGCGATCTTCAGTTCGGCGCAGCCGGGCGTGCGTGGCGTGCCGGTCCGGCTCATTCCGCTGGACGTCGACCCGCCGGACCACCGTCAATACCGCAAGTTCCTCGAGGCGTACTTCTCCCGCTCGTTCCTGCTCCGGTACGCCGAGCAGATGCGGGAGATCGCCCGGGACGCCATCGCGGGGTTCATCGACAAGGGCCGCGTGGAGATGGTCCGTGACTACTCCGTGCCCTTCAGCGCCGGGTCGCTGGCCCGTGTCGTCTTCGCCACCGACAACATGGAGCTGATGCGCCGGGGGGTGGCGGCGGTCAAGCGGTGCGCCATCGAGAGCACGCCCGAGACGTTCGAAGCGGTCGCCCTGCTCGCGATGGAGGCGATAGCCGAGGCCGGCGACCGGCCGGCCTCGGAGCACGAGAACGTCCTCAGCGCCCTGGCCAGGGCGAGCGTCGACGGGCGGCCCCTGACGGCAGAGGAGCAGGTGGCGATCGTCACCACGCTGCTGCTCGGCGGCCTGGACACCACGCGCGGCGTGATCGTCAACATCGCCTACCATCTGGCCACCCGCACGGACATCGAGCCGATCCTGCGCAGCCCGGACTGGTGGCGCGGTCCGATGGACGAGTTCCTGCGCTTCGAGACGACCGTGGCGTTCATGGCCCGTACGGTGACTCAGGACACCGAGCTGGCCGGCATCCCGTTGAAGGCGGGGGACCGGGTCGTCCTGCAGTTCTACTCGGCCAACCGCGATGCCGAGCGCTTCGACCGGCCCGACGAGCTGGTCTTCGACCGGCGGATCAACCCGCACCTGGCGTTCGGCGCCGGGGTGCACCGCTGCATCGGCCAGAACTTCGCCCGGATCCAGCTCGCGATCGCCTTCGAGGAGTTGCTCAAGCAGGCGACGAACTTCCGCCTCGAAGCGGGCGCCGACATCCCGCGCCAGGCCGGCGAGCCCTTCGGCAGCCCTTCCGAGCTCTACCTGACCTTCGACCGCCGGGATGGTTAGCTCGGACCGATTGGGGCAGGGCCTGCATTGTGTCCGGTGAGGGGTGGTTCTCCCGGTGGCCGGTGATCCGGCAGCTCAGGGGAGAGGACGGTCGGAGCGACGCCGTGCGCTCCGCCCGTACGGACGCGCTTGCCCCGCGCACCGAGGAGGCCGATACGGTCGCGCGGTCGATCTGCCCCTACTGCGCGGTCGGCTGCGGCCAGCTCGTCTACGTCAAGGACGGCCGGGTCACGCAGATCGAGGGTGACCCGGACTCGCCCATCTCGCGTGGGCGGCTGTGTCCCAAGGGCTCGGCGAGCAAGCAGCTCGTCACCCATCCCGGCCGCCAGACCCAGGTGCTGTACCGGAGACCGCACGGCACCGAATGGGAGCGGCTCGACCTCGACGCCGCGATGGAGATGATCGCCGACCGGGTCGTACGGACCCGGCGGGAGACCTGGCAGCAGACCTATGAGGGCAAGGTCGTGCGCCGCACCATGGGCATCGCCGGACTGGGCGGGGCGACGCTCGACGACGAAGAGAACTACCTGATGAAGAAGCTGTACACCGCCCTCGGCGCGATCCAGGTCGAGAACCAGGCCCGTATTTGACACTCCTCCACCGTCCCCGGTCTGGGGACCAGCTTCGGACGCGGTGGCGCGACCACCTTCCAGCAGGACCTGGCGGGTGCGGACTGCATCGTCATCCAGGGCTCCAACATGGCCGAATGCCACCCGGTGGGCTTCCAGTGGGTGGTCGAGGCCAAGGCGCGGGGCGCGAAGGTGTTCCACGTGGATCCGCGCTTCACCCGGACCAGCGCGCTGGCCGACCGGCACCTGCCGATCCGCGCGGGCAGCGACATCGTGCTGCTCGGGGCGCTGATCAACCACGTGCTGGCCAATGAGCTGGACTTCCGTGAGTACGTGCTGGCCTACACCAACGCCGCCGTGATCGTGTCGGCGGACTTCCGGGACACCGAGGACCTTGACGGGCTGTTCTCCGGCTTCGACGCGGAGACGGGTTCGTACGATCCGGGGAGCTGGGCGTACGAGGGGCCGGGCGAAGGGCCGGGCGAGGAGACGCCGGGCGCGCAGGCACCGGGCGCGGACCTGGAGGGTGGTAGGCAGCACGCCGAGGCCGCGGGGGCGGACACTTACGGCTCCGGGGGCGCCGAGGCGCATCCCACCCCGGCGACGGATCCGACGCTGCGCCACCCGCGCTGCGTCTACCAGATCCTTCGGCGGCACTTCGCCCGCTACACCCCGGAGCTGGTCGAGCAGCTGTGCGGCATCTCGCGGGCGCACTTCGCCGAGCTGGCCGACGCGATCACCGCCAACTCCGGCCGGGAGCGCACCACCGCCTGGGTGTACTCCGTCGGCTGGACCCAGCACACCGTCGGCGCGCAGTACATCCGCGCCGCCTCGATCCTCCAGTTGCTGCTGGGCAACATGGGCCGGCCCGGGGGCGGCATCCTGGCGCTGCGTGGGCACGCGAGCATCCAGGGGTCCACCGACATCCCGACGCTGTTCAGCCTCCTGCCCGGTTACCTGACCATGCCCCACGCCCACCGGCACGAGGGCCTGGACGACTACCTCGCCCGTGAGGGTGGCGACGTCGGCTTCTGGGGCCACCGGCGCGCCTACCTGGTCAGCCTGCTCAAGGCGTGGTGGGGGAACGCGGCCACCGAACAGAACGACTTCTGCTTCGACCACCTGCCGCGCCTGACCGGCGACCACAGCCACTACACCACCGTGATGGGCCAGATCGACGGCACGGTGAAGGGCTACTTCGTGGCGGGGGAGAACCCCGCGGTCGGCTCCTCTGGCGGCCGGGCGCAGCGCCTCGGCCTGGCCAACCTCGACTGGCTGGTGGTACGCGACCTGACGCTGGTGGAGACGGCCACCTTCTGGAAGGACGGCCCGGAGCTGGAGACCGGGGAGATGCGTACCGAGGACATCGCCACCGAGGTGTTCTTCCTGCCCGCCGCGAGCCACGTGGAGAAGGAGGGTACGTTCACCAACACCCAGCGGCTCCTGCAGTGGCGGGAGAAGGCGCTCGACCCGCCGGGCGACTGCCGCAGCGACCTGTGGTTCTACTACCACCTGGGCAAGCTGGTCAGGCAGCGGCTGACCGACGACGAGATCGACCGGCCGCTGCGCGAGCTGACCTGGGACTACCCCGAGCTGGGAGAGCACCGGGACCCGTCGGCGTCGGCCGTACTCCGCGAGATCAACGGGGTCGGCCCGGACGGGCGGGCGCTGTCGGCCTACACCCAGCTCAAGCCGGACGGGTCCACCAGCTGCGGCTGCTGGATCTACTGCGGCGTCTACGCCGACGAGGTCAACCAGGCGGCCCGGCGTCGGCCGGGGCAGGAACAGTCGCCCGTGGCGCCCGAATGGGGCTGGGCCTGGCCGGCGAACAGGCGCATCCTCTACAACCGGGCCTCCGCCGACCCCGAGGGCCGCCCATGGAGCGAGCGCAAGGCGTACGTCTGGTGGGACGCGGAGCAGGGGAAATGGACCGGGCAGGACGTGCCCGACTTCGAGCCGAACAAGCCGCCGGACTACCTGCCACCCGAAGGCGCCCACGCCGAGGACGCGCTCGCCGGGACCGACGCGTTCATCATGCAGTCCGACGGGAAGGGCTGGCTGTACGTGCCCGCCGGCCTGGCCGACGGCCCGCTGCCCGCGCACTACGAGCCGCATGAGTCGCCGGTCGGCAACCCGTTGTACGCCCAGCAGGCCAACCCCGCGCGCAAGATCTACCCGCGACCGGAGAGCCCCTACAACCCGCCGGAGTCGCCGCGCTACCCGTACGTGCTGACCACGTACCGGCTCACCGAGCACCACACGGCGGGTGGCATGAGCCGGCCGCTGGCCTACCTCGCCGAGCTGCAGCCGGAGCTGTTCTGCGAGGTGTCGCCGCAGCTGGCCGCCGAGGTGGGGCTGGTCAACGGCGGTTGGGCCACGATCGTGACCAGTCGCACCGTGATCGAGGCTCGGGTGCTGGTCACCGGACGGGTTCGGCCGCTGCGGATCCAGGGCAGGGTGATCCATCAGATCGGCCTGCCGTACCACTGGGGGTGGGGCGGCGGCGGCCTGGTGACCGGCGACGTCGCGAACGACCTGCTTCCGCTGGTGCTCGACCCGAATGTCTACATTCAGGAGAGCAAGGCCGTGACCTGCGACGTACGGCCGGGTAGACGACCGAGGGGGCAGGCGATGCTCGACCTGCTGGAGGTGTACCGCGATGGCTGAGCGGATGGGCTTCTTCACCGACACGAGCGTCTGCATCGGCTGCAAGGCGTGCCAGGTGGCGTGCAAGGAGTGGAACCAGCTGCCCGACGACGGCTTCGTGTTCGAGGCGAACTCCTACGACAACACCGGGGCGCTCGGGGCGAACACCTGGCGGCACGTGGCCTTCATCGAACAGTCCCGCCCGGTGCCGCTGCCTTCGGACGACTCCGCTGACGAGGGTGTGGAGCGGTGGCTGATGTCGTCGGACGTGTGCAAGCACTGCACACACGCCGCCTGCCTGGACGTCTGCCCGACCGGCGCGCTGTTCCGTACCGAGTTCGGCACGGTGGTGATCCAGGAGGACATCTGCAACGGCTGCGGCTACTGCGTGTCGGCTTGCCCGTACGGCGTCATCGAGCGGCGCGAGGACGACGGGCGGGCGTGGAAGTGCACGATGTGCTACGACCGGCAGCGCGGCGGCCTCGAACCGGCGTGCGCCAAGGCGTGCCCGACCGACTCGATCCAGTTCGGCCCGCTGGATGAGCTCCGGGAGCGGGCCGAGGAGCGGGTGGAGCGGCTGCACGCCGACGGGCAGGCCGAGGCCCGCCTGTACGGCGAGAGCCCGGACGACGGGGTGGGCGGCGCGGGGGCTTTCTTCCTGCTGCTGGACGAGCCTGAGGTGTACGGGCTGCCGCCGGATCCCGTGGTGACCACTCGTGACCTGCCGTCCATGTGGCGCTGGGCGGGGGCGGCGGCGCTGTCCGTGGCCGGGGCTGTGGTGGTGGCATTCACGGGCACGTTCGTGGGTTCGCGAAAGGCGGCGCGGCGGTGACGCGGGAGCGGTCGATGGTGCCGGAGGCGGAGTTCCAGTCGTACTACGGGCGACCGGTGCTCAAGCCTCCGGTCTGGAAAGAACCCCACGGACCCGCATATCTCTACTTGGGGGGTCTGTCGGGCGTTTCGTCGGTGATGGCGGTCATGGCCGAATTCACCGGACACGACCAGCTGGCGCGTACCGCCCGGATCGCGGCGGCGATCGGCGCCTCCGCCGGCGCAGCCCTCCTCGTCGCCGAGCTGGGCCGGCCCGAACGGTTCCTCAACATGCTCCGCGTGTTCAAGCCCACCTCGCCGATGAGCATGGGCTCCTGGATCCTGGCCGCCCAGAGCGGGCTGTCGGGGGTCGCGGCCTCGACCGAGCTGACCGGGATCCTGCCCGCCGTGGGTGACGCGGCGCTCCTCGCCACCGGCCTGACCGGCCCGCTGACCGCCACCTACACCGCCGTCCTGCTCGCCGACACCGCCGTACCGGCCTGGCACGAGGCCTACCGGGAGCTGCCGTTCCTGTTCGCCGGGAGCGCGCTGGCCAGCGCCGGGGCGGTGGGCATGCTGGCCACCCCGAGGGCGCAGGCGGGGCCGGCCCGCGTGATGGCGGTGATGGGTGCCGCCGTGGAGAGCGTCGCGGGCGTGGTGATGGAACGGCGACTCGGCCTGGTGGGCGAGCCGTATCGGCTGGGGAAGGCGGGGGGCCGGATGCGCGCGGCCCGCGTACTGACGGCCGGTGGCGGGCTGCTCGCGTCGATCGCCGGGCGCAGCCGTACCCTCACCGCCCTGTCCGGTCTCGCCCTTACGGCGGGCGCTCTGTGCACCCGGTTCGGCGTCCTGGAAGCGGGCAAGGTCTCAGCCGCCGACCCGAAGTACACGATCATCCCCCAGCGGCAGCGGCAGGCGTCAGCCTCTTGAGGCCTCCTGTAGCGCCGCGTCGAGAATCGTGTCCAGCACCTCCTGCGAAGTCTGGAGTTGAGCGATCATCTCGGCGATATGGGCGCGTTCGCGCCGCAAGTCCTCGATGAAGGTCGGGCAGCCGGAAGACACCATCAGCTCGCCCTCGTCGTGCACGCAGTGCAGGACCCGGGCGATGACCGTGGTGGAAAGCCCGGCGGCGAGCAGGGTGCGGATGTGGCGGACCGTCGGGATGTCCGCCTCGGTGTACTCGCGGTAGCCGTTGTCCAGCCGGACCGGCCTGAGGAGACCCTGCTCCTCGTAGTAGCGCAGCAGCCGCTTGTTCACCCCGGTCTCGTGAGCCAGGTCACCGATCCGCATATTGACCTTCACATAGATGAGAACCCTTAGCGTCCCAAGTATTGCCGATCAAGAAGAGCGAGGAGACGCCGATGTCTGGCGCAGTGATCATTGGTGCGGGTCCGGGGATCGGACAGGCGGTGGCCCGCCGGTTCGCCAGGGAGGGGCTGCCGATCACGCTGATCGCCCGGAGCGAGCAGACGCTGCGCGCCGTGGCCGAGGCGGTCGCTCCCAGCGGCGTCCCGGTCGTCACACGGGAAGCCGACAGCACCGACCAGGCCGGGCTGAACGCCGCGCTCGACCAGGCCGTCAGCCAACATGGCGTGCCGGACGTCGTCGTGTACAACGCCGCGATCATCCAGACGGACGCGCCGGGCGAGTTGTCCGTACGCGGCCACATGGAGGCATGGGCAGTGAACGTGGTCGGCGCGCTCAACGCCGCGGCTCACGTCGCGCCCGCCATGGCGGCACGCGGCAGCGGAACGTTCCTCATCACGGGCGGCATGCCCGAGCCCAAGCCGCAGTACGTGAGCCTCTCTTTGGGCAAGGCAGGAGTCCGAGCCCTGGTCACGCTGCTCGACGAGGAGTACGGACCCTCCGGAGTGCACGTGGCGAGCGTCACCGTGGCCGGTCCGGTGGCCCCCGGTACCGACTTCGATCCGGACGACATCGCCGAGCGCTATTGGCAACTGCACACGCAGCCGCGACACCGGTGGCAGCAGGAAGTACTGCACGCCGGCCCAACACCGCCGGGAAATTCTCTTGGCATGCCAGGATAGTAATGATCGACTTCGGATTACGCGACGAGAACGACCGCGTCGCCAGCCCAGATTCACCGTTCACCTTGGCGCCTTCAAAGCCGCGGCATCGCGAACCGCTCGGCGAATGCGGCGCGGTTCGCCGAGTCCGGCATCCGATCCCATACGGCGAACACCACTCGCTCGAACACCGCCGCGAAGGCTCCATCCTCGACCAGATGGGCGTGAAAGGCCCCGGCGACCTCGCGCGGATCGTTGCGGAACACGCCGCAGCCCCACGCCCCGAGTACCAGCGTGCGAGCACCGTGATGCGCGGCCACGGCCAGGACACGCCCCGCCCGCTGGTGGAGCGCCTGCCGGATCCGCCCGCCCGCTCCCGGGTCGCGGCGCAGCATCTGCCCAGCGTTGGGCGCCGGTGAGGTGAGGAAGGAGACGAGGTACGGCTCGGCCAGCAGTTGGCCGTCCTCGCCGCGGTGCACCGGCACGCCGGGCGACCAGATGACGCGGTGGCTGTAGAGCAGGTCGGACGAGGCCCGGTGCGCGGCGTAGTAGTCGGGTGCCTGAAGGAGGCACGGATAAAGCAGGGCCTGGCGGCACAGGTCCTCCTCCTGCGCCTTGGCGCCGCCGAGATAGCCGCCTCCCGGGCTGCGGGCAGAGGCGAAGTTCAGCACGGCGATCCCGGTCGCCCCGTCAAGGTGCAGCCGCCGCGCTGCCCGCAGGCTGCGCTCGCCGGTGACCTCGAAGACCGTCCGGTACGTACCGGCTCTCGGCCATTCGATGGGGCCGTCTGGTGGGTGGCTCACGGTTGCGGCCACCGCGGCCCGCAGCGCAGGACCCACATCCACGACCGCGCCGTCGGCGGCCGAGTACCAACCCTCGGCGGCGATGCGCTCGTTGTCGATCGCGACCTGGCGCAATCTTCCGCTCACGCGCCCCATCGTAAATCGCGAACCTGCTTAGCGGCGTGGGGGCTTGTCCATGAAGTCCCTCCCGTCGACTCGCGTCCGAGGGTCCGTCAGTCTGCGGTCTGGTGATACGACAATTCGTGGAGATGTCCGCCCTTGATCAGCACCGACACTTCGACCGGCCGCTCACTGTCGCTGTAGACAACACGGAACTGCCGAAACACCGGCACGTCAGGTGGGAGATCCAGGCCTTGCACCTCCGTCTCGGTGGGTTGCCGAACGGAGATGCGATCCGTGAAGTGGCGCTGCGGAAACCCGAGGTCGGCCAACGCCTGTGGTGCGCCACCGCGGATTCTTCCCTTGGCGGCCAGAGGGCTTCCTGCCGCAATGCTCACCGGGTAGTAAGACCATGACAACTCAACGGGAGCGCCGTCATGCAACAGCAGCCGGTGGCGCAGGACGACCAGATCGTCACCGCTGATGGCGAATACCGCGGCGACATCGCTGGGAGGTGCTACCTCCCCGACTTTCAGAAGCTCATAGCTGTATTCGCGAGGCCCTGGGGTCTTATACGTGCTGGCGTTGACGACGAGCGGCCGTCTGTCGCGGACGAACACGCCCTTTCCCGCGTGGCCGCGTACGAATCCTTCGTCTTTGAGTGCCTGCAGGGCCCGCTGGATCGTCGCGTTCGCCGCGTTGAAACGTGCCACCAGGTGTGCCGTGGAAGGGAGTTGCTCGCCCGCCTTCAGGTCACCAGACATGATCTCCGCACGCAATTCGGCTGCGATCTGCTGATGGCGCGGACGAGAATCCAGCCGCCTACCCACGATTGCCGATCCCCTCACTTGATGATCATCTGATAGCGCAACTCGCGACCGTGGGCCACCATCGTCATCACGCTGACCTCGATCGGCGTTCCGTCGTCGGTTCGAACGATGCGGGTCAGGAGCAGAACCCAGTCCTCTGGTCGAAGGTCGAGAGCCTGTCGCTCTGTATCGGTCGCGGGGCGGGCTTGGACGGCTTCTTCCGCGCTGTGTGGGTGATAGCCGAGCTGGGCGAGAAGGGTGGGAGCCCCGCCAGGGATCTTCCGCATCTCGGCAAGCCGAGTGCCACGGGCGATCGTCGCCGGGTAGTAGGAATCGGCGAGCTCCGTTGGCTGGCCGTCCGCGAGCACGAGACGGCGGCGGACGAAGGCGGTCTGACCCGCCGCCAGCCCGAAGGCTCGCACGACTTCCTTCGGCGGATGGACCTCTTCCACTGCTTGAAGGCGATGCGTCCCAACTTTGCCGTGCTGGGCGGCTTCCTCCGCCCATGCATCAGGCTCTCCGGGACGCCGCGGCCGCACGTAGGGCGCCGAAACGCTGACCCAGCCCGCGTCTTCCATGCGCTCCTCCTTCGGTCACGAAAGGCCGGTCAGGAGCCACCGTACCGGGTCGGCGGCATCCCAGACCGATCAAGGGAACCTGTGGATGGCGGATGCCGTAATCCTTGCTGCCTTTCGAGAATCACAGTAAGGTTATGGCAAGTCGATCGAGTCTGGGATCGGCGGCCCTCGAAGAGGCCGAAGGAATGGGGAATGCATGCTTCTCAAGCCGTCGGTAATCGCGTTCAGTCCTGCTCAGAGCGCACATGCCCTTCGGGATGCCCTGGCTGATCAGGGCATCGCCTCTGACATTCACGTCGGCTACGGGCTTGCTCTGGTGTCGGTGTGGATCAGCCTCGTTGTGTGGTGCGACGGCAACTGGTTCTGGTGGCGGGTGGGCTGGAACGACCAGCGCAAGCGAGTCTTGTACGCCCGGCATCCAGCGGACGAACCCGTTAGAGCCGCTCGGCGGGTGGCTTTCCGGTACGAAGAGGTCTATCGGCACCATCCGCACTCGGAGCTGATCGCCGATGTCGTCTCCTCCACCTGACCGGCAGGGAGATGGCGTCCGGTGAGTATGCCTTGGTCAAGCTTCGGCTGCCGGGCGATGATCGTGGACTTGATGCACAGTCCCGCGTCTACTCGGGGGTTCGCCTCGCTGCTGATCGGGCGGCAGGGCATCGTGGTGAGCATCCTGCGCGACGGCACGCTGGCCTTGATCGCGCTCGAGGGTGAGCTCGGCGAGTTGCCCGGCGGGGTGCGGCGATGGTCCGTCCACTGGGACGACCTGCAGATCGACTGGGGGCAAAGTAAGCCTGAAAAGGGGCAACAGGCTGGCGAATGAGTCATCACTGCCTGAGGTGTTACGGCCTGTCCGAGGACAGGAACGGCAGCACGTGGGGGAGTACGTCGGCGGATCTGTCCCAGCCGCCCTTGTGGTCGGCGTCCGGCAGGGAGAAGAAGCCCGCGCCGGTGCGCTCGGCGAAAGTCCGCATCGGGTCGTGCCAGGGATCAGCCGTGCCCGCGTACATCAGGATCGGCACGCCGCAGGCCGCCAGTTCGGTGGCCAGGCCGGGCTCGCGTGAGAACGCGTCGTAGTTGGCGCGGAAGGCGCCCAGGTCCCCGGCGCTGATCAGGGCGGCCTGGTACGGGTCAGCCGAGGCCCCCTGCTTGACGATCTCATAGGCGTCGATGTCGGCAGGCAGGCCGAGTTCCCGAATCGCTTGGTCGACCGCGGAGCGGAAACCGTTGATGGGATCGTAGGCGCCGGTGATCAAGCGGGTCAGGCGTTCGGGCGCGTGCGCCGCGACCGCATACCCAGTCATGGCTCCCAGCGAGTAGCCCCAGAACGCGGCTCGGTCGGCGCCGACGTCGTCGAGGACGGCCGTGACGTAGTCGACCCGGCGCCGCAAGCCATAGGCCTCGATCTCACGCGGGTGGTCGCTGGCGCCCAGTCCCAGCGGATCGATGGCGATCACTGTGTGGGCAGGGGCCAGGGCCTGGGTGTATCCGCTGTGGGCCCAGTGCGCGCCGTCTTGGAACATGCCCGGGTGCAGCACGAGCGGCGGGCCGTCCCCCAACACCTCGTACGAGATCTTGAAACCGTTGCTGCGTGCGACGGGCACGTGTCACTCCTTGTCGGCTTGGCGAGTTTCGTTGGACAAGCGGCCGAAGATGGCGTTGGCCAGGAACGTTACGACTTGTAACGGGCTTTATCCTCCAGCATCATTGAACGGTCCGAAAGGAGGCACTTTCTTGTCACAACGGAACACCGTGGTAACGGACCAGCTCACAGCGCTCGCCGATGCGCCCCCGCCCGAGGATTGCCCGCTGCCTGAGGTCCTGGCTTTGATCGGTGACAAGTGGAGCGCCCAGGTGCTGGTCGAACTGGGTGACGGCCCGCACCGGTTCACCCAGCTGGAACGGGCGATCGAGGGCATCAGCCGGCGGATGCTGACAGTGAGCCTGCGCAACCTGGAACGCAACGGGCTCATCACCCGGACGGTGTACCCCGACGCCCCGCCTCGGGTGGAATACGCCACCACGGGTCTGGTTGAGGAAATACGCGCCCCCCTGGAGGCGCTGGCGGCATGGGCCCGCCACGCCGGACCCGTCATCGCCGCAGCTCGGCATGCCTACGACAACGGCCGCTGACCCGCACGCCCGCAAGCCTCGCGCCTACTCGGTGACATCCGCTGACGACCGAGCGGCTTGGTGAGGGAGGCGAAACCCGTCCCCAGGGTTATCCCTCGAGGAAAATACGGATCTTGGACAGCCTGATCGAGGCGGGCCGGTTCGTCACGCGCCAGCCCCAGCAACAGCCGCACGTTGACCAGCCGCTGCTGGGCGCCGTCATGCAGGTCCCGCTCGATCCGGCGCCTGGCCTCATCGCCCGCGTCGAGGAGCCCGGCCATCCGTCGCGCTGCCTCCCTGCGTCCGAGCACGACACGATAGGCCAGTGGCCAAACGATGAAGCCCAGCACGACCAGGCTGTCCAGCAACTCGCCGGTGAAGTAGACCGCGAGTCCGCCGGCCTGCGCCAGGTTTTCCGCCTCGAGTGCCAGCACCAGCAGCATGACCAACAGCCCGGAGAACGTGACGGCCGCATCGCGTTCCGGTCGCGGCAGCCGAGCCCAGCGCAGGAACACCGCCGCCGACAGCCCGACCACGTACGCACCGGCGATCGCCACCCCGAAAAGGGCCAGCGCCGTCCGTCCTGTTTCCCGGCCGAACGCCTGAGCCAGACAGAGGCACCCCCCGCCGGGCAGCTCTCCTTACACCATCGACATCGCGGCGGAGAGGAGTGGCACCGCGTAGCCGAGCGCCACGACCCCTCGACGGACCGGCGTGTCCGCGCGGCCGTGTGGGGAGCACGACCATCACGTGTCCGAGCAGTCCGTGCTGGAGGGCCGCCGCCACCGCGCCCAACGCGAGAGCCGCGGGCACGCCCGTGTAGCTGACCCCGGTGGCCAGCCACATCACCCCGCTCCAGGCCAGCAACGATCCCACCGGACTGTCCGGCCACCGTAGCCTCGCCCACAGGCCGCCCGTCACCGCGGCGGACCCCGCCGCATATCCCATGAGCAGCAGCGGGACCTTCGTCACCACGAACTCCGCACCGATGATGGCCACTGTTCCCAAGGCGGCGAGCACGACCGCGAGCAGGGTGATCAGCCTGTGCACCCGACCATTGTGAAGCCTGGCCCGTCCCCCTGCGCCCTTGGAGCCTCGCCGTCGCGCGAGCGACAGTATGTCCATGGTTGTTACCACGGGATACGGTCAGCGGAGCCGCAGGTGGGGGCCGTCCAAGGGGACCAGCTCGCCGATGATCGGCGCGCCGGGGATCTCGCCGGCCACCAGCAGGCCGCCGGAGGTCTGGGCGTCGGCGAGTAGTAGCAGGTCGTCCTCGCCGTAGCCGCCGGGATCGAGCCAGGGGCGGACCCAGTCGAGGTTGCGGCGGGTGCCGCCGCTGACGTAGCCGTCGCGTACCGCCTCCCGGGCCCCTTCCAGGTACGGTACGGCTGCCACGTCCACCACCGCCGTGACGCCGCTCGCCCGGGCGAGTTTGTAAAGGTGACCCAGCAGGCCGAACCCGGTCACGTCCGTCGCGCACCTCGCTCCGGCGGCCAGCGCGGTCCGGGACGCGTCGCGGTTCAGGGTGGTCATCGCCGCGACCGCCTGCGGGAACACCTCGCCGGTCGCCTTGTGCCGGGTGTTGAGCACGCCGATGCCGAGCGGTTTGGTGAGGGAGATCGGCAGTCCGGGTCGGCCGCCGTCGATGCGCAGCAGCCGGGCGGGGTCGGCCAGGCCGGTGACGGCCATGCCGTACTTCGGCTCCGGGTCGTCGACGCTGTGGCCGCCCGCGACGTGGCAGGCCGCCGCCCGGGCCACGTCCAGGCCGCCGCGCAGGACCTCCTTGGCCAGCTCCATGGGCAGCTTCTCCCTTGGCCAGCCGAGCAGGTTGACCGCCACCAGCGGCTCCCCGCCGACCGCGTAGACGTCCGACAGGGCGTTGGCCGCCGCGATACGGCCCCAGTCGTAGGGGGCGTCCACCACGGGCGTGAAGAAGTCGGCGGTGGCCACGATCGCCCGGTCGCCGTCGATGCGAACCACGGCGGCGTCGTCCCCGTCGTCCAGCCCGATGATCAGCTCCCCGACGGCGCCATGTCCGTTCGCGGTGTCATGCTCGCCGACAGCGCCGTGCCTTCCTGCGGTGTCATGCTCGCCTGCGGCGCCGCCGTCACGTGTGCGGAGGGCCGCCACCACGGCCTCCAATTCGCCTGGCGGGATCTTGCAGGCGCAGCCGCCTCCGTGCGCATACTGCGTCAGCCGGACCGTCTCGGTGGTGCGTGTCATGGCGCCCTCGGATGGCTCGCGACGGGTGTGGCGTTTGAGGTCATACCCGCTGTGACGGGTAGGTTCTGCGGTGGAGGCGTCTGGGCGCCTGGTGGCCCCCGCGGTCTTCAAAACCGACGAGGCCGAGGTCCTCGGCCTGGCGGGTTCGATTCCCGTCCGCCTCCGTTCTATTTTCGAAGGGTGGACCCACGCAGGCACGTACCCCGTACGGATGCCGTACTCGCCGATCCGCGGCTGGTCGCGGCGGGTGGGCGGCTGGGCCGGTCGGTCGTCAAGGACGCGGTGGCGCGGGCGCAGCAGCGGGCGCGGAGCGGTGAGATCGGTCCCGAGGAGGTCGCCGACGCGGCGGTGGCGGCGCTTCCGCCGCGGGCCGCGAGCCTGCGTGCGGTGATCAACGCGACCGGCGTGCTGGTCCACACCAACCTGGGCCGGGCGCCCCTGTCGTCCGCCGCGATCGAGGCGATGGTCGCCGCGGCCGGTGCCGCCGACGTGGAGTTCGACCTGAAGACCGGCGCTCGGGCCCGGCGTGGGCGGGGGGCGCTGGACGCGCTCGCCCGTGCCGTGCCGGCCGCCGAGGACGTGCACGTCGTCAACAACAACGCCGCCGCGCTCGTCCTGGTGGCGACCGTACTCGCCGCCGGCCGGGAGATCGTGATCAGCCGGGGCGAACTCGTGGAGATCGGCGACGGGTTCCGCATCCCCGACCTGCTCGTCTCCACCGGGGCGCGGCTGCGCGAGGTCGGTACGACCAACCGCACCTCCTACCGCGACTACGCGGCGGCCGTGGGGCCGGAGACCGGATGCGTGCTCAAGGTGCACCCGTCGAACTTCCGGATCGAGGGCTTCACCGGCTCCGTCGAGGTACGCGAGCTGACCGGGCTCGGTGTGCCCGTCGTCGCCGACATCGGCTCGGGGCTGCTGGCGCGCGAGCCGCTGCTGCCCGAGGAGCCGGACGCGGCGACCGTACTGGCGGCCGGGGCGGACCTGGTGACGGCCAGCGGTGACAAGCTGCTCGGCGGACCCCAGGCGGGTCTCCTTCTCGGCCGCCATGACCTGGTCGAACGCTGCAGGCGGCACCCGCTCGCCCGCGCCCTGCGGGTCGACAAGCTGACGCTGGCCGCGCTGGAGGCCACGCTCCGCGGTCCTGTCACGCCCGTCCGGCTGGCGCTGCACGCCGACCCGGCGGCGCTGGGCGACCGTGCCGCGGCCCTCGCAGAGCGGCTCGCCGAGGCGGGGGTCGACGCGCGGGCGGTGCCGAGCCAGGCTGCCGTTGGGGGCGGGGGCGCTCCCGGGGTGACGCTGCCGAGCGCCGCCGTCAGCCTGCCCGAACGGCTCGCCGCACCGCTGCGCGCCGGTGATCCGCCGGTGGTCGGCCGGATCGAGGGCGGGTGGCTGCTGCTGGACCTGCGCACCGTTCCCGGCGACCGCGACGATGATGTGGCCCGCGCGATCCTCGGGGCGAGTGGCCTCGGGGTGAGTGGCTTCGAGGCGGGCGGCTGATGTACGTCGTGGCCACGGCGGGTCACGTCGATCACGGTAAGTCCACGCTGGTGCGGGCTCTCACCGGGATGGAGCCCGATCGGCTGGAGGAGGAGCGGCGGCGGGGGCTGACGATCGAACTGGGCTACGCGTGGACCACGCTGCCTTCGGGGCGGCGCCTCGCCTTTGTGGACGTGCCTGGGCATGAGCGGTTTCTCAGCACGATGCTGGCGGGGGTCGGTCCGGTGCCGGCGGTGCTGTTCGTGGTGGCGGCGGACGAGGGCTGGATGCCGCAGTCCGAGGAGCATGTGGTGGCGCTGGAGGCGCTCGGCGTACGGCACTGCCTGCTCGCGGTGACCCGAGCCGACCTCGCCGACCCGGCTCCGGCTCTCGACCAGGCACGCACTCGCCTGACCTCGGCCGGGTTGGGTGGGGCGCGTCCGGATGCGGCCGGGTTGGGTGGGGCGCGTCCGGATGTGACCCGACTGGGCTGTGGTGGTGGCCGTGGTGCGGTTGAGGCGGTGGCGGTGAGTGGGCGGACCGGGCAGGGGCTCGATGAGCTGCGGGAGGCGCTGGATCGGCTGGTTGCCGCGCTGCCTGCGCCCGATCCGGAGGCGCCGGTTCGGTTGTGGATCGACCGGGCGTTCAGTGTGCCGGGCAGCGGGACGGTCGTGACCGGGACCCTGCCCGAGGGCGCCATCTCGGTGGGTGACGAGCTGGCGCTGGACGGCGAGCCTGTACGGGTGCGGGCGCTGGAGTCCATGAAGGAGCCGTCGTCCTCGGTGACCGGCGTCGCCAGGGTGGCGGTCAACCTGCGCGGCCACAGGCTGCCGGAGCGCGGTCATGGTCTGCCCGAGCGGGGCCGGGCGCTGGTCACACCCGGCAAGTGGACGTACACGGACCTGGTCGACGTCCGGATCACCCCAGTCGGGACCCTCCGGGACACCGGCTCCGGTCCCGAAGCGGCTGACGGTCCGGGAGGAAGCGGCGGTGACGTTCTGGTGAGTGGCCGGGGAAGGGGGGAGGAGTGGCGGCTACCCCGGTGCCTGACCGCGCACATCGGGTCGGTGGCGGTGACGTGCGAGGTGCGTACGCTTGGCGGGCGCGTCGTACGGCTGCGCCTGGCCCGCCCGCTCCCGCTCCACCTCGGAGACGTGCTGCTGCTGCGTGACCCTGGCCGCGACCGGGCCGAGGTGCGGGTGCTGGCGGGGGCGAGCGTGCTCGACGTGCGCCCGCCCGCGCTCGGCCGCCGGGGCGCGGCGCGGGCGCACGCCGCCCGGCTGGAATCGGCCGTCCCGGACGCCGCCTCGGCCCTGCGCATCCACCGGCTGCTGCGCGCGGCCGACCTGACCGCCATGATCGGCACGTCCAGTGACCTGGGCGAGGGACCGGTCTGCGGGGACTGGTACGCCGATCCCGAGTACTGGGCCGAGCTGGGCGAGCGGCTGGCCGACACGGCACGGCGGTACGCCATCGAGCACCCCCTGGAGCCTGGCATGCCGATCGAGGCGGCCCGCCATGCGCTCGGGTTGCCCGACCGGCAGTTGGTCGCCGCGCTGGTGCGGGCGCCGTTCACGCTTGCCGAGGGGCGGATCGTGACTCGGCCTGCCGGGCTGCCCGAGCCGGTGGCGCGGGCGGTTGAGCGGCTGAGGGGAGAGTTGGCGGCACACCCCTTCCAGGCGCCGGAGGCTGGGCGGTTGGCTGAGCTGGGGCTGGGGTCGCGGGAGGTGGCGGCGGCCGTACGGGCCGGGCGTCTGTTGCGCGTGGCCGAGGGGATCGTGCTGCTGCCCGGCGCGGACGTACGGGCGGCGGAGCTGCTGCGCCGCCTGCCGCAGCCCTTCACGGTCAGTCAGGCCAGGCGGGCCCTCGACACCAGTCGGCGGGTCGCGGTGCCGCTGCTCGAACACCTTGACCGGAGCGGGCTGACGCAACGCGTGGATGAGGTTCATCGCCGCTGCCTCTGATCGCCCCGACAACCCCACGACAAGCCCGACAACCCACCGCAAACACCGTGGCAATCACTCGGACAATCACCCCCCCACAATCGCCCTGACCTGGGTTTCTTCCGGAGGGCGGGTATATATTCGAGTTTGGGGATAAACCATCGTCATCGGGGGGTTGCGATGGTTGGAGACCTGCCGCGACGTCTTGTCGCGGAAGCCATCGGAACGATGTTGCTGGTTCTCTTCGGTGCCGGGTCCGTGGTGGCCGCGCTGGTCATGCAGAACGGCCGACTCGACTACGCCGCGCTGGGCATCATCTCGTTCTCGTTCGCCGTGGTGGTCGCGCTCGTCATCTACGCCTTCGGCAGTACGTCCGGCGCGCACATCAACCCGGCGGTCACCATCGCCCTCGCCGCGGGACGCAGGTTCCCGTGGTCGGAAGTGCCGTTCTACATCGTTGCCCAGCTCGTCGGCGCCTTTGCCGGCGGGCTGTTGATCGTGGGCGGGTTCGGCCGGCGGGCGGTGGACAACGGCGTCGGGCTCACCGCGCTCGGCCAGGGCGTGAGCTATGGGCAGGGCATCCTGTTGGAGGGACTGGGGACGTTCCTGCTGCTGCTCACGATCATGGCGCTGGCGGTCGACCGGCGGGCGCCGAGCGGCTGGGCCGGTTGGATGATCGGACTGGCCGTGGCGTGCGAGATCTTCGTGCTCGGCCCGCTGACGGGTGGTTCCGTCAACCCGGCCCGTACGTTCGGGCCGTACCTGACGACCACGGTGTTCGGCGGTAGCGCGCCATGGTGGCAGTACGGCGTCTACATCGCCGGCCCGATCATCGGTGCGGTGCTGGCCGTCGTGGTGTACGACCTGGTGGCCCGCCCGATGCGCGAGCTGCCCGTGACGGCCGAGCAGGGCACCGCCGGAGAGATCATCGGCGCGCGGGGACAGGATCTGCCCGAGGCCGCTCAGGGCGCCGCGGGTGACATCCCGACGGCCCGGCGCCCGCACGACGACCGGATCCGTGACCGAGTGGGGCACATCGGCCGCCGCCGCTGGCGCCCCGGCCATGGGGGGTGATCCGTGACCACGTGAGCGAACGAACATCCGCCACCTATCGGGCAAGGGGGAATCATGCCCGGCAACAGGGGAGTTTCGTACGAGGGGCCAGGCAACGTCCAGGTACGCGAGACCGACTATCCCGAATTCGAGCTCAAGGACGGCCCAGGGGTAAACCCGGCCAACGTAGGGCGCAAACTACCGCACGCCGCCATCCTCAAAACGGTGGCGACGAACATCTGCGGCAGCGACCAGCACATGGTCCGCGGCCGCACCACGGCCCCGCCGGGCCTCATCCTCGGCCACGAGATCACCGGTGAGGTGATCGAAACCGGTTCCGACGTGGAGTTCACCAAGGTCGGCGACCTCGTGTCCGTACCGTTCAACATCGCCTGCGGCCGCTGCCGCAACTGCAAGGAGGGCAAGACAGGCGTCTGCGAGAACGTCAACCCCGACCGGCCCGGCTCGGCGTACGGCTACGTCGACATGGGCGGCTGGGTAGGCGGGCAGGCCGACTACGTCCTGGTGCCGTACGCCGACTGGAACCTGCTCAAGTTCCCCGACAAGGAACGGGCCATGGAGAAGATCCTCGACCTGGCCATGCTCGCGGACATCTTCCCGACGGGGTTCCACGGCTGTGTGAGCGCGGGGGTGAAGCCGGGATCGACCGTCTACATCGCCGGCGCCGGCCCGGTCGGCCTGGCCGCGGCGACCTCGGCGTTCCTGCTCGGAGCCGCCGTGGTCATCGTCGCCGACCTGAACAAGGAGCGGCTGGACCAGGCCCACACCTTCGGCTGCGAGACGATCAACGTGGCCTTGGGCGAGCCGAAGGACCAGATCGAGCACATCCTGGGCGAGCCGGTCGTGGACTGCGCCGTCGACGCCGTCGGCTTCGAGGCCCGCGGCCACGGCGGAGAGTCGGACGTGGAGCGTCCCGCCACCGTGCTCAACACGCTGATGGACATCACCCGGGCGGGTGGCGCGCTCGGCATTCCCGGCCTGTACGTCACCGGTGACCCCGGTGCGCAGGACGAGGCGGCCAAGCACGGTTCGCTGTCCATCCGGTTCGGCCTCGGCTGGGCCAAATCGCACTCCTTCGTCACCGGCCAGTGCCCGGTCATGAGGTACAACCGCCAGCTCATGATGGCGATCCTCAACGACCGGGTGCAGATCGCGAAGAACGTCAACGCGACGCCCATCTCGCTGGACGACGCGCCGCGGGGCTACCACGAGTTCGACGAGGGGGCCGCGCGCAAGTACGTGCTCGACCCGCACGGCATGCTCGCCAAGACCTGACGACGCGATCTCCACTGCGAGCGGCGCGCCGCGCGACGCGCCGCTCGCAGCACATCCGCTATCCGCAGCGAGCAGCACGTCCGATCGATCACGATGAGGCCGTGGCCCGGCCGAACAGCCGGCCGGCGAGGTCGACGCCCACGACCGTGCCGTTGTCGTCGCGGCTGAAGTAGCCGCGCTGCCCCTTCAGCCCGCCCTCGGTGATGATGTACTCGTCACCGTCGCCGGGCAGGAACCCGAAGGCGGCCGGCGCGTAGTCCGGCGGCATGTCGGCATCCGATGCCTGGCGGATCTCCGGCTTGATCCCGACCTCAAGGGTGAGCTGAAGCCCGTCCGTGGCGATGTCGAGGTTCATGGCGTCGATCTCATAGCGGCCGACGACCTGCCGCGCCCGAGCCTCGTCGTAGGGGATCGGCTCGGGGTCCCGGTCGACCACGCCGAGGTAGTTCTCCAGTGCCCAGCGGACGACAGCCTGGTTGAAGGGGTAGCCGTCAGGGCCGCCGTTGGCCAGGGAGACGACGGTGAAGTCGTGTTCGGGCACGATGATCAGCTCGGCGAACTGACCGTTGCCCGATCCGCCGTGCCCGAAGGTACGGACTCCGTCCACCTCACGCAGGAACCAGCAGATGCCGAAGGCGTCGCCGAGCGTGCTGGCCCGCAGCTCGACGGTCGGCTCCTGCATGCGCCGCAGCGCCTCGGCGGGCAGCACGCCGTCACCGGTGCCGAGGTGGAACCGGGCCCAGCGCAGCAGGTCGCTCACCGACGACACGCTGCCGCCGCCGGGGTAGTTGGCCTGCGAGCCGGCCCGCCACGACGTCCACGGCCGCGCGGCGCGCATCGTGCCGTCCTCGCCGCGGTTGTAGCCCACGGCGAACCGCCGGATCATGACGTCGTCGTGATCGAAGAAGGTGTTCGAAAGCCCCACCGGCTCCAGGACCAGCGCGGCCACGGCCTTCTCGAAAGGCAGGCCGGTGACCTTCTCGATGACCCGCCCGGCCAGGTTGTAGCCGGCCTGGCTGTAGGAGGCCCGGGCGCCGGGCGGCGCGATCAACGTCAGCTCGTCCAGCTTCGCCACGAACGCGGCCAGGGAACCGGCGCCCTCATCGGTGTCGATCAGGTTCCAGTCCAGCCCGGCGGTGTGGTTGAGCAGGTTCAGCACGGTGATCTGCGCGGCGGCGGCCTCGTCGGCGAGCCTGAGCTCGGGTACGTAACGTCGTACCGGCGCGTCCAACTCCACCTTGCCTTCCGCGACCAGGCGCATCAGCGCGGTCGCGGTGAAAGACTTGGTCACCGAGGCCAAGGGGAACAGCGTCTTGTCATCGACCGGCAGCGGGTTCTCGAGGCTCGTCACCCCGTGAGAGGCGACGAGCTCCTGGCCGCCGGTCAGCACCCCCACGGCAACACCGGGAATGCCGAACTCCTTGGCCGTCGCCGCGACGAACTCGGTCAGCTTCTCCTGCGACATCGTGTGTCCCTTCTTCTCCCGACCGTTCCCGGCGAGATCTCGTACGTTCTGGCGTGCAGGTAGGACGATGGCCGCCGTCGCTGATACGGGCCTGACAGCGCCGTGATACGCGCTCTCAGTCTTGAGATAGTTGACACGACATATATGTCGTGTAATGTAATCCCCATGAGACACGAGATGATCAACCCGATCAAGCAGGTATCCGTGGTCAGCACCGGGACTGTGTCGATCCACCCGGAGCACGTGGCCGCCACCCGCAAACCGATGTACTGGTGGCTGTTCACCTCGCGCCGGTGGACGCCTCCGCTGCCGATCAACGTCTATGTGATCGAGCACGAGCGTGGGCTGGTGCTGTTCGACGCGGGCCAGGATCGGGCGTCGGTGACCAACGTCGGCTACTTCCCCGGCGGCATCACGGGAGTGATGTACGACCGGCTGGCCCGTTTCGACATCGGCCCCGGCGACACCCTCACCGCCCAGCTGGCCGCCGCCGGCTACGACATCGCGGACGTGCACACGGTGGTGATCTCCCACCTGCATCAGGACCACATCGGGGGACTGCGGGAGCTCACCGGCGCCGAGATCGTGGTCAGCGGCACGGAATGGCGAACGCTCGATGGAGCCCTGCCCGAGCTGCGAGGGCTGCTGCGGTCCCACATCGACATCCCCGGGCTGCGCTGGCGGCACATCGAGTTCGGCGACATCCAGGATCCCGGGCTCGCGCCCTTCGCGACCGGCCACGACCTGTTCGGCGACGGCAGTCTCGTGCTGCTGCCCACCCCCGGCCACACCCCCGGATCACTGTCACTGCTGGTCCGTGGCTCCGGGCACCCGCCGCTGCTCATGGTCGGCGACCTGACCTACGACGCCCATCTGCTGCACGAGGGCCATGTGCCCGGGGTAGGGGACAGGCGGCAACTGGACGACACCACCAAGGCGATCAACACGCTGCGGGAGAAGAACCCGGGCCTGGTGATCCTGCCGGCCCACGATCCGGGAGCGGCCGCCCGACTGGCGTCCGTGATGGCAGCACTTGCCAAGAGGCGACAGGCTTACTCACATGCGACCCGCTGAAGAACTCCGCTACCTGATCCTGGCCGCGCAGCGCGAAGGCAACCGGCTGCTCGGCCAGGCACTCAAGCCGCTCGGAGTCACGCCCTCCCAGGCCGAGGTGCTCCGCATCCTCGCCGATCGTCAGCCCCTCACGCTCAACGGGCTCGGCGAACTGCTGGTCTGCGAGAGCGGCAACAGCCCCAGCCGCCTGGTCGACCGGCTTACCACGATGGGCCTCATCGACCGGCAGGTGTCCGCGCACGATCGCCGCCACATCGAGCTGTCCCTCACCGAAGAGGGCAGGCGTCTCGCCCGGCAGATCGCCACGATCGAAGATGATCTCTACCGATCCATCGACGCCGCCGCCGAGGGGCGCGACCTCGAACAGATCACCGCTTTCCTCCGAGCGTTCGTCGCCGATCTGCCGGCAGGCCGGGCCCTGGCTCGCCGAAACGCCGAATCGCCGTCGTGAACTCGCCCGGATCGCCGGATCGCCGTCGTGGAGCTCGCCGAATCACCAGCTCGCCGGTCAAATCGAGCGGCATCTAACCTTTTGCCCGCTTTGGTGGTCAATGCGATGATCGGAGGCGTCGACTGCCGAGCGGATGGATGTAAGCATGTCGGGTGATCATCGCCGGAAGGCGCTGGTGGTACGGGGCGGCTGGGAAGGGCACGCCCCGGTCGCGGCCACCGAGCTCTTTATCCCCTACCTGGAGAAGCAGGGGTTCGAGGTGAGCCGGGCGGACTCCCCGGCGCCGTACGCGGACTCCGCGTTCATGGCCGGGATCGATCTCATCGTGCAGTGCTACACGATGGGTACGATCGAGCCGGCCGAGCTCAACGGCCTGCGGGCCGCCATCGAGTCGGGCACGGGGATGGCGGGCTGGCACGGTGGCATCGCCGACTCCTACCGCAACTCCTCCGACTATCTGCACCTGATCGGCGGGCAGTTCGCCTGCCATCCGGGCAAGGAGCCGGCCGAGCGGCAGGGCACGGCGGCGGACAACTTCGTCCCGTACACCGTGAACATGCTGCCCGAAGCGGCCGATCACCCCATCACGGAGGGCATCGCGGACTTCGGCCTCGTGACCGAGCAGTACTGGGTGCTGACGGACGACTACATCGACGTGCTCGCCACGACGACGCAGCAGGTCCGCCCGTGGGACCCCTGGCATCGGGAGGTCACCTCGCCGGCGATCTGGACCCGGCGGTGGGGGAGCGGGCGGATCTTCGTCGCGACCCCGGGGCACAGCCTCGACGTCCTGGAGGACGAGAACGTACGCACCATCATTGAGAGGGGCATGCTGTGGGCCAGCCGGTGAACGTGGGCGTCGTGGGGTGCGGCGCCATCTCGGCGCAGTATTTCCAGACCATCGACCGGCTGCCGGAGCTGCGGCTCGTCGCGGTGGCCGATCTGGACCTTGACCGGGCGCGGGAGGCGGTGCGGCCCTATGCGGGCGTCGACGTGCTGAGCGTGGCGGAGCTGCTGGCCGACTCGCGCATCGACATCGTGCTCAACCTCACCATTCCGGCCGCCCACGCCGAGATCGCGCTCCAGGCCATAGCGGCGGGCAAGGACGTCTATTGCGAGAAGCCCCTTGCCGCGACCGCCGAGCAGGCCGCCGGGATGCTGCGGGCGGCGGGCGCCGCTCAGGTGCGGGTGGGGTGTGCGCCGGACACCGTGTTGGGCACGGGTACGCAGACGGCGCGCAAGGCGATCGACGACGGCCTGATCGGCAGGCCCATCGCGGCGACCGCGACGATGATGACGCCCGGTCACGAACGCTGGCACCCGAACCCCGACTTCTACTACGTCCCCGGCGGCGGCCCGCTCCTGGACATGGGCCCCTATTACGTGACCAGCCTGGTGACGCTGCTCGGCCCGGTGGCGTCGGTCGTCGGCGCGGCCAGCCGTACGCGGGCCAAGCGCACGATCGGCTCCGGACCCCGCCAGGGCGAGGAGATCCCGGTGACGGTGGACACGCACGTCACCGGAGTGCTCGTCCACACCTCGGGAGCGCTGTCCACGCTGGTGATGAGCTTCGACGGGGCGGCGACCAAGGCGCCCAACATCGAAGTACACGGCGAGACGGGCTCGCTCGTCGTGCCCGACCCGAACTACTTCGACGGATCCGTCCTGGTCTCAGGGGTCGGTGAGGGCGACTGGCGGACTCTCCCCGTGGCGGCCGGCTACGTCGAGGGCGGGCGCGGGGTGGGCCTGGCCGACTTCGCCGCGACCCCGGCGGGCGAGGAGCCTCGTACGAGCGGCTCGCTGGCCTTCCACGTGCTCGACGTCATGGAGTCGCTGCTGGCCTCGGCGCACTCCGGCGCGGCGGTGACCATCACGAGCACCTGCGAACGCCCTTCGCCGGTGAATCTGACTCAGCCCACCGACTAGAGGTAAATGTCCGTTTTGCTCGAACTTCTTGGGGGAAATTAAGCAAGATCTGCTTCTGCATTGCCCGGGATTTCGCTTCATCGTTAGACCGTCAGGTGAACCTTGCCATGACCATTTACCCCCCGGGCAAGAGAAGCAGGTCCTCATGGTCAGACGATCCCTCGCCACGTTAGCCGCCGTCGTCACCTCCCTGATCGCCGTCCTCGCGTTCGCCCTACCGGCCCACGCTGTGACTCTGGAGCAGAAACTCGCCGCGCTCTCCGGATTCAGCCAGCCCACCGCCGCCAGCGCCGCCTCCTGGCGCGCCGCCTGGCAGAACCAGGCGGCCTGGGCCGACTACGCCTTCGACTGGTCCACCGACCTGTGCTCCAGCAGCCCCGACCAGCCCCTCGGTTTCGATTTCCGGATGCCGTGCCGCCGACACGATTTCGGCTACCGAAACTACAAGGCCGTAAGCCAATTCCCGGCCAACAAGGACCGTATCGACAGCGCCTTCTATTTCGATATGAAGCAGGTGTGCGCCGGATACTCGGGAGTCTCCAAGGCCACCTGTGACGGCCTCGCCTGGACGTACTACCAGGCGGTCCGGCAGCTGGGTGACCTCGTCGTCACCGACGACCAGATCCAGCGGGTCAAGCGGGACGCCGAACGGAACGCCCAGAACGCCGACGCCTAAAACCGGTGGAGACGGAGGATGTCGTCGGCTCAGTCGCCGAACGTCACATCCTTCGTCTCCACCACCGCGGCGGTGCGGCCGGGCGCCGTGTGGTAGCGCCAATAGAGGTTGGTGTGCGCGATGACCTTGTCCGGCGGCGGGGCGCCCCACGCGCTCTGGTCCTCCGTCGTGTGCGCGTCACCGACGAGCGTCACGTCGTAGCCACGCACGAAGGCCCCATGGATCGTGGACCGGATGCATTCGTCGGTCTGCGCGCCGGTCACGACCAGGCGTCCGATTCCGGCCCCGGCCAGCACCTCCTCCAGGTCGGTGTCCTCGAAGGAGTCGGCGAACGTCTTGTGCACCAACGGCTCCGCCTCCCGGCGGACCAGCTCCGGGACGTATTGCCAGGCGTCGCTCCCCTTCGCCAACTGCTCGCTCGAGTGCTGGACCCAGACGATCGGGACACCCTCTTCGCGAGCCCGGTCGACGAGCGTGCCGACGTTGGCGACGACCACGTCACGCTGGTGCGTGTCCGCCACGATGCCGTTCTGGACGTCGATCACCAGCAACGCGGTGTTGGGTCGATCTGACAGTGTGGTCACGACGATCTCCTCACGATTCTGTCGGCCGGACATGCCACGCAGGCCACACTAGGCCGCGCCACCGACAAACCTTCAGCGTGGCGAGGCTTCCCGGATCGTCAGGAGCCAGGTCTCGAAGTCCGAGACTGCGTCGTCCATCGTCCGCTGAACCACCTCTTTGACCGCGGTCCTGGCCAGCCTGTGCCGTAGCGCGGCGTCGTCGAGCAGCCGGACGACGCCCTCGGCCAGCGCCTCCGGATCTCGCGGCGGGCAGAGCAGCGCCGTGCGGTCGTGCTCCGCGTAGCTCTCCATGCCGTGGTTCCGCGTCGTGACCAGCGCGGCCCCACAGGCCATGGCCTCGGCGCCGGGAAAGCCGAATCCCTCGTACTCCGACGGCACGGCGAACACGGCCGACCGGTTGTACAGGCCGCGCAGCCGGGCGTCGCTCGGCCCCGGATGGTGCTCGATCCAGAAGGGCAGCCGGTCGGCGTCGTACGCGCCAAAGCACCACGCCCGCACCACCCCGGGGCGCGCCTCCCGCGCCAGCTCCAACGCGGTGATCGCGTCGCCGGTCCGTTTCGACCATTCGCGGCGCGCCGGAAAGCCGACCAGGACCCGTTCCGCCGAGTCGATCGGGGTCCGCAGGAAGAAGGTCGAGCTGTCGACGGCGCATTCCACCAGAGCGCACGGCGCGCCGGAAACGTTCTCGACGATGGATCGCAGCCGCCGCGCGCCCACGGCGATGGGCCAGCCGGTACGCATGGCCGCTTCCATCGCCTCCCGCGCCGCTCCGTCGGGCCGCAAATAGCTTTCGTAGTCCTGCAAGAACAATGCCTTAAGGCCCAGATACGCGGGAAGCGCGGCCACAAGCGGCACGACCTGCCAGGTCGTCGCCAGTACGACGTCGAAGGGATCGTGCGGTCCGGAAAGCGTATGGAGAAAGTCGGCCGGGTCGGATACCAAAACGCTGCGGGTCCGCGGCCCGGCGGAGAACCACGGGTGCGGATGGGCGTCCGCCGGCATTATCGGCGCGGCAGCCCTGGTCGGCGGCCCGAGAGGGTGGCGTACGGGCCGCCGCGGGTGGACGAGCAGAATGTCATGACCCCTTTCCCCCAAGCGGGAGGCATAGGAGTAGACCGTCTTGAGCGCGCCGATAGGCGCGGATGATGCCCTGGCCATGATGAATGCCACGCGCACGGTCATCGCCTCCCAGTAAGCGATTCCATAGACGAGTTTCTTGCGCGGGCGGGTATTCGGGAACCCCCTGCCGCGAGAGCACCTTCTTCACTAGATACGAAGCCTGACAGGAAATCAATGACGCCTGTTGGCCTTTTCTGGTGAAATATCCCAATGGAACGGACGCGGCAGCTGGTAGGCGAGATGCTCGTCTACTGTTTCGTGATGGTCGTGCTCACCGGCGGCTTCCTGGTCCTCTTCCACGTGCCCGACAGCTTCTACTCGCTCGGCGGCCAGTCGGCGGTCTACAGCGGCAGCTACGCACCGCTACGAGGCGTCATGATGAGCAGCGCCTACGCCTCCACTCTGGAGCTCACCCTCGAGGTGCGTGGCAGTGCGCTCCTACGGCAACTGCACCACGAGTCCTCGATCCTGCTCATCCTGGGCACCGCCGTCTGGATCCTGCTCGGCCGGCTCCGATACTCGCTCGCGCTGCTGGGCCTCGGCCTGGTCCTGCTCGGCGCCCTCTCCGGTTACGGATCCGCCGACGACCGGCCGGCCGATACCGTCCTGGGCGGTATCCCCGCCCCCTTGTGGTACGGCCTTCACCTGCTGACGGCCCTGATCATGGGCGCCACGCTGGCGCTCTCCCCGTACCGGCGGGCCGTGCGCGAACGGTAGGAAACCATCGTGTTACTGCTTGCCGACTTGTGTTGTTTGGAGATCACCCGGCATATGTGATGGGATCACTGCGCACTTCACGATCTCCTCACCCAAGGGGTCAAATGGCAACGAACCTCCCCTCCTTCCCTGTCGTGGACGAGAACCCGCTCGACACCTGCATCCGGTTCCGGGAGATCGCTCCCGTGGTGGAGGTGGAATTCCCAGGAGGCGTGCCCGCCTACCTGGCCCTGACCCACAAGGCCGTACGGGAGATCCTCGCCGGGGACAACAAGACCTTCCTCAGAGACCCCAAGCACTGGCCCGCCCTCCACGACGGATCGATCCCCGAGGACTGGCCGCTGCGCGCCATCATCCAGGGCGGTCACCTGTCCACCATGGACGGCGGCGACCACCGGCGGCTGCGCGGGCTGATCATGAGCGCCTTCACGCCGGCCCGGGTGCAGGCCATGGAGGGGCGGATCCAGCAGATGGTCGATGAGTTACTCGATGAGGTGGCGGCCGCCGGTGACGGTGTGGACCTGGTCCCCGCCTTCACCGAGGCGCTGCCTATGTGGGTGATCTGCGAGCTGTTCGGCGTGGCGCCCGAGGACCGGCTGCGGCTGCGGAACTGGACCTCCACGCTGCTCGCGCACACCACTCCGCCGGAGGTGGCGTTCGCGACCCAGAACGACCTTTGGGCGTTCCTGCACGCCCTGGTGGAGCGCAAGCGGCGCGAGCCGGGTGACGACCTCACCTCCGGCCTGGTCCAGACCCACGACGAGGATGACAGGCTCACCACCGACGAACTGGTCGGCGTGCTGTGGATCATGCTCGTGGCCGGCCACGAGACCACCGTGCACCTGCTCGGGTACGCCATCGTGGCGCTGGCCCAGAACCCCGACCAACTCGCCTTGGCCAAGGCCGAGGACCGGTGGGCCGACGTGGTCGAGGAGACCGTGCGCTACCGCCACTCGGTGATGATGACCAGCTTCCGCTTCACGGCGGAGGACGTGACCATCGCCGGGGTGCCCATCCCCAAGGGCAACGCGGTGGGCGTGGTCTTCCAGGCCACCGGCATCGACCCGTCGGAGCACGGCCCGAGCGCGAACCAGTTCGACATCACCCGCGAGTCGAGCGGGAACCTCGGCTTCGGCCACGGCCCGCGCTACTGCATCGGGGCGGGGCTGGCCCGGCTGGAGAGCCGGGTGGCGCTCGAGACGCTGTACCGGAGATTCCCGGATCTCAGCCTCGCGATCGACCCCGACGAGATCCCCTACTCCCCGTCGTTCTTCACGATCGGCCCGCTGTTCCTGCCGGCCAACCTCGGTGTGGCCCGGCCCTGACGTACCGGTGTCCGGCCCGGCAGCCCACGGTTGCCGGGCCGCTCATCACGGGCCTGGGCCGACAAACGTAGATCATGTAGGGTGAGCCCGGCGTATCCTCCGACGGCCTGGAGCCCGCTGTGCCGCACATGTCTCGTCGCCAGGTTCTCTCCCTGCTCCCCGCCGCCGGTCTGCTTGCCGCAGTCTCCCCTTCGTACGCCGCAGCGGGGGTCGATCACGCGCGGCTGCTCGCCAACACCGTGGCGATGTTCGCGGGGACCCCGGAGGTCAACGCCCGGCCCGAGGTGGCCGCCAAGCTCGCGTCGATCCTCAACACCGCCAAGCAACGGCTGACGGCCATGGACAAGGCGGCCGACGGCGAGTTGTTCGCCGGTCTGAGCCTCGGCACCGACGACGCCAACCTGCGGCTGGCCTTCCAATACCTGTACGAGATCGCGCTGGCGACCCGCACGCCCGGCGGCGGGCTCAACGAGGACGCCGCCGCCCAGCGGCGGGTCATCGACGGTCTGCGGTGGTTGCACGAGCGCTACTACGGCGACCAGTCGAAGGGCTACTACGGCAACTGGTTCAACTGGGAGATCGGGATCTCCACCCAGGTGAGCAGGACGCTGGCCCTGCTGGCCGACCGGGTGCGGGAGGAACGGCCCGACTTGACGGCGACCTACATCGCCTCGATGGACGCCTATCTGCGCAACGGCAAGAACGGCGACGTCGACCTCGACTCCCGCTTCCACACCGGGGCGAACCTGGCCGACATCACCGCCAACCGCATTCTGCAGGGCGCGCTCACCGGCGACGACGCCCGTGTCGGCAAGGCCATCACCGACCTGGCCACCGTCTTCGCCACGGTCGACCCCTACAACCTCCAGCACGGGGTCACCGATGGCTACTACCGCGACGGGTCCTTCATCCAGCACGACTCGGTCGCCTACACCGGCTCGTACGGGCGCAGCCTGCTGACCCGGGTCGTACAGACCCTCAAGACGCTTGAGGGCGCGGCGAGCGCCGGCGTCCCCGACCTGCCCGGCGTGGTGTACCGCTGGGTCAACGACGGCTTCGCCCCGCTGATCTTCGAGGGGTGGTTGATGGAGATCGTCAAGGGGCGGGCGGTCTCGCGCACCGGCACCGGCTACGCCGACGTCGGGGTCATCGTGGAGGCCATCGCCGACCTGGCCGACCACGTCACCGCCGCCGAGGCGCTCGCGCTGAAGAAGTACGTCAAGTTCCTGCCGGCCGCCGACACGGCCGCCTTCGCCTCCCCGGTCAGCATCGCCCGTTACGCGGCCATCCGCGCCGACGCCGCCATCCCGGCCGCCGACCTGAACGCGCCCGAGCGCTGCGTGGCGTTCAACGCCATGGACAGGACCGTCCACCGGCGCCCCGGCTACGCCTTCGCCCTGGCCCGCAGCTCCGACCGGATCAGCAAGTACGAGTACATGAGCGGCGAGAACCTCATGCCCTGGTTCCAGGGCGACGGCACGCACTACCTCTACCTCGCGGGCGAGGACCAGCGCGAGGCCTTCGGCGTCGACTACTACACGGCCGTCTCGCCGTACCGGCTGGCCGGGATCACCGCGCCGGTGGAGGACCGGCGGACGGTGCCCGAGTTGTACGGCCGACTCTGGTACGAGAACCCTGGCCACCCGCTGAACTTCACCTCCTCCTCGGAGTCCCAGAACACCTACGTGTACTTCCCGCGCGCCGAGAACGCCTTCTCCGGCGGCGCGACACTCGGCGCGTACGGCGTGTCCGGCATGGTCCAGTCCGACGACGCCGCGTACACCGCAAAACAGGCGGGCATCCTGCCCGACGACTTCGTCGCCTACCAGAACGCCCGCGCCACCAAGTCCTGGTTCCTGCTCGACGACGAGATCGTGGTGCTGGCCGCGGGCATCTCCGGCCAGGGCGGCCGCGCGGCGGTGACCACCGTGGACAGCCGCATCGCCGCTCCCGGCGACGCGGTCGCGCTCACCGGCGAGAGCTGGACCGACCGGCCCTGGCAGACGGGCGACACCACGCCGCCGCGCTGGCTGCGCTACGCCAACGGCACCCGTCGTACGGCGATCGGCTACGCCTTCCTCACCCGGCAGCCCGTCGCGGCCGGGCTGGAGACGGTGACCCGCAGCCGCAGGGTCGTGCGCACGAGCAACCCCGACACCAACGTGACCAAGAACGTCTTCACCGCCTCGGTCACCCACCCCGCCACCGGCGGCGTCACCGCCCTCGCCTACGCCCTGGTCCCGAACGCGACGGAGGCCCGCCTGCGCGGCTACGCGAACGGCCCGCTGACCGTCCTGGCCAACGACCGGCATGTGCAGGCGATCAAGCACAAGACCCTCGGCCTCGTCGCCGCCAACGTCTTCACCGACGGGCCACGGCACGCCGAGCGCCTGCTCATCGACGGCCCCGCCTCGGTCATCGTCCGGTCCGGCAAGCGCACGGTCGTCGCCCTGTCCGACCCGACGATGAAACGCGACCGCGTCACGGTCGTCCTGGCCGGCGCGCCCCTCAGGCTCGACACGGCCGACGAAGGGGTGACGGTACGCCGGGTGCCGGGCGGCACCCTGATCCAGGCGTCGACCCGCCACGCCCACGGCCGCTCTTTCACCGCCACCCTGCGCTAGCCGTTCCCCGGACTCACTTGAGCAACGGTTCCAGCCGGTCGGCGCAGGGGGTGTGGCCGATCGTGCGGCACAGCCGGAGAGCCTGCTCGGCCGCCCGCCCGGCCTCGGCGCGGTCGCCCCGGTCGCTGTAGAGAGTGGCGAGTTCGGTCAGGGCGGCGAGCTCGGGCAGGCGGTAGCGGTTGAGGTGCGCGGTGTCGCGAGCGAGCAGGGCGACCCGGATGGCGCCCGCCAAGTCGCCTTGGGCGGCGATGAGGCGAGCGCGGGCGAGCGCGGCGTAGCTCTGGTGCCACCGCAGGCTCGCGGCGGCGTTGAACTCGTCGGCCAGGTCCAGGTTCTCGGCCGCCTCGGTGAGCAGGCCGAGTCGGATCTCGGTGTCGGCCAGCGCGATCAGGGCCGCCGCCTCGATGAGCCTGTCTCCCTGGTCGCGGGAGAGACCGAGGGCGTGGCGCGCCGCCGTGCGGCTGGCCGACCACTGCCCGGTTTCCCAGTACAACCGGCTGAGCCAGGTGTACGCGTGGGCCGCGCCGAACGCGCCCAAGGCGCCGAACAGGTTCACCGCCTCCGTCAGGGTGGATTCGGCCTCGTCGTAGCGGCCCTGGTCCACCAGGACGGCGCCGAGATCGCGCAGGTCGTTCGCCTCCGCGTAGGCCAGTCCGTGCTCGCGGCTCAGACTGAGCGCCTCTCGCCGACAGCGCTCCGCGCTCTCCAACTGGCCCATGTGGTGATACTGCATGCCGAGCCTGTTGAGGGTACGGGTGCGGCCGACGACCGAGCCGAGCTCGGTGAAGAGCTGAGCCGCTCGGCGGTTGTGGACGATCGCCTGCTCAAGGTGGCCCGTCCATTCCAGGGCGAAGCTCAGGCTGGCCCAGGACTCGGCCTCACCTTCCCGCCAGCCGCACGCGGTGGCGATACTGGCGGCCTGTTCGAGATGCCGCACGGCCTCCTCACGGCGAACCGCACGGAACAGGCTCTTGCCTATCCCGTAATGCAACATGGCTTGCATGGCAGGCATATCAGTCTGCTCGGCGGCGGCGAGCAGGGTCGGTGCGATCTCCAGCCATTCGCCGTGGCGACCGGTGCTGTTGCAGATGATCCACACCTGCTCGGCCAGCCGCCACGTCCCGGGATCGGGATCGCGGCGGGCCGCCTGCGCGAGCGCGGCCACCAGGTTGGAGATCTCTTCGGCGCTGGGCGGGACCGGCGAACCGGCCACCGGTGAGGCGTGCCCCGGCAGCCGGATCTCGTCAGGGGCGCACCAGGCGGCGATGGCGTCGCCAAGACGCAGATAGTGGTCGAACAACCGGCTCCAAGCGGCGTCGCGATCCGGATCGCCGCCGACCTCCACGCCTGCGTAGAGCCGTACCAGGTCATGGAGCCTGAACCGGTCGGCGCGATGGTGCTCGACGAGGTGGGCCGCGGCCAGGACCTTGACCGCCGTACGCGCCTCGGCGAGCGGGACGCCGGCGGCCGACGCCACCGCCTCGACGGTGAAGTCCGGCCCCGGTACGAGCCCCAGCACGCGGAAGACCCGCTGGTCGGCCGCCGAGAGCGCGCGGTAGGACACGGAGAAGGCGAGGGTGACGGGGTTGTGGTCGGTTCCGTCGACGGTGAGGCCGGTCAGCGGGTCTCCCGAGGTCAGCTCGTTCACCACGGCCGCGGTCCCGCTCCACGGGGTGGCGGCGTTGGCCGCGGCGATGCGCAGCGCGAGCGGCAGGCCGCCGCAGAGCCGGACGAGGTCGGCGCGGGCCGCCGCTTCCGACGGGCTGTCAGCGGGGCCCAGCATGCCGCCGACCAGGGCGAGGGCGTCCCGTTCGGGAAGAGCGCCGAGCGAGCGCTGCTCGGCCCCCGCCTGCGCCACCAGTTCGCCCAGGTGCTGACGGCTGGTCACCAGCGCCGCTCCCGACGGCGGCAGCAGCGGGTCGATCTGCTCCGCCGAGCGGGCGTTGTCCAGGACCAGCAGCACCGTACGCTCGGCGAGCAGCGAACGGTAGAGGCCGAGCTGCGCGTCGAAGCCGCCGGGCGCCTGCGAGGGATCGACGCCGAGGGAGAGCAGGAGCCGGGCCAGGGCCGCGGCCGTGGTCAGGGGTTCGTGTTCGGCGTCGTAGCCGCGCAGGTCGACATAGAGCTGGCCGGAGGGGAAACGGCTCTTCGCGCGGTGGGCCCAGTGCAGGGCCAGCGCGGTCTTGCCCGTACCGGCCGTTCCCGTGAGTACGCACACCGCGCCGCTGGCGTCCAACGCGTCGTCCAGCCACGCCAGCTCGCGCTCGCGCCCGGCGAAGCCACGGATGTCGCGGGGCAGCTCGGCGGGACGCGCGGGACGTACGGTCTGGATCGTCTGCCCTGCTTCGTCCTGTCCTGCCTGGTCGGTCAGGAGCTGCTGGTGCAGCTCCCGCAGCGTCTGACCCGGCTCGATGCCCAGCTCGTCGACCAGCCGATTGCGGGTGTCCCTGAAGACCGCCAGCGCCTCGGATCGGCGTTCGCACCGGTGCAGCGCCAGCATGAGCTGCCCCTGCAGGCGTTCGCGCAGGGGGTGCTCGGCCGCCGCCGTACGGAGTTCGGCCACGATCTCGCTGTGGCGGCCCAACGCCAGCTCGGCCTCGAACAGCTCCTCCAGTGCGCCGACCCGGCGATCTTCCAGCCCGGGGCGTTCCTGCTCGATCAGCAGCTCGCCGGCGCCGCCGAGCGCGGACCCGCGCCACAGCGCCACCGCCGCACGCAACCGCCGCGCCGCGGCCTCGGGGCGACCGCCGGCCAGATCCTCCCAGGCGGCAGCCCTGAGCTGCTCGAACACCTCCAGGTCGACCTCGCCGCCGCCGGTGTGGATGCGGTAACCGGTGCCGACGCGGCTGATCAGCCCCCTGCCCAGCAGCGCCCGCAACTCGTGGACATAGACCTGTAATCGGCCGACGGCGGTGCGCGGGGCGTGTTCCCCCCACACCAGGAACATCAGCCGGTCGTCCGACACCGTGCGGTTCGCGTTCAACAACAGCGCGGCCAGCACGGTGCGCTGCTTCGGCGAGCCCAACTCGATCGGACCGCCGGGCCCGTCTACCGAGACCGGCCCCAGTATCCGATAGTGCTGCACTCCTGCCCCCTGTGCCCCCCATGTTACGCCTAGCGATCTCCGCAGTCCGTCAGCTTCGGAATCAGAACGGAAGAAAAGCGGAAGAGCTGCCTCGTATGGTCCTCCGACTGAACAACGTGCATTGCGGTTGAGCGTCTCGGCGCAGGCCCTGGACCGTCCGGCGGGGGCGCCGGTCAGGGAGTGCCGCGCCGAGACGCTCGGATGGCTTTTTTCAGAGAGAGCGGCCGTCACCGAAGTGACAGGCCGGCGCGGAACGGGGGCAGAGCGGGTGACGGAAGCGGAGCGGCCCAGCGCGATCGGGCAGGCGCTGCTGGCGATCAGCGATCAGTGGAACTTGCTGATCCTTCAGCGGGCCTTCCTCCTGCGCATCCGGCGCTTCGCCGACTGGCGGGACGAACTGGGGATGTCCGAGTCGGTGCTGGCGAGCCGGCTGAAGGAACTGGTCGCGGGGGAGTTGCTGCGTCCGGCCCCTTACCGGGAGCAAGGTCGTACCCGCACCGAATACCGGCTGACCGAGCGCGCGATCGAGCTGTGGCCGATGCTGGTGGAGATCTGGTCATGGGAGCGCAGGTGGGTGCCGGACCGCCAAGGGCTGTCGGAGCTGACGCACGACGTCTGCGGCAACCGTACCGACGTGGAGCTGGGCTGCGCGGGCTGCGGCCAGGCGCCGGTCGCCGCCCATGACGCCGAGATCGTGCGGGGCGTGGCCACCTTCGCCCAGGTGGCGGTGCCGCGCCATCACCGCAGGACCCTGCGCGGCAAGGCCGCCGCTGACCCGCTGTCGTACTTCCCCGAGACCTTCGACCTGCTGGGCGATCGCTGGAGCACGGTGATACTCGCGGCCGCCTTCCTCGGCACCCGGCGCTTCGCCGACTTCCGGGCGGAGCTCGACGTGGCCCCGTCGGTGCTGTCCAACCGGCTGCGTCGGTTCAGGGAGCTGGGCGTGCTCGTGGTGGAAGAGCCCGGGTATCAGCTGACCGACAAGGGCCTGGACTTCTTCGGCATCTTCGCCTACGTCGTCGACTGGGCGCAGCGGTGGTACACCGGCCCGCCGGACACCGACCTGCGCGTCACCCATCGCGCGTGCGGTCAGCCGTACCGCCCGTGCCCGCGGTGCCGCTCGTGCGGTGAGGAGCTCAGCCGTACCGAGGTGCACTTCGCCGTCCCTGAGGGACGGTTTCCGTCGCCCCGGACGCGGATCACAGTTTCAGCTCCCGCTTGAGGATCTTGCCGACGGGGTTGCGCGGCAGCGCCTCGACGATCTCCAGCCGCTCGGGGAGCTTGTAGGAAGCGATGCCCTGGTCCCTGAGGAAACCGACGACCGACTCGAGGTCGATCTCGCCCTTGGGCACCACGACCGCGCAGACCTTCTCGCCGAGCACGTCGTCGGGGTAGCCGGCGACCGCCGCCTCGGCGACCGAAGGGTGTCCGGCGAGCAGGGCTTCCAACTCGGCGGGGGCGATGTTCATGCCTCCCCGGATGATGATGTCCTTCGCGCGGTCGACATAGCGCAGGTACTGCCCCCGGTCGCCGGCGATCTCGAAGAGGTCTCCCGTCTTGAGGTAGCCGTCCTCGTCGAACGGGTCCACCGAGGCCGTGCCCCGCAGGTAGCCCGCGAAGACCGTGGGACCGCTCAGGTACAGCTCGCCGTGGACTCCCGGCTCGGTGATCTCCTTCCCGTCCGGCGCGACCAGCCTGGTACGCACGCGATCGAGCAGCTCAGGCGCCCCCGGCGCGCCCGGCCGCGGGAAGAAACGGGCGCGGACCTCCGGGTCGGGCATGTGGGCGGGGTCCGACAGCAGGGCGATGCCCTCGTTCGAGCCGAAGAAGTTGATGATCGCGATGCCGTGCTCGTCCTGCCACCCGCGCACCATCGGCGGCGGCAAGGGGGCGGCGCCCGAGCCGATCCGGGTGAGCGAGGAGATGTCGGCCCTGGCCAGGATCGCTTTCTCGCGCAGCAGAAGGGTGAGCAGCGCGGGCGGAGCCAGGGTGTAGGTGACCCGCTCGGCCGCGATCTGGGCCAGGTAAGTGGGCAGATCGAAGGGGTGGTGCTGGACGAGCAGCGCGCCGACCCGCAGCCATGGCAGGAAGACGCCGCCGATGCCGGCCATGTTCACCATCGGGAATGGGTTGAGGATCACGTCCTGGCCGGTGAGCGCGGGCGCGGCCGTACAGATCGCCTCGACCGCGAGCCAGTCGTAGTGGCACCTCGGCACGCCCTTGGGAGTGGCCTCGGTGCCGGAGGTCCAGCAGATCGTCACCCGCTCGGCGGGGTCGGCCGCCCGCCGCGGCACCTCGTCGCCGGTCACGCCTTCCAGGTCGTCCGGCCACGACAGTGTCGGGGTGCCCGCTGGCGCTCTGGACTCCCGGCCGGTGACCAGTAGCCCGGCGCCGGACAGGGGCAGCAGCTGGGCCAGCTCGTACGCGCGGTACTGCACCGGGAACGGCGTGACGGTCGCGCCGAGCCGGACCGTCGCGAGGAAGCTCACCGCCAGCTCGACGCTGTTGGGCAGCTGAACGGCCACCACGTCGCCGGGACCGACCCCGTGTGCGCGCAGTACCCCGGCCACCCGGTCGACCTCCGCGCCGAGCTGTCCCCAGGTCAGCCGTTTCACCGGACCCTCAAGCATTTTGTTCAGCGGGTCCACGATCGCCGTGTCGTCGGGCCGGGCCGCCACCTGCGTCCTGAGGAGCTGGTCGATCGTGTCACCGGTCCACCAGCCCTTGGCGGTGTAGCGGGCGATCTGTTCGGCGGAATGCGTCATCACGACTCCCGTCCGTGGGGTGGTGGCCGCAACACTAGAAAGCGGAAATGAGGCCGTCAACGCCCGGATATTGACGCCTGAATTCGCTTTTCATAGCTTCCAGGGCATGGCCGACATTGTCGTGATGACGGATGAATCGGGCGAGCCAAACCCGTACCTGCTGGGCGTCTACGCCCCGGTCCAGGATGAGATCACCGCGGACGAGCTCACGGTGATCGGGCGGATTCCCGCGGACCTCAACGGCGTCTACCTCCGCAACGGTCCCAACGCCCGCTTTCCGGTGACGGGCCGATACCACTGGTTCGACGGCGACGGCATGGTGCACGCCGTGCACTTCGAGAACGGCCGGGCCCGCTACCGCAACCGCTGGGTGCGTACCAGGGCCTTCGAGGCGGAGTCGGCCGCCGGCCGCTCGCTCTGGACCGGCGTGATGGAGAACCCGAAGGGCAACCCGTTCGGCAACGCGCGCGGCCTGCCCTTCAAGGACACGGCCAACACCGATGTGATCTTCCATCGGGGCAGGGTGCTGGCCTCGTGGTATCTGTGCGGCGCGCCGTACAGTCTGGACCCGCTCTCGCTGGAGACCCTCGGCGTCGACACCTTCCTCGACACGCTCAACGGTGACTTCATGGCGCATCCCAAGGTGGACGAGCGCACCGGAGAGCTGTTCTGGTTCGACTACGGGCCGCGCCCGCCGTACCTGCGCTATGGCGTGGTCGGGCCCGGCGGCGGCGTCGAGCACAGCGTGGAACTGGACCTGCCGGGGGCGCGGCTGCCGCACGACATGGCGATCACGCGGAACCACGCGATCCTCATGGACCTGCCGCTCTACCAGGACCTCGACGCCGCCCGGCAGGGCCGCTACAAGCTGACCTTCGACGGGGAGCTGCCCGCCCGCTTCGGCGTGCTCCCGCGACGCGGTCAGGCGGACGAGATCCGCTGGTTCGAGGCGAAGCCGTGCTACATCTACCACGTCGTCAACGCCTGGGAGGAGGGCGACGAGATCGTCCTGGACGTCTGCCGGGTCTCACGCCCGGCGCCGTCCAGCACCGGCTCGCCGCTGGCGCGGATGATCTCCTATCTGAAGCTCGACGCGCGGATGTACCGCTACCGCTTCGACCTGCGGACCGGCCGCACCTCGGAGGAGTACGTGGACGCCGACCACAACACCGAGTTCCCCTCGATCGACACGCGCTCCACCGGCCACCCCACGCGGTACGCCTACAACGTCACCGTGGCCGACGCCGAGACCAACCTCTTCGACGGCCTGGTCCGCTACGACAACGTCACCGGCGCCAAGGAGACCTACTCCTACGGCCCCGGCCGGTACGGCAGCGAGGCGCCCTTCGCCCCCCGCGACGGCTCGACCGGCGAGGACGACGGTTACCTGGTCAGCTTCGTCACCGACGAGCGGGAGGGCCGCTCCGAGGTGCAGATCCTGCACGCCGCCCGGATCTCCGAGGGCCCGATCGCCCGCGTGCTGCTGCCGCAGCGGGTCCCGCTCGGCTTCCACGCCACCTGGGTACGGGCAGAGCAGCTGGCGTGAATCCTTCGCTGACGGTCTCCCTCGGGCTGTGGCAGGATCGGCCCGCGCAAGAGGCTCTGCTGACGGCCCGCGCCGCCGACGAGCTCGGCTATCCGTCGCTCTGGATCGGCGAGATGGCCACCTATGACGCCTTCGCCCTGGCCACCGCCGTCGGGTTGGCCACCTCGCGGGTCGGTCTCACCATCGGCCCGCTGGCGGTGTCCGTACGCGATCCGATGATGATCGCCATGGGGGCGGCCTCGGTCGCCGCGCTGACCGGACGGCAGGTGGACGTCGCCGTGGGCACCTCCAGCCCGCTCGTCGTGGAGGGCTGGCACGGGCGTTCGCGCGCCCGATCCGCGACCGCGCTGCGGGAAGCCGTCGAGGCCCTCCGGCCGCTGCTGGCCGGCGAGCGCTCCGACTTCACCGGAACGAGCGTGTCGAGCAACGGCTATCGCCTCCGGCTGCCCGCCCCGCGCTCGCGACTGTCGGTCGCGGCCTTCGGGCCGTCGGCCGTCCGGACCGCCGCCCTGGCCGACCGCATGGTGCTCAACCTGATCACGCCTGCCTCGGCCGGACGGCTGGTCGCCCAGTTGCGCGCCGTCAATCCGGCCACGTCCGTGGCCGCCTGGGTCACCGCCGCCGTGGACCCCGACCGCGAGGCCATCGATCGCATCCGGCGGGCGGTGGTCGGGTACTTACCCGCTCCCGGGTACGGCGAGATGTTCGCCGAGGCGGGCTTCGCCGACGTCGTCGCCTTCGCACGCACCCGGCCGCATCCCCGGGAGCTGTTCGCCGCTGTGCCTGACGAGCTGGTCGCCTCGGTTTCGCTGCTCGGCGACGTGGACGCGGTCGCTGCGCGGTTGTCGGCCTATGCGGCGGCCGGGGTGGAGGAGGTCGCCTTGGTGCCGGTGAGCACGGACCGCGACCCCGGCGGCGCGGCCACGCTCAAGGCTCTGGCGTCTACCTATTGAGCGTCAGGGCAAGGAGGCCGGCCGTCCGGCCGTGCCGTCGAGAGGCTCAAGCCCCATGCGGTGTACAGCCTGGACGGCACCGGGGCTATGCAGCCCGCCTTTTCGAAGTCGCCCCTATAACGCCAGGCATCGCCGCCATGTTTGCTCCAGAAGTGGATCCTGTCGGCCATGGCGATCGCATAGTAATCGTCCTCGGCTTCGCTCTGCCCGTATACGGCACCGAAATATACGCTCCCACTCAGCGCGGCCCGCGCACCCGCGTTTTGCGTGACGTCGACGAGGCTCTGGCGGGTCTCCCCGTCGAGCGACAGCGACCATGCTGTCCCGGGAGCTACCCGTTCCCCGTCTTCCTCGTCCTCTTCGGTGACCTGCTGGGAGGCGGCGGGTGCCGATGGGACGGTCCTGCCAGCCGGCGCTGACAGGACGAGCACTACAGCGGAAATCGCGACCGCGACCGCGACGATCACCATTCCCGCGACTGCCATGGCCGAGGTCCGCATGATCATTCACTGTATGCGAGAAAGAATTGTCAGTACATCTTGGTGGTGCTGCGCTGAATGGCGGCGGGGGAAAGTCGGACGCCATTGGCCGTGACCCGGTGGCCGCGGGTGTCGGTGACCCGCACGGAGAAGGGGCCCTGGCCCGCGCCGGACTCGGCGATCCAGTAGTTGAAGTTGGCGCGGGCGAGCTTGCGCCAGGTGCCGCCGGTGGACTTCACCTCGACCGAGGTGAGCGGGTTGCCGTGGTCGATGACCAGCAGCGCCAGCCACCACTGCGACGATCCCTCCTTGACGCGGAAGGAGAGCGGCTGGCCGACTTTCGGGTTGGCGACCGGGCGGTAGGTGACGCCCACCAGGCCCTTGGCGGGGTCCGCGACGCGGGCGAAGGCCGTACGGCTCAGGTCGATGTGTCCCGCCTGGCACTCCGGACACTGGTCGACGACCTTGACCCGGACTGTCCCCTTCGGTCCGGTGACGTCCACGTAGCCGCCGCAGGCAGCGGCGGCGGCGTACTCACCGGGGGAGAGCGCGACATAGAGGTCGCCGGCGGGACGTGACGGATACGAGCAGTTGCCGCCTCCCGATTGGAGCTCATATAAGGTCGCCTGCCCCTTGGTCGCCTGCGCTGGTTGTGCGAGGGCGAGGGCGGGGGCGGGGGCGGAAAGGAGCGAGGTCGCGGCGAGCGCGGCGGTGAGAACGGCGGGTAAGCGTCGCATCCGTGGTGTTCCTCTCGTAAGGGACGGATGTGACAGTAGCGAAAAGAGTGGATCTCAGTACGATAAAGCGCCATATATCGTCGGAGGCTGTCACGTGAACAGCTGGCCGCCGTTGACGTCGATGGTCGCGCCCGTGATGGCCTTGGCGTGGTCGGAGGCCAGGTAGATGACGGCGCGGGCCACGTCCTCCTCCGTGGCGATGCGACGCAGCGCCATCGCCGAGACGTCGCGCGCGAGGATCTCCTCGAACGCGACGCCTTCCGCCGCCGCCCGGGTGCGCATCCAGTCATCAAGCAGCTCGCTGGCGATCCAGCCGGGCGCGACGCAGTTCACTCGTACGCCATGCGGCCCGAGCTCGTCGGCCAGGCAGTGTGACAGCAGGTGCGCGGCGGCCTTGCCCGCGGCGTAGTCGCTGCGCCCCGCGTAGCCCGTACGGGACGACATAGAGGTGATGTTGACGATCGAGCCGGAGCCCTGGGCCACCATGTGCGGCGCGATGAACCGGCAGGCCAGCAGCGTGCCGTAACCGCCCGTCTCGACGGCCCCGCGCCAGGTCTCCAGGTCGTCGACGGACATGTCGAGTACGTTCCTGCGGTGCGAGCCGGGGAAGGCGGCGTTGACCAGCACGTCCACCCGGCCGAACCGCTCGATCGCCGTGTCGGCCAGCCGCCGTACGTCGTCGATCCGGGTCACGTCGGCGGGTACGGCCAGCACGCCCGGCACCTCGTCGGCCGTCTTCGCCACGGTCGCGGCGGTACGGGCGGCCACGACGACCCTGGCGCCCTCCTCGCTCAACAGCCCCGCCAGCGTCCGCCCCAGCCCGGGACCCGCCCCCGTGACGACCGCGACCTTGCCCTCCAGCAGCACGCGTTGACTCTACCAAGCGTTTGCTCGTCACTCGCCGCATTTACACCATGGACAACATTTCGTCAGCCGGTTAAGTTCGCTGCGAGATGACAACGATGTCAGTCCCGGTCCCTCCAGTTAGGAGCAGCGATCGCTGATGGTGTCACGACGTACTTTCCTGTGGGCGAATGGCGTGGTCCTCGCGGCCGGCGGCCTCGGAATCACACTCCCCAGCCCGGCCGCCGCCTCAACTCGAGTCCCCCTTCTGCCGAACTTCGGCCGTCCCACCCGGCTCGATTTCGCCGACGTCAGCACGCTTCACGGAAACGACCAGTTGCTGCTGACCACCCTCCAGGGAATCGTCAACCGGCGGCAGCCGCGTCTCTACTTCAACTACGACAGTGCCAATTACGACCTGCGCTGGCTGTCCAGCACCGGCGCCGCGGTAACGCGCCATGACCGGCCGCTCGACCTCGTCGCCCGCTACAAGAACGAGGTGCGCGGAGCGATCGTGCACGACCCCGCCGTGCCCGATTCCGTGAATGTCGCCACCACGCTGGCCGGGCTGGAGAACGCCGTCGCCGCCACCGCCGAGCAGGCGAGCCAGTACGGCCTCAGAATCATCACCGACCTGCGTGGGCGTTTCAAAGCCGACGACATTCTGGGGACGTACCGATGGCAGCTCGACCACCTTTTTCCCCGCTGCACGCACGCGCTGCTCACCGGACTCCCGCCGACCAGGACGGTACGCGTGGACGGCGTTCAGTGGCGCGAGATCGCCCGCGAGAGCGAGCGCATTCGTGACTCCTCCAACAGGGCGGTCCGCACCTTCGACCTGAGCCAGGAGCTTTCCGGCCAGGACGGCGTGTATCTGCGTTTCCAGGATTCCCTCGGCGACGACGGCTGGGGCGCCTCGGTCGGCTCGGTGAAGGTGAAGGCCGACGGCAAGGAGATCGTGTCCTTCATCCCGGGTACGGAGGCCGAGGCCCCGTACCTGTTCGACGGCCTCAATTCTTCCATCGGCGGGGACGCCAACCGTTTCTCCGACGGCGGCGGCTACTTCATCTACCGATTCACCGCACCGGCCGGGACCCAGCAGCTCCTGGTCGAGGTAGACCTGTGGAACCAATTCCTGGTCACGGCCGCCACCACCGCGCCCACCCGGGTGGAGCCCTTCCCGTATTTCCGGGACTACGCGGCGGCGATGCGCGCGATGGTGTTCTGGCTGCCGCCCTCAGGGGAAACGGGCAAGTTACTCGACGAGATTCTCAGCAAGGTGAAGCCCACCACCCCTTATGCGGGCTGGTTCTCCAATGACGTGGCGGGTGAATGGGGTGGCGTGGACCGCGCCTCACAGCACGCGGTCGAAGTGGTGCCCGCCGACTACTACATGAACGCCACCGTGCACGCGGGCGTCGCCGCGAAGGTCTCCAATAGCGTACGACCGAGACCGGCGGCCACGTTACGCAACCGCGTCTACCTCACCCTCACTTTCGGCGAGGGCGACAACATCCAGTACTGCCAGCGCAGAATGCGCGAACTCTGGGACGACCCGAAACGCGGCGCCGTGCCGGTGAACTGGACCGTCAGCCCCCTGCTGGCCGACATCGGCCCCGCGCTCCTGGCGTACTACCAGCGCACGGCCACCGCCAACGACCTGCTGATCTCGGGCCCCTCCGGCGCCGGCTACACCTACCCGGGATCCTGGCCGGCCAAGGACCTGGACGCCTACACCGAACTCAGCGGCCGCTTCCTGCGCGACACCGGCATGGACCTGGTCTACGCCTACAACTATCGCAACCCGGAGAACACCGGCTGGGTGGCGTTCGACGAGCGCATCGCCGGCTCGTACCGAAAGAACACCCCGGTGCGCGGCATCATCCAATCCTGGGAAAGCGGCGACCTGCGGACCCGCCTGGCCGGCATCCCGCTGATCGGCAATTACTCCCCTCAGGGAAAGGCCCGGGAATATCGCGACACGCTGCAGAAGCACATCGAGGGCTGGGACGGGAAATCACCGCTGTTCATCGCGGGCGCGATCAACGCCTGGAACTGGACACCGGCCGACGTCGCCGAGCTCGGCACCCTGCTCACCGACCCCTTTGAGATCGTCCGCGGCGACACCTTCTTCAAACTGCTGAACGACGACTTCGAACGACGCGGCGCCGCCTCGTTGGGGACCGTTTAGGATACGACTGTATCCATTCGGAAGATGAGGTCACCATGCGCATGCCTGACCGGCCATCCGCCTTTGCCAGCGACTCTGCCCGCGACAAGTACTACGCCGCTTACGACCGGGTGCTCGGCGAGCTGTGGCCGGTGCCGGTGGACGCCATCGATGTGGAGACCCGCGCCGGCAGCGTGCGGATCCTCCGGGCCGGGCCCGCCACGGGAAACCCCATCGTCCTCGTGGCCGGCTCCGGCGGGAACGCACTGGCCTGGTACCGCTACATGGAACCGCTGGCACGCATGCGTCCGGTCCTCGCCGTCGACCCGCTCGGCGAGCCCGGCCGCTCGGTCCAGAGGCAGCCGCTCGCGACCGGTGCCGAGGTCGGTGGCTGGCTCACCGACGTCCTGGTCGCGACCGGTGCTGAGCGCGCACATGTGGTGGGTGCCTCTTACGGCGGCTGGACCGCGGTGGAACAGCAGCTCGGCGGGGGCGGCCGGGTCGCGGCGCTGACCCTGGTGGACCCGGCTGGCTTCGCGCCGATGACCGGGCGGTTTCTCCGGTGGCTCATCGTCGGCGGTATGGCCGCCCTGTTTCCTCGTGCGCTGCGACGCCGTGTCGCTGACGCAGTGGGCAACGGCACGTTACGCGAGGACGTGCTGATGAAGCTGGTGGCGGCCGGCCGGTCCTTCCGCCGGCGCCTGCCCATCCCGCCCGTCTACACCGACGAGCAGGTGCGCGAGCTGTCCGTGCCCATACAGGTGCTGCTGGGCGCCCGCAGCGCGATGCACGACGCGCAGGCGGTGGCCGCGCGGCTGGCCGAGATCGCGCCGTCGTGGCGGGTGGAGATCGTGCCCGGCACCGGACACGCGCTGCCCGTCGAAGCCCCGGACCTGGTCGTCGAGCGGATTCTTGCCTTTCCCGGCCAGGCACGGCTCGGCATCGCAACGTCGAAGCACAGCTAGGAAATCGGCATGCCCAAACAGGTGGACCATGATGCGCGGCGGCGCCAGTTGACCGAGGCGCTGCTGCGCATCGCCGGCACCCGCGGCCTGCGGGCCGTGTCGATGCGTGAGATCGCCACCGAGGCCGGGGTCTCGCTGCGCGTCGTCCAGTACTACTTCAAGAACAAGCAGGCCCTGCTCGACTCCGGCCTCGCCGAGCTGGGCGCCCGCATGGATCGCCGGGTCAAGCAGCGGGCTGCCGCTGCGGCGGCGGGGCTGTCCACGCGAGACGTTTTCGCCGCCGTCCTCGGCGTGATCATTCCCTCCGACGAGCAGAGCCGCCTGGACTCGCTGGCTTGGACCGCCTACTACACCGCCGCCCTCACCGACCCGGCGCTCGCCGCGGCCGGGCTTACCCTGCCCAATGCACTGGAGAACTTTCTCACCGTACGGATGACCGCCGCGCAGCAGGCAGGGGAGATCGACCCCGATCGTGACCCGCGTATCGAAGTCGCCGGCCTGCTGGCTCTCGTCAACGGCCTGACCTCCAGCGTCCTCAGCGGGCAGCGCAGCCGCGAGGCCGCCATCAAGATCATCGACTACCACTTGGACCGCCTGTTCGGGCCGGCAGCGGCTTGACCTAGCGGATCCCCCTTTTACGCATACGCTGGGTGCCGCAGTTTCCGAAGCTCGTCGAACCGCCGAAGGCCTGGACGCTGGAAGCCGAAGAATTCTCGTTGGCGCGTAGGTTGGTGACAAGCCCATTGAAGGCGACACAGATGTCCTTGGCCTGCGCTTTCACCGGACCCGCGTAGTACTTGTAGGCTCCCTGGTCCTCGAACTTGTCGGCGTCGTTTCGGCCGGCGACCTTGACGAAGAGGGTCGCCCTGGTCAGGGTGGGCTGCCCCACGAAACTCGACTTGATGGTGACGACGCAGTTCTCCCCGGTACGCGCGTTGTAGAGCAGGTAGACATAGCCCCGGACGATGCGCCTCTCGTCGGTCACCGTCCGGGTGCCGCCTGCCACCTTCCCGAAGCCGCTGCCGCACACCTGCTCGGGGGTGTACCCGCTCCCCGCGGTGGAGGCGGAGGCCGGTAACGCGCTGAGGGCGGTCGCGAGCAGGGCTGCTGCGGCGAATCGTGCCGTGAGCCTGCTCATCCGCTCGTTGTCGCTGAAGCTCATGCTCAGAACCTCCTTGGGTACGGTTGGCCGGAATCTTTGGTAAAAGGCCCGGTACTTCGGAGGCTGACGGGCGCGGCGGTTGTCCGGAACCGGTTCGGCATGAAATCGCTGGTTAAGTCCGGACAATGAGTTGTCCGCGGACAACCGTTCTGTTCAACTGATCATCAGAGAGAGGGGAGCGGGAGGGAGGCGACCGCGATGAGCAGCCGGGTAGGCAGGCCCCAGGGCAGGCCGAGAGGGAGCACGGAGCAGGCGAACGCGCTGGCGGAGTTCCTGCTGACGCTGACCAGCGGGATGACCGTCCGCGAGCTCGCCGGGCGCTACCACGTGGGCAAGACGCTCTGGGGCGAGTACCGCTCCGGCCAGAAGATCATCCCGCTGGAACTGCTGCGCCGGCTGGTACGGGACCGCACGCCGGACGAACGCACCCGCCAGGTACGCATGGAGACGGCCGCGCGGCTGCACCAGGCGGCCCTGGAGGGACCACTCCAGACGCCCGCCCCAGCGGCCTCGCCGTCGATCACCGGACCCTCGGCAGCGCTAGAGCCCGCAAAGGCCCCGGAGCCCATAAAGGCCCCAGAGCGCCCACCGAGTCTGGAGCCTGCGCCGACAGCGGGACCGGTACTGGCCGCGAGAGCGGCATCGGCTGGGAGAGCGGCATCGGCCGGGAGCCAGCGCCCACGCCCCCTGACGCGCAACATGCTCAACAGCGGTGGAGCCGGAATCGTGATCCTCGCGGTGCTCATGCTGCTGCTCGGATTAGGCCCGGCCAGCAGCATGGACACCGCCGCGAGCGCGCCGGGCGCCCCCGAGGTCGGTGATGCCCCGACGGCCGCGCCGCTCACGGGCACCAGCGTGTTCGCCATCGGACCAGGCGGCCGTGGCATCTTCCAATGGGACGCGACCCGGTGGACCAGGATCGGCGCCGCCGCGAGGCAGCTCTGGTCCGGACCTGCGGGCCTGTTCGCGACCGGGATGGACAACCTGCTCTACGCGTACGGAGGGCGTCCCGGTTACTGGTTCCCCATCGGCGAACCGGGCGGCGACCTCGCGGTCAGCGGCACACATGTCTACCGGCTGGCCGCGGACCGTCAGGCCGTACACATCTGGGACGGACACGGCACGTCATGGACTCAGATAGGCGGCCCGGCGGCGCGGTTGTACGGCGGTGAGCCGGGCCTGTTCGCGACCGACCCGAACGACGGCCGGATCTTCACCTACCTGGGCCGCCCCGGCCAGTGGGATTTCGTCGGGACGGCGGGCGCCTCGTTCGCCCTCACCGACCGGCACCTGTACGGCCTCACCCCGGAACGGACCACGGTCAACCGCTGGCTCGCGGGAGCGCGACCACCCTGGGTCTACGCGGCCGGCCCGGCCGACGACCTGTACGGAGGCGCCGCCGGCCTCTTCTCCACCGACCCGTCGCGCGAGCGGCTGCGCGTGCTCACGGAGCCGGGGACCGACGCCAAGAACCAGAACTGGCAGGACATCGGCCCAGCGGGCGCGGAGGTGCGGGTCGGCCGACGAGAGGTATACGTCCTGACTCAAGACCGCTCGCAGATCCTCCGCTGGTCCCGCGACACCGGCACCTGGCGCCGCATCGGCGGACCCGCCCGAACTCTGACGGTGTGGGCAGCACAGGATGACCCGGGCGCGGGGAGAGCGGGCAACCCGTAACGGTGTGTGGGATGCGCTGCTGTCAGAGCTCGCCACCGCCGTCACGCCGCGTGCATCGGCCGGTCCCCGTGCTCGCCGGCGCCGTCCGCGCGGGCCGGGAGGAGCAGAGCGGTGACGATCACGGCCACGGACAGCAACGCGCCGATGATGAAGGCCAGCCGCATGCCGTTGAGAGTGGCGAGCACCTGCGTGACTCCCTCGGATCTCAGGGTTTCGGCTCGCGCGCTCATCACGGTGACCACGAGCGCCGTGCCGATGGCCGCGGAGACCTGCTGCAACGTGCTCAGGATCGAGCTGGCGTGGGAGTAGAGCGGCGGCGGAACCGCGCCGAGCCCGATGGTGAACACCGGGGTGAAGGTCGCGGCCAGACCCACCATCAGCAGCGCGTGCAGACCGAGGAGCTGCCAGAACGGCATGGTCATCGTGATCTGGGTGAAGCCGGCGAGCGCGAGCGTGATGCCGATCGCGCCGGGGACGACCAGAACCCGGCCGCCGTACTTGTCGAACAGGCGGCCGACGATCGGACCGAGCAGCCCCATCGCGAGGCCGCCCGGCATCACGAGGAGTCCGGTCTGCAGGGGGGTGAGCAAGCGGATGTTCTGCAGGTACAGCGGCAGCAGGATCATCGAGCCGAGCATCGCCATGAAGGCCACCGACATCATGATCAGCGCGACCGTGTAGGTGCGGTGGCGCAGGGTCCGCAGGTCCAGCAGCGGCGTGCCGCGCTTCTGCAACGACAACTGCCGCACCACGAAGACGGCGATGGCGAGCAGACCGGCCGCCACGATCGCGGCGGCGACGCCGACATCACCACCTTCGAACCGACTGAGCCCAAAGACCAAGCCGCCGAAGCCGGCCGCCGCAGTCACGACGCTCAACCAGTCGATGGTGCTGAACTCGGTCTCTCCGACGTTCTTGAGCTGCTTCAGGCCACCCCAGGTGATCAAGGCGGCGATGGGCAGTACCACGGCGAACAGCAGCCGCCACGACCCGAATTGCAGGATCACCCCCGAGACCGCCGGACCCATCGCGGGCGCGACCGAGATGGCCAGGGTGACGTTCCCCATGACCCGGCCCCGCTCCTCCTCGGGCACCACCTGCATCAGCGTGGTCATCAGCAGCGGCATCATCACCGCCGTCCCCGACGCCTGAATGATGCGGGCGCCGAGCAGCACCTCGAACGACGGCGCGATGGCGGCCAACGCCGTGCCGGCCAGGAACAGCCCCATAGCGGTGGTGTACGCACTGCGAGTGGACACCCGCTGCAGGAACCATCCGGTGATCGGGATCACCGCGGCCATGGTCAGCATGAAGGCGGTCGAGAGCCATTGCGCGGTCTGCTCGGTGATGTGCAGCGCTTCGATCAACCGAGGGATCGCATTGATCATGATCGTCTCGTTGAGGATCACCACGAACGTGGCGAGCACCAGCAGCCGGATCACGGCCGGGGTGCGACCCGAAACGGCGGTCGCGGTTTTGGCGGGTGAGTCGAGCTCTGGGCTGAACACGGCACCTCTATCTGGGTTGTCGGACATGATGTGGTCATCGGGCTCACACGATGTTGTGGTCACGCAAAGACTGACCGGCACCACCGACAAAACTCATCGCCCCCGCCCCAGCATTCCGGTGAGTGATGCGAAATGTCACCCGGTTTTCACTGGCGGCCGATGACGATCTCCAGCTCGTGGTCAGGGTGACGTCAAGCCGCTCAGCCGCTGACGTCGGGTCCCTGGGCGCTCACCGCTCCGGGGCCGACCGGCCGTAGAGCATCGCGGTCCAGGCATTGGTGAGGACGTCGATGAGAACCTCCTCGTTGTCGAAGGGCGGCACCCCGGCCGCGGCGAGGTAGTAGAGACGTTCTCCCAGCCAGGTCAGTGAGGCGGCCACGGCTCGTACATCGACGTCGCCGAGCTGTCGGAGCGCCTCCGGGTCGGATCGGATGCGGACTGCGGCGGCCTCGGTGAACAGGTCCATCTGTTCAAGCCACAGGGCCCGCAGGCCCTCGTCGGAGCCCCAGCTCTCCACGATCGCCATGAGGACGCCCGCGTTGGCGCGCCACAGCCGGGCGCCGTCGCTCACCCCGGCCCGGAGCGCGGCCGCCGGGTCCTGCTGCCCGTCGATCCAGGGCTGCGCCGCCTGCTGCCCCTGCGTCACGGCTGCGCGCACCAGCTCGCCGAGTACGGCCTGCTTGCTCGGGAAGTAGAAGTAGAAGCTGGCCCGGGAGACCTCGGCGGCGGCCAGGATGTCGGCCACGCTCAGGGCGTCGAAGCGCCGCTCGTCCAGCAGCTCGCGCGTCGCCGACATGATGCGCTCCCGAAGCTCCGCGGCGGCCGGCGCGGCTCCAGATCGGCGGGCGGAGTGTGCGGTGCGCTTGGCGGACATGCGACCCAGCATATGACCGCCTTGTACGGACGATGCGTCTGGACGTTATGTCCATACATTGTGTATGGTCACGGTTTATGGCACACATAGCAATCCACCTGGTCGTCACCGACCCCGACCATGCCGCAGCCTGGTACGCCGAGGCTCTGGGCGCGCGCGAGACCAACCGCATCACTCTTCCCGGCGGCCGCACGCTGACCGTCGACCTCCTGATCGGCGACACTGTCCTCGCGGTAGCCGCGGAGATGCCGGCGCTGGGAATGCGTTCCCCGGCCGCCCTCGGTGGCACCTCCGCCGCCTTTCACCTTCCTGTCTCGGATGTCGACGCGGCCTGGGCACGAGCGCTGAAGGCGGGAGCCACGGTCTTCGAGCCGGTGCACGACGCCTTCTGGGGTGAGCGCACCGGCCAGGTGCTCGACCCGTTCGGGCATCGCTGGGCACTGGACCAGCACATCCGGGACGTGCCGCACGACGAGATCGCCTCCCGTGCCGCGGAGCTGTTCAGCGGATCGGCGACGGCGTGAGGTACCGCACGCTGGGCGCGAGCGGTCTGCGGGTCTCCGAGCTGATCCTGGGCGCCATGACCTTCGGCGAGCAGGGAGGCGTCGGCGCGCCTTTGCCGGAGTGCCGGCGAATGCTCGACCTGTACGCCGAAGCCGGCGGCAACATGATCGACACCGCCGTCAACTACCGCGACGGGGCGAGCGAGCAGATACTCGGCGAGCTGCTGGAGGGCCGGCGCGAGTCGTTCGTACTCGGCACGAAGTACACCGTCTCACGCGACCGCACCGACCCCAACGCGGCCGGGAACCATCGCAAGAACCTGCGGGCGTCGCTGGAGACCAGCCTGCGCCGGCTGCGCACGGACTACGTGGACGTCTACTGGGTGCACATGTGGGACCGCGCCACGCCGATCGAGGAGACCATGCGTGCGCTGGACGACGCGGTCCGGGCGGGCAAAGTGCTGTACGTGGGGATCTCCGACGCCCCCGCCTGGATCGTGTCCCGGGCGAACACGCTGGCGCACTGGCACGGCTGGAGTCCGTTCATCGGTCTCCAGGTGCCGTACAGCCTGCTCCAGCGTGACATCGAACGCGAGCTGCTGCCCATGGCCGAGTCGCTCGGGCTGGGCGTCACCGCGTGGAGCCCGCTGGGCGGCGGCGTGCTGTCCGGCAAGTACACCCGCGCCGGTGGACCCGCGACCGGTGGCCGGCTCAGCGCCGAATCGCTCTCGGCTCGTGACCACGCCGTCGCCCGAGTGGTACAGGACGTCGCCCACGACCTCGGTGCCACGCCCTCGCAGGTGGCCATCGCCTGGACGGCGAGCCGCTCCCATGCCGTCCACCCCATCGTCGGGGCGCGCAGCACCGACCAACTCCGCGACAACCTCGCCGCCGCCGACCTCACCCTGCCGCCCGAAAGCATCGACAGTCTGGAACAGGCCACCAGCTTCGCGCTGGGATTCCCGGGAGACTTCATCAACCAGACGTCTTCGTGGGTCTTCGGCTCGGCGCTCGTCGGCCCGCGCTGACAAGCGCGCTCGCGGTTCTGGAGCCTGCGGGCGCCATGAGCCGCCAGGGGGTGAGCTGGGCCTTTGTCCGCATGACGGCGCCACTCTGGCCGGTAGGTTGAACGACCATTACCCTGTGCGGTGATGAGCGTTGAAGGGCTGCTCGCAGGCGACCCGAAGCACGTCGGACGTTACGCGTTGACGGGGCGGCTCGGGGCCGGCGGCCAAGGCATCGTCTATCTGGCCAACGCGCCGGACGGCGCCCAGGTGGCGTTGAAGGTGATCAACGCCGAGGTGGGTTCCGATGCCCGCCGCCTGTTCGAGCGCGAGTTCGCCATTCTGCGGCGCGTCTCCAGCTTCTGTACGGCGCAGGTCCTCGACGCCGATGTGACGGCCGACCCGCCGTACATCGTCAGCGAGTACGTCGCCGGTCAATCCCTCCACGCCTTCGTCGCCGAACTCGGGCCCCTCACGGGAGCCGAGCTCGACCGGCTCGCGGTGGCCACGGCCACGGCCCTCATCGCGATTCACCGGGCGGGCATCGTCCATCGCGACTTCAAACCGCAGAACGTCCTCCTGGGGCGCGACGGCCCACGCGTCATCGACTTCGGCATCGCCCGCGTACTCCAAGACGGCGCCGCCCTCGCCAGCGCCCAAGTGGGCACTCCCCGCTACATGGCCCCCGAGCAGATCCGGGGTGAGGAGTTCGGCCCGGCCGCCGACATCTTCGCCTGGGGCGCCACCATGGTGTACGCCGCCACCGGCCGCTCCCCGTTCGAGGCCGGCTCGCTGCCCGCCGTCCTGTATCGCGTGCTCAACGAGCCGCCCGACCTCGGCTCCCTGCCAGGTCATCTCCGCCCCCTGGTCGGGCGCTGCCTCTCCAAGGATCCCGCCGACCGTCCCACGGCAGCCGAGCTCCCACTGTCCATCATGGATCTCGGCGTCGGCCCCCCAACCGCGCCGCGTCCTGCCGTACGAAAACCAACAAGATGGGCGCGGCGCACGATATTAGTGTCGAGCGCGATCGCCACGGCCCTCATCCTGGCGGGCGGCGCGCTCTGGTGGGCGAGAACAAACGAGACAACGACGACGGTCACGGAGCCCGCGACGACCAACGAACCTCCGGGATACTCCCAAGCCGCGGCAGGGGCGGCACGGACGGCCTTCGAGGCCTGGTACAGCCTCGACTACACCGACTACGACGCCGGCGAGCGGCGTACGCTGACACTGCTCTCCGGGACAGCGGCGCAGGACTACCAGCATCTGGTCGCCAATTCCAAGAACGCGGTGGTAGCCGCGAAGGCGAAGCAGACCGCGCGGGCGACCGCCGTGGGCATCGTGTGGGCGTCGCCGCAGCGGGTGTCGGTCATCGTCACCGGACTCAGCGCCATCACCCGCAACGGAACCCCGACGAAATCGGAGGACCCGCTGCTGTTCGCCGAGATGGTGCCCGCAGGCGCGGGCTGGAAGATGGACTACGCGCGAACCACACCGTCCGGCTCCCCGGCTCCGGCCGACGCCGCGTGGCCCACCGCGCAGGTACGGCAGATGGTCACCGACGCCGCCCACTGCCAGACCGAGGCGTTCATCAACGGGCCGCGCCTGGAAGAGCGTCCGGACTTCTTCGATCGCTGCACCACGGGACGGGCCGAACAGTGGTGGCGAGAGTTGGCCGCCGTCCCCGACGCTCAGGTTCCCACCTGGTGGACCTGGCAATACCGGGAGATCGGTACGGCCTTCGAACGGTTCGACGGGCCCGACGTCGCGACCTTGATCCACCTCGGCGACTCGGCCAAGGCCCCTGACCACGAGGTCGTGGCGTACCGGCTGTATCTGCGTCGGGTCGACGGGCGTTGGAAGCTGGAGGACGTCACTTCGCCGAAGGACAATCGATCCATGTTCGAGCGGCGTACCAAATGAGCCTGCCCCTCCGCCCAGGCGATCCGGAACGGATCGGCCGCTACCGGGTGCTCGGCCGACTCGGCGCGGGCGGCCAGGGCGTCGTCTTCCTCGCCACCGGGAACGACGGACGGCAGGTCGCCGTGAAAGCGCTCCCCCGGATCTCCGACGAGGCCGCCCGGCATCGCATGGCGGCCGAACTGGACCTGCTGCGCAGGGTCTCCGGGTTCTGTACGGCCCAGGTGCTCGACGCCGATCTGACCGCCGACCCGCCCCACATCGTCACCGAGTACGTCCCCGGCCCATCTCTGGCCGAACTCGTCCGGCGCGAGGGTCCCCTGCGCGACGGGGCGCTGGAACGGCTGGCCGTCGCCACCGCCACGGCGCTGACCGCGATCCATCGCGCGGGCGTCGCCCACCTCGACTTGTCCCCCCGCAACGTGATCATTGGCCCGGACGGCCCCCGCGTCGTCGACTTCGGCCTCGCCCACGCCGTCGGCGGCCCCACCACGAACGCCCTCATCACCGGCACGCCCGCCTTCATCGCACCCGAGCAACTGGCCGGACATCCACCGGCTCCCGGCGCCGACGTCTTCTCATGGGCCGCGACGCTCGCCTACGCCGCGACCGGCCGTCCTCCATTCGGTGACGACGCGGTGCCGACCGTCGTCTACCGCGTACTCCATCAGGAACCCGACCTGGGCCCGGACACCGAACTGGACGGCTTCCTACGCGCGATCCTCCAGACCTGCCTGGCCAAGGACCCAGCCCTCCGCCCGTCCGCCCAGGACCTCCTCTATCACCTGGTCGACCGCACCCCGCTGAAGCCTGCCGAGGTACCGGCACCGACGCCGTCGCGCGGCTGGTGGTGGGGATGGATCATCGCGGTGGCGGCGGTTGTCGTACTACTCGCGGGCGGACTCGGTGCGGCGATGTGGAAAGGGTCGTCCGGCGACCAGGGCAGACCGGCAAGCGCGGAGACTAGGAGCCTGGGTGTCCTCGCACCGCCACCGCTCTACGCCCTGGAGGCCGGGGCAACGGCCCGGACCGCCTACACGATCATCAACAGCTTCGACTACAAGACGCTCGACAAGGACCTCCGGGCAGTGGATGACGCGACCACCGGACGTGCGGGCGTGGAGTACACCGGCCACCTCCAGGACCAGGCGCGGCAGATCCGCGATGAGAAGATCGTGCAGCGCGCGGTGGCATCCGAGAGCGGAATCATCGCGGCACGGGCTGATCGGGTCGTCGTGCTGGTCTGGGGCCAGATCAACACGACCAAGGGTTCCACCTCCGACTACCATCTCGGCGGCGTGGTCATGGAGATGCGCAGCGTCGGAACGGTGTGGAAGCTGGACCACGTCTGGCCGCCGAGCCCGCAGCCGGATTCGGCCGAGATGACGACGGGGGAGTGGCCGTCCGGCCGGACGACGACGCTGCTGTCGGCCGCGTCGGGCAACGGTACGCGCGCCATCGCCCTGGAGGCACTCACCGCGACGGGCGCCCGGGTGTTCCGCCTCGGCACGGACGGGACTGTGAGCAGGCTCAACCTGGTCCCCGACGGCAGCTCTTTCCGGGTCGAGAGCAGCCGGGAGCTTGGCGCGTCCTGAGCCGGCATGTTACGCCGAGGCTTTATCGGGACTTCTGCACGTGGGTGGTCTCCGTGCCGAGGAGGGTGCCGTCGGCGCTGGTCGGCGCGATTTCCGGCACCGGGGTGCCGTGCTGGTCGACAAGGGTGGAGTGGGTCTCGCCGGGGGCGAAGGCGTGGCGTTCTCCCCACTGCCGCAGGGTGAGGATGACCGGGAAGAGGTCGCGGCCGACGTCGGTGAGCACGTATTCCTGGCGGCGCCCCGATGGCGCGGTGCGCTGGGCGAGGAGCCCGTGAGCGATGAGCTTGCGGAGGCGGTCGGTGAGGATATTGCGGGCGATGCCGGTCCGTCGCTGGAACTCGGTGAACGATCGTGCCCCGTCCATCGCGTCGCGGATGACGAGCAGGCTCCACTTGTCACCGACGAGGTCGAGCGTGCGGGCGACGGGGCACTCGGGGTCGGTCCAGTCCGGGTTGGTGATGCTCGGCACGGCACCTCCCAATCGGTTGCGAATTGAAACCATTATGCCGTACGGTCAAATTGGTTGCAATCTGCTACTGATTGGGTTTGGAGTGCGATGGACGTGTGGCGACGGTTGCTGCTCGCGGTGGTGTGTGGTGTCGCGGTGGCGAGCATCTATGCCGCGCAGCCGGTTCTGGAGCCGATGGGACGCGATCTCGGTGTGTCAGCGGAACTCACTGGGTGGATCGTTGCGACCGGCCAGTTCGGCTATCTGGCAGGGCTGGTGCTGCTGGTACCGCTTGGCGATGTGGTCGACAGGCGCCGACTCATCGCCGCGCACCTGGCGCTTACCGCGGTGGGCGTGATCCTGACGGCCTCGGCGTCAGCCGCATGGGTGGCGTTCGTGGGCCTCGCGATGGCTGGGGTGTTCGCGGTCGTGGTGCAGACCACGGTGGCCTACGCCGCGTCGGTCTCGCCGCCCGCCGAACGCGGACGGAACATCGGCGTCGTGACCTCGGGCGTTGTGGTCGGCATCCTGGGCGCGCGGGTCGTCACCGGCACGCTCGCCGAGGTGTGGGGCTGGCGGAGCGTCTATGCCGTGCTCGCGGTGCTGTCACTCGGGCTGGCGGCCCTCGTCCTCTTGGTGCTGCCGTCAGAGGTCCGCCCCAACCGACCTAGGGGGTACGTCTCACTCGGCGGGCTGTTCGGGCAGCGCGTCTTCCTGACGCGCGGGCTCATCGCGTTCTTCTTGTTCGCATCGTTCGGAACCCTGTGGAGCGGACTGTCCCTGCCGCTGGCGGACACGCCGTGGCAGCTGAGCGAGAGCCAGATCGGACTGTTCGGCATCGCCGGACTCGCCGGCGCACTCGGTGCGGCACGCGCGGGACGGTGGGCGGACGCAGGACGGGCGGTCCCGGTCACCGGTCTCGCGCTCACCCTGCTCATCCTCTCGTGGGCAGCGATCGCGCAACTGCCGTGGTCGCTGTGGCTCCTCATCGTCGGAATCGTGGTTCTCGACTTCGCGGTCCAGGTCGTACATGTGAGCAACCAGCACCTGCTCGCCGCCGCGCATCCGGAGCGCACCAGCAGTGTCATCGGCGGCTACATGGTCTTCTACTCGCTCGGCTCCGCCCTCGGTGCCGCCGCGACCACCGCCATCTTCACCGCGTACGGCTGGGCGGGCTCCAGTCTCCTCGGGGCCGGATTCGCGGCCTGCGCGCTGGCCGTCTGGGCGACCGACAGGCGGGTACGCCTCAAACGAACAGTGGCTACGACATCAGCCACGTGGTGAGGGCGACGGCGGCCTCGCGTAGGTCGTCGTCGCGGCGCTTCTCGCTCAGCTGATCGACGGTCAGCCGGAACTGCGGGGCGGTGACCACGAACACCTGGTTGTACAGGGACCGGTTGCCAAGGGCGATCTCGGTGCCGCCGGACTGCGCTTCGACGCCGAGCGTGGCCAGTTCGGGGACCTCGACCTGAGGGAAGTCCTTGTACTTGGGTGGCGCCGACGGAAGGGCGACCGTCACCGAGGCCGCGGGAATCTTCTTCCCCCACGAGCAGGTCAGCGCGCCGCTGGCGTCGTACCGCTTGCTGAACTTCTTCCCTTTTATCAACGCGCCCATGGCCGCGACCATCCGGGGATCGTCACAGCTCTTCGGCAGAGCGAACGGCCGGGCCAGTGCGGTCGTCGCGGTCAATGTGGGCGGCGCGCTTGATCCGGCCGTTGTGGCGGGTGCGGGTGAGCTGGACGCGGTCGGGCTGCCACCACTGCAGCCTGTGAGCAGGCCGCCGAGGACAGTCACCCCTAATAAGACCTTGGAAATCATGGACATGCGCCAAGTATCCGAGATCGCCGGGTGTCCAACCAGGACCGTTTCTCAGGGAGTTCTAAGGCGGGATTTATAGCTCTTTCGACTTATTTTTATGAATATGGGGTGATGGAGCGCGGGGCGCAGGAGGCTGATGCGGCCGAGGCTCGGGGAGCCGTGGCCGGGAGGGCTCGGCGGTTCGCCGTCTGGGGCGGCGCGCTCGTCGTCGTGGCACTGCTCGCGTACTGGCTGGGAAACAGCGGTGGGAACGGCGAAGGCGCCGTGCCCAGGCCGAGCCCGACGCCGACGCCCAGTGCGACGCTCACGGCATCCGAGGTCTTCAAGAGGGTCGGGCCGTCGGTGGCGGTCATCCAGACCGGGAAATCGCTCGGAACCGGGGTGATCGCGGCCGAGGACGGGACGATTCTGACGGCGTACCACGTCGTCAAAGGCAGTAACAAGAACAACGTCACCGTGACATTCGCCGACGGCACCAAGACGAAGGCCACCATCGCGTCGTCCAACCCCAAGCGCGACGTCGCGACCCTCAAGCCCGCGAAACTGCCGGAGATCGTCGTCCCGGCGACGCTCGGCGGCGCCGTGGCCGTGGGCGCGCCCGTCACGGCGATCGGCAATCCGCTGGGCCTGACCTACAGCGTCTCCACCGGCGTCGTGTCGGGCCTGAACCGGAGCGCCGAAGAAGGCGACCTGAGCGGGCTCATCCAGTTCGACGCCTCCGTGAACCCGGGCAGTTCTGGCGGCCCTCTCCTCAACGCTCGTGGCCTGGTCATCGGGATCGTGGTCTCGATGGCCGACCCGGGAGGCGACGAGGCGTTCGCCGGGATCGCGTTCGCGGTGCCGATCGGCGTGGCCCTGGGCACCGAAGGCGACGGCCCGCCGGGCGGGCCACAGATCTAGAAGGAAGACCATGACCTCGACCAAGTCCCCCGAGTCGGCCCATCCGCTCGAACAGGTGCTGTTCGAGGTCAAACGTACGATCGTCGGGCAGGACGTCCTGCTGGAGCGCATGGCCGTCGCGCTGATCGCCGACGGACACCTGCTCGTCGAGGGCGTGCCGGGCCTGGCCAAGACGCTCGCGGTACGGTCGCTGGCCGCCGCGATCGACGGGAGTTTCCAGCGCGTCCAGTTCACCCCTGACCTGGTGCCCGCCGACCTCGTGGGTACGCGGGTCTACCACCAGCACTCCGGCGAGTTCCGTACCGAACTCGGCCCGGTGTTCGCGAACCTGCTGCTGGCCGACGAGATCAACCGCGCCCCCGCCAAGGTGCAGAGCGCCCTGCTGGAAGTGATGCAGGAGCATCAGGTGACGATCGGCCGTGAGACGTTCCAGGTGCCGGAGCCGTTCCTGGTCATGGCGACGGAGAACCCGATCGAGTCGGAGGGCACCTACCCGCTGCCCGAAGCGCAGGTCGACCGTTTCATGATGAAGGTGGTCGTCGACTATCCGACGCAGGCCGAAGAGCAGGCGATCGTCGCACGGGCGCTGCGTCCGCCGGAGCCGCCACAGCCGATGGTGACGGCCGAGGACCTGGTGGCGATGCGGGCTCGCGCTCAGGAGGTGTACGTCGATCCGGCGATCGTCGACTACGCGGTACGGCTGGTCTCCGTGACACGCTCCCCTGCAATGGCCGGACTCGGCGAGCTGGAACGGTACGTCACCTACGGGGCGAGCCCACGGGCGTCCATCGCGCTCGTCACGGGCGCTCGGGCGCTGGCGTTCCTGCGCGGTCGCGAGTACGTCCTGCCGCACGACTTGTCCGAACTCGCCCTCGACGTGCTGCGTCACCGCCTCGTGCTGTCGTACGAGGCGCTGGCGGACGATGTCGACGCCGACACGATCATCACCAGGGTGCTCGGGGCTGTTCGGGCGCCCGACGTCGTCCTGCAGAAGCGCTGAACCATGGCCACCGCCCCCGAGAAGCTCCTGCTCCGCCTGGAGTGGAAGGTCGTCCGCCGGCTGGACGGCCGGCTCCAGGGCGCCCACCGCACCGCACACCGTGGCTCCGGGATCGACTTCACCGGGTTGCGTGCCTACAGCGACGGCGATGATGCCCGGCACATCGACTGGAATGTCACTGCCCGGCTGGACGAGCCGCACCTGCGCGTGTTCACCGAGGACCGCGAGCTGACCGTGTGGCTCGTGCTCGACCGGTCGGCGTCGATGGCGGCCGGTCGGCCGGGGCGCGGCAAGCACGACGTGCTCGCCGAGCTCGCGCTCGTTCTGGCTCGGCTGTTCGGCCGGGGTGGTAACCGCGTTGGCGCTCTGCTGTACGACACCGGGATGCTGCGTGTCGTGCCACCCGGCACCTCCCGGCGGCACGCGCTGCGGATCGGCGCCGAGCTGGAACGCACCGCTGGGGTGCGCGGGGCCGAGCTGGAACACACCTCCAAGGCTCGCGGTGGCAAGCCGAGACGCGCGTCCAAACGCGCTGCTGGGGCGCGCGGTGGCGCCACCACGGACCTGGCGGAGATGCTCGATGCGGCCGGACGGCTCGCGCGCCGCCGCGCCCTCATCGTCGTCCTGTCGGACTTCATCGGCGACGGCGACTGGGAACGCTCGCTCCAGCGCCTGGCCCGGCGGCACGAGGTGGTCGCGCTGCGGATCGTGGACACGGCCGACGACGTACTGCCCGAAGCCGGGCTGATCGTGGTCGAGGACGCCGAGACCGGCGAACAACTCGTCGTCGACTCCACCGACCCGCTGTTACGGGTCCGCTTCCGCGCCGCCGTCGACGCCCGCGACGCCCGGCTCACGGCGGGCATGCGCCGGGCCGGGGTACCCGTCCACCGCATCGACACCGACCGCGATCTGGCCGAGGCGCTCGTCGAGGTCGTCGCCCGAACCCAGGACCGGTCGATATGACCGAGCTCAACAGCCGCCTGAACCCGGGACCGGGCGCCATGACCGAGCTCAACAGCCGCCCGAACCCGGGACCGGTCGTCATGACCGAGCGCATCAAAGGCGAAGGAGAGGGCTCATGACCCTGTCCTCCCCGCTGCTGCTGGTCGTCGGACTGCTCGTCACGGCGGCGCTCGCCCGGGCGGCCATCGTCTCGGCGCGGCGCCGGACGGCCGCGCTCGCTGCGGCAGGCGTCGCGGTGCCGGGCGGCCGCCGAGCGTACCTCGGCATCGGCCTGACGATCAACGGCGTCGCCGTACTCGCGATCGCCACCGCCGGACCGGCGGCCATGGTGCCGGTCCCGCGGACCGCGGGCACCGTCATCCTCGCCATCGACGTCTCCAACAGCATGGGTGCCGACGACGTCGCGCCCACCCGGCTGGCGGCCGCGCAGCGGGCGGCCCGCGCGTTCGTGGCGGCGCAGCCCGACAGCGTCGACATCGGGGTCGTCGCGTTCGAGCGGGGCGCGCTCACCGCCGCACGGCCCGACGCCGACCATTCGATCGCGCTCAAGGCCATCGACCGGCTGAAGATCACCGGCAGCACCTCGCTGGGGACGGCCATCCTGGCCTCGCTGTCGGCGATCACCGGCAAGCCGGTGGCAATCGGCCGCGACGGTACCGCGCCTGACATCGGCTACTGGCCGTCGGCGACGATCGTGATGTTCTCGGACGGTCAGAACCGGGGCGCGGACGTCGAACAGGCGCGCGTCGAACAGGCCGCCGCCGTGGCCCAGCGGGCGGGCGTACACATCCACACGGTCGGGGTCGGCACCACGGCCGGGGCGACGGTGCAGGTAGACGGCTACCACCTGCAGACCTCGCTCGAAGAGGACACCCTCACCTTGATCGCGCAGACCACCGGCGGCGCCTACCGCCCCGCCTCCGACGCCGCCCGGCTCGACGGGATCGCCGACACGATCGATCTGCGGCTCACCATCTCCGACGAGCCGCTGCCCCTCGCCGGCGGGCTGATCGGGCTCGCCCTCGCACTGCTCGCCGCAGGAGCGGCGCTCACCGTGCTCCGGTCTGGACGGGTGATCTGAATGTCGTTCTCATGGCCGTGGGCGCTGCTGTCGGTACTGGTCATCCCGCTGATCTTCGCCATCCGCGAGTGGGCGCGCCGCCGCCGCCGACGGTCCGTCGTGAGTGTCACCTCGATCGCGCTCGTACGGACTGCCCTGCCCGGTCGTACGCGCTGGACGCGGAAGATCCCCGCGGCACTGTTCATTGCCGGACTCGCGCTGCTCGTGGTCGGAGCCGCGCGACCGCAGGCGTCGGTGCCGGTGCCGATGAAGTCGGCGACGATCCTGCTCGCGTTCGACACCTCCGGCTCCATGTGTTCCACGGACGTCGACCCCAACCGCATCACAGCCGCGAAGAAGGCCGCCGTGGAGTTCATCGAGTCGCAGCGGGGCGGGCCGCGCATCGGCCTGGTCACCTTCGCGGGCACCGCGGGGCTGCTCGTCCCGCCCACCGACGACACCGACTCGCTGATCAAGGCGCTGGACAACCTCACCGTGTCCAGAGGCACCGCGATCGGGCAGGCCATGCTCACCTCGATCGACGCGATCGCGGAGGTCGACCCGTCGGTCGCCGCCACCGGGGCGAAACCCGTGGACGGCGGGGCGGGCTATGCCGGTGCCGCGATCGTCGTGCTCACCGACGGCGCCAACACCCAGGGCGTCGACCCGGAGATCGCCGCGCAGGAGGCGGCCGTGCGCCGCGTCCGGGTCTTCCCCATCGGCTTCGGCACCACGAACCCGACCCCGATGGTGTGCGACAACACACAGTTCGACGGCGGTTTCGGCGGCTGGGGTGGCGGCTTCGGTGGCCGCGGCGGATTCGACAGAGGCCGCAACCCCCGCACCATCGACGAGCCCGCACTCAAGCAGATAGCCCAAACTACCGGTGGCTCCTACCACCGCGCCGAGAACGCCGACCAGCTCCAAAGCGCTCTCGCCGCCCTGCCCGGCAGCTTCACCGTCATCCAGCAACGAGTCGACACAGCCGCCGCCTTTGCCGCCGGCGGTGGCATCCTCATCGCCGCGGCCCTGTCCCTCTCCCTCTGGTGGAACCGCCCCCGGCCGCCGACCCGCTGACGGTACGTGGAGTCGCAACCAGAGGCCGTATTCGGGGTAGGGCCGACGAGCGGAACGACTGGCCGAGCTGGAGTACCGCTCCACCACGGTGCGAGCTGGCTTCAACTTGAGTTATCAGGGGCTCCCTCCCCAGGCGCAGCGGCTGTTCCAACTGCTAGGGCTGCTGCGGGTACGCACTTTCGCCGCCTGGCTGGCCGTTCACGGGGCCGCGCCCGCTGCCCTCGGGCGCCGGCCTCACGGCCATCCTGAGCTCTGCGGTGGCCTGTGAGCCAGCTCACTACCCGCCTGTCACCCGGACCAGAACTGTATCTTCAGCAGAGTGAAGCTGATGAGCTTCGCAGTGAACTCTTCGTGGCTAAGAGACTTGCGATGGATTCTGACCTGCCAAACGCTGTCCTGCTTGCCGAGGTCGAATTCCGCGCCGTAAGACGAATCGCCAGAATAATCGCTTACGGTGAACACTTTTCCGGAATGAAGGCGTACGCTTCCGGACCAGGTCCTGTCCCAGGAGTGGAGAGGAGGAGGTGGGCCATCCCAAAGTTCGTATTTGACCAAACACCTTTTACTGTCAAGCCCTTTAATCAGGATCCCGTTGTCGCCGGTTCCGATCCAGCCTTCCACGTCGGTGTCTATTTCATAGAGATCCCACTCCGCCTCGACGTCTGCGATGCCGGTCAGATATTCCAATATCTCGCGCCGGTCAAGGAGTTCGGTGATGACGTTGGCCATGAGTTTCCTGACATTCCTAATGTTGCGAGCGACAGGCGGGTCTGTCTGGCCCGCCGGTTGGGCGGTCCAGACAGACCCTGAGTGAGCGGATTACTGGATGTCCACCCAGAACTGATCGTAGTTCAGGATCCGATTGTTCCGGTACCACGCCTTCAGTACGCGTCCGTGTGCCGTATTCTCGCCTATTTCTATACGCGCAACCGAGAAGTTGTGCGGAGGATTGGCGCGCGCCGCTCCTTGGAGAGTCGACGCGAACGGAAACTCGTCGCAGGACCCAGCCTCTGCCTCTTCTTCGTCTACTCCGAGTTCATTCTTGCAGACGATGCCTGCGGCAGAGCGGTTCCCCACTCCGATGGGGTCGTATCCATGACGTGTAAGCGTGCTTTGCCAGCTCCCGCCAGGGATATTCTTTGGTCGCGTCTCGTCTGGGTAGGACTTTCCTCCTGGTATAGGGTATGTCTTCGACCCGGGAGTGAGCGCGCGTTTGATGTGGTCATACATGTTCGGGAACTTGACGCCCTTGTCATTGATGTCGTTCCTGGTCATCGTGAACGATGGGACGCCCGCCATGTGTACGCAGCCGCCACCCCGCTTGTTGTGCCATCCTCGTTGTTGAGGCGACTTGTCGCAGCGGAACGTGCCCTCGGCATAAATTGGGGTGCTGCTCTCCTTGTCGTTGTCCGGGTGCTTGGAGACGACGGAATAGTTGATCGTACAGTCACTCTTCAGGTGGTATCCCGATCCCGGGCCTGACGTGTAGGCCTCTGTTATATGCCATTGGTCTCCGGCATGTTGCTTCCACTGGTCCACCGTGTATGTGCCGGTCATCCCGGTCGAGGTTCCCGCGACGCAGCCCTGACTGTTGGAACCGATCTTGCTGGCGAAGCGGAGGCCGGAGGGCATGTCCCCGTCGGTCTTGTCGATATAGATGTGCTTGCTGACCGTGAATTCGCGCTTGTCTAAGGTCCCCTGAATGTATGTGAGTTGGTGCCCGTCGATAGTTGCGATCTTGTCGGGTATCACATCAAGGAAAAACCTCCAGACGTTTACCTGCCAGCCGGAATAGCGACAGTGCGCAAAGCGGTTCGGTGTGATCGCGTACGGCTCGTGGCCGGTCGTTGTCGCGTTGTGGCATTGCTGGTAGGTCGCGCTAGGCGTGGAGGTGGCCTTCCCGCTTGGCAGGACTCGTTTGATGTCGTCCGGTGTCGGGTCGGAGATCGCTGTTGCGGCAGTGGTTCTGGACGCCGCCTTGGAAGTGTCAATAGTGAGGTCCTGCCAGCCTGTCCATGCGCCTGTGCTCCCGGGTCCGGTGACGCGGGCTCGCCATCTCATTTCCTCGCCGTCCCGCAGTCTGCCCTGGGGCATCTGCAGCGTCACCCGGGAATCGCCGGACTTGGCGGTGGCCTGGCCTGACCAGATTAACTGTCTACCCTTGCCCGTCTTGTCGGGCTTGTGGGCAACTTCCATTTCCACCTTCGCCTCGTTATCGCGCCCGGCGGAAAGCCAGGTGGTCAGGTGGGGGGTGAGGGCGGAAACGACGGTGACGCCGTCCACAGTGCGACTGCCGTTCACCATCAGCTTCTCGATCGCGGGGTCCGCAGCGGCGCTTGTACGCGCTGTCCCATTCGGTGCCGTGGCGGCGCCGATTGGGGTGGTCATGTCGGTTTGGATTTGGGTTGCGGTCTGGGCGCGGTTGTAGACGCGTACCTCGTCGATCAGGCCGCTGAAGAACTCACCCCAGACACCGTTGCCGCCGATCCGCAGCGCTCCGCCGTCGTCGGCAAGCTCGCCGGTGAATGCGGACTGCGCGACCTGGGTGCCGTTGACGTACAGTCTGGCCATGCTGCCGTCGTAGGTGACCGCCAGATGACTCCACTGATTCAGCGGTAACAGGCTGTTACCTGCTACCCCGCCTTCATCGTCGGCGGTTTGCAACCAGCCCGCCGGCCCGGTGCCATTGGAGGCGTACAGGCCATAGGCGCCGCCTTCGTCCAGCTCCTTCATGAGCACGCTGCGCCAGACGGTGCCCAGTGCCGAAGGCCGCACCCACGCCGAGAGTGTCAGCGCGGTCGTTGAGCGCAGCGACGCGGCATGCTCGACGGTGACCCAGCTGGAGGAGCCGTTGAACGACAACGCCTTGCCGTGCTTGCCTGCCGCCCAGCTGGTGTCCCGGGCCGCTCCAGTGTTGTTCTGGCCGGAGGAGTCGGCCACGGTCGTGCCGGTGCCCTCTTCCATGCCGTAGGCCGCCACCAGGCCTGGAACCGGAGTCGGGGGAGTCGGGGTGGGGGTCGGGGTAGGGGTAGGGATGGGTCCCGGCGTAGTGGAGCCCACGGGGGTGGTCATGTCGGTTTGGATTTGGGTTGCGGTCTGGGCGCGGTTGTAGACGCGTACCTCGTCGATCAGGCCGCTGAAGAACTCACCCCAAACGCCGTTGCCGCCGATCCGCAGCGGGCTGCCGTCGTCGTAGAGGCTGCCGCTCAGAGCAGTCTGGGCGACCTGCTGGCCGTTGACGAACAACCGCAGAGCGGCGCCGTCGTAGGTGAGCGCCAGGTGGCTCCAGGTGCTCACCGGCAACGGCGAGATGCCATTGGCAGTCGAAGGGTCCGCAGGAGAGGTCTGTACCCAGCCGGACGGAACCGAACTGCCGTTGGCGGCATACAGGCTGTAGGAAGCCCCGTTGGTGTCCAATTCCTTGGTCACCACGCTGCTCCAGTCAGCCACCGTGGTCGGGTTGACCCAGGCCGAGAGCGTCATCCCGGTCGTCAGACGAAGCGACGCGGCATCTTCGACGGTCACCCAACTGGAGGAACCGTCGAACGACAACGCCTTACCGAACTTGCCGTTGGCCCAGGTGGTGCTGCTGCTAGTGCCGGTGTTGTTCTGCCCTGAAGAGTCGGCAACGCTCGTACCCGCGCCCTCGTTCATGCCGTAGGCAGCCACGAGCCCCGGGATCGGCTGCGGCGCCGCCGCAGTCGTGGTGAACGACCAGGTGTAGGGCGCCATGAGATTACCCGAGGGGTCCTTGGCGCCGCTGACCTCGACCCGGTACGCAGTCTGGGCGGCGAGCGGGGATGTCGGCGTGAAAGTCCATACGGTGTTGCCGTTGCCGTTGCCGCCCGCCAGCGTTCCCTGCACGGCCACGTCCGACTGGTCCTTGACCGTGATCTGCGCCTCGGACACTACCTCGTTGAACGTCACCTTCACTGTGGTGCTTTGCGGCACGTTGGTGGCGTCCCGGCCAGGCTCGATCGCGGTCACGGTCGGTGCGTCGGTGTCCGGGCCGCCCGTGGTGAACGACCACGAGTGAGCCGCCGCCATCGGATTTCCGGCGTAGTCTTTTGCCTCGCTGATTTTGGCGGTGTAAGCGGTCCCGGGAGTCAGGGGCGCGCCCGGAATAAAGGTGAGTGTGGTCTCCGCGGAGTCCATGGCCGCATTCCCAGCCACCTCGGCGCCTAGCGCATCCTTCACCACGATCTGGGCACCGGTCACTGGTTCGTTGAACACTGCCTTGATTGAACTGCCGACCGAGATACCGGTCTGCCCGTTTGAGGGAGTGGTACTCGAAACATCCGGCGGTGTGGTGTCCTCCACGGGCAAGGGATTGGGGTCGGGCGGCACCTCGTCCGGAGGAGGATCCTCCTCGGACGTCATGCTGTCCACCAACTCCTGATCGGTGAGATCGTCCGGATAGTAGGCGTCAAGGAAGCGGGTCTTGGCCGATCTGCCGTCCGCCTTAGCCTCGGCCATCGCCTCTTCTGGCGTCAGGGCCTTTGCAGGAGGAAGCTCGCCGTTGTAGACGTTGCCCGCGTCTATCCACGCCTTGTCCTCCTCCCAGGTGGTCTGGGGCGGGGTTGCGCCTTCATAGCCGCGGGGCACTACGACGTACGTCGCGGGCTCGTAGCCAATGATGAGTTTGGGGCCGTGGGAGCCGTCGCTGTTGCTCCCCCATTCCTTCGAGCGGTAGGCGCGCCAGTTGGTGCTCTCGGATTCGTTTCCAGAGGTGAGCTGGAATCCGTAGTTGGGCTGGCCGTCGGCCCAGTCCTGGACGATGCCGTTCACGGAGTGGATCAGGTCATGTTCATAGTCCATGTAGCCGCGGGTGCATGTCGGCTTGTAGGCGCCCTTTTCGGTGTTGGCATCCTCACTGGTCACCGTCGGCTGGTTGCTCCACGTGAGCGTGGAGACGTCCCACCGCTGGGTGACCCGGCGGGCGGTGATGCCGGAGCCGACTGGTAGGCCGCAGTCGTTGGAGTCGAAGTTCCACAGAACGAGGTCGGCGTTGGTCACCCGGCCGCCACGCAGCGGGGAGTCCGCGGGGATGTCCTCGAAGCGGATGTAGGTGCGCCAGCGGACCGTTCCGCTGTTGGTCATGCCGGCTTGCAGGTGGTAGGCGCCGCTGTTGGCGTAGCCGTTCTGGTAGGAGGAGTTGTTGATGAACGTGTCGTTGGCGTTCGGCAGTTGGGTCCAGATGATGTCGTCGGCTACGACGAGGGTGACCGGGTAGGTGACGTCCGGATCGGCCAGGAAGTTGGCGTCGGGTTTGTAGGTGAGCGTCTGACCTGCCGCGGTTTTCTCTACCGCAGTGGTCACCTTGCCGACTTGCCCTTCCTCGCCGACGCTGAGGTTCGCGCCGGCGTCCGTCAGCAGCGGGGCCGGGATTTCGGTCGTGCGGCGCTTGCCCTTGGCAGAGCTGTCGCGCAGAGATAGCTTCCCTGAGGAGGTCTCGTTGAAGGAGAGACCGGCGGGTAGTTGGACGGGTACTGCGAGTTTCAGCGGGCTAGCAGGTCGTTGCCTGATGATCGCTTCTTGCCGGAATCCCGTCGGCGTCGCGGTGATCGCGAGGTCGATGCCCGGACCGTAGGCGTTCGCATATTCCGCTCTGTTGCCCGACAGCTTCGGAGCGGCCAGCTTCTGGGGAGCGGAGATCTTGATCGCCGACCCGTCGCGCCCGCTCTTCACGGTGAGCAGGTCGGTGCTGCCGCCGGGCGAGATCGCGAGGCCGGCCTTGGTGGCGCGCGGCTTGATGGTGCCGTTGTCTGCCACCAGTGTGGTGTCGACGGGTTGCCAGGCGTCGCCCAGTTTGAAGCGGATGGGGTCGGTATAGAACTCGGTGCTGAGGGTCTTGCCGTCGCTGTTGGCATAGGTGGTCGAGGCTTCGGTGTGCAGGCTGGGGATCTCCACCTCACGGCCAGCCTCTTTCGCCTCTGCCTTGGCCGAGTCAACCGGAGAGAGGAGTGCGGTGTCCTTAGCGGAGGGCGTCGGTGTGGGAGATGGCTGGGCGGCGGCTTGCTCTGCGGGAAGAAGTGACGCGGTCACAGAGAGCGTCATAACTGCGATGAGTAATCGTGAATGAGCACGTCGTGATCGTCTTGGTGCGTTCAAGTTCACCTCGATCGGTGCGGAGAGAAGGGCAAGTTGATCTTTACATTCCTCTTATATCGAACGCAAGATCGAAAGGGGTAATGTCCAATTCCCGATCCGTTGCGATCCCGAGCCTCTCCTACTTGTCGTACCTTCCGGACAGTCGCTCCTGCGGGTGCGCGGGAGCTGCGGCTGGCACCTCACCTCGAGTTGCGCCATGAGCCAACCCTCTATCGAAACGACCCATTTTTGTTTCTGATAGAGCGATGGAGCCGACGCCCGCCGCGGAGGGAGGCACCGGCGTTCGGCGGGCTCGTCCATCCCCCGCTCCGGGGGCAGAGCTGTTGTATGCGGCCGTCGTGGAGCCGTCGCGTGAAGTGAGCTAGAAGGCGCTCACCATGCCCACCGTCGCCGCCCGCACTCTTTCGAGCACGGCAACTCTGTACCGGCAGTGGGGCGGCAAGTCGGGTCTGGTGCTCGCGGCGGAGCCCGCCCCCAGAGCCCATCTCCTGAGCCCTGCCGGACGGGCGGCGCCGTGCGTCAGTGCTTCGCGGCGCAGTCGTAGAGGGTGGTGCCGCCTCCTGTCATTGGACTGCTCGGTGTGGAGGCGGTGGGACTTCCCCCATACGCGGCGGCGGGGACTTCGGTGCAGTTCTCTTTCAGCCATTGCGAGCGGTGCGTGCTCGCCCCGCCCATCATGGCGCCGAAGCCGCCCCGACCGGATCCCAGGACGAAGCGTAGTTGCCCCGAACTCGTCCAGTCCTTCAACTGCTGGACGGTCGGGGCGTCGTCGATGCCGATGAAGCCGCCCATGCCGATGACGGTGGCGTCACTGTTCAGGATGAAAGAGGAGGCGAACATGGCGCCGCCCTCGGTGGCGAGTTTGATCCGGGCGGAGCCGGACTGCTTGACGGCATAGTCCAGGACCTTGCGCTGGTCGGGGGCGAGCTCGGCGCCGCCTCCCAAGAGCCCGGGTGGCATGCCACCGTTCCCGCCAGGAAATCCCCCAGGAAATCCTTCGGGGAGCTGCATCCCTTCCGGGAGTTCCATGCCTGGTGGGAGTTGCATGCCTTCTGGGAGTTCGAAGCCGCCCGGAGCTGGGCCGCCTCCGCCTGCCCCGCGGCCGAACGGCATGGTGGGTGGCCCTGCGGTGGGGTTGGCGCCGCCCATCGCCGACGTGGCGCTGGGGACGCTGATCGCCCAGGCCGCAGGCGCCGAAAGCACCGCCAGGACCGCGATGCCGAAGGCGGCGGGCAGCCGTCGTCGACCGGCGGGCAGCCGTCCTCGCCGACCCGCGCACAGAAGGAGCAGGACGACCGCCGCCACTCCGGCCGCACCCACAAGCCACGCCACCCAGCCGTTCCAGGACGGGACCCGAGCGATCACGACATAGGCCAAGGCCGTGGTCACCGCGACGGCCCCGGCTCCCAGCGGGAGCGCCCAGCGAGCCCCCGCCCGGTGGGCACGGGCCAACGTCGTGGCGAAGCCGGCGGTGACGGCGGCGACCGCCGGGGCCAGCTGAGTCGTGTAGTACGGGTGAAAGGTCCCCTTCTGGGTGGCGAACACCAGGCCGCAGACCACCAGCCATGTTCCCCACAGCACCCATCCGGCAGCGGCGAGCGGCTCACCGGGCATCGTGACCCCACGCCAGCGCAGTACGGCGCCAGCCACGGCCAGCACCAGCGCCACTCCGCACAACGGCAGCAGCCAGCTGATCTGCCCGCCGACCTGGTCGTTGAAGAGCCGGCCCAGGCCGGCCGCTCCGCCGAAGGAGATGCTGAAGCCGCCTGGGCCGTCACCGCCGAGGATCCGGCCGAGGCCGTTGTAGCCGACGACCAGGTCCCAGGCGCTGCCGTCAGTACTGCCCCCGATGTACGGACGGTTCCCCGGCCAGAGCGCAACCACGGCGACCCACCACAGAGAGGACACCACAAGCACGACGCCCCCGATCAGCAGCTTGCCGAGCCGCCCGAGCCAGGGCCCGCGCGCGCCGACCAACCAGGCCGCCGCGAACGCCGGGATCACCATCCAGGCGGCCAGCATCTTGGTCATGAAGCCGAGGCCGATCAGGAACCCGGCCGCGCACAACCACCTCAGCCCGGAGGTTGTCCGCAAGGCCCGGGTCAGCGCGTACGCCGCCGCCACCAGCGTCAGCACCAGCAGGGTGTCAGGGTTGTTGTCGCGGTTGATCGCCACCGTGATCGGGGTCAGCGTCAGAACCAGCGCGGCCAGCAGCCCGGCCGCTTCACCTGCCCACAGACGTACGGTCCGGTGCAGGAGGAACACCGTGGCGATGCCCTCCAGCACCTGAGGCAGGATCATCGCCCAGCCGTGCAGACCGAAGATCTTGGTACTGAGCACCTGCGGCCACAGCGCCGCCGGCGGCTTGTCGACGGTGATCACGCCCGCTGGGTCGTACGCGCCGAACAGGAAGTTCGTCCAGCTCTGGCCCATCGACTTCACAGCGGCGGAGTAGTAGCTGTTGCCCCAGCCGAGGGAGCCCAGAGCCCAGCCGTACAGTCCGGCGGCCAGGAGCAGGATCACCGCGAGCGCCACCCGTCTGGGGAGCGGGCGGGGGGTGGATGGCGGAGTCATCTCGTACGTCACTCTCTGGAAAGGATCAGGGGGTGCTGCGGCGGAAGACGGCCAGCCGCAGCACCAGGAAGCGGACAACGGTGACCAGCACGGACGAGGCGGTGAGCACCAGCGTCTCGGCCGCGGCCGACGCCTCCGGCTGTACCTCGCGGAACAGCAGCACGGCGGCGGAGGTGATGACGTACCCGAGCAGGAACAAGGCACCGGCTCCCAGGTGCGCCCGGCCAGCCCCCGTACCGGACCAGCGGAAGGTGAGACGGCGGTTGGCCTCCGTGTTGAGCACGGTGAGGACCAGCAGCGACACCAGGTTCGCGAGCGCAGGCGGCCACCAGGCGCGCAGCAGCCAATAGAGCAGGGCCTGACCGGCCGTCGAGAGCACGCCGATCGCCACGAAACAGCCGACCTCCCAGGTGATCCGGGAGCGTGCCCTGCTGGGAGCCAGTACGGCGTCGGGGTGCTCGGCGGCTGGGGCGGGGCGACTCGGCAACGGAGCCCGCGCGGCGCCCGACGCCTTCATGCGGGCCACCCGCCACAGCCCGCGCAGATCGTCCGTGGCGGTGCTGACGACATCGACCCGGGTGTCGACATCCTCGACCCAGTCGACCGGGACCTCGTGGATGCGCAGCCCGTTGTGCTCGGCGAGCAGCAGTAGCTCGGTGTCGAAGAACCAGGCGTCGTCCTGGGTTCGTTCGAGCAGCGGGCCGAGCACGTCCGTACGGGCCGCCTTGAAGCCGCACTGCGCGTCGCTGAACCGGGCTCCGTGAGTGAGCCGGATGATCGCGTTGTAGCAGCGGGAGATCAGCTCGCGGCGCGGTCCGCGCACGGTACGCGCCCCGGGAGCCAGGCGGCTGCCGATGGCGAGGTCGGAGTGGCCGCTGGCGAGCGGGGCGATCAGCGGCATCAGCGCGTCCAGGCGCGTGGACAGGTCGACGTCCATGTAGACGACGATGTCGGCCTCGCTCGCGCCCCACACCGTACGCAGCGCGAGCCCGCGCCCTTTCCTGTCGAGGTGGACCACGTTCGTGCCGGGCAGCTCGGCGGCCAGCTCCCGGGCCACCTCCAGCGTCCGGTCAACGCTCGCGTTGTCCGCCACGGTGAGCCGCCAGGGGAACGGCATCCACTGACTGAGGTGTGCGTGAAGGGTACGCAGACATCCTGGGAGCGCCCGCTCCTCGTTGTAGACGGGGATGACGATCTCGACCGTGGGATGCGGAAGCTTCGAGGGCTGGAAATCCCGGAGGACGCTCCGGCCGCGGGTCGTGTTGGTCATCGATGTCCTCCGGAAACAACTGCCGGCTCCCCGGGGGTCTCGGCAATGGGTGGTACGGCGGATCGCGGCGCGCGTCTGGCCCGGATCTTCTCCTTCCGGCTTTCGACCATGGTGTACAGGGTTGGGACCAGGATCAGCGTGAGCAACGTCGAACTGATCAGCCCGCCGATGACCACGATCGCGAGCGGCTTGGAGATGAACCCGCCCCCGCCGGTGATGCCCAGAGCCATCGGCAGCAGCGCGAAGATCGTGGCCAGCGCGGTCATCAGGATGGGCCGGAGCCTGTTGCGCCCGCCTTCCACGACGGCCTCATGCAGCGGCATCCCCTGACCGCGGTACTGGTTGATCAGGTCCAGCAGCACGATGGCGTTGGTGACCACGATGCCGACCAGCATCAGCAGCCCGATCATCGCCGCCAGCCCGAGCGACGTACCGGTGATGAGCAGCAGCCCGATCGCCCCCGTGGCGGCGAACGGGATCGACACCAGGAGCAGCAGCGGCTGAATGAGGCTGCGGAAGGTGGCGACCATGACGAAGAACACCAGCGCGATGGCCGCCACCAGGGCCAGCCCGAGGCTGCCGAAGGCTTCGTCCTGGTCGGCGCTGGCACCGCCAACGGAGTAGGTGGCGCCGGCGGGCAGTGTCAGCTTGGCGAGCCGGCTGTCCAGGTCCGCGCTGATGGCGCCGAGGTCGGCACCGGTGCTCTTGCCGGAGACGGTGACGGTACGCTCCCCGTCGACACGGCTGACCGAAACGGGCCCGTTGACCTGCTTGACCTCGGCCACGTCGGCGAGCTCCCCCTTCCCGGGCAGGTCGAGCTTGCGCAGCTCGCCGAGCGAGACGGGCGCGTCGCCGGTGTCCACGACGACGTCGGCGGTGGTGCCGTCGAAGGTCAGCTGCGTCACGGTGCTGCCACGGAACGCCTGGGAGACCAGCTGGCCGACAGCGGCCTCCGTGAGGCCGCGCTCCGCGGCCTCCTTGCGATCGACGGTGACGTCGATGCGGGGCGCGGTCTCGGCCAGACCGCTGGTCACCTCGGTGACGCCGGGGATGGCCGACATGGTCTGCTGTACGACTCGCGCCGCGTCGCTCAACGTGTCCTGTTCACTGGCGTGTACCAGGACTTCGAGCCCGTCGCCGCCGAAGCCGCCCGTCTCGCCGATGCTGATCTCTCCGGCGTCGGGCAGCTTGCCCAGCTGGTCGCGCAGGATGTTCTCGACGGCCGCGGTGTCACTGTTCTCGCGCAGGGTGAGCGAGTAGCTGGCGCGGGCCGTACCCCCGCCGCCTCCGTTCGGACCTGCGCCCGCGAACCCGACGCCGCTCGCGCCGCCTACGGTGACCTGGTACGACTTGACCGCGTCGAGGCCGGTCAGGACCTTCTCGACCTCCTTGGCCTTCGTGTCGGCCGCAGCCAGGGAGGTGCCGACGGGCAGGTTCTGGGTGATGTTGACCGTGTCCTGCCCCGCGTTGTCGATGAAGCTGGTCTCCAGCCGGGGGACCAGGGCGAGCGTGCCAATGAGGATCGCCAGAGCACCGGCGACCGTCGTGAGCCGGTGCCGGGTGGCGAAGCGGATCACCGGGACGTAGGCGCGCTGGAGCAGACTGCGGCGCTCCTTCTCCTCCGCCTTGTGCCGGTCACCGTTCTTGGGCGGCTTGAGGAACCAGTAGCTCAGCACCGGTACGACGGTCAGCGACACCAGCAGAGACGCTAGCAGGGCCACCGTGACGGTGATGGAGAACGGGCCGAACAGCTCGCCGACGAAACCACCGACAAAGGCGATCGGCAGGAACACCGCCACGGTGGTGAGGGTGGAGGCGGTCACCGCGCCCGCGACCTCGCGTACACCGTTCTCGATCGCCTGCCGTTTCTGCTCGCCGTAAGAGAGATGGCGTTTGATGTTCTCCAAGACCACGATCGAGTCGTCCACGACGCGGCCGATGGCGATGGTGAGCGCGCCGAGAGTGAGCATATTGAGCGAGTAGTCCCAGGCCCATAGCGCGATCAACGCGATCAGCACCGACAGGGGGATGGAGACTGCGGTGACCAGCGTGGAGCGCAGCGAGAACAGGAAGACCAGGATGATCAGCACGGCCATGGCCAGGCCCAGCAGTCCCTCGGTGGTCAGGCTCTCGATCGACTTCTCCACCTCCGGCGCCTGGTCGTAGACGATGGTGAGGGCGGCGTCCGTGCCTAGGGCGGAGGCTAGGGCGGGCAGCTTGGCGCGTACGTCCTCGGAGATCGACACGGCGTTGCCACCGGGCTTCATGGTGATCGAGACACCCAGGCTGGGCTTGCCGTCGGTGCGGGTGAGCGTGGTCGATTCGGCGAGTCCCAGCTTCACGGTGGCCACGTCGCCGAGCCGTACGGGCTTCGGCTTGTCGGCCTTCTCGGTTTTTGCGGCATTTGCGGCGGTCGGGGTGGCCTGCGGCGAGCCTGGCCGCTGATCCTGGCCTGCGGGTTGGGCCTGGGCCTGAGGCTGGGATGCCTGCGCGGCGGGGGCGAGGTAGAGGTCCTTGAGGTCCTTGATCGACTCGAACCTGCCGCCGACCTGGACGCTCAGCGTCGTGTCCGCATGGGTCAGGGATCCGGCGGGAATCGGCTGGCCAGCACCCTGGATGGCGGTGGAGATCGCGCTGGTGTCCAGCCCCTTCTTCTTCAGCTCATCGGCGTCGGGGGTGATGGTGATGACCTGATCACGGGTACCCGTGACGGAGGCCTCCTTGACCCCCTCGATGCCGGTGAGCGTCGGGACCACATGGGTGGTCAACTGCTCGGCGAGCCGCTGCTGCGACTTGTCGGAAGCAGCGGCGAGCTGGATGACCGGCAGGTCGTCGGTACTCCCCACGACCACCTTCGGCTCAACCCTGTCCGGCAGCCGGTCGGCCAGCCCGCTGACCACCTGCTGGATCTTGCTCTGCGCGTCGTCGATGTCGGTCCCGAAGTCGAAAGCCACCTGAACCGTCGCGCTGGACTCCCGCGAAGTCGAGTTCACCCCGGTGACGCCGGTGACCCCGCGTACCCCCTCCTCCAGCGGCACTGTGACCCGGTCCTCGACGATCTCCGGAGCGGCGCCGGCGTATGACGCCACGACCGATACCTGGGGGAACGACAGGGAGGGCAGGAGTTGCTGCTGCAGCGCCGGGGTGACGTAAACGCCGAACGCGAGCACCACGACCGTGATGAGCGCGATGAGCCCCCGTTGGGCAAGGCTCAATCTAGCCAGAAACGACATCTTTCCACTTCTCTTCGCATGGGGTCAGATCGCACGGTGCGCGGGAACGGGCGAGCCGGAGGGGACGCACTTGGGGCGCTACTTCAAGCCTCAGGGCCTGGCTTTGGGTGGACGTCCGCCTGGGGGAGGGTTCTGGACTGCGGCGATCGCAGTAGACGCGGGCGTGGGCTACTGCGTCCGCGGTTCTTGGGCGATCAGCTAGCCCGCGCGCGTGGTTCCCGGGCGGTCAGTTGGCCCGCAGTTCTCGGGCGATCGGCGGGCGCAGTGGCCTCCGCCTGCGGTTCGCGGGCGATCAGGGGGCGCGGTGGCCCGCGCCTGTGGCCTTTGGGGGCGATCAGCGGGCTTGAGGACGGACCAGACCGGTCTCGTACGCGATGATTACCAGCTGGGCGCGGTCGTGGGCCTTCAGCTTGGTCATGGCTCGGTTGACGTGCGTCTTGGCGGTCACCCGGCTGATCCCCAGCAGATCGGCGATCTCGTCGTTGGTACGCCCGTGGGCCACGAGGATCATCACCTCGCGCTCGCGCTCGGTGAGCACAGCCAGGTCTTCGGGCACGTGCTGGGCCGAGACCCCGCGCCCGTCCAGGAAGCGGGTGATCAGACGTCGAGTCGCCAACGGTGACAGCAGCGCCTCGCCCCTGGCCACCACCCTGATCGCCTCTTGCAACTCGCCGGCCTCCACACTCTTGCCGAGGAACCCGCTGGCACCCGCCTGCAGCGCGGCGAAGACGTACTCGTCGATCTCGAACGTGGTCAGGACCAGCACCCGGACCCCGGCCGTGGCCTCATCGCGGGTGATCTCCCTCGTAGCGGCCAGACCATCCATTCCGGGCATGCGAACGTCCATCAGCACCACGTCGGCCATAGTCTCCCGCGCGAGCCGTACGGCGTCATGACCGTTGGCAGCCTCGCCGACCACCGTCAGGTCGGGCGCCGAGTCGATCAGCACCCGGAACCCGGCCCGGACCAGCGCTTGGTCGTCTGCCAGCAGCACTTTGACGGTCATGGCCTGTACTCCCTCAAGACGGTCGTCACCTGTTCTTCCTCGAGGTGGGGAGCACGGCATGCACCCGAAACCCGCTGCCGTCCACGGGCCCAGCGAGGAAGGTCCCATCGACCGAAAGGGCCCGCTCCCGCATACCGATCAGCCCGTGACCGGTCCCGGAAGAGACCCCACCCGCATCACTCTGACCCTGACCGTCGTCGGCGACGTCGACGATCACCTCGTCGGACGCATAGTCGATCCGCACAGTCGCGGTCGCCTGCGGCGCGTGCTTGCTCACGTTGGTCAGCGCCTCCTGAACAATCCGGAACGCGGCGAGATCCACAGGAGCGGGCAACGGTCTCGGATCGCCGTAGATGAGCCAACCCAGCTCCAGCCCGGCCGCAGTGAAGGAGTCGACCAGCTCAGGCAGCCGATCCAGCCCCGGCGCGGGCTCGGTCAGCAGCTCCTCGCGGCTACCCGGCCGCCGCAGCAGCCCCACTGTCGTCCGCAACTCATCCAACGCCTCCTTGCCCGCTTCGCGAACATGACCCAGCGCCGTACGAGCCTGCTCAGGTTCGGTCGCCAGCAAATGCGCGGCAACCTGCGCCTGTACGTTGATCAGCGCGATGTGGTGAGCGAGAACGTCATGCAATTCGCGAGCGATGTACAGCCGCTCCTCCATCACCCGCCGTTCGGCCTCCTCCTCACGCGTCTCCTCGGCCCTGCGCGCCCGCTCCTCGATGGCGGCCACATAGGCCCGGCGACTACGCAGCGAGTCCCCGACGGCGGTGGCCATACCGATCGACGCGATCGGCGCCAGCATCTCGGGCGTCAGCCACGCACTCCCGCTGAACACCACCCTGGCCACGGTAACCACGAGCGCAGCAAGCCCTCCACAGGCCCACGCGTGCCGACGCGGGACTCGCGAGGCCACCGTGTACACCGCGATCGCCGACCCCAGGTTCAACAGACTCCGCCCACCGTCGATCATGGCGTAGACGACGAACCCGGCGACCGTGAGGGCGAGAACGGCCCGGGGCCACCGCCGCCGAAAGACCAGAGCACCGCAGACGACCGAAGCCAGCGCAATGTCGTATGCGGTGAGGGGCTGCAGTTGGCCGCGCCACTCCGCCCCAGACGGCGGGGGCGGGCCCGGCGCCAGCAGCGTCATCGCATACACGCACACGGCCAGGATCGTGTCGGCCACATAAGGTCGGGAAAGGAGCTCCTGTCGCAGCCAGGTCACGGTACGCACCCCTAAACAGTAGGTCTGACCTGGGCGAATTCCCTCATCCCGTGGTACCCATCGGCTCTACTGCGACCGTAGTACGGCCGGGTCGGGGTTCGACGATTCGGGCCTGTGCCCAAGGCCCCGGAAGGCGAACCGGCCTGGCAAAGCCCGCGCGCACCTCTCGGCAGCCTGCGGCCTACGGGCTCTTCTTCGCCGATCTGACCCGAGCAGAGTGGCTCAGGGGCTGTCAATGCCCTGAATCGGCATAGCCCGTTCACGGCAATCGTGGCGCGCCATCTGGCCGACCTCGGCACGATAGGGCAAACACAGAACCACGCATCCCGTTGCCGCATTTGTCGGTGTCGGAGCGTACGTTCATCCCGAAACCACGTTCGAGATGGTGATGACAGTGATCCCGGTTGACGAGCAGGCAGCCGTCCTCGCACTCACCCAAGCCGCCCAGGACAAGCCGTGGTTCTACACCGCGCGCGTCATTCTTGACGCAGGCAGCGCCCTGAAGCTCCTCGACGGGTACTGCCCGAGTCGTGACGAGGACGACCGAGCGCACGCCGCCACGATCGCCGCTCGCGTCCAGCCAGAGCATCTGGACTGGGCGCGCTCTATCATCACCACCATGCGTGCCGACGGCGTCCATCTCGTCACCGTGCTCGACGAGAGCTATCCGGCCAATCTGTGTTTCGCCTACGATCGTCAGCCGTTCCTGTGGGTCCGCGGCAACTTCAGGTCCAACGACCATCGGGCAATCGCCGTAGTTGGCGAGCGCGAGACCGGCCACGCCGTCGCCGCGGCGCGGACGCTGGCCGAGGCTGGGCTGACCGTCGTCGCGCCACTCCGTACTGACCTGGACGCAGCGGTCCACGAGGCGACACTCGCGGTAGGCGGTCGCGCGCTGGCGGTCCTGGCCGGCGGCATCTCCGAGCAGTCCGCTCTCGGGCAGTACGGCAGTGTGGCCGAGCAGATAGCCGAGTGCGGGGCGATCGTCACGCCGTTCTGGCCCGATGCTCTCCCCACCTCCCGCACTGTTGAACTCGCGTGCGTTGTGACCTGCGGGTTAGCCGACTGCTTGTATGTCGTCGACGGTCTGGCTGGTGGCCCCTCCTCCCAGCATGTCGAGAGAGCGCTGGCGACTGGAAAGCATGTGTTCGTGTCCCACCGGCTCCAGCAGGAACAGCCGTGGGCCGAGCGTGCAGCCTTCCGGGGAGGCATGACTGCCGTCCAAGACATTGACGACCTTTCCAAGCAGGCGGTCAATCTTGTAGATATGGCCCCTCGAACAAGCACCTGCTGATCATGGGTGGCGCGGAGGCGTACACCCATGATTTCCTGCCGCTGTTTCGCCCCGTCCCTCCCACCCGGGCGGGAGTGTGCCGCATCTGCCACTCCGGTCCGAACGACTGTGGGAATGGTGAGCCCTGGCCCACCTGCGTGAGTTGCAAACGCACCACCGAGGACCTGTACGGCCACACCGAGTATGTGGTGCCGATCTCGCTGACGGCCAAGAACACCCAGCTGTACGACGTGCCGGTTCGCAAGAAGGACCCCAACGGTGCCGCAGGTCGGCGAAGACGGCCAGACTTCCTCGCCGCGACGGTGACCCATTTCTTCCAGAAACACGCCCGCTGCCTACAAGGGTGTGCCGGCGGCCCCTTCACCGTTGTGGCCACGATTCCCAGCACCCGAACCGAGCAGCCCGCCGAGGCGTTCGACACGATGACGCGGGTCGTGAGCAAGGTTGGTGCGCTGGCCCGCCTTCATCGACCCCTTCTTTTGGAGGTCGTCGACACCTACGCTCCGGTGCTTGCCAACCGCAGGTCGCATGGAGATGCCTTCCGTATCCGGGGCGACAGGTTGGACCATCAGCGGGTTCTGCTGGTGGACGACTTGTTCGTGTCCGGCGCTCACGTACAAAGCGCGGCGTCCGCGCTGATCGAGAAAGGCGCCGCAGCGGTAGTGGCGCTCGTTGTTGCACGACACATCAACCCTGCGTCCAAGGATCCCTACAGTGCCGGCATTTGGCAGGAGTCGTGCGATCGGCCGTTCAGCTTTGATCACTGCTGTCTCTGTGACCCAGCACGCGGGCATGGCGTCTTGATACGCCAGAGCCGTGAAGACATTGCTGGGGACATTTCCTAGCTCTCAGGCCCCATCCGACGATTATCCCGGAGAAGCTGAGCAACGGAAGGCGGTTGCCTGAAGCTTGCATGAGGCAAAATATCCTCCGGAGATCTATGTTACGCCAAGGACGCTGGCATCACAGTATGGGCACACCGAGCTCCGCGAATAATCGATTCGTCGAGGGGTCGGTCGAATAAAGGACTGCACCGGACATGCCCCTGGTAGCCAGTACCCGGTATGTGTTGCGAACCAGGTCCCCAAACCGGGGAGCGCCCTGCACTTCTCTATCCTTGTTGGCTCGACGGTTGGCTTGCCAATTCTGTCCTGTCCACGTTAAGTCATCGCCGAAAATGACGCCTGCATAGTCGTATTCGAAACCCTGGGCGGTGTAGATGCATCCGATCTGGTCGAATCCAGCCGCGTGAGTAGCCCACAAGCTGGATGGAGGGATGCCATTTTTCTCGCGCTCGGCCCGCGAGTTCCAGGGGCGGTGCCATTCGCCGATCTTGACATCCTCGACCAACGTCCCGTCCGGGCGCGGGTCGCTCCACGGCCAACAAAAGCCGGCAGCGATGCGCGCGGTGGTGTCCTCATCTTGTTTCGCTCGTAAAAACTCCTCCATGATCGCAGGAGAACGTGCGACGTGCAGCTCGAAGGTCTCCAAGGGCCGCCATGGCTGAGGGCCGTGCTCCCACCCCAGCCCAAGGAGTTGCTCCACCCAGGTGACGTATTCAGGGGAGCCGCCACATCGAAATTGGTGGCGTAGATCGATTTGCTGAACCTTTATTCCCAGATCGTCGGCCGCTTCACGGATCAGCTGAACGGAGCCAACTTCGCCACGGCGGACCAGCTGGTGCTCATCGAGCAGGAATACCGGAACGGCGGCGGCCTCGATCAGTTCCTGCACTTGAGGCCGCCCCTGCTGTTGGTTGTGGTCCCCGTCATAGCTGTTGCGGCGGCGATCAGATGTCGCGCGAAGCCGGTGAGCTTCATCGCAAATCAGGACATCGATATTGTGCGGGGTGGCATGAGTGTAGCTGTTGAAATAGGAGAAACTGCGTGCGGCGCGGCGGTTGACCTTCTCGACGTTGTCGCGCAATGTCAGAGTGAAGGATCTGCTGCCAGTGGCGTGTACGGCACGTACACCCTGCCGGTTCAAGATGCCCAGCAGCTCCACAGCGATTACGCTCTTTCCGGTGCCCGGGCCGCCCACGATCAAGACGACCTCCTTGGGTGCGCCCTGCTTACTGGCGTTCACTGCCGCTCTTACGTACTCGTAGGCATCCCTTTGCTCATCGAGCAGGGGAAAGACCGACCGTTGGCAAACGCTCTCAGTTACCAACGTCATCAGGCTTTCGGTTGGCGATACCGGTGCTTCCAGGAATTCCTTCGCGTAGTCGGATGCCCTTTCCGGCGAGAGGACGGTGCGAAGCGTCTTTTTGAAGTGATCGCGGTGATCAGAGCAGAACATCCGAACTAGGGAGGAGTCATATTTTAGGCCAACGGCGGCAGGCCGGATTGCCGCCAATTTTTCGGTGATGGCATTGTGCATGTTGACGATGCAATAGACCTTGGCCGACCTTTGGACTAAGGAAATATAGTCGATTAAGACTTGGCGGTAGTCCCAGACTTGTCTGATAGGGTGTGAGTGCGGTTTTGAGTTCGGCGAGCTGGAGAGGTAGACCAGTTCGGGGGACGGCCCAGGTCGGGCCCACTGCCACTGCTTGTTCTCCACCACAACCAGTGTCATCTGACCGGTGATCGGATGGGAGCCGACCAGGACCATGTCCATCCGCACATCGCTGATCGGCGTTTTTAACTCGATCAGTACCTGTACATCGCCCAGGCCCTCTTCCAGCAATAGGTCAATGACAGTGGGGATGCTGTTACGCCACGATTCAACTTCAAGCGGATTCAGCTCACCGCTGATCAGCTCGGCGTAACTTCGCCTGAGCTCCCGTAGGAGTCCGTCTGCAGAGATAAGAGTGGCGAGTTCACTGGCGGTTCCCTGATAAAGACAGCGTGATCCCACGAAAGCTGCTCCTCCGCAAATGGAGCCATCCGGCAATGGGCAGGCGTATGCACATATCGTATCCATCCTGTCAAAACGGACATAGTTATCCATCAAGGGATAAAATCGAATGCGGAGGGTGGGGGGAGAAGGGGTTGGGACTGCAGTGCCCCGGTTCGCGGGTTCCTGGACATTGACGTCCGCCTACTCGCAACAGCCTTCTACAAGCTGTAGAGCCCAAAGATGGTATGTGAGGTTTGCGGCGCTATGGCCAGAAGTTCGACCAAGAAGCTGTTTTTGGGCTCAGTTGCTTCTTCTCCGTGCAGCATGTTGAGGCACTGGCCCGGCTTTTCTTCTGTCACGGTGAGAATCGTGGCTCGGGTAGAGCGACCTGAAGCGCCTTTGGCGTGGGTGCATAGTGATGAGATCATGACAGGGCCGATTAAGGCCGCGTGGCACGCATGAATCCAGCGAGGAAGCTCCGCAGCTCTGGATTGACCGCGTAGATCACTGTTCCGCGCATGCCTCGGGTGAGCAGGACCTTGTACACGTTGCGAACAAGCTGGTCGAAGTCGCTATCCGGAACGGTCTTACGGCTCTTGAACGCAGGATCCCGGGTCTCCTCGCGCACAGTGACCAGTTTCCCGTCCCGGACGGTCAGGTCAGGACCCAAGATGACGCCGTTCCAGTCGTACTCGAACCCCTGAGCGGTGTAGACACAGCCAACCTGCCCGAACCCGTTCGGCTCGCTGGCCCAAAGCATGCTCGGCGGATAGTCGCCGACGGCCCGGTCCTTCTTGACGTTCCACGGTCGGGCCCAGTCGCCGATGACGACGTCGTTGACGAGGGTGTCGTCCGGGCGGGGATCGCTCCATGGCCAGCAATAGCCGGCGGTCATGCGGGCGGTGCCGGTCTGGTCTTGCAGGAAAGCCTCAAGCTCTTGCGGGGAGTCAGCGAGCCGTACCTGGAAGTCCTCGTCCCCGTCCCACTCCATCGGCCCGCCGTCGGCCAGGCCCAGCAGGCGGAGGACCCACTGTTCGTACTTCCGGCTGCCGCCGCAGCGGAACTGCTCGTCGAGCGATACGAATCGCACGTCGTATCCCTTGGCGCGGGCGTAGCGCTCGATGCTCGCTACGGTGCCGAGTTCGCCGGGACGTACCACTTGGTGCTGGTCGAGGAGGAAGACCGGCACTCGTGCCACGGATAGCAGCTCGTCGAGCTGGCTGCGTCCTGTCCGCCTGGCCGCCGGGGTGAAGCGGTTGGTGGACGTTTCGCGGATGCGGTGGGCTTCGTCGCAGATCAGCACGTCCATGCCGTTCTGCTCGGCATCGGTGAAGCTGTTGAAGTACTTGAAGAGATTCTTGATCCGAGTGCTGCCGCGGCCGGGATAGCGACGCATGGTCTGGGTGAACGATTGTGAGCCAGTGGCGTGCAGAGCCGAGCGGCTCTGCCTGAACAGCTCGCCGAGTAGCGACAACGCGATGACGCTCTTGCCACTGCCGGGGCCGCCGGTGACGATGACGACCTGCTTGGAGTCCGCCCGCCGCGCTTTGTCGACAGCACCCATGACCAGCTCGTACGCGACTTGCTGCTCGTCCAGCAGGGTGAACTGCTCGCGCTCGCGGATCTCCTTGGAGGCATAGGTCATGAGCTGCTTGCTGGGAGCGACGGCGCTGGACAGGAGCCGGTCGGCGGCGTCGGCGCCAGGCTTGTCGGACAGCCGCTCACTCAGGTACCGGAGAAACTCGCCGCGCCGCTGCTTGGTGAACAGGCGGCTGCGTTCATCGCGAACCTGATCCGATAGCCCGTCGACGTCCAGATCCATGGCGTTGTGCAGGTAAGCGGCTCCGTACACGGCGTTCGGCTTGCCGCTGAGCACCCCGAGGAAATCGCACATGTACTCGCAGTACCGGCGTACCTGTTCGGCCGGATGAAGCGTTTCACCGCCAGGCATGCCGTCCACGATGACCAGATGGTCACCCAAATCGGACGGCTCGGCCTGGCTCCACTGCTTGAGCTCGACGACGACGTACGAGTCTTCGCCGGTCCGCGGGTGTACGCCGGCCAGCACCACGTCGGCGCGCTTGCTCGTCAGTGGGAGTTTGTACTCCACGAGCATCTCGACCCTATGCAACCCTGCGTCGGCGAGATCGCGCGCAAGGACTGGCAAGCTGCGCTGCCAGGACCTTACTTCGGAGGGTGAGGAACGCTGGCCGGTCGTTGCCCGTACGTGTTCGGCGATCACTTCTGCGAACGCGGCCTCATTGGGAGAGGCGAGCAGGTTCTCGGCGGACAGTCGCAACGCCGTCACGGATTGTCCCCCAGGCAGCACGAACGGACTCGTGCGGGTGGGGGGCCTATCCGCTCCGGCCGAAGCCGTACGACCGCGGAAGCCCGTCGGGCCGCATCACATGGTCGCCAAAAGAGTAGCGGGGCCAGTATCGCTGCGAAACCGCATACACCTTAGTAATAGAGCCGTCGCCCTTATTGTCGGTGGCGTGCTCTAGCCTTCCTGTACTGACGAGACTGGGGGCGGGGATGAACACTGCCGAGCTGCTGGCGCCGGTCAAGCTGTGGAAAGCCGTCGAGGTCCTCACCCGCTCGTGTCCGGTGCCCGCCGCTGCGGGCATCTACGGCTGGCATTTCACCGAGCCGCCGCATCCAACCCTGCCCGCTGACCGCCTCCTCTATGTGGGGATCGCTCCCCGCCGCATGGCGACTCGAGCCAGCAGCCAGAATCTCCGAGGCAGGGTGCGCTATCACTTCCGGGGCAACGCCGAAGGCTCCACCTTGCGGCTCAGCCTCGGCTGTCTACTCGGGCTTGAGCTTCGCCGGGTGGGCAGCGGGAAGCGACTGACCTTCGGTCAGGCCGGCGAGAAGGAGCTGACGGCCTGGATGGCTGAGCACGCCCGTGTGTGCTGGATCGAGCACGACGAGCCTTGGACCGGCGAAACCGAACTGATCGCTCGGCTGGATCTTCCTCTCAACCTGGATCAGAACCGCCGCCACGCCTTCTACTCCTACCTGAGTGGCCTCCGCGCCTCGGCGCGCGCCCGCGCTCGCAGCCTCCCGACCAGCTCCTGACGATTCCACGCCGTGGACGCGCTCGGCTAGCCCTACTGTCCTGCGGCAAGTGTTCGGCCTGACCTGCGTCAGTACTGACGCTGGTAGCAGAACGGCGTCACGCCAGGTAGAGGCGGTCACGAAATGCTCCGCGCTCCTCACGTTTGGCGGCTGCCACCTTTTCGATCACAGCCCAGTCGTGCCCATGGACCGCCGCTAGCGCGCGAAGAACCTCATACACATCCGCGATCTCCTCTGTGACCTCGGCGGGGGAGGCTTCGTTGAGCTCGGTGGCCTCTTCAAACAATTTCGCCAGCAGGGCTTTGCGGTAGTCGACCTCGCCGAGCACGGTAACGACCGGTTCTCTGCCGGTTTGGCGGATGATATCCGGAATGTTGTCCCGAACCAGCTTGCCCATGCTCGACGTCCTCCACTTACTGAAGACCTACCTGTAGGGCTCGTGAGCCTATCGAGCCTCAGTGACATTCCCCGTGATCGCGATCTACTCTGAGCCGGTCGATATCGCGATCAAAGCTGGCATGCACTGATGACTGTGAACTTCTTTCGCGAAGAGCCAACTGCCCGCTCCTCATGGCGGCTGGCGGTCCTCATGGGCGCCAACGTGCGTACCTACAAGTTCGCCTTGGGCGGGGCGTTGCTGGGCGCCGCCGCCGAGGGGCGTACTGACATCCTCCTCAGAGACTTGGCCAAGCCGTACGCGATGAGTTTGGTGGAGCATCTGGCTCAAGCGCCGCAGGCGTCGCCGAGAGTCGTTGCCGGCGGATTGGATTTCCTGTCCGTGGCTCGGGAGGAGGCCGCTGAGTCCGTACGGCTCGGTTCTCCAACTGAAAAGCTGCTCGCCGCCGCGATGAAGTCGATGCCCACCATGGTGATGCAGAAGTTCCACAATTTACGTGGCGACGGCGGCGCTGCAGTGCCCCACCGCTTCTACGAAGTGGCAGGCACTCCTTGGGAACGTGTGGTCAAGCTGACAGACCGTCTCCGTGAGGTCGCTCTGTCCGAGCAGACGGCGAGTCTGCAGGCGGAGCTGGCCGCGCGGTGGAGCATCGTTGAGACGTCCTTCGCCGCAAGGGTGGGCCGGAGCCTGGTCGAGGAGGGGGTCGCGGTCAACCTTGAGGCATTACAGATCACCGACAAAGAACGGCGGCGCTCGGTCGCGGGGGTTACCGAGGCCGTCATCGGTTTTCAACATGGCCGGTGCATCATCTGCGCCGAACTGCTCACCCTTGGCGTTGATGAGATCGCGGTCGACCACGTGTTTCCGTACTCGTTCAAGCGGCTCCTGCCTGGTGCGGACATTGACCTGGACGCCATCTGGAACCTCGCCCCTGCACACAAGCCCTGCAACGGGCAGAAGAGCAACCAGCCGCCCACGCAGGGCCAGCTCACCCGGCTGGCACTGCGAAATGAAGCGATCATGCAGTCGCCTCATCCGTTGAAGCGGACCCTCCAACTGACGCTGAAGCGTCACGGCTTCACAGGTGGACGCGTCGGCGAATGGTGGGACTTCATCCAGGGAGTGCGCACCCAGCTGGGGTAGGCGTTCGAAGGCCAGTTTGGTCACTCTTTGCCATTTCCCATCCCGACTGCTGCGGCGATGGCGGTTATCGGAATCGCCGTCTCGAACTTTCTGGTATGGGCCGGTCCCGGAGGTGCTTAGGCGGCCCCTGAGATGCGAAAATTTGTCTCACCCCTTCTTCTAAGGCTGGTCGATAGATGAGCCCTGATGTCCGTGTCCGGACAGTCACTCTCCCGTTCCTCTCATCATCTTGCGTTCTTGTGCCCCCATGCTGTCGTCAAGGCCAGCACTGATGCGCCCGCTTGAGTGGGGCGTGCCTGCCGGATTCGATATTCCAATCTACGCCGTGGACATCGACACATGGCCGGACAATCCGGGGGAGGGCTCCGGCTGGGACCGCTGGCCCTCACTACCTGCCGGGCTGGCTACCGCCGCCCAGTTGGCCAACCGAGGCCTGCGCCCGCGCAACGCGCTCCGGCCTGACGCCCTTCAGGTGGGCCCTGCGTTGCTGGACGGGATGCCGGTGGCGATCGACTGGAGCAGGTTGCGCCGGCATCGAGGGAGTGTCGACTGGGACAAGATTCAGGACCGGTGGGAGAGCATCGTCGGGTCGCACACGGGCGACCGCTTTGACTTCACTTACCCATGCGTGTCCGTATATATGGAAGCGCACGCAAAGCCGCTGACCCAGCCGCCCGCAGCCGATGAGCAGGCTGAGGACCGCCGAGAGGCGGCGGCATGGGCGCATGCGGTGCTCGATGACCCGCGAACGGTCATCCTGGAAGTCGGCACCATTGGGACCTTCAATGTCGCCGACCCACTCTGTCGGACGGTAATGTGCGAGATTGCTGTCCGCACGGCCGACGGCGACCTGCTGATAAACACACTCGTCAATCCGTTCTGGGATCCCCTTCCCACCAGGGAACTGACCGCCGTCGGTCTGAATCCCCGCGCGGTGAAGAATGCACCAACGTTCCGCAACCTCCGTCGGGAGCTCCAGGACCTGCTGTTAGGACGCCGGGTGGTGTCCTACGACCGCAGCCGGGTCTACAGCGTGCTCTATTGCGAGCTTGAGTACGACGTTACGGACGTATGCTTCGAGAGCGGCACCTTGGTGATGGATCACCACGACATCCTCGATCTCTTGGGTCGTTCCACATTCGAGTGCGCGCAGCTGGCCTACTCCCGTTACCTGGGCCTGGAGGAGGTCGACGGGCGTATCTCCAGGCTTCGCACGCATCCGTCCCAGGCACTGTCAGCGGCCGAGCGCTCCAAAGCGGTTCTCGAAGCGCTCCGGCACATGGCGACTCGGGCACCCGACCGCTATCTAGATCTGTGTCGGCAGGCGGAGGAAGCTGAGCGCTCCGGGCACAGCCGCCGTCGGGTCGAAACGAAAGGGGAGCGGCGTGTCCGGCTTGCCCCGGCGCGTGAGGCCGCGATCATCCGTGCGGGCTGGCGGTGCGAGAACCCGTCCTGCCCCGATTCCGGCTACACCCACGATGTCACTGATAAGGGGGAACCGCTGCTGCAGGTCCACCACATCGATGAGCATGCTCAAGACGGACGCGACCACCCAGACACGATGATCGCGCTGTGTGCCAACTGTCATGAACGTGTTACTCGTGGGAGAAGCCGCGAGCAGCTCAATGAGACCTTCCGCGCTGCGGCTCACGTGGCACATCAGGAGGCTTCATCTTCAACAGCCGGATGAGGTCTCCACGCGGGCGTGAAACCTCTGTCTGGCGGCTGCAGCGACACTTTGTCCGACGGGCGGGAGAAACGGCCCAGCCGCGGGCTGACACCGCGCTACGGTGCGACCTCCGCAGACTTTGGCTATCGAAGGCGAGCACCTGTCCAGTGATGACTTGGCGCAATCTATCGAATGATAGTTCAACCATTAATGTCCCACCACGGGAGTGCTTCCTGCACTGGAGCCGCTGGGGCCGACCTTGTCAACCCTGGATGCTTCCTGTTCAGGGCCTCCAGAGCGGCTTGTACTGGCGGTACCTTTAGCTTGAGCAGTAGATCTCGAGTGGCAGGGTCGGTGGAATGCAGCACGACCCCGTGTTTGCCGCGGCTCGCCAGAACCCGGTAAATGTTGCGGACAAGTCGGTGGCGGTCGTCTCCCCAGGTCGCCCGGTCCTTGTTGTTGGCCGATTTCCATTCGTTGTCGGACCAGGTGTAGTCGTACCCTATGATGACGCCGGCATAGTCCCAGTCAAAGCTTTGAGCGGTGTAGATGCATCCAATCTGTTCGAAACCATTTGGGTCAGTCGCCCAGAGAGTGCGGTCGGGAATGTTGCGGTGTCTGTTGGCTTTGTGAGCGTTCCACGGCCATGCCCAGTCGCCGATGCGGATGTCGCGGGCTAGTCGGCCACCCAGGTATTTCTGGGTCCAGTCCCAGCAGTAGCCCGCGGTGATGCGTGCCGAATGATGTAGAGCGATCTGTGCTCGAAGGTAATCCTCCATCTGCTGTGGCGTCTCGGCTCGCAGGAGTTGAAACTCGCCTTGATACGTCCATGGTCGCGGATTCGTTCCGTAGCCCAGCAGGTCCTCTAGCCAGTCGACGTACTCGGGGCAGTGGCTGTGGCGGAACTGGCGTTGCAGCGGGATGTGATGGATGTGTTCGTCCGGAATTCCCAGAGCTAAGGCGGCTTGTCTGATCTCCTCGGGAGAGCCGATTTCGTCGTTGCGCACGACCTGGTTGGGGTCCAGCAGGAACACCGGCACTCGTGCCGCCTGGATTAGCTCGTGGATTTGAGGGATGTGCGAGCGTTGCTCGGGCTTGTCGAAGCGACTGTTAGAGGTCTTGCGCAGGCGATGTGCCTCATCGCAGATCAAGACGTTCAGGTGGTTGGGCTCGCGATGCCGGTGTTGGTTGAAGTAGGTGAACAGGTCCGGGATGTTTCCGTGACGCCCGGTCACGTGTAGGCGTAGGGCTGCCGAGAATGCCGCGCTGCCCGAGGCGTGGGCTGCGGAACTGCTGATGCCGTTGAGCATGCCCAGCAGTTCCAGTGCCAAGACGGTCTTACCGGTCCCGGGACCGCCAGTGACGATGAAAACCTGCTTGGAGTTGGCGCTGAATCCGTCCTGGACCAGGGCGAGAACCTTGTCTACAGTTTCGCGTTGCTCGTCCAGCAGCGGAAAGACCGCTCTGCCGCGAACTGCTGCGTAAGCGGCGTGCATGACCTCCTCGGTGGGACGGACATGTGCGTGATTGATCCGGTGAACGTGGTGGCGGGCGTTCTCGGCACTCAACACAGTTGAGAGGAAACGGGCGAATTCCCGCCGGTCGTCGGCGTCACTGCTGAACGCCCGTACGCGCTTGTCGTCAATCTCTGGGCGTAATCGGCTGACCGGAGGCATGATCTTGGCGATGTCTGTGGAGGAGGCGTTATGCATGTTCGCCACGCCCCGCAGTGCTCCGCGCAGCATCGGCACTTGGCGTTCCAGCGCCCAGCAGTAATCCCACACCTGCTCGACTGGGTGTTGACTGTCCTCGTGTCCTGCGCCGAGATGGGTGATTCTGCGGGTGCGTGGATTGAAGGCGAGCCTCGACCACTGCTTGTTCTCCACGGCGACGGCCGACAGCTCACCGGTGTTGGGATGGGAGCCCACGAGCAGCATGTCGATGCGTGCGTTGCTGCTTAAAGTGCTCATTTCCAGCAGTACCATCACGTCACCGAGTCCGGCCTGGAGCAGGACATTAACGACCGTTTTGATGCTGGCGCGCCAGGATTGTTTCTCCGAATCACCGACGGCAACCTGGTAAACCTCGCGAGCCCGGCGGGCGAGCGTCCGGACTAGGTCGTCGGTTTCCATTGCGGCCAGGTCGCCCGCGGAGCGTGCGACCAGATAACGGGGCTTCACCTCTTAGCTCCTCGTGGAAGTGAGATGACAACTGCGCGCTGGCCGGACGCCCGACGGGAATCCGGCCGCGGGGGATGGCGTCCGAGGCTGGCCGCGCGGCCGTTATGAGGGGATGCGGTACTCGAAACGAGTCGGCCGCAGGTCTTCTTCAGCGGGTTCCCAGTCAGGCACCAAAGTCACGGTGCCACCGCTGGTGGTGAAGTCGGGTGTAGCGCCCGCGACGGTGATGTCGCTGACCACGAATAGGTCGACTGCGGGGAACTCACGGGCGTGTTGGACTTCGTTGACGGTCAGCTCTACCGAAGTGGGGGCGCCAGTGGTGCCCTTGACTTCTACGTGACGCTCGCCGCCAGGTTTGGTAAGGCGCAGGTCGTAAGGCTTGCCCACTTCTTCCGCTGTCCAGCCGGCCTGCTCGTAGTGCTCTATCGCCAGCTCGACTGCGTGACGCTCGATAGCCACGCGCTTCCTCGGGTCGATCTGCCGTCCGGCACCCGTGCCGCGCCTGGCGCTCCGGGAGGGCTTGGAGCGGGCAGGCAGCGAGACTGGGCGGGTTTGGCTCAACGGAACGATCAGCGCGCTGTCGGCAGAAGCGAGCATAGGAGTCACGCCCATGAGCTTGAACAGCTTGTCAGGATCGAACCGGACTGGTTTGCCGAAGCCGCGATCGACACCCGACCGACGGATCGCGTCGCTTGCAGCTTCGGGTAAGGGGCCACGTGGGCCCAGGGGGACGTTGGCTAATCTGGCGAGCGGCTCGATGCCGAACCGCGTCGGATATTTGACGCGTTGATCGTCGACCTCGTCGGGCCAGTGCGGAGCTGTTCCCTCATAGATGTTGCCGACTGCTTGGCACACATACAGGTCGATTGCGTCGCGCAGCCATACCTCGAGGTTCACTCGCGGTCTTGCGCCTGTTCCGAGGATGACGAAGTCCGTCGTGATGCCCGCATAGTCCTCAATGCGGCTCGGGAATCCCCAGGATCGAGTCTCAAGCCCAAAAGCCAGATTGTCTTGCCCTGCAGCGGTCTGGCTCACATGCACCATCAAAAACGAAGCATCGGACATGTCGGATACCGTAGTCGACTTCTGCGACATTTTGCGCCGTAGCGCTCGCTGTGTGAGGCGGCCCGCCGTCAAGCACGTCGGCTGTGCAAGAGCCCCAAGCCTTCACGCTGTGATTGGGGGTTCCCCGCGCTGAGTATTGGTGGCTCCCCGGGGGCCGGGGACGATGAGCAGGCAATGGCTACCGCATGTCCTACTGCGATGCGCCTGAAATTTATCAGATCACTGCTTATTCTGATATGTACGGCGCATCCGGGCTGGGCGTCAGTACGCGCAGGCATCGCGTGACCTGGGGATATCCGTGGCCACGGTGCGTAAGCGGCGTGCGGACTCGCCCGGGGCGGGCTGGATGCCTTGATCGATGAGGTGCGGACCGGTCGCCGAAGGCGGAGTTGACGGTGAGCGACGCTGAGCGGGTGGTTCTGGAGCGGTGGGCGCGGCGGGTCACGTCGGAGCAGGTCCTGGCGATGCGCTCGAAGATTGTGCTGGCGTGTGCGGACTGCAGGGACAACCAGTGGATCGCCGAGCAGTTGCGACCCGGACACGGTATCCAAATGGCGTCATCGGTTCCTGCGGTTATGGCTGGATGGGCTGTTCGATGAGGGTCGGCTGGGCTGGCCGGCGGTGATCGGTCTGGACCAGGTCGAACAGGCGGCGGAGGCAACCTCGGAGGAGACACCGAAGGAAGACACGCACTGTTCACGGGCCGGATGGCCGAGCGCAGCGGACTGTCGAAGTCGACGATCGGGCGGCTCTGGCGCGACTTCCGACTCAAGCCGCACCTGACTGACACGTTGAAGATGTCGATCGATCCGCTGTTAGTGGAGAAGGTGGTCGTGGGCCTCGATCACAACCCTCCCTAGCACGCCGTGGTGCTGTGTGTGGATGAGAAGTCGCAGTTCCAGGCGTTGGATGGCTCGCAGCCGATGCTGCCCGCGATGCCCGAGCGGCGCATCCACGACTACGTGCGTGATGGCATCACAAGCCTGTTCGCCGCCTTCAACATCGCCCACGGCACTGTCATCGGCGAACTGCACCGCCAGCACCATGCCGCCGAATTCAAGAAGTTCCTGATCACGATCGACGACGAAGTCCCTCTTGCCGAACCCCCCGCGAGTCGGTCCCGGAGCCACGTCGCCGGAGTTTCAAAAGAATTGGCCGCCCAAGCCGCACGGACCGTCTCCGCAGGGAGCACCCGTCGGCGGATTCAACTGGTCGTCGCAACACCTCGATCGATGAGGAGGATGCCGTGGCGCACGGAAGGGCGCGTGCGGGGCTTCGACCGGTCGTCCGCCGTTTCGGTCACCGGCATCAACCGGCGCGGTGTCAACGCCCTACCACTCATGTCCTGCGCGGCTGCTCGTCGAGAGTGGAATCTGTTAGCTGAGCAGAGCTTGCTGCAGGTAACGAGATCGTTGCGCTGAATCTGTAAGACTATCGGCGATACGTTGTACACGCTTTTGGACGTCGGCGCGCAGCCACATGACAGTCTCTTGGTTGTCGCCAACGGCTTCCAGCACCACTGCAGCATGGTGGAGAACCTCTTCGGTACGGAGCGCGGGTAGGTCTCCCGTCCACCGGAGAATGTCGAGAGCGTCCCGGGCCAGTACTGCGGCCGCCTCGGTCTCGCTACGCAGATGACGGATCCTGCTGGCTAGGGACAGTGCCGCGATCTCACTCCGGATCATGCCTGTTCGCCTAGTCTCTTGGATGGTGTCTTCGGCGAGTTCCAGCGCCTGGTCCAGCAGAACTGGGTCGGTATCGCCTAGTAGAAGTAGCACCTCGGCGTACAAGTTACGGACAATGGGGACGAGATTGAGTAGCCAGGTTTGCTCGGTCTCCCGCCATGCCTCCGCGAGCATCGGCTGACACGCGTGCCTGCGGGCTGGATCGCGTGCCATCAGCCGAGCGAGGAGGGCGCTGTTGTAGGCGTGCCAACCGCTGGGTCCGCCGCGGGTCTCCTCGAAAGAAAGTGCCTCTCGTAGGGCGTTTTCCGCCGTTTGCGTATCTCCCATGGTTGAGTACAGCTGAGCAAGGTAGTTGAGCGCGATAGGGAGCTCCGCATTGAGCGGATCCGCGCGAAGATGCTCCACGCAAGCGGTTAGGTGTATCAGTGCTGTTCCGAAATCCCCCGCATCGAAGAGATTCACTCCCAACTGCATATCGGTGAGATTGCGGGCGTGGCGAAGGACCGGATCGGACAAATTGCGTAGCCGGGGATCAGTTTCGTAGAGCCGCTGGGCTTCCCGAAGCACCGTGAGGCCTCCGGTCAAATCGCGCTTTGGCAGCTGACGTCCGTATTCAGCGAGGGCAACGAAAAGTGCTTGAGGATCACCGCTGTCTCGGGCGAGCTCCACCGCCTGCCTGAGTCTATCCAGCGAAGGCACCAATCCCTGGGTGTGTAGGAGGACTTTGCCATGAAGCATGACCGTGCGGGCCGTCAGGGCAGGGTCGCCACAACGGCGCGCTGCTTCCTCTGCCTGTGCAGCTAGGGTTTCCAGGTCGTCGCCCTTGGGGCGCTGTGGTGTCCGCCAGTGGATCTCGGTGAGATTGAGCAGGAGCTCTATGGCCTTCGCCATCAAAGAGTCTCGGTTAGAGGCCCGCTCTGGGAGACGCGCGATTTCGTGGACCGCGAAGCGACAGAGTGTCTCCGCCTCTGCAAAGGATAGGCCGTTGACTGCCACATCCTTGGCCAGTTTCAGGTGCTCGGCACCAGAGGCTGGATGCGGGTCGCCCGCGCGGAAATGGCGGACACAATCGAGCCGGGCTTCAAAAGGAAGCTCATAGCCGAGTTTCATGAGTCCTTCGGCAATCCGTGTATGGCGTTGCCGGCACCGGCCGGGGCTCTGTTCTGCATACAGCTCCGTCTGAAGCAGCAGATTGTTGAACTGATAGCAGTCAGCAAGGGGCGCCCAGTCGGGATTCGGTGCCGTTGTAATTAATCCACTCTCCCGCGAAAGCCAATGAAGCCTGTCCTGGACCTCCTGTTCCTCCCGATTGGCCGCTCGGGCAACTAGCGGAGCTAAGAACGCAGATCCCTGCGTAGCAGCCACCACCAGCAGTTCCCGGTCAGAGGATTCCAGGCTTGTTAGCGGCTGCCGAACCGCTCGAAGCAAAGTTTCTGGCAGTGGACCGTCCAGTCCGGCATTGGTACTGATCAGTGGGAGTAACTGAGCGATATAGGCCGGTCGGCCGCCGGTGATCTTGCTTAGCTGGGCCGAAATCGACGGAGGGATGCTAGGGCCATGGTAAAGGCGCACGAGTTCCGCGACGGCGTCGTCCGGTAGACCGCTGAGGGCGATCTGCTCTAGCTTCCCCTGCAGTTGCCACCGGTCGAGGAACTTCCTGATGGTCGCTCCTTCGACCGGCGGGCTACTGCCCTGATCCGTTTCGTGAGCCAGGACAACGCCCACTGGACGGCCCCAAACCTGCTCAATGAAATGGTCGAAGACCAGTAGACTGCTGGGATCGATCCACTGCATGTCATCGACTAGCACCAATGCCGGCCCTGATTTCACCAGGGCATCCACCATTGCTGACGCAAGACCATGGGCAACGCTTTGCCGATACGGCAGCAAGCTGTCACCCTGCACAGAACCTGAATCAAGGGCCGTCTGGGTAATCTGCGCTGCAGCTGAAAGGGCCGGACCCACCATAGGCAGCGACCCAACAAGCTCTGGTAGATGCTGCACAGTCGCATACTTAATGCGCCGAGCGACCCTCGGTGGCTGAAGAGCATTAAAGATAGCCATCACCGGCCCGTAGGCATTAGCCTCACCGACAATCGCCTGACACCTAGCACTAATCACCTTGAGAATGGGCTCCTTGGTACCTGTCTGTGCGAGACGTGCGACCTCCCCGAGGAGGGCGGACTTACCAATCCCGAGCGGGCCTTCGACTACTAGGGCACGGGTTTGCCCTTGGCAGACGTCTTTGGCCAGCTCCATCAGCGCGCCTAGGTGTTCCACTCGGCCGACAAAGGTGCTGCTTCTCATATGTTCTCCACATGCCTGCCACCATTTACAAGTCAAAAGACTACTGCACTGACAACTATCCGCCGGAACTTCGCCAGCTGGTGGTGGAACGAGTAAACCCGTCAGGAGCTCCAGTTCTCAGACGGGCTATAGCCAATGTGGCACGCTGAAGGCACCTCTGTAGGAGAGTCGGGGCTGTACAGTCGGCGTACGTAGTGTGAGCTGGAGGAACAGCCTGAACGCCCTGTATCGTATAGAAGATCATCCCGTGTCTGTCTCGCGTTCGTCAGGCTCAGTATTAGAAGCGGCGCAGCGGTGGCATGGCTGCCTGTTTGCACTTGGGAACCGACGCGACGTAGAGGACTCGTCGTTCTGGTCAGGCATGTGACGACGGCTGTCGGCATGCGTACTGTGCGGACCGGTTGCTGTACTTCATTGTTGTAACGGCGGGCCGCGGATATCTCGCTTCTCCTGTCAGAGTCGACCGTGGCAACGTTTGAACTTCTTCCCAGATCCACAACCGCATGGACTGTTTGACATGTACGAAATGTTTTTTCGTAAAGTCTTTGCTTGGGGGTGGTCGGGGCCCAGGGTCGTCTCGGTTATGGCCAGCGCCCGCTCAATCAGAGGGACCGCTTCACTCGTCCGGCCCAGGATGTGGAAGCTCGCCCCCAGATTCCCTAGCCGGATGGCTACGGAGGGATGGTGGGCGCCTAGGGTCGTCTCGGTGATGGCCAGCGCCCGTTGCTCCAACGACGCCGCCTCACCCGCCCGGTCCAGAGTGTGAAGGCTCGATGCCAGATTCCCCAGACAGGTGGCCACGGTCGGGTGGTCGGGGTCCAGGGCCGTCTCGGCGATGTGCAGCGCCCGCTCGAACAGAGGCACCGCTTCACCCGCCCGCCCCAGATCGTGGAAGCTCAACGCCAGATTTCCTAGCCGGATGGCCACGTCGGGGTGATCGGGGCCCAGGGTGGTCTCGGTGATGGTCAGTGCTCGTTGCTGCAACGGCACCGCCTCATCCATCCGGCCTAAATCGCTGAAGCTGGACGCCAGATTTCCTAGCCGGATGGCCATGTCGGGGTGATCGGGGCCCAGGGTGGTCTCGGTGATGGTCAGTGCTCGTTGCTGCAACGGCACCGCCTCATCCATCCGGCCTAAATCGCTGAAGCT
>NZ_JBEZDU010000011.1:0-36397 GCF_040648495.1 Nonomuraea sp. NPDC049129 | reverse complement strand
TGGACGCCAGATTTCCTAGCCGGATGGCCATGTCGGGGTGATCGGGGCCCAGGGTGCTTTCGGTGATGGTCAGTGCCCGTCGCTGCAACGGCACCGCCTCACCCGCCTGCCCCAGAGCGCGCAAGCTGGACGCCAGATTTCCTAGCCGGATGGCCACGTCGGGGTGATCAGGGCCCAGGGTGGTCTCGGTGATGGTCAGTGCTCGTTGCTGCAACGGCACCGCCTCATCCATCCGGCCTAAATCGCTGAAGCCGGACGCCAGATTCCCCAGCCCGGTGGCCACGTCCGGGTGGTCGGGGCCCAGGGCCGTCTCGGTGATGGCCAGCGCCCGCTCAAACAGAGGCACCGCCTCACCCGCCCGCCCCAGAGCGTGCAAGCTGGACGCCAGAATCCCCAGCCCGGTGGCCACGTCAAGGTGGTCGGGACCCAGCGCCGTGTCGGCGATGGCCAGCGCCCGGCTGGAGAGGTCATGAGCGTGCTGGTGTTGGCCTTGTATGGAGGAGAAAACGGCAGCCTGGTTGAGGACTTCCCCGAGCTCTTCTGGTTCGGTTCCTTGTTGGTAGCGAAGCGCGACCGCATCCACATGCGGGAGGAGATCGCGCCAGAGGGGCCAGCCAGACAGGTCAGATTGCGCGTCGGCCGGCAGTGCCTGAGCCAGGCGGGTGAGGGCACTCTCACGGGCGGCGTGGGTGCGTGGGTGGTGATAGTCCAAGCCATTGTAGATAACTGATTGGAAGAGCCGGTGCATGCTCACCGTCTGCTGCTCGTCCGTGCCCGCGCGTGTGATCATGCTGTAGGAGGCGAGAAGTTCCAACGCGTCGTCAAGATCCAGATCGTCGGCATCGCTAATCAGCAGCGTATGGGGGATGTTGTCTGGCCCGTAGCACGCCAGCGTACGCAGCAGGTGTTCCGCCCGGAGATTCTCGGCGGTGTCATGCTCGCGGATGGCGCCCAGGTGGGTGTCCCACAGGCGCGCCATGGTCTGTTCGGCCTTGCCGCCCGCCGCTGATTTGGCATACATCCGGGCTGGATGGAGGCGTAGCCGCTCCAGGTAGCGGCCGGGGCTTTTGTGTGATTGGCGGATGTAGGCGGCGGCCTGCTCCAGCGCCAGCGGCAGGTAACCCAGCTCAGCAGCGATCGCCGCTACATCCGCGTGATCCTCCGGTTGCCCGTATCCGCTGACCTTAGCGATCAGCTCTACCGAGGAGCCCTCGTCCAGGACGTCCAAGGGAACAGTGCGGGTTCCCGGCCAGTGCACGTCACGGCGCGTGGTGATCAGAACATGGCCGGCACCCAGATGATCGAGCCAGGACCGCACGAGGGCGGGATCATCAACGTTGTCCAGCACGACGAGCCATCCCGGGTGGGCGCGTAGCCAGCCGAGCGCCCACTGGGCAGCCTCCTGCACGTTGCCGACCAGGGCGATGGCTGGGTGAATCTCCGCGGCCAGCGCGGCGAACCCTTTCTCGATGCTCTCCTCGGTGTCTGCGGTGATCCAGTACGCCACTGGGTAACGGGCATGATGGGCGTGGGCGTAGTGCCGGACCAGTTCCGACTTGCCCACGCCCCCCATCCCGCGGACCAGCTGGCGAATGACCACATGCTCGCCGTCATCGGCGAGCATGTGCTCCAAGGCCGTCAGCGCGTTCTCGCGTCCGACGAATTCCGCCGCGCGGGGCTCCTGCAGGAACCTTATGGGGGCGGTCATATCGACCTGTCCTGGAGCCAGCAAACTTCCTGGCTCCAGCCGAGTCGTCCGAGCGTCGATCGGCGAATTATCGCCCGTGGTCGCATTCCCGGTGATGTCACCCCCCGCCGCCACTGCGCGAGCAGATGCGGTGAGCCGCTCCGCGCCTTCGCGCTCCATCTCCTGGGCCATGGCCTAGCGTCCAGCGATGGACGAGTTGTTCCCCGTGGTCACGTTGCCGGTGATGTCACGCCCTGCCGCCACTCCACCCCCGGATGCGGTCACCGTGTTGCCGGCAACCCAGTGGCCGGTGGCGGTCTCGGCCTGCTCCAGCATGTCGCGTACGTCGTCGGCCAGCTGCGCATCCTCCTGCAGCAGCTCCGCCAGATACACCCGCAACGCGGCCTGAAAGTCGACGTTGTCAGGTTCCCGTATCAGCCTCTCCAACTCCCGGGGCACCTCTGCTGACTTGGGCTCGGCACCGAAGAACCGCTGAAGAATCTTCCGCCCCCACCCCACCGTGGCATCGGCCGCATCTTCCTGCACGCGCGCGAGCACCCCGCTCCCATACGCACCCGCCGCCACTACATAAGGCGACGCCGAACCAACCAGTGCTACAAGTTCCTCACTCATGAAATGGCCCCTCATGGCCGGCACCGATGACCCCTGACGATGTGGCCGCCACACGTCGTCACGAGAAATGTATCCCGCCCCGCCCAGCCGCGGTTGAAAGCGCCCAACACCTGCAGCAACTGCAGTAGCGCATACCAGCAGGTAAAGGGGGTCCTACCCCATCCCTGTCAGGAAGCGATGAGGAAATGGTGGATGGCCGTATACAGGGGCGTCGACAGAACTGAGCTGCGTAGTCGTGACCATCACGAGAGGGACGGGGCCGTGCCGTTGACCATACAGGCGCTGGCTGCTCATGGGTGGTATTGCGTTTTGGGCACCCCTAACCAACACTGGCCTATGACCTAAATGATCTTATGGACCGAAATGTGCGTGGCAGGTCAGTCGACTACCAGATTTCTCTGGTGGGCGTGGGTCCAGTGTTCTTGTTTGACAGTATTATTCGCTCCTTGCGGTGAAAGGTTGATGCGTTGCCAGTCGTGTCGGTGGGTATCGAGCTAATCGCCAAGAGTTGTGATGTCGTCGCATAAAGGGGACGGGATGGCCGGGTTGCGTCGCTGGCAAGGGCCGCGATCGACGTTCCCCTGGGAGGAAGAAGCCCTCAAACACATCCGTGACCGCATGCCAGACGCCGAGCCGTACCGTGCTTGGCAAACCTTCAGCTTTACTGCGAGGTCTGGCCATCCGCGGGAGGTGGATCTGCTCATCGCGACCCGCAGCGGCCTTTACCTTGTGGAGATCAAGAGTCATCCTGGGCGGGTCACCAACCGTGGTAGCACCTGGCTCTTCAGCTCCGATCGCGTCCGCTCCATCACGAACCCCCTTGAGCTGACCGATCTCAAGTGCAAGGAGCTCAAGAGCCAGCTGGAGTGGGCGGTCAAGGAGCTCGGGCTTAGAAACATCAAGATTCCCTACATCGCCCCCGCGATCTTCTTGTCGGATCCCACGCTGGAGAGCCAGCTTGACGACGTTCAGCGACTGAACGTCTACGGCCGCGACGACAAGAGCACGGGACTGCCAGGCATCTGGAAGGACCTGCTCGGTCGGCCGCCACGAGGCGAACGCGATCGTGTCGACGTGACGTTCTCGCGCAAGCTCCCCGATCTCCTCGAGAAGATCGGTGTCACCGCTGTGCGCAAGCACCGCAAGCTCGGCCAATGGGAGCTGGCACCCAAGTCTCTGGACACGGGCCCGACCTGGGAGGACTTCCTCGCTGAAAACACGGCACTATCAGGCCAGCATCGGCGGGTACGGATCTACCTCTCGGAGCTACGGGCAACCCCGGAAGAGCGAGAGTCCACCCGCAAGGTGGCTCGTCGCGAATACCTGGTTCTCCAGGGCATTGATCACCCGGGCATCATCAAGGCCCTCGACTTCAGCGACGAGCATGACGCTGGACCAGCCGTACTCTTCCCGCACAAGCCTGGCTGGCTGCGCCTAGACCACTACCTGGCCGAGTATGGCGAACAGCTTGATGTCGATACCCGCCTTGACATGATCCGCCAGCTCGCTGAAGCCCTCGATCACGCACACCGGCGCCACCTCTTTCACCGAGCTCTAGCTGCTCGCAGCATTTGGGTGGAGTTTCACGCACAGGGCCGCTATCCGAAGCTGATGATTGCCGACTGGCAGGCAGCGACGCTCACCCGCGTCACCTCCCAGAACCGGGCAACTCTCACCCAGCATGCTGCCCCCTCGCTGGCTGGACACATCGAGAAGGCCGCCCAGGCATATCTGGCTCCAGAGTTCGTCCAGCCTGACGCCGAGAGCGTGCCGCTCGACGTGTTCGGCCTGGGCGCGTGCGCATACCTAATCCTGACAGGGCAGCCGCCGGCTGACACCCGAGGTGCGCTGGAGAAGCGCCTCAACGAGCGGGATGGCCTGGTGCCGAGCGCGATCGCTGATTCTATGGACCCGCTCCTCGACGAACTGGTCAGGGACGCCACCCGCCCCACAGTATTCGACCGGCTGGAGAGCGTGCGGGCCGTACTCCAGCGACTGGACCTCGTGGAGGAGCGGCTCACTGCGCCCGAGGAGATCGACCCGCTACAAGCCGCGAGAGGCGCAACCGTCGGTGAGTGGCATGTACTCGGCACTTTGGGCAAGGGTTCCACGGCGCGAGCACTGCTTGCCGAGCGTCGGCGGGACGGGACCACTCAGCAGGCCGTACTCAAGATCGCGCTAAACGATGCCGCGATCTCTCGCTTGGAGCAGGAGGCGGCGGTTCTGCGCCGCATGCGCGAGCCGCATATCGTTCGGCTGATCGAGGGCCCGATCGAGCTCGGCGGGCGCCAGGTGATCGTGCTCGACCGCGCCGGTGACACCACGCTTGCTGACCACCTGCGCAGCGACGGCCAGCTCTCCATCGAGGCTTTGGAACGTTACGGCGAGCACCTTTTCACCGCCGTTGCCTTTCTCGATGAGGAGGGCATACGGCACCGTGACCTCAAACCGGACAACCTAGCCATCCGTACGCTGACAAACCGGCAGACCCGGCTGGTCCTGTTCGACTTCTCGATGGCAGGGGCGACCGACAAGGCGTACACCGCAGGAACCCCGGGCTACTTGGATCCGTTCATCGGCACGGATCGAAGGCCTGTCTACGATGACCAAGCCGAGCGTTACGCACTCGCTGTCACCCTCCACGAGATGGCCAGTGCGGAGCTGCCCTCGTGGGGTGACGGTGTAACAGAGCCGAAGCTGCTCGGTCCGGAGGAAACCGTTCCGCAACTGGCGGAGGATCGGTTCGACGCCCAGATCCGAGAAGGACTGGTCGAGTTCTTCACTGTCGCTCTGGCTCGCGACGCCAGGAAGCGCTTCCGCGACATAAAGGATATGCGGGACGCGTGGCGGGACATCTTCCGCGCTCTGGAAGAGGCCCGTCCGCTCACCACCACTACCACTGGCCACGACGAGGCGGTCGATCCGGTCGAAGCTCGCGATCGGGCGGCCGCGGCGGCGTCTGAGCGAACCGAGCTGGTGGCGGCTGGCCTCACGCCCAAGGCGCTGTCCATCGCCCTGAACGATCTGGGCGTGCAGACCGTTGGGGAGCTCGTCAAGATCCCGGGCACGCGCGTGCAGCGGTTGCGAGGAGTAGGTGTCGCGCCGCGTAACGAGCTGCTCAAACGGGCCAGGGAGTGGCGACGGCGGTTCAAGATTGCTGAGCGCGTTCATGCTGCCCCTTCAGCAGGACACGTCAAACAGCAGGGACTGGCGCCCGCCGCCATCGTGGACTATGCCCGGCTCGGCTTGGACGAGCTGGTTGCTCGCCTGGTGCCCAAGGGCGGCAAGACCGACGACAACGCGGCCAAGGCTGTTTTTCACACACTCGCTCTCCCAGGACTCGACGGCACGCCGTCACCTGTGCCGCCGTGGGCACCGCAAAAGGAGATCGCTGCGCTGCTTGGCGTCTCCCCCCAGTATGTGGCGACCTTGGTCGGGAAGGCTCGGGAGCGTTGGGCGAAGGACCCGGCTGTCACCGCGTTACGCAACGAATTGCTTGCGAACCTGGCGGACCACGGCCGCGTCATGGAGGTCTCGGAACTCGCCGCTGAGCTCCTAGCTCACCGCGGTTCGGAGCTAAGTGGTACGGCTGCGCGGCTCGCGCTCGCTGGAGCCACCGTGCGAGCGGCGATCGAGACCGAAGAGCGACTGGAAAACCCTCGCCTGCTTAAACGGCGCAAAGGCGACCGGCTATTGGTGGCGTTGGTCGCCGAAGACGACCCTAGCCTGCCCAGCGACGCCCAGCTTCTCGACTACGCGCTCCAGCTCGGCGCCAAAGCCGACGAGCTGGCCGGCCGCGATCCGCTGCCGGTAACAGCCGCCGCCCTACGCGAGCTGCGCCGCCTGCCAGCACCGGATGGCATGCCGCCGCTCCCGGACACCCGTCTGGTCTCGCTCGCCGCCGCCTCGTCTGCGCGCGCCGCCGTGACCCCGCGCTTCGAACTCTATCCGGTCGACCTCGACCCGGTTCGCGCCGTGCGGCTGGCTCAGGTCGGCGGCATGCTGTCCGCCGCCATCACCCCTACCGAGCTGCGCGAACGGGTCCTGGCGCGGCTACCCGCGCTGACCAGCTTCCCCGATCACGCCGGTGGGCTGCGCAGGGTGCTCAAAGACGCCGGGCTGGCCATCGAAATCGACGCCGAAGGCCGGTACGTAAGCCCTGGAACCACCCAGTCCAGCCGGCTACCGAGCACCACCACCCGAACCGCCACAGGGCTACCCGGCCTGCTGGCACCACGGGAGGCGCTGTCTCGAATGATCTCGGTAGCGCAGCGGGGCGGCTTCCTTGTGCTCAAGGCCCGTATCGAGCAGGCAGCTCAGCTGCCCGCCCGTCTCAGCTCGATGCCGGAGCTGTCGATGACGTGCTTCAACGTGACCAAAGAGTTCATTACCGCGCTTCGCGAGGTTCGTGATGAGTGGGGCTTGCCCGACTGGCCCGACGTACTGGCCACCGACTCATCCGACGCGCCACCAGAGGATCAGGTCGGCCTGGCCGACATGACCAGGGAAGCGTTCGAGCTGGTGGAACATCGAATCCGTGCTCTGGACGGGATGGTCCTGCTCCACGACGCCGCCCCGCTGGCCCTCCGCGAGCGTGGCGGCAGGCTCGTCTCCCGGTACGCCGGTGGTGCCGAATTACTGGCCCGGCTGGCCGAGGCCGCGCGTAGCTCACATGAACAACCGCACGGGCTGTGGCTGCTGGCACCCATGGCCGATCCGCGCGAGCGTGCCCAGCTCGACCGTCAGGCGATCGAGGTGATCCCTGGCGGCAACGAGGAACTGGCCCTGTCCCGCGACGCGATGGAGGCCCTGTCCAACGCGGCACTTCAAACCCCCAGGAGAGCTTCGTGATCAATGGTTCCGCACTGCTGACCGACCTCCGCAAGCAGGTCGCCGCACTGGAAAACGACCTCCGCGACCGCGCTGACTCGGACGCGGCGGTCGACGCGCGCCTCCGACAGGAATGGGCGGACGCACGTACGGCCTCGCGTACGGCGGCGACCTTCGAAGCTTGGCGCGACGGTCGGGTCACGCAGGCGGCGGTGGCGTGGGTGCTCGGCACCGTGTTCCTGCGGTACTGCGAGGACAACCGGTTGATCGAGCTCCCATTCTTGGCCGGCCCCGGTGAACGGCTGGACATGGCGGCCGAACTGCAAGCCGACTTCGTCCGGGCTCGCCCGGCAACGACCGACCGCGACTGGATCCTGGCCGGATTCCGCGCGATGTCCGTGTCCCCGGTCGTGGCAGGGCTGTTCGACTTCGACCACAACCCGATGTGGTCCATCTCCCGCCCTCCCACGCCCGACGAGACTGCCCTCCCTCTCGACGCCCGCTGGGACACCGCCGCAACCCGCCTGGCAGGCCCTTCCCACTCGGTGGCCCAGAGGCTGCTGGCCTTCTGGCGCACAACTGACGCGAACCGCCAGATCATCCATGACTTCACCGGCGAGGACACCCGCTTCCTGGGCGACCTCTACCAAGACCTGTCCGAATACGCCAAAAAGACATATGCCCTCCTCCAGACCCCGGAGTTCGTCGAAGAGTTCATCCTCGACCACACCCTTGAACCTGCACTGAACGAATTTCATGACGCCTTCCTCGATGGCGACTTCCGTTTGATCGACCCCACCTGCGGGTCAGGACACTTCCTTCTGGGCGCGTTTAAGCGCCTTCTCGCCTATTGGGAGTACCGCACCACTGGTGCGGACAAATGGGATCTCATTGTCCGCACGCTGAGATCAGTCCACGGAGTCGACAAGAACCCGTTTGCCGCAGCCATCGCTCGCTTTCGTCTACTTGTCGCTGCTCTCGATGCGGGTGAGGTCAGCTCACTGGATAAGGCTCCAGAGTTCCCTATCAACATCGCAGTTGCCGACACCCTGCTATTCCGTAGGGGGGAGCAAGGGCAAGGGACGATTTCTGAGGTCGATACATTCCTATTTGCGGACGAGGATGCGAACGACTACGTGGCACAGTGCGACATTCTAGCTCCAGGGTCGTACCATGTCGTCGTTGGCAATCCGCCCTATATCACCGTAAGAGATAAGACCGAGAACCGGATCTACCGCGAGCATTACGCTACCTGCCACAGGGAGTATGCGCTTTCCGTGCCCTTCGCCGAAAGGTTTTTTGATTTGGCATTGCGCGGCCCGGGGGTCGCAAGCGCGGGATTCGTTGGCCAGATCACGGCGAATTCATTTATGAAACGCGAATTCGGCAAGAAGTTGATTGAAGGATTTTTCGTCGGCAAAGTTGATTTGACCTATGTTATCGACACCTCTGGTGCTTACATTCCTGGGCACGGTACCCCTACTGTGATTTTGATAGGTCGCAATCAAAAGCCCAGCCTAACGACGATCCGGACAGTCATGGGCATCCAGGGTGAACCTATGCAGCCAGCAGTTCCGTCGGAGGGAAAAGTTTGGCAGGCGATTAAACAGCAGATTGACCTACCGGGCACGCAATCTCGTTGGGTCGGCGTCGATGATCTCGCTCGGAGTCTTCTCGCGACCCACCCTTGGAGCCTGGCGGGAGGGGGTGCCATTGACGTTACAACATCCCTCGAAAGATCGCCATTGAGGGTGAAGGATTGCATTGATGAAGCAGGGCTAGCGGTAATCACTGGCGAAGACTCGGCTTACGTCGTAACGCGCACCCAAGCGATGATTCGCAAAGCGAGAGATCTCTCGTGTGGCGCGGAGGGGACAGACATCCGTGATTGGCGCCTAGGGGCTCCCACTTGGCTTATCGGTTCTTACACCGAGAAATATGAATTTCAGGAAAGCGTGGACCCGACGGGAGGGCTAAGAATACTCTGGCCACTCCGAGATCTCCTGTGGTCGCGTAAGCGCTTCAGTGTGTCTATGCGTGACAGGGGGGCTACATGGCACGAGTGGCGTGAAGTTTATCTGAGTAAACTTAAGCGGGAAATGATTATTGCGTTTCCTCTGGTAGCTACGCATAATCACTTCTATTTGGGGCGCAAGAGCATAGCTTTTAAGCATTCGGCACCGGTGATTACCCTGCCTGAGGGGGCAACGGAGGACCAGTACCTAGAGTTGTTGGGGGTGCTTAACAGCTCGACCGCCTGCTTCTGGCTCAAGCAGGTAAGCCACAACAAGGGGAGCACTGTCGACAGTAAGGGAGCTCGTCAGACGACGGACCCATGGGAGAACTTCTATGAATTCACTGGGACAAAGCTGCAGGAGTTCCCGCTGCCCGCCAAGCTGCCGTTGACTCTTGGTAGAGAGATGGACAGGCTCGCGCAGGAGTTGGGTCAGGTCGAGCCATCAGCCATGTGCATGCGAGCCGTACCAACTCGAAGCACCCTCGACGCTGCGCGCGTCGAGTGGATGGAGGTCCGGGGGCGGATGCTCGCGCTTCAGGAGGAGCTGGACTGGGAGGTCTACCGGCTCTATGGCCTGCTCGACAATGAGGAAGCGGCCGAACTGCGAGTAGGGGATGGGATGAGGCGATCTTGTGATCCGGACGCCATTCCCAGGTTGAATCTCGGAGAGCGAGCGTTCGAGATCGTCCTCGCTAGGAGAATGTCTGCTGGTGAGATCAAGACGCAGTGGTTCGTCCGGCACGGTTCGACGCCGATCACCGAGATTCCTACATGCTGGCCCGAGCGTTTCAAGAAGGTCATCCAGAAAAGGATCGAGATCATCGAGAAGCGGCGGGATATCGCACTGATCGAGCGACCGGAGTACAAGCGCCGCTGGGCGGTCGAGTCGTGGGAGAAGCGGGAGCGTGAAGCGCTCACGACCTGGCTGCTGGACCGGTGCGAGCAGCAGGAGCTGTGGTTCGCGCCGGATGAGTTCGGCAACCTCCAGCCGCGTCCGATGTCAGTTGACCGTCTGGCCGACAAGCTGCGTGCCGATGACGATGTGGTGAGCATCGCCCGCCTGCTCAAGGGTCCCGACGCTGACCTGGCCGACGTGCTCGAAGAGATCATGGCCGCAGAGCACGTGCCGTATCTCGCCTCGCTCCGCTACAAGGACACCGGCCTGCGCAAGCGCGCCCAGTGGGAACAGACATGGAAGCAGCAGCGGGAAGAGGACGCCACCGGGCAGCGCCTGAACATCCCGGTCCCACCGAAATACGGCGGCGGTGATTTCCGCAAGACCAGTTACTGGCGTAATCGAGGCAAGCTCGACGTGCCCAAGGAGCGGTTCATCTCCTACGAGAACGCGGGCTCGGAGGCGGACACAAGCCTGCTGCTCGGCTGGGCGGGCTGGGACCACCGCGAGCAGGCGCATGCTCTGATGACCCTGATCGAGGAGCGTGGCACCCACGACCTGTGGGAAAGCGATCTACTCACCCCACTCATCGCGGGACTGCGTGAGGTCTTGCCCTGGGTGAAGCAGTGGCACGCGGAGATAGACCCGGACTTCGGTGACTCGTGGGCGAACGCCTACACCAGCTATCTGGAAGCCCAGCAGCTCAGGCACAACCTCACCGACGACGACCTGCTGGCCTGGCGCCCTGTCGCAACGACTCGCGGCCGGAAGAAGAAGGCGTGACGATGATCAAACTGCTGCGTGATCTGATCGACATTCCCGAGCGGGTGCACGCCGGGGACTTCGTGCTGAAGCTGACCGACGGGGTCGACCACGCCGATCGGACGATTCGGGACTACGTGGTCACGCCGCAGCTCGCCCAGGTCTTCGACGAGGCACTCGGGATCATCAAAACGGCGGTGGAGAAGAGCAGCTCGCACGGCACGTACCTGGACGGCTCGTTCGGTTCGGGCAAGAGCCACTTCATGGCCGTGCTGCATGCCGTACTCAATGAGAACCCGGAGGCTCGGAGCAAGGAGGGCCTGGTCGGGATCGTCGCCAAGCATGATTCATGGATGCGTGGCCGCAGCTTCCTGCTGGTGCCGTACCACCTGATCGGCTCGACGACTCTGGAGTCGGCGATTCTCGGCGGTTACGTCAGCCATGTGACCAAGCTGCATCCGGACAAAGCACCGGCGGCGGTGTACCGGGACGAGCAGCTTCTGGCGGATGCCAGGGAGCAGCGCGCGGCGCATGGCGATGAGGCGTTCATCGCGGCGCTGCCGGTCAGCCAGAGCAAGTTCCGCCGCGCGAGCTGGAACAGCGAGCTGCTCGATGTCGCTTTCGACGCCCCGGCTGGCGACAAGGAGCGACGCCGGCTGGTCAGCGATCTGCTCGCAGGGCCGTTCAAGCGGTACGCCACCGCGGTTCGCGGCAACGCCGAGTCGTTCATCGGCCTGGATGAGGGCCTGTCGGTGATCTCCACTCACGCCAAGGAGGTGCTCGGCTACGACGCCGTCGTGCTGCTCTTGGACGAGCTGGTGCTCTGGCTGGCCGGGCGGCTCGGTGACGACGCGTTCGTCCGCAGGGAGGCGCAGAACGTCTCCAAGCTGGTGGAATCCGCAGAGACCAACAGGCCGGCGCCGATCATCAGTTTCGTCCCGCGCCAGCGTGACCTGCGCGACCTGGTGGGCCGCGATGTTGCGGGAGCGCAGACGGCCAGCCTGTTCGACACGCTGAAGTACTGGGATGGCCGCTTCGACCACCTGAAGCTGGAGGACCGCAACCTCCGCGAGATCATCCGGCGACGGCTGCTGCGTCCGAACAACGACGAGGCGACGGCCGAACTGGATGCCGCGTTCGAACGCACGACCAGGACTAATCCGCAAGTGTGGGACGTGCTGCTGGACGCGCAGGGCGGTGGGGCGACCCGGGACGACTTCCGTGCCACCTATCCTTTTAGCCCGGCCTTTCTCGCTGCCATGATCGACGTTTCGGGGGCGCTGCAGCGCGAGCGGAGCGCGCTAAAGCTCACCCAGCAGCTTCTCGTCGACCACCGCGACACGCTGCCGGTCGGGCAGCTCATGCCGCTGGGCGCGATCTACGACGTGCTCGCCTCGGGCGGGGACAAGCCATTCAGCGACAAGCTGCGCGAGGAGTTCGACCAGGCTAAGCGGTTCTATGTCGAGCGGCTGCGTCCGTACCTGCTGCACAAGCACAACCTGGCCGAGGACGCGCCGCCCACTCCGCTGTTCCGCGCCGATGACCTGGTGGTCAAGACGTTGCTGCTGGCCGCGTTGGTGCCGCACGTTCCCGCGCTGCGCAACCTCACCGCGAGTCGCCTCGCAGCGCTCAACTCCGGGTCCATCAAGACGATGATTCCGGGTGGGGAGCGTAACCAGGTCGCCAAGACGCTGCGGGACCTGGCCTCGAACTTCGGGGAGATCCGCGTCTCCGGGGCCGACGATCCGGCCGTGGAGATGGCGTTGATCGGGGTCGACACTCAGGGCATCCTGGCGCAGGCCCGTGCGGTGGACGACGATTCGGCGCGCCGGCGGTTGCTGCAGGACCTGCTCTGGCAAGAGCTGGAGATCACCGGCAGCGGTCAGTTCGAGTCACGCAAGGAGATTGTCTGGCGTGGAACTCGCCGGATCGTCGAAGTGGTGTTCGCCAATGTTCGCGACCCCGAACGGCTGGACACCCGCCAGTTCGAACCGAGTGAGCCTGGCGCGCTGCGCATTCTCGTCGACTACCCGTTCGATGAGAAAAACTTCGGCCCCGCCGACGACCGAAACCGACTACTGCGAATCCGCGCGGATCGGCCCAACCCAGACACTGCCGGCTGGTTGCCGCACTTCCTGTCCACTGAGCGATTGACCGACCTAGGCGACCTTGTCGTGATCAACCATGTTCTGGACGCCGACAAGCTCAAGGATTACGCCAGCCACCTCACAGAGGACGACCGACACCATGCCCGCACACAGCTCGAAAGCCGCCGTGAGGCACTGCGTACCAAGCTAAGCGGCGTGATCAAGCAGGTGTACGGCACCGCGACCCCTGACCCCGCCAATCTCGGCAGGGAATCCGAACAGCACATCCTGCCGCTGATCGACGGGCTGGACATCCGACTGCCGGCCGCCATGGGTTTGGCTGGAGCACTGGATTGGATCTGCGGCAAGCTGCTCGACCATCGCTACGCCAACCACCCCAATCTCGACCCCGCGGGCAAGCGCACCGCGTACCGGCACCGCGACCTCGAGACCGTGCTCCATGCAATCGAGCAGGCCAAGGAGAGCGACGCCAGACGAGCTGAAGTGCCCCGGCCCGACGTTCCCGTGCTGGCCAAAATCGGTCATCAGCTCGAGCTCGGCACCATGCACGAGGCACATTTCGTGCTGCGGGAGGAATGGCAGCTCCGCATCGAACGGGCGGCCAGCAGGGCGGGCAAGACCGGCGATCTACTGGTATCGGACCTGAAGCGGTGGATCCTCGATGAGCAGCCTGGACTGCCGGGCGACATCGTCAATCTGATCGTGTTCGCCTACGCGGTCCAGCGTGACCGTGCCTGGACTCGGGCAGGTCAGGTGGTCGGCGCGCCGGATCTGAAGAATCTCCCCGGTGACATGGCATTACGCGAGCAGACGCTGCCCGACGCCGAGGAGTTCAAGGCGGCCTCTGATCGGGCGTTCGCTCTGTTCCGGTCGGAGCGGCAGCCGGTGCGTAGCGCGCGGGCCGTACACCAGCTCGCGCAGACGGTGCGGCGGCGGGCCAGCGAGCTGCTGCCGGACGCCGAAACCCTGGTCAAGGAGCTTGAACGGCACAGCGAACTGCTGATGCTGGACAGTTCCGATCGACTGGCAACAGCACATGAGGCCGCTGCGCTGGTGGAGACGCTGGCTGGGATCGGCGATGACACCTCGTGCCTGCGGGAGCTGGCCAGGTTCGCGACGGATCGTCCGCTGGAGGTCTTGCGCGCAGGCCTGGATAAGGCCAGGAGCGTTACGGACGCGCTGACCAGGGTGCGTTGGGAGATCCTTACGGCGCTTGGGACGCGTTCGGACGAACGGGCGAAGGTTGTGCTGGAGCGCTTGCGCAGTGCCGCAGGCCATGATGAGCACGCTTCCCCTTTGGCCAAGGCGCTCGAAGAAGCGGAAAGCGCGGCGATCCAGCTGGTGGTCACGAAGCCCGAGCCTCCAGTGTTACCGCCGGTGGTGGTGGTACCGGATCCGAGAGGAGACGGGCCTGACACGAGGAGGGGCGTGACGGTGCTAAAGGAGATCAGCCGCTCGGTGAGCGCTGGTGAGCTGGAAAACGTCGTCACGGAGCTTCGTGCCTTGGCGAAGAAGCACCCGGACGCGCGCATCAACATCACGTTGCGGATAGTGGGGTGACGGTGAGCTCGCCAATTCTCACGACGCTGCCTCCGCAGGCCAGTCGAGCCGTGGTTGAAGCTGCGGTGCGACGTGCTGTATCCAGGGGGAGCCGTGAGCGCATCATCGCATTGAGGGCCGCGCCGGAATGGCGTGGGGCCGAATCCATTGTCGTGGACGGGCACGGGGTCGACGTACGCGGTTGCCAGACTGTTCTGGCGGTTCTCGATGCCGTCAGCGCCCACACCGGTGACGGCTTCTTGGTGCTGTTGACCCCACAGGAAGACCTTGGTGACAGCCTGCTGTCCAGGATCGCCGACCACGAGCTTCGTCCCGTCAACCGGTTCGATCTGGTGAGGGAGTCGTTCGGGGCGAAGCTTGCTGATCCCCGCTTGTCGTCACGCTCGTGGGTTTGGTTGGCCGAGGCGCTTATCGATGCCCAGCCGCCGGCAGGATGGCCCAAGCTCGGCGGGGGCGTTCTCACCCTGGAGACCGCTTTGAGCACGCTGGTCGCGGCCAGATTCGGCGGCGATCCTGATGCCACAACTCTGTTGACGTGGAGCTCTGACAACTCGGCACTGGCTGCCTTCCGTGCATTACCTGAGGTCGAGCGGGCCGGCTTGAGCGACTGGCTCGAAACGGAGATTGGTCCCGTGGCCTCGGTGGTCTTCCGCCTGGTCGAGACCGGACACGCAGTGGACGCAATACCACTTGGCCTGGTGGCCTCTGCCGTGTACCACGAAAAGGCCGGGCGACGTCAGATGGCAATGCAGGCGAAAGTCCGGATCGAGGAGCGGTTCTTCAGTGGTGCCCGGCTGGCGCCCGAGACCGTGCGCCAGTTCGCTGAGTCAGTCGAGTCTTTGTGGACACGCTGGCTGACCGGACAGGACACGCTCAAGCGAGCCGAGACCACGGTCGCGCGAGCCGAATCGATCCTTGCCGAGCTGCAGGCAGAGTCGCTCGCCGACCTCAGTGACGCACTTGACTTGGGTTTCGACGCAAGACTTGCCGCGCTCGCCAACCAGCTCATCGCTTCAGGAGAGCCCCGGGAACTTGAGGAAGCCCTGAACCAGGTCCGGGAGCACCGTCGGGCGGCGCAACGCACCGACGAAATGCGGACCGCTGAAATGGCGGTACGGCTTGCTCGCTGGCTCCGCTCCTCGGTCCAGATACCGCAGACGCTGGACGCGCTTGCTGTTCGGCACGTGCGGGAGTGGGGCTGGGCCGACCGCGCGATCGCCGCGCTGTGGCAGGCGGACACCGCCAGGGTTCCGAAGGCAAAGGCCGCTTACGCTGCTATCTACGAGGCAGCGCGGCGCCGCCGTGCTGAGCTGGATGAGGCGTTCGCCCGCCGCCTAGAGTCGTGGACTCTTCACGGTTCCGACACCAACGAACTCGTGCTGGCGGAGAACCTGCTTGACCGGGTGGTGCGGCCACTTGCTGCTCCCGTGGTGATCGTACTGGACGGGATGAGTGCTGCCGTGGCGTGCGAACTGGCTGATGACATCCTCCGCCGCTGGGCGTGGACAGAAGTCGGCCGCCGGTCAGATGGCCGCGAACCGGGGCTCGCGGTTGTACCGTCCATGACCAGGTTCTCACGGACCAGCCTGCTCTGCGGCGAGCTGCGGGATGGCACACAACGGGATGAGGTCCCGGGGTTCCGAGCGATGTGGCCTGGTCGCAAATCCGCGCTGTTCCACAAAGGTAACCTGGCGGGCGATGCCGGGGCCAAGCTCGACGACGAGGTGCTAACGGCAATCGCTGAGCAGGCTACGGTCGTCGGAGTGGTGCTCAACGCAGTGGATGACTCCCTCGACAAGGGCCCCACCGATGGAGGCGACGCGTGGAAGTTGGACGGTGTCGCCTATCTCAAGCAGGTGCTGGACGCAGCCTGGGCGGCTGGCCGGAGCGTCGTGCTGACCTCCGACCACGGGCACATCCTCCAACGGGAGACGCCGGTAACCACCGAGAGGTCATCATCAGCTCGCTACCGGACGGGCACACCGGGAACCGGCGAGGTGCTACTGCGCGGACCCCGCGTACTGGTGGAAGACGACGCAGTCGTGGTCGCCTGGGAAGAGTCCATCCGCTACACCAGCAAGCACGCCGGCTATCACGGTGGCGCAGCACTCGCTGAAATGGTGATCCCGATCCTGGCGTTCGTTCCGTCCACGAGGCACTGTCCGCCTGGCTGGCAGGTGTTCGACTCCGGCCAGCACACGCCCTCATGGTGGTCGCCACCGGTCATCGACGAGAAGCGCCCGGAAAGGGCTGTTGCCAGACCCAAACAGGAAGATGCGCTGTTCTCCGTCGCCGACCTCGAGTCGTTAGGAGCTCGCGTCACCTCATCTGAGACGTTCGCCGCTCAGCGGGCTTTCGTCCGCAATGCGCCCGCCGCAGAGCAGATGGTGAAGCTAATTGACGGCCTCGCCACCGCTGGCGGGAAACTACCGGTGAACGTGGCCGCCGATCTTGTGGGGCAGGCCCCCGCGCGCATGCGTGGCTACGTCAGCCAGGTCTCGCGGCTGCTCAACCTCGAGGGTTACGGTGTGTTGACACTGATTGACGGCGACCGTACCGTCGCGCTGGACGTCAGCCTGCTCAAGCTGCAGTTCCTGGGCGAGACATGACTGTTCCCGCGGTGAGCGCCGCCCGGCGCCGTGAGGTGATTTCGGCCTTGCGGCGAGGGACGGTGCCATCAGCCGGCCTGGATCTGTTCGCCGTCGGGCTGGAACGCTTTGAGAACGCCATCGATGACGAGCTCTCCACCGCGGCGAGTGGCGGGGCGGTATTCAAGGCGCTGCGCGGAGAGTATGGCTCAGGCAAGACGTTCTTCGCTCGCTGGCTTGCCGAACGAGCCAAGCGTCGAGGCATGGCGGTCAGCGAGATCCAAATTTCCGAGACTGAGACGCCATTGCACCGGCTGGAGACGGTCTACCGCCGGCTGACCGAAAGACTGGCCACAGCCTCGCATCAGCCCTCTGCGCTACGTGATGTGGTCGACGCCTGGCTGTTCACTCTGGAGGAGGACGTTCTCGTCTCCGGAGCCACTGAACTCGACAGTGGAGTCGACGAGTTGATGGAGCGCAGACTGGCCGCCGTCGCGAAGACTACGCCAGCCTTTGCGGCTGCTCTGCGCGGGTACCGAAAGGCTCGCCTCGCCGAGGACAACGCCACGGCGGAGGCCCTGCTGGCTTGGCTCGGGGGCCAGCCCAACGTGGCCGCGTCCGCCCGCAGAGCCGCCGGTGTCCGCGGAGACCTGGACCACTTCGGGGCGTTGGGATTCCTCCAAGGCCTGCTGACGGTGTTGCGAGACTGCGGGCACCCGGGACTGCTGATCGTGCTGGACGAGATCGAGACGCTGCAGCGAGTCCGCTCCGACGTGCGAGAGAAGGCGTTCAATGCACTGCGCCAGCTCATCGACGAGGTGGACGCGGGCCGCTATCCCGGCCTCTACCTGCTGATCACTGGCACTCCGGCGTTTTTCGACGGCCAGCAGGGGGTGCAGCGGCTCGCACCGTTGGCTCAGCGGCTGGCTACCGAATTCACGGCCGATCCGCGTTTCGACTCCCCACGTTCGGTGCAGATCCGGCTGGCCGGTTTCGACCTGCCGAAGCTGGTACGACTCGGCTGTGCCGTACGAGATCTCTATGCGGCTGGATCCTCGGCCCCGTCCCGGATCGCTGCTGTCGTGGATGATTCCTATGTTCAGACTCTGGCAATGGCCGTCACAGGGAACCTCGGTGGCCAGGTCGGGGTGGCGCCCCGGCTCTTCCTCAGGAAACTGGTCGATGGGGTACTGGATCGAGTGGAGGAGTTCGAGGACTTCGATCCTCGCCGTGACTATGCGCTGACCGTGTCCTCGAACGAGCTGACCGAGGTGGAGCGGAACGTGGCGGCAGCCTCCATGCGGGCGACCAGCGTGGACGACGTGGAGCTCGACCTGCCGTGAGGCTGCATCCCTCACTGGAGCACCACATCGTCAACACCCTGGAGTGGCCTGGTCTGCGGCCTCTACAAGCCGCCGCGGTCGCGCCGGTACTCGACGGCAGCGACGCACTGCTACTGGCTCCCACCGCGGGCGGCAAGACCGAAGCAGCCATCTTCCCCCTGCTGTCACGTATGGAGGTGGAGGGCTGGACCGGACTGTCCTTGCTGTACGTCTGTCCACTCAAGGCCCTGCTCAACAATCTCCTGCCAAGGCTGGAGATCTACGCGGGATGGCTGGGACGCCGGGTGGCGCTCTGGCACGGAGACGTGACCACGGCTCAGCGGCAGGCGATCCTGCGCAATCCGCCCGACATCCTCCTCACCACGCCGGAGTCCCTGGAGTCCATGCTGGTGAGCGCGAAAGTGAACCACCATGCGTGGTTCGCGGACCTGCAAGCCATCGTCGTGGACGAGGTGCATGCTTTCGCCGGCGACGACCGCGGCTGGCATCTCCTGTGCGTGCTGGAACGGCTGACACATCTGTGCGGACGGCCGATTCAGCGGCTCGGGCTCTCGGCCACCGTCGGCAACCCGCCTGAACTGCTGTCCTGGTTGCAGGGGGCATCGAAGCGGCCAGCCCAGGTGGTTGCTGTTGACAGCGATGGTTCGGCGCCGCCGGACGTGCAGCTGGATTACGTGGGCTCGGTGCCGAACGCGGCCCGAGTGATCGCAGCGCTGCACCGCGGGCAGAAGCGACTCGTCTTCTGCGACTCCCGAAGGCTTGTCGAGCAGCTCGGCGCCTCGCTAAGGGAGCTCGGCGTGACCGTCTTCCTGTCGCACGCGTCGTTGTCGATGAACGAGCGGCGACGGGCCGAACAGGCCTTCACCGAGTCGCGGGACTGCGTTATCGTAGCCACGTCCACGCTGGAGCTGGGCATCGACGTCGGGGACCTTGACCGGGTCATCCAGATCAACGCGCCACCCTCGGTGGCGTCATTTCTCCAACGGCTGGGCCGTACCGGACGCAGGGCGGGAACCTCCCGAAACTGTCTGTTCCTGGCACTGACCGGGGACGACCTGCTCACCTGCGCCGGGCTGCTACTTCTATGGGGCCGAGGGTACGTGGAGCCGATCGAGCCGCCGCCCGCGCCTCAGCACATCGTGGCCCAGCAGATCCTCGCCCTCGCACTACAGGAACACCGGATCGGCGCCGAGCTCTGGCAGGAGTGGTGGAACGGCCTTGACCTGTTCGGCCCGTCCACGCTGCCGGTGGCGAAGCACCTGGTCGCTGACGGGTTCCTGGAAACCGACGGGCCGCTGTGGTTCATCGGGCCGGAGGCCGAAAAACGGTTCGGCCATCGGCATTTCATGGAACTCACCGCCGTATTCACAGCACCGCCGGAATTCACCGTCCTGAATGGACGCGAGGAGATCGGTAAGACCGATCCATCCCTGCTGACAGCCTCGGTGGATGGGCCAAGACTGATCCTGCTGGCTGGTCACACTTGGCGGGTCACCTGGATCGACTGGAAACGTCGGCGATGCTTCGTCGAGCCGCATGAGGGCGGCGGCGGACGGGCACGCTGGGTGTCATCGGGGATCGGGGGTGCGTCATTCGCTGTGGCCCGTGCCATGCGGGACGTCCTTCTCGGTGAGGATCCTCCAGTGCGACTGAGTCGCCGGGCTGCCGACGTGCTCGCCCATGTTCGCGAAGATAACCTTGAGACCGTCCACCCCGGCGGAACCCTCATCGTCCGCACTTCCTTGGGGGACTTGCGGTGGTGGACCTGGGCGGGCTATGGCGCGAATGTCACCTTGCAGGCCACGCTCGAAAGTCTGGCCGATCAGTCACAGCGTGCCGACGATCTCTACCTGAGGCTGAGAGGCGATATCGGTCTTGAGGAGTGGCGTTCAGCGACTACTGGTCTTGCCCAGCGGCTTCGGATGCCTGACATAGAGGAGAAGGCTCTCAGCGGACTGAAGTTCAACGCCGCACTACCACGACACCTCGCGATCGCCACGCTCGCCGCACGAGTCGCCGACACCTACGGTGCCCGAGCCGCACTCCTGGAAGCCCAGCGGTTCACAACCCTGTGACACGACACACCGGCCCCGCCTGCCCACCCCGCTCTGGCACCGTAGGCGTCTGGCGGTCGCGCCATGCCAGCGGCAGCGGTGCCGGTAGCGGTGGAGTTCGAGCGCATAGCGCCCCCGAGCGGCAACCTGGGCGCGTGCGGGCGCCAGATCTGGCTCGGCCGGGCAAGGGTCGGGCAGCGCACGGTGTAAAGCATCAGCCGAATCCCGTTGAGCACGGCCGCCGCCAGCAGAATCCCCGGTTGCCGATCCTGCTGCAACTCGCTGAGGCCTTGCGCGTACGCGACCTAAGCGAGCTCACTGGCGACCAGTCCATACCTGTGCGGATGTTCACCGGTTCCGGCCATCCGGCGCTGAGCGCTGTCCGAGAGGCCGTCAATGCTGTACCGATCCAGCCGCGCGGCACCGTGCAGCCGCTCACCAGCCTTCGGGCACGACTCGATGCGGCGTGGCGGATCAGGCATGCCTCTCCCGATCATCGCACTGCCCTCGGTGATCTGCTCCCCGACCTGATTCGCGACGCCCAGCTGGCCGCCTGGATGTACCGAGGCGAGCACCGGCGCACCGCCCAGGCGCTGCTCGCGGAGACCTATGGCCTGACTCAGATGTTCGTCGCTTACCAGCCCGCGCCGGACCTGCTGTGGCGGGTGGCCGATCGGGCGCTGGCCGCCGCGCGGGAGTCAGAGGATCCGCTGGCGTTGTCGTGTGCGGTGTGGTTCCTAGTTCAGGTGCATCGGGAAGCTGCCGACTTCGACGCCGCGCATGAGATCAACAGGCAGGGGATGGCAGCCATCGAGTCGCACATGGACGACCCGGGTACGGACCTGCTCGCCATGTGGGGGGCGTTGTTGTTCGAGCTGGCGTTCACCGCGGCACGTACCGGCGACGTCGGTGATGCGTGGCGGCATTGGGATGAGGCGGCGCGGGTCGCGGATCGGCTTCCTGACGATTATTACCAGCCGTGGACCTCGTTCTCGCGGGTGATCATGCGTCCGCACGCCGTCACCATCGCGGTTGAGCTCCATCAGGGTGGGGAGTCCGCGCGGCAGAGCGACCACGCCGAGTCCGTACCTATTCCGTCTCGTCCGCGACGCGGCCGGCATCTGATCGAGGTGGCCCGTGCCCACTTGCTGCAGCGAGACCACGCGGCGGTCTTCGGTACGCTGCAGTTCGCGTACCAAGCTACACCGGAGACCATCCGCTACAACGGCTACGCGCGCCGGATGACCCTCGACCTGTGTGAGACGGGCCCGGCCGCGCTGCGGCCGCAGGCGCGGGAACTCGCGGACCATATCGGCCTGATGATCTGACAGGAGCGAAGGGATACAGAGTGTGTCTCTTCGCTTACGCTACGGCTTCTACGGTCGTCGCATGTCACCTGAACAGGCTTCACACGAGCCCTACGACCTTGACGTTCTTCGCGCGGCGTTCCCGGCCTGGTCGCTGTTCTGTAGCGACGCGGGCGTGTTCTACGCGACCCTGCGCGGTGTCCACCTCAGGGATGCCGATATCGACAAGGGTCTGCGGCAGACCGTGAGTGCGGACGACGCGGAGACTTTCGTGTCGTTGCTCCAGGACCAGACTCGGATGGCGGTGAGATCATGAGCTGTCTACCGCCGCAATTCGACTATCACGGTCCGCATGTGGCGGCTCCGCAAAAAGGGGCCGTCCGAGTGGAGTGGACGCCGAGCCTGCCTCGCGCTGACCGGCTGCGGGTTCGCGGTCATACGTGCGCCTGTATGTACCCGATGTTCGAGCTCTGCACGGCCGGCGGTCTGTGGTTCGTACGGCATTACCCGTTCGAGGAGCCTGCGGACGTCCTTGAAAATGCGTGGATGTCCGCTTGCGCTGCGCGGACGCTGTGGATGCAGATCCTTAGCGGGCAGGCACGGTGACTACCGGGGCAGCCGCCCTATCGCCGAGCGTCATTCTCGGCTGCGCTCGGACAGCGTCATCGGGAGGTCCCGCTGGCTCCGACCCCGAAGACCGCGCTCCCTGTTGACCGTGGGAGGAACGGAGGAGTACCTCGCTGGCGTCGTTGGCTATCACGACGTTGACTGAGGGCATGAGGTTGTTCGGTGCGGGCGTCTGTGGGCTGTCGTGGAAGTCGATCGTCGGCGCACGCCTCGGCGCCTACTCCGCGGAAGGCTGGCCGGCCGTGGGGTTCTCGTTACTGGGTTCGGTGCGCTGGCCGACGAAGCTGCCCAGGTTGGGGATCGTGTAGATGAGTTTCTCCTCGCGCAACCGCTGCATGGCCTTGCGGAGGGTGCCGCGGGCCACGCCGAACTCCTGCATGAGCTGCACCTCGGACAGTAGGTGCTTGGGCCGGTAGGTGCCGTCGCTGATTCGCCGGCGGAGGGTGTCGGCGATCTGCTCCCACCTGAAGCGATCGGGCTCGAACTCAATCACTCTCTAACCATAGGAATATCTGGACATACAACTCGTTCCAACCCATGTCTTGTCATGGCATGGACAGGCATGTACAGGGTTGGTTAGAGTGAAGCCATGGCGATGCGCACCTATGACCTCGACGTACTTCGCGCGGCGTTTCCGGCCTGGTCGCTCTTCAGCAGTGACGCGGGCGTGTTCTATGCCACCAGGCGCGGTGTCCGGCTCCGCAACGCGCAGATCGATGCGGGCCTTCACCAGACGGTGAGCGCCGATGATGCGGCGACGTTTGTGGCGCTGCTCCACGACCAGTGCGCCGGGCGGTGATGTCGTGGTCACCTGGACGCTCCTGGCCGACTACCACGGGTTGCACATAGCAGCTCCGCATGTGCAGGCCGAGCCGGTGGGCTGGGAGCAGAGCCGGCCACGGGCGAATCGGATACGGTTGCGCGAGCACACGTGCAGCTGTCAGCGCCCGATCTTCGAGCTGTGTACGTCGGGCGGGCTCTGGTTCGTCCGGCGCATCTCCGGCGAGGGCCCATCAGAAGCCGTGGAGAGTGCCTGGCTGTCGGCCCGAGATGCCAGGGATCTGTGGGTGCAGATCTTGACTGGTCAAGTGCAGTAACCCAGCAGTGGCACCTGCTCTTCGACCATGGCGTCCATCACCTACCGGGCGATCTCCTCAGGCGCGGCCTGGTCGGTGCAGAAGCGACGATGAAACAGCCCGTTGCCAGCGCGGTGCAGGTCGACGAATGTCTCACCCCACGTTTGCGCGCGGTCAACGGAAGATGCGGCACTCAGACTGCTGGGAGTCAGCCTGACGAGGAGGAGAAGAGGAAGGGCTTGAGTTGCTTGGCGAACTCGACGGCGTCGGCGCGAATGTCCCGACCAGGCGCGCCTCGTGCGATCTTGACGGAAAGCAGTTTGGACCCATCAGGCACCCAGGTAAGCGCGTAGGCGCCCACCGGGGTCCCCTCCTCATCCTTGATCAAGGCGCTGAACCCAGGCCCTAGACCGTTCGGCAGAGACACTCCCTTGTCGCTTGCCTTGGTGGCTTCGAGGCTCTGGATGGACGTAGCCATCGGAGCTCGCAGCTCTATCAACATCCATGCGGGCTCTGAAGCGTCCGGCGCTCTCGTCACTTGGCAGTACGCGAAGTGCGCTATCGAGTCCGTGCCATCCGCATAGAAGTCATGTAAGCCTGTGGCGCGAGCAATGGCATCGCGGGAGATGAGGCCACATTCACGAGGCTCGGCGGTTACGTTGCCCAACGGACGCCGATCCTGTTGTACGGGAGGGGATGAGCAGCCAGCCGTGAGCAGGAGAGCGGCGAGGGCGGCTGACAGCAAGACGCGACTGCTCATTCGTCCGCCTTCGGATCTGGTGGCGACCCTGGGGGAGTGAATCCGCTTCGGACCGAGGAATCGATGCCGTTGAAGATCCGCGACGCTTTCGATTGCCCTAGCCATTCTGTATATGCGAAATCCTCTGTGGCGTCCATGGTGCTCCGCGGCTTGAGCTGTCCGTCCTTACTGAGGAAGTCTCCCGGTGAATCTTTGGCGTAGTTGCGGAAGGCGTGCGGGTGTGTGCCGCCCGGGGTTGAACCCTCGCCGAACAGCCCGTGTCGTAGCATTGCGCCCGCGACAAGATCTTTGAACAAGTTCTGACTTTCGATCAGTGTAGATCCGGCTTGGGCTCGTGCTTTCTTGCCTTCCTCGAACTTGAAGGCGTCATCAAGGCTGTCCTGCATGCCCTCGTATCCCGCAACGACTTCGTCTCCGGCGGGCGTGAGGACCATCTTTGTCGTATTTATGATCGCGTCACTAAACGCCTCGTAGGATTCGTCCTTCCGATCTGCCTTATTAATGTCGGAAAGGTTGCCTGCGTCTACTACGAGGTAGAGGGACCTGCTCAGATTGAAAACCTTGGCCTTGAATTCTTCGGCTGTGGCGCTGACCATGCCCGCTTCGAGAGTTTTCTGCCACTCTTCGACAAGCTCGGACTTGGTGGCGTTGGGATGGCTTCTCTGCCACTCTTTGAATGCTTTGGTGCTTGCCTCTTCAATTTGGTTTGCTTGTGTGTCTACAACCTTCAGGCTGTATCTGCCGTGAGCTTCGGTGACCGTCTTGAGCGCCTGGGGGTCACCAAATGCCCACGTCATCATATCTTGGAGAGCCTTGCGTTCGAACTGGGCGCCGTACGGCTGCTGGCCCGGCAGATTTGGATCCGAGTCAGCCAGGGGTGTAACGCCCATGGTTTCTTTGGGGCTGCTTCCGGGGATTCGATTAACGTCGCTGATGTAGGCGGACAGGACGCGTGCTGCGCTTAGTTGTGTCTTTGGAAGCGCCCACTGAGCTTTGTTGTCGGCCCAGAAGTGCACTGCCCATGAGGCGATCAAGGCTGACTTGTACCCTCGAGAACTTTCCGGAGGTTCAGCATGGTCCCGATACGTGGTAGTGGCGGCTTCGATTGCTCGTCCCATCTCTCGGCCGCCGTCATCCCAACGGTTGTTCCGCATCAAGAAAGCGAGCGGTTTTCGCGCTTGGTCGGCGAAGAAATCTTGCGCAACCCTAGGATTGTTGGCCAGAGCCGCTGCCAGGCCTGAGCCAAACCCTATTATGTCTCCTCGATCACCAGGGCTCTTCTGCGTGTTGTCATATACCTTGTTCGCCAGGTCGCGCAGAAATGCGTCATCGAAGGCGCCGTGTCTCAGCAGTTCGTTTACCGTGGAGCTGTCTCGAACATCCTTGTTGCTGATCAACTGGTCGCCGTAGCCCTTTGGCAACCTCATGTCGCCGACTCCGCGCGACGCCGTTCCTAATATGGTTCCGAGAGTGCTCAGAAGTCGCTGTGCGTCAGACTCAGGCCCTTTGTCATCCTTGCCGATGAGCATGGTTGCTTGAGACTGATCGAGGTCTCTGAGGAGCTCTTTGAGCTCCTCAGGTGGCATCTCTTTAGCGAACGCGATGGCAAAGTACGGATCATGCTGATGCTTCTCCAGCGCATCGAGCGTCCTGGCGCTGAGAGGCCGCTGTAGGAAGGGGAAGTTTTGTCGCGCGGCGCGCAACTCGTCGGCTACCTGCTTGGCCGCTGCCGCACCGCTGGTGGGTGAGTTCGACACCCAGAGCGACTCATCCGCCCAAACCACACCCTTGTCGAGTCCGATCTTCTGGGTCGCGATGATGAGGTCCAGGCGTCGCTGTAAATCGGGAATTCGCTCACCGATCTGGAAGCTGATGTCCCTTAACATGCCTGGTCCGTACATGCTCGTGTCGGCTGCGCGCAAGGCGCTGCCGATCTGGTTGTCGATCTCAGGCCACGACTGCTTTAGTCGCCGAATCTCGTTGATCAGCTGATTCATCAGCGCCGGGTCTATACCGATGCGTGTCGGATGCGGGCTCATCAGCGAGGCGCCCCGGGATCGGTGCGAAAGGGAAGTTGTCCCCGCCCGCGTCCTAGGAGGTCGGTGGGCGACTCGGCGGAGCCGGGGGTCACGGGTGTGGATTCGAGCAATGCGAGTGCCCGGTGAAAGACGCCTTTGTAGGCGGCCTCCCAGGCTTGGCAGTCCTCGACAAGCTTGTCCGCTGCCTTGCCCTTCATCGCGCCGCTTTGGAGCAGACCGATGAGCTTACGCAGGTCATTGGCATGCTGGTCGCGTAACTGCTCGATCGTGCGCCGAGCGGCGCTGATCTGTTCCTGTGTCGCCATCATCCGGAAACCCTGGATCTCTGTGGACGACTATCTGTGGGATCAATGTGACGATAAGGGACGCTCGGAGCTTCGTCGAGTGGAACTACTGAAGCGGCATTGGTGGCACGCTCGATTCGACTGGCTGCCCCCTCTTCCGCAACTCGGGCCTTGAGGTAGTTCTCCATCGCCAGCGGAGTATGGGCGACGTACAGGGTGAAGTTGGTCAGCGGTTGCCAGTCCGGTCGCCCGTTGCCGCGGCGGAGCATGACCGACTGGTCGAGCCAGTCGATGCACTCCGGAGAGCCGGCACGGTGTTGGACCAGAGGTGGCGAGCGCGCACCACACAAGCCGCCCCTCCTGTAAGCCCTCGGCCACTTTCAGGGACAAGGCAACCGCCCTGTCCCGTTCAGCGCTACCAAGCTCGAGCTCAAGAAACTGCTCAAGGCGTACGGTCCACTCCGCGACACCAGCTCTGGTTAACCCTTCCACATCTCCTAGCGGTCAGTTGCTCCGGCGGCATCGTCACTGTGGGGCGCGCAGGCTACGGTGCTGATCGTGGGCGCTGCCCGACGACGGAGAGCGGCCCGTTAGCACCACCAGCGTCGGCTGCAGAATCGCGATTCGCCTCCGTCGCCGACGTGTACGTCAATATCCGTGTTGCCGTATCTCGTGTCCCCAGTGCTGGTGGACGACTCGTAGTTGTAGCCGATCACGAGCTTGATCTTCTGACCCAGTTTCAACGGCTTTCCGGCTTTCGGGGACTGCGCTAGCACCAAATGCTTCCCGGCGGGCACCTTTCGGCTCTCCCGTGTGGCCGTATCGTCGACTGCTGCTTCAACGGGCTCGAAGAAGCGCTCCGCCTTCTCCTCTGACCAGCCCACCACTTTCGGCATCTTTCGATGCTTGTTGTACCAGGTTCGCTCCTCGCTGGTCGCCCACGTGACCGACGCTTCTCCGAACTTTTCCACCACGGCGCCCGGTTTGGGAGACATCCGGAATATGATGCAGTCGGTCTTGTCGTGACAGGAGCTGATCATGCCGATGCCCTCGTCGTCCAAGCGGATGTCCATCGTCCGGGCGGTGTTCTGAGCCTCGGTGAGGGACTTGCCGACCAGATCCGGCAGGCCGGCTGCTCGCGCGGTCTCGGCTATGGCTGCAGCTTTTTCGGATTCGGTTTCGTAGCCGAACAGCCGCATGCAACCGCCCACGACGGCCAGGATCGCAAAGAGTGTGAGGCATCCGGCGGCCTTCGAGTTACCTGCCATATAGTGCGCTCCCGTGCTGGGTGTGGAACGGCCCTCTGACCTGCCATCGTGATGCTTGCGTCACTTCAGCGATGAGCAACGACAGCGATCTCTAGTCGCCCCATCTGACGCTCTGGTGCCCGCGTGGGTTTACGCCACCGCTCATCGGCCGATCTGACGGACCACACCGGTCCCTACAAGGCGGGTGAGGCCAAACGCGATCCTGTCGGGTATGACTGCGGCATCTCGAATGAAAAGCAGAGCCTCTTCTTCACAAGTTACGACGTCTCACGCTCCCGGAGGACCATCGAGCAATACCTCGACTGGGCGCAGAAGAGCAATCCGGCCGAACTGCCCAGAGAACTGGGCAAGGGATTGATCGTTGACTTCGAGGTCCGATTCAATCCGTACCGGACGGTGGAAGCCTGGTTCCGCTGTGGATCCAAAAACTCGCTCATCGCAATCACCGTCAAACGGAACCCCGCACGAGACCAGGACCACGACCTCATTCAGCTCATGCAAATCGCCCAGCGGCGGTTCGCCGAGATGTTCAAGTGCCAACCTGACGGCTACCCACCAGACAAATGACGCAGTCCGACGCAAGGTGCCTGACGTACGCGTAAGGAGCGCGACGGCCTGTTGCTGATGCGGCCGGCGCTCCAGATCGTCCATCCAGCCGGTGCCGGCGCCAAGGCCGTTGCGTTCTCGGCTGGTGAGACTGCTGCACCCCTGGGTCGAGTGGCCGAGTAAGGGCGCCCCGGTGCGGAGATGACAAACGCGACCCCTGATGATCGGCGGTGTCTAGCCAGTCGATCAAGAACAGGGGCCGCGTTCGCGTGCCATCATCCCCGATCGACGTGCTCTGTCGCCACTTGGAGCACGTCACCCTCACCGACCCGGCCATCGACCTGCCCACCCTGGCCGCGGTACTGGACACCGTGCCCGACCCCCGCAGCCGCAGAGGACGCCGCTACCGGCTCGGACCACTCCTCGCCTTAACCCTCCTCGCCGTCCTCAGCGGAGCGACATCACTGGCGCAGCTCGCCAGGTTCATCGCCGGGTACGACCCCGGACTGCGCATCCAACTCGGCCTTCCGGCCACCACGCGACCGGCCGCCTCCACCCTGGGACGGCTGCTGGCCCGCCTGGACGGCGACGCCTTCGACGCCGTGACCTGCGGCTACCTCGCCGCGCTGGCCGCCTGCCAGCCACCCGAACAGGCAACATCCACCGAACAGGCGACATCCACCCGAACGCCCCTGCTCGGCCTAGCCGTGGACGGCAAGACCCTGCGCGGCAGCCGCACCCACGACGGCGTAGTCCACCTGCTGGCCGCCATCCGCCACGACACTCAAACCGTCCTGGCCCAACGCCAGATCGAGGCCAAGAGCAACGAGATCCCCGCCTTCACACCCCTGCTGCGCAGCCTGGACCTGACCGGCGTGGTGATCACCGCCGACGCCCTGCACACCCAGCACGACCACGCCCAGCAGATCATCGCGGCCGGCGGCCACTACCTCTTCGTCGTCAAGGGCAACCAGCCCACGCTCCTGCGCAGGCTCAAGGCCCTACCCTGGCGCGAGGCCATCCTCAACGACCGCACCGACGAGACCGGCCACGGCCGCCGCGAGATCCGCCGCATGAAGATCTGCACCGTCCGGCCCGGCCTGCCCTTTCCCCACGCCGCCCAGGCCATCCAGGTCAAACGCCGCCGTACCGACCGCAGGACCGGCAAGACCACCATCGTCACGATCTACGCGATCACGAGCCTGCCACCAGGCCGGATCACCCACACTCAGCTCGCCGCATTGATCCGCGGCCACTGGAGCATCGAAGCCCTGCACCACATCCGCGACGTCACCTACCGCGAAGACGCCTCCCGCGTCCGCACCGGCACCGCACCCCGCATCATGGCCAGCCTGCGCAACCTGGCCATCGGCCTGGCCCGCCTGCTCGGCTGGACCAACATCGCCTCCGCCGCCGACTACTACCGCAGCCACCCAGCCGATGGCATGCACCTACTCGGTCTCACGACCTGAGAACGCTTCGGCCCTGGTGCTGGCGCTGACAGGGGATGGCGCCGAGGGCTTCCTAAGGGTCAGACGTTGAACTCGCCCTCGACCGCTCCATGCAGGAACGCCGCCCACTGATCGCGCGTGAAGATCAAGGAAGGCCCGGTGGGGTTCTTGCTGTCGCGCACCGCTACGACGTTGGGCAGATTGGTTGCCACTTCAACGCATTGGCCGTTGTCACCGCTGGCGGTCGCCTTGCGCCACTCCGCCTTGTCAAGATTCAGTTCGCCCATTTCTTTATCGCATCCTCTATGGCCTGTTGCGACACGGTATGTGGAAGTGCGTCCGCTCTGATGTTGTCATATCTCACCTTGAGCTGCACGACTGCATCGTGATCGCCGGTGACTTGGCCAGACAGGACCGAGTCGGCTGAGACAACCTCAGAGCCGTCGCGTAGACGTGCCAGCGCGAACGCGCTCATCGTGCCAGCCACGCAACCAGCAGTGGTAGGCACTAGCTGGACAGTGATTCGTGGATGCCGTGAGAGCTCTTGCAGGTGGCGAAGCTGGTTCAAGAGGATCTCTGGCCCTCCGATCGGACGATGCAGCACGCTGTCTTCGATCAATGCCAGGAAGACCGGCGGGGTGGGACTGTCGAAGATCTGCATGCGTCGCGTACGAGCCTGAACCCGTTCCTCCGCCCGGTCGGGAGGGGACGTCGTGGAGAAGATCGCTCGCGCGTACTCCGGGGTCTGGAGTAGTCCGGGTACCAGGAGCGGATCCCACGATTGAAGGATGATCGCCTGCGGCTCTATCTCCTCCACCCAGCGTGCAAACCACCCGAGGGCGGGTGAATGGGTTATTTGCCTATATAGCTTTGCGAAATGTCCGTCAAGGTCGAAAGCCTGATCGGCCGCTTCGGCGAACTCCAGTGTCGGCGTCCGGCGCCCTCGTTCGACATGGCTGATAAGAGAGGTATGGCATCGCATCCGGACGCTTAGTGATATTTGAGAAAGCTTCGCCTTCTTCCGGTAGCGCTCCAGGTCGGAAGCGAAGCGCGCCCGCGGTGACATCTGATCGCTGTTGTCGGTATCCACCCTGCCCTCCGATCATCATGCCAGTCGCCCATGGAATATCCCGGGCTGCAGTAATAGAACGACAGGTGCGTGACAGATAATACAGGCTTTGCGCCTCCTTTTGTCGTCCAGTTTCGTGAGGTGGAGGCTCCGCTGTTCGCCGATATTGCTCATGCTTGGGTTCCACGCAGCGAAAGACAGGGCTTCCGTCGCGTGCGGTGAACGGATTTCCAGTCCCATGCGGAGGTGGTCGGCGAGATGGACGCGCACTGCTCGGCTCGTAGAGAGGTCTCCCGGCTCGTACATCCGGAGCTTGATCGGCAGGCGGGAGGCGGTGCGGGGCATGAATGGGACATGCAGTCGTCGCTGGCCTCAGCGGGTGTGGATTCACACGGTCGTTGTCGAGGACACGATATGAATGGGACGGTGAAGAAAGGGGCGAATCAACACAACTGCATTGAGCTGCCAGCTTTTCCGGTATCTGTGTCGATCGCGCGTAGGTATGTCGCGCTGGTACTGGAGAGCTGGGGATGCGAGGAGCTGATCGACGACGCCCGGCTCATCGGCAGCGAGCTGGTGACCAATGGCATAAAGGCCATCGAGCTATGCGAAATTGCTCCGGAAGCAGAAAACGAGACGTTCGGGATGCTCGCCGAGTGTGATCGACACGTGTGGATCGCCCTCCACCGGACGTCCAATGACGTGGTCATAGAGGTGTGGGATCCCAGCCTTAAGCCGCCGAGAATCGGCCATCCCAGCGCCTCGGAGGTGGGCGGACGAGGGCTGCAGGTGGTCGACAAGACAGCCGCGGAGTGGGGTTACCGATGGCCGAGCACGGGCGGGAAGATCGTCTGGGCCCTACTGAAGATCGGGCAGCAGCCTGGAGGGCTGGATGAGGCGCGTTGAGGTCATGACGGACTCGAAGCGAGCGGCTGAAGTCCTGGCCCCACCCACAAGTCTGGTGACGAAGACATGGCCGTGCCCTGGACTCGCTCCGCACCCACCCCACCGGACAGACGGTCCGAAGACCCTCCTGGAGTGGACCACGGACAAGCCGTCCCGCTGCCGGATCCTTGAATACACCTGCTCGTGCAGCACGGTCGTTTACGAGCTCCTGGCCTGCGGCGGCATCTATCGAATCCGCCGCAGGGACCAGACGTCGTCTCCTCGTGAGTCATACGCCGGCCCGTGGCACCGCGAGGTGGCCGAACGTATGTGGGTGTTGATCATCTCGGGCGAGGCCAGCTTATGTTCGTGTCTCACCTCGGCCGCGACTGTTGGGTTCGTCGCAGGAGACTCGTGGCTGAGAGATCCGACAACTCCGATCGTCGGCTGAGCGCGTGTTATGAGTCAGTACAAACTGCGGTGGTACGTCAGATACTGCGGATCGACGTCGTGCCCGGGAACGGTGCGCAAGCGGCCCCTCGACTCGCCGGTGAGCCGGTTGATCACCGTGAGGTCGTCCTGGACGATGATTGCGCCCTGGTCGAAGAGCACATGGTCGTTGGGGCAGAGGCAGAGGAGATTGCCGATCACGTCGTTGCCGTCGTGCGGGCTGCCGAGCGGGCGGATATGCGCACCCTCGGCGTACGGTCCGTTAGGGAGCAGCAGCTGGACCCCGCACATCTGGCAGGTGTGATCGTGCAGGGTCTTGATCAGCAGTGAGAGCGCGCTGTCCCGGACGATCCGCTTGACCGTGGTCGGGCGGCGTTCCGGTGTACGGACATCGTCGTGCGGCGGGAGCGGCTCATTGTCGAGGTCGCTCAGACCAACGCGTATGAGCAACGCGTTCTGATCCACATCTGGGAAGTACCTGCTCAAGAGGTACGCGCTTGCTTGGGACCGTACCGCCTGGTCCTCCGTCACCAGGTCGTACACCCACTCGCGCAGACCGGAGACCGGCTGGTTTCTGCTCATCCACTCCAGAGGTGGGCTGCCGCTGGGGCGAGGCGGTTCCGGGTGGTCGGGCAGCGTCCAAAACCCGAAGTGCGTGAGCTTCAAAACCGGGTATTCAGGCGTAGCCCGGTCGCCCGGCAGGCCGAACTCTCTGATGAGTGCGCTGATCTCGGCCCGCGTGGCATCCCAAGGAACAAGGCGTTCCGCTCGGTGTGCGGCGCGGCCGAGGGCCCACAGCAAGGTGAGCGGCTGGTGCCGTTTAGGGCGGCCGTTCGAGACGGCGGTGTCGAGATTTCTGAGCATTTCGAGGAATGCCGCGGCAGGCGACGCGTCTTCGCGCGAAGTGACGAGGAATCCGAGGTGGCCAAGGACCCTGCCGACCGTTGCGGCCCCTCCGGAGAACTCCGAAGCGCGAAGCGGATGCCCGTCGACACCGCGGTGTGCTACACCAGCGATGGCCTTGGAGTCGTAGCGGCGGCCGTTGCGGATGATGAAGTAGTCGCGTGCTTCTCGGTAGCCGTACCGCTGCAGGAAGACGTCGCGACCCAGTTGGTCGTACTCCTCGATAGCCGCCAGGACCATCTCGCGATCGAGATCGGATAAAGCCATTGGATCACGATATGTCTGGGGACCGGTAGCCGCGTGGATGCTGGGCTTCCCTCGGGCCCTCGAGTACGGGCTGGACTGGCGTGCCACCGGACGCAGCGTCAATTAGCCGGTCCAGGCTTGTACCCGGTTAATCAAAGGGCATCGAACAGAGCGATCACTAACGTGGCGCCGCCCGTGAGGGGCCGCCGCAAGAGGCACGCAGGAGTCCCGCCGCGAGGGCGAGCGCGGCGGGACTCACAGCTGCTGGTGGACGCGGTGGCAGGCGCCCAGTGGGGCAGGCTTTCCCGGCTGTCAGACTTCGACCGGCTCCAGCACGAACACCGGGATCTCCCGATCCGTCTTCTTCTGGTAGTCGGCATACGGCGGATACGCCGCCACCGCACGCTCCCACCACTCGGCCTTCTCCGTGCCAGTCACTTCACGGGCCCTCATGTCCTGCTTGACCGGGCCGTCCTGAAGCTCCACACGGGGCTCGGCCTTGAGGTTGAAGTACCAGACGGGGTGCTTGGGAGCGCCGCCCTGCGAGGCGACCACGGCGTATCGACCTTCATGTTCCACACGCATCAGTGGCGTCTTGCGGATCTTGCCGGTCTCGGCGCCCAGGTTGGTCAGCACAACGACGGGCAATCCCGTGTCCATCAAGGTCGTGCCCTTGGTACCGCCGGAGCTCTCGTACAGCTCCACTTGCTCACGCACCCACTGCGCGGTGCTGGGTTCGTACTCACCTTCAAGAGGCATGTCATCCGTCCCTAAATCGGCCGACTCGCGTGCGAAGGGTTCAACGCCCGCACCGTGCGGGTTTCATCCATGCCTGGTCTCGGTCGCTTGCGGTGACGGCGCCGGCAGCCTTCCGGGGTGGGCCGCAGTGGCGCCGACGCGCTCAGTGATGATCCGGGAGACGGCCACTATGCGTTCGTGGCCCTCGTGCCGCAGTCGGACCTCGTCACCGCCCCGGACGGCGTGCGAGGGTCTGACGCGTACTCCGTTGACCCGGACGTGTCGACCCCGGCAGGCGTCGGACGCGATCGAACGAGTGATGCGCGCCCTGCCCCTCCAGGCAGGCCGCGGATCACACACGCCCAGCTCACGGTCTTTCAACATGAGAACGCTTCGGCCTTGCCCGTGCGGACGACGTGAATGCTTACCCGAAGTGCTGTGGCCCCTTATTAATCCTTGTGGACGGCCTGATAGCGGCCTTGGCCGGCATCAGGCCATCGCCGTCCGACGGCGTTGCCATCATGTGCGCCGTCGCAATTCAGCTGCCGGGGAAGTGATAAATATAGCCCCCGAGCCATCTCAAGGTGGCAATCCGAGTACTATTCCTGAGATCGCATCGCCCCGTATCAGAGTAACTATCGACAAGTGAAGATCGAAGTCGGACGACCGATATTCTATTTAGGGTGGTGTCACATGGTCATCTATAACAGGACTCTCGATTGCCCTTTCTGCGTCCTGTCGGCGGAGGGGCGTTCGCCCGTTTGGGAGCATTTCTTTCACGCCGAAAATGGCGATGAGGTCATCTTCCGAAGCGCATCGTTCTCAGTCGTTCTCGACACCGCGCCGCTCGCGGAAGGGCACCTGCTCATCATCACCGATCGCCATATGCCCTCACTTGCGGGCCTCTCGAAAGCCGAACGCGACGAACTCCAAGCGGTCAAACGTGACGCTGAATCGAAACTCAGGGGCGTGTACGGTCCGATCACCTACTTCGAGCATGGCGCGGAGAGTTTCGCGCGGCATGCGGGAGCGTGCATCGACCACGCCCACCTGCACTTGGTCCCGGGGGACGTCGACATCTTCCCACTCGTCGCTCACGACTACCCGAATGTCGAGTCGTTCACTTCATATGAGGACGCGCTCGAAAGCCTGGCCGGCCGTGCCTACCTCATGTTCGGCCGGGATGCGGGTCCTGCTTATGGAGTGCACGCCCCCGCCTGCGTCACGCAATACCTCCGACGTTTGGTCTCCCAAGTGGCCGGGTCCAAGGCTGTATGGAACTGGCGTGATTCCGTTCGTTGGGCCGATGCCCTCTCGGTCCGGGACCAATTGCTCAATGCCAGGAAAAAACTACGTTCTTAGCCTTGCGAGCGGCGTGCGAAGCCTTGCACGACGCTGGCGCGATGATTGTAGATGAGCTCGTCGCGTAGCATAAGGCTGTCAATCGTGAAGCTCTCCTCGGCAAGGACGCGCCGGGTGTATTCTTCACTGAAGAAATGCCTGACCTGGCCTTCGCTCCGGAAAAGGTCAGGGCCGAGCTCATCGCCTTCGCCGTAGAGCGGGTCGTCGGTAGACCTGCAGGTGAACAGAATTCTTCCGGTCGGGCGTAGCACACGATGTATCTCGCGGAAGATGTCCCGGGTGACCGTGTCAGAGAAATAATGCAAGGAAAGTCGTGCGTAGACCGCGTCAAAAGCGCTGTCCGGAAAAGCCAGGGGCGCTCGCAGGTCTTGGACGAAAAAGCTGACTCCGGACGCTCCCTGAAAGCGTATGTTCTCCTCGATGGCGAACTCTGAGAAGTCTGTCGCGGTGACCGTGTGCCCCTGTTCCTGCAGGAAGATGGCATCTTTCCCGCTGCCACACCCCAGTTCGAGAATCCGGTGGCCGCGGCCAAGGCTGTCGGCGAGGAGGCGGGCGAGCGGAGCCGGGCTCATTCGTTCATCGTTGTTCCAGTATTTACGGTGGTGCCCATTCCACAGTTGCAACTGATCGACATCGCCGACCGATGAGACTGGTGCCCCATTCGAGGCGATGATGTCGTCGATGCCCCGAATGCCTGCCGCTTGGTCCTTGATCAGGTAGGCCATAGCTGACCATATCAAGGCAAGCCAAGTCCAAGCGAGGCTGGGTGTTGATTTTCTGTTCCGCTTTACACATACCGGTCGGTTGCTACACTGACCCCTTTTCATCCCCAGGCGGCTTGGGCAACGCGGTGATTTTGCAGGACGGCGATGGCCTTGCAGAGGTGGCCGGCCTTGCTCGGGCTGCAGC
>NZ_JBEZDU010000010.1:0-401172 GCF_040648495.1 Nonomuraea sp. NPDC049129 | reverse complement strand
GTTACATTCCGAACCCGGAAGTTAAGCTTCCCAGCGCCGATGGTACTGCACTCGGGAGGGTGTGGGAGAGTAGGTCACCGCCGGACAATCTTTGAAGACGGAAAAGGGCTCCACGCACACGCGTGGGGCCCTTTTCCGCGTTTCAGAGACCTCACGCGTTGCGGGGCCTTGCGCGTTGTGGGGTTTTGCGCGCTGTGTGTGGGGCCCTTTTCTGCGTTGTTGGGTCGTGCGCCTTGCGCGTTGGGGTCCTTCTTTTGCGTTACGGGTCGGTACGGGTCGTTCCCGGGGGGTCGGGGGCGGAAGGGTTGTGCGGGAGGGTGGTGGCGCGCTGGGCTTGGTCAGGGCTTACGGGCGCCAGAGCGCTCGGCTCGTTCGCGGTGATGGGTTTCACGTCTTGGGCGTGGGGCCTTTTTTCGCGTTATGGGGCGTTGGGCCGTTCCCGGGCCTGGAGGGCTCGGCCCGCACGAGGCGGCCTGCCGGAGAGACGGCGAACGCGGGTAGGGACGGCTTGGCACGGGCCCACTTTTTGCGTTATGGAGTCAGGCGCCGTTCCCGGGCATTGCCGTTCCCGGGCTTTTCTGGGTTTCGGCCCTCGCGCCGCTCTCGGAGCCTCGAGGGCTCGGCCCGCATGAGGCGGCCTGCGGGAGGGACGGCGAAGGCGGGAGGGAGACGGCCTGGCGCGGGGGTCCACTTTTGCGTTTCGGGGTCAGGCCCTGTTCCCAGGCTTTTCTGCGTTCCGGGTCTCGCGCCGTCCTCGGGGCCTGGAGAGCTCGGCCCGCACGAGGCGGCCTGGAGGCGGCTTGCTGGAGCCGCGTCGAAGGAGCTGGAAGGACGGCTTGGCGCGTGGGGACCATTTTTGTGTTCCTGCACCTTTGGAACGCTCGTCGGAGACGAGAGGCCTTTGCCGGCGGCAACGGAGCATCCCGCGGATGAGGTCCCACACCACAGGCGACTTCGACGGGGACCTCAAGCGGGTTGGACGAGGATGGCGCGAGCCGGAACCGTGCGGCGTGGTTACTGGACGACCGTCTTCCTGCGTCGGTTCGGCATGGCGAACCTCAGATAGGCCGCCGGGATTTGCGGCTGACGTCTGAGAGCGGTAATCCACGGTCTCGTCATCGTGGTTTCCCTTGTCCTCTGCAGTGTCTTCGAGCGTGCGGAGCGATGTCGTGGAGGAAATGCCCGCGACCCGCCCTCCGGTTCGCGGCACGCAGATTCAGATCGACGGGGAGCTGACGGGGACGGTAATGCCGGAGTACCGCGGGTGGGTGACCATCCGTCAAACGGCCATGGAGTGTCACGGCTGGACGACCGGCCATGGAGTGTCACGGGTGGGCGACCGTCCGGCAGACGGCCGGCATCAACGACGCAAGCCGTCGGCCGTGCGGGTCGCGTACCGCGAGTTGCCAGCCCATTGCCGGCAAAGCCGGGCACCGAAACCGCTGATCATCAGGTGGTGGCGTGGGAGAGCGCTCCGTACGGTCAGTAGGGTTGAGGGGTGGACTTTCGTGCGGTTGAACGCGCGATCATGGAGCGAGGCGTCGAGTGGGACTTCGAGCCGACGCTGGACCGGATCGCGGCCCTCATGGACCTGCTCGGCTCGCCGCAGCAGGCATACCCTGTCGTACACATAGCGGGCACGAACGGTAAGACGAGCACGGCGCGCTTGACCGAGGCGCTGCTCAAGGAGCGCAATCTGCGTGTGGGCCGGTTCACGAGCCCGCATCTCGTCTCGGTGCGCGAGCGCATCACCGTTGACGGCGAGTCGCTGAGCGAGGAGCGGTTCGCCCAGGTATATGAGGAGATCGCCCCTTACGTTGAGCTCGCCGACACGCAGGGGCGGCGGATCCAGTTCTTCGAGTTGCTCACGGCCATGGCCTTCGCCGCCTTCGCCGACACTCCGGTGGACGTGGCGGTCGTCGAGGCCGGCATGGGCGGCTCCTGGGATGCGACGAACGTCGCGGACGGCACCGTCGCCGTCGTCACCCCGATCTCGCTCGACCATACCGACCGGCTCGGGCCCGACATCCCGAGCATTGCCGGGGAGAAGGCGGGCATCATCAAGCCCGGTGCCACGGCCATACTCGCCCAGCAGCAGCTCGAGGCCGCCGAGGTGCTGATGCGCCGGGCCGTCGATGTCGGCGCGGTGGTCGCCCGCGAAGGGCTCGAGTTCGGTGTGCTCGCCCGCGAGGTGGCGATGGGCGGACAACTGCTCACCCTGCGGGGCCTCAAGGGCGTCTACGAGGAGGTCTACCTGCCTCTCTATGGCGAGCACCAGGCGAGCAACGCGGCCTGCGCACTGGCCGCTGTGGAGGCTCTGACGGGGGGCGACGATCCGCTCGACGTGGAGCTCGTACGCCAGGCGTTCGCGGGGGCGTCCTCGCCGGGCCGGCTGGAGATCCTGCGCCGCAATCCCACGGTCGTCGTCGACGCGGCGCACAACCCCGGCGGCATGCAGGCGTCGCTCGAGGGCATGCAAGAGGCGTTCGACTTCGCCAAGGTCGTGGGCGTCGTCGCGGTGATGCGCGACAAGGATGTGGCTACCCTGCTCGACCTGCTGGAGCCGATTCTCGACGAGATCGTCGTCACGCGTAACTCCTCGCCTCGGTCGATGTCGCCCGCCGAGCTGGCGGAGGTGGCCATACCGCTGTTCGGAGAGGACAGGGTGCGGGTCGTCGAACGCCTCGACGAGGCCATCGACATGGGCATCGGCATCGCCGACGCCCAGGGTGAGTTCAGCGGCACGGGTGTGCTCATCACCGGCTCGGTCGTGACGGCCGGGGACGCGCGTCACCTGCTCAAGGCGGGGAGTGTGTGATGAACTTCCAGGTCACCCCGGGCATGCGCCGGCTCGGCGCCAGCGTTCTCGGCATGGAGGCCATCGTCGCCGCGCTGATTACGCCGGTGGCGATCAACAGCGGCGTTCAGACGGCGGTGGCGGTCACTGTCGGTATTGGGCTGGCGGTGCTGTGCGTGATCGTCGCCGGGCTGCTCAAGCGGCCCTTCGCGTACGTCGCAGGCACTATCCTGCAGGTCCTGGCCATCGGCACGGGGTTCCTCGTGCCGACGATGTTCTTCCTAGGGGTGATCTTCGCGGCGCTATGGATTACCGCGATATTCGTCGCTCGCCGTGTCGAGGGCGTGACTTCCCGCTAAAGTCGGCGAACATGGCCGTCCCCCCGATCCAGCGGTCCCCGAACGCACACAGCGCGGGACCCACCGCACGCGTCAGGTTCCCATGGTTGCTCGACTCGGTGCTCGGGCTGCTCATCATCGTCGCGTTGCCACTGGCGATGCTCGCGATCCCCAACACCGTGTCCGTGGTCTCGGGTCTGCTGCCCGAGGGCTTCGACAAGCTCGCGCTGATGCGCGCGCACGGGTTGGCGCTCCCGGCGATGATCCTCACGGTGCCGCTCGCCGCGGTGGCGCTGCGTCACGTCAAGGTCCCCCACATGCTGCTCGGCGGGCTCACGGTGCTCGCGCTGGCCGACGTCGCGGGCGGATTCGCGGGCTCGACGTTCCTGGTGGCGACGCTGCGCGTGCTGCACGGGATCGGCGCGGGCCTGCTCATCCCGGCCACGCTGGTCGCGGCCTGGGAGCGTTCCATGGCATTGCGGGCGATCTGGACCGGCATGCTCGCGTTCAGCCTGCTCGCCGCCCAGGCGCTCGCCTTGTGGCCGCTCGATCAGGTGAGCGACTGGAAGATCACGCTCCAGCCGTACCCGCTGCTGACGGGCATCGCGCTCGCGCTGGCAGCGGTCTACTTCGTCGTCTGGCTGCTGCAGGGCCAGCCGCCGATGCCCTCGCCACGGGCCGCCGAACGCAGCCGCTTGCTGCTCGCGAGCGTGCCCGCGGTGGGCATCTCGGTGGTGGCCATCAGCACCGCGAGCGAGGAGTGGGGGCCCGGCCTGGTCATCCTGCTGGCCGTGCTGGCGGTCGTCGCGCTGCTCGTGATGGCCTCCTTCGGCAGCCGTGAGGGCCGCACACTGGCGTACGTCATGGTCGCGGTCGGCATCGTGCTGCTCCCGAGCCTGGCCCAGATCACCTACGTGGAGATGCGTGGCCTCGGCGGTCCGGGCATGACCGGGCTGTGGATCCCGTTCGTGGTGGCGGGTGTGCTGGGGCTGGCCTCCGCCATCGCGGTGCGGCTGTTCGCCGGAGCGCGGTGGCTCGCGCCGATGGGGTTGCTGGCGATGGTGGTCGGTCTGTGCTCGGTGCGCGTCCTGGTGCCGGCCGCCGATGGGCTCGTGTTGGTGATCCCGTTCACTCTGCTGGCGGCGGGCGCGGCGGTGGCGCTCACGTCCGCGCTCAGCCAGTCGGGCATCGGGGCGGCGCTGTTCGGCCTGGCGCTCTGTTTTCCCGGTGTGCTGGCCGGTTATCTGCTGGCTACCGGGGTGCAGTTGATGATGCTGCGCGGGGTCACGGTGGCGCAGCAACTGGTGGACCGGTTTGTGGGCACGTTGCATCTGTGGTCGCTGATCGGCGGGTTCCTGGTGGTCGCGGTCATCGTCCTGGCGGAGCTGCTCTCGCGGCGCGCGGCTCCGGCCGATGAAGCATCTGAGGCAGATGAAGCGGCCGAGCCGACGGGCGGTGATTCGGCGCCTTCGCCGTCTTTGGTGTCTTCGCCGGATGCAGACGGTCATTCGGCGTCTTCGGCCTCTTCGGGGACTTCCACGGGCGCGGACGTGGTCGCGGAGGGGGCGGGGGAAGGCTCAGCCGCTGAGGCGGCGGTCCCTACGGTGAGGAGCCGCCGGTCTGAGCGCCGCGGGCCGACCATGGCGGTGGACGCCCTGGAGGTGCCCGCCCAGCCGGCAGCCGGGGCAGAGGATCGGCCTGCCGGGGCGATACCGCGCATCCCCGTGTCGCCCGACTCCTCCGGCGCGGCTGACCGGAATGTCGCGAGTGTGGAGGGGGTGGGTGAGGTGACCGGTCCTGTCCCACCTGTCCCGCCGCAGGCTCAATCGCCCGAGGACACCACTCCATAGCACCGACCCATCCGTAGCACCGGGTTGTGCTGGCCCGCCGGACCGGCCGGAGGCACGACCCATAGGACCCCGCGAAGGGCCGGCCCGTAGGATCCCGCGTGCGGCTGGCCTGTAGGACCGGTCCGTAGCACCGTTCCGTAAGGGCCTTGCGTGGAGCTGGTGTGTAGGACTGGTCGGTAGCACCGGCCCATAGGACCACAGGGTTGCGCTGGCCCGCCGGACCGGTCCGTAGGGCCCGCGTAGGGCGACCGCCCTGGGGGACCGGCCCGTAGGAGTGGGTTCCATGGACGGCCACCTCCCAGGCCGTTGGTCGATGGTGCGTTGCCGAGCGAGGCCTGTACAGGTGTGGCTGGCGCGAGGCGTGCCGGTGTGTGCGGCGTTGATGGGCTCGGTCGCGGCGAAACGGGGGAGCCGTCGTGGGCGGTAAGCTGAGCCGCAGCCACCTCGACGCGAGGGCCTGCGCCCCCGGGCCGATTCCCCGTGGAGCCAAGCCGGTGCATGTGGCCGCAGCCCCGAACCACACCCTGTTCGAAGGAGAACCTCAAGTGTCCGAGCGCACTCTTGTCCTGATCAAGCCCGACGGAGTGAAGCGTGGCCTCATCGGTGACGTGATCGCCCGCGTGGAGCGCAAGGGCCTGAAGGTCGCTGCGATGGACCTGCGCACTCTCGACGTCGACACCGCCAAGGCCCACTACGCCGAGCACTCCGAGCGCCCGTTCTTCGGCGAGCTCGTCGAGTTCATCACCTCGGGGCCGCTGGTCGCGCTGGTGCTGGAGGGGCCGCGCGCCGTCGAGGCGTTCCGCGCGCTGGCGGGGCTCACGGACCCGGTCAAGTCGGCGCCCGGCACCATCCGCGGCGACCACGCGCTGGAGATCGGCGAGAACATCGTCCACGGCTCCGACTCGCCCGAGTCGGCCGCGCGGGAGATCAAGATCTTCTTCCCCGACCGGTTCTAGTCTCTCCCGCTTCTCCTGCCCTCTCTGAGGTCTCCGCTTGCTCTGACGTCTCTGAGGTGCCGAGCGCCCGCCATGATGGCGGGCGCTTTTTTTGCGCAAATTTTGTCCGGTCCACCCGGCCGTGCGCGGCAGCGCGCGTCGGAGATATGACAGGCTTTTTGCGATCTTGTACGGCAAGCCCGGTGCACCCCACCCGCCGCACGGGGCCGGCGCCTGTCCAGGGGCACGCTCCTCCGGTGGAGGTGGCCGGGCGCCGTGACGTGCGCGCTGTGGGCCGTCTTCCGTGGATGGGGCCGGCCACGGTACAGAGGAGTTAGATCCCCAGGTGCCCGATGATCGGCCGCTGACGGTGGGTGGGTCAAAACGGTGCAAGACGGAGGCCCAATGTTGTCCTTCGCCTGCGGCGACATCGGGGCTCCCGGATGGGCTGAAGAATTTGTGGGGCACAGGGGGCTCATTGCGCGCCCTGGTGGGTAACGTCACGTTACGATTCGAATTCGATCCGTAGTCATTCGCGAACGACGTTACGGAAGGCTCCGTTCCCCATGGGCAGCAAGCTCGCGTTTCTCGGCCGTGATATGGCGGTCGACCTCGGCACCGCCAACACGCTGGTCTACGTGCGCGGCCGGGGCATCGTGCTCAATGAGCCGTCGGTCGTCGCGATCAACACTGCCACCGGGAAGATCGTCGCGGTCGGCATCGAGGCCAAACGCATGATCGGCCGGACGCCGGGCAACATCGTGGCCGTCCGGCCGCTCAAGGACGGTGTGATCGCCGATTTCGACGTCACTGAGCGGATGCTGCGCTATTTCATCCAGCGGGTGCACAAGAGGCGGCACTTCGCCAAGCCGCGCATCATCATCGCCGTGCCCAGCGGCATCACCGGGGTGGAGCAGCGGGCGGTGAAGGAGGCCGGATACCAGGCCGGGGCCCGCAAGGTCTACATCGTCGAAGAGCCGATGGCCGCGGCGATCGGCGCGGGGCTGCCGGTGCACGAGCCGACGGGCAACATGGTCGTCGACATCGGCGGCGGCACCACCGAGGTGGCCATCATCTCCATGGGTGGTGTGGTGACCAGCCAGTCCATCAGGGTCGGCGGCGACGAGCTCGACCAGGCGGTGATCACCTTCGCGAAGAAGGAGTTCTCGATCATGCTCGGCGAGCGCACCGCGGAGGAGATCAAGATGGCCATCGGCTCGGCGTGTCCCATTGGTGAGGACCTGCACGCCGAGATCCGCGGCCGTGACCTGGTGAGCGGCCTGCCGAAGACGGTCGTGGTGTCCGGCGATGAGATCCGCAGGGCGACGGAGGAGTCGGTCAACACCATCGTCGACGCCGTCAAGGTCACGCTCGACAAGTGCCCGCCCGAGCTGTCCGGCGACCTGATGGACCGTGGCATCGCGCTCACCGGCGGGGGCGCGCTGCTCAAGGGCATGGACGAACGCATCAAGACCGAGACCGGCATGCCCGTCCACCTCGTCGAGAACCCTCTCGACTCGGTGGCGCTCGGCTCGGGCAAGTGCGTCGAGGAGTTCGAGGCGCTGCACCAGGTGCTCGTACCGGAATCACGTCGCTGATGAGAGACTCCCGCCACGCCCGGCTGATCCTGGGGACGCTGCTCACGGTGGCGCTGGTCATCCTGACCGTCGACCACCGCGCCGGCGCGGCCTCGCCGCTGTGGCCACTGCGCACGGCCGGTTCGTGGTTCTTCGGTACGGTCGAGCAGGTCGGCGGCTCCGTGGTCCGCCCGGTCGGCGGCTTCTTCCACGCCATCGTCAACGCCCCCGCCGCCCAGGCCGAGCTCGACCGGGTCAAGGCGGAGAATGTCAGGCTGCGGGCCGGTCTGGCCGCGGGCCGGCTCGACGCCGCGCGCGCCGCGGAGCTGAAGCGGTTGCTCGGCGTGGCGGGGCTCGGCGGCTACAAGATCGTGACGGCGAACGTGGTCGCCAGGCGCGGCCAGCCCGGCTTCGAGGACGCCATCGAGATCGACGTCGGCACCTCCGACGGCGTACGCCCCGAGATGACCGTGCTCAACGGTGAAGGGCTGGTGGGCCGGGTCATCCAGGCGTCCGCCGACAGCTCGACCGTGGTGCTGATCAGCGACCCGGGCTCGGCCGCCGGCGCCCGGCTCGAAGGCGGCCAGGAGATCGGCGTCGTGCACGGGGTGGGGGAGAACGGGCGGCTTGTGCGGTTCCGGCTGCTGGACTCGACGGCGGCGATCACTCGTGGGAGTCGCATCGTCAGCTTCGGCTCCCAGCGCGGCGCGCCGTACGTCGCCGGGGTGCCGATCGGGGTGATCGAGCGGGTGGAGGCGACGCCGGGCGAGCTGACCCGTATCGCGTACGCCAGGCCGTACGCGGATCTGACCGCGCTCGACGTGGTCGGCGTGGTGGTGGGGGCGCCGGCGAAGGATCCGAGAGACGCCGTGCTACCACCCAAGGAGGAGCCGCGATGATCGTTGGGCTGTGCGTGCTGGCGGCGGTGTTGTTGCAGGTCATGCTCATCAACCGGCTGCCGCTGCCGGCCGGGGGAGCGCCCGACGTGGTGCTGCTCGTCGTGGTGGCGATGGCGCTGCTGCGCGGGCCGGCGGCGGGGGCGATCATCGGGTTCTGCGCGGGACTGCTGGTCGACATCGTGCCGCCCACGGCGCATCTGGTGGGCCAGTACGCGTTCGTGTTCGCGCTGGTCGGCTACGTGGCCGGGCGGGGCGTCGGCGGTCCGGCCACCACTGTCGTCCTGTGTGTGCTGATGGCGCCGCTGGTGTCGGCGGCGCTCGGCGGGCTGATCGCCGATCCGCGGGTGACGCTCTCGACGCTGACCGAGCAGGTGCCGGTGACCGTCGTCTACACGTTGATCCTCTCGCCGCTGGCGATCTGGCTGGTCACCCGTGAAAGGCCGCACCCGAGGTTCCCGCAATGATCAGGATGCGGACCCGGCTGGTCGTGCTGCAGGTGATCGTGATGGGCGTGCTGGCGGTGCTCAGCCTGCGGCTCTGGCAGGTGCAGGTGGTGCGGGGGCAGGAGCTGGTCACCAGGGCCACGGAGACCAGGACGCGGTCGGTGATCGTGCCGGCCGTGCGCGGGCAGATACTCGACTCCTCCGGGCGGCCGCTGGTGCGCAACCAGACCTCGCTGGTCGTCTCGGTCGACCGGACCGGGCTGATCAGGATGCCCGAGCAGGGGGTCCCGGTGCTGCGCAAGCTCAGCGAGGTGCTGGGACAGCCGGTCAAGCAGTTGCAGAAGCGCATCACGCCGTGCGGGCCCGGGGTGACCAAGCCCTGCTGGACCGGCTCGCCGTACCAGCCGATCCCGGTGGAGGAACGGGCCGACACCCGTCAGGCGCTGCAGATCCTGGAGCGGCAGGAGGAGTTTCCCGGCATCTCCGCCGAGATCCAGTCCGTCAGGCAGTACCCAGGAGGCAAGGCCGGCGCGCAGATGCTCGGCTACCTGCAGCCGGTCACCGAGGCCGAGCTGGCCAAGCGCGAAGGGCTGAAGGCCGCCTTCTCCGGCGTCGACCTGGTCGGGCGCGACGGCCTCGAGTACATCTACGACGACGAACTGCGCGGCAAGGCCGGGCTGCGGCGGGTGCAGGTCGACCGGATGGGCAAGGCCATCGGGGTGGAGGAGCAGGTGGCGCCCGTCAGCGGCGACAACCTGGTCACCAGCATCGACGCCCGCGTGCAAGACCTGGCCGAGCAGGCGTTGCAGCACGCGATGAAGAACGCCCCCAAGGCGGACGGCGCCGCGGCGGTCGTGCTCGAACCCGACACCGGCCGGGTGATCGCGCTGGCCAGCATGCCCGGCTACGACCCGGCCGTCTGGGCGGGCGGGATCTCCGACCGCGGCTACCAGCGGCTGCTGTCGGACGCCACGGGCAAGCCGCTGGTGTCGCGGGCGCTGAACGGGATGTTCGCGCCCGGTTCGACGTTCAAGGTGTCGTCGGTGACGTCCATGCTGCGGGCGGGCTATCCGCTGAACGGCACGTACGACTGCCCAGGGGCGGTCATGGTGGGCGACCGGGCCTTCCACAACTTCCACGGCATCGGCCTCGGCTCCATGAACCTGCACACCGCCCTGGTCAAGTCATGCGACACGATCTTCTACCGGGCGGGCTACGACCAGTGGCTGAAGGACGGCGGGCTCAATCCGAAGAAGGCGCCGAAGGAGGTGTTCGCCAACACGGCCAAGGCGTTCGGGTTCGGCAAGCCGACGGGCATCGACCTGCCGGGCGAGTCGGCCGGGCGCATCCCGGACCGCACCTGGAAGAAGAACATGTGGGCCCAGACGAGCGGCACCAGTTGCCGGCGCGCCAAGAGCGGCTATCCGGAGGTGGCCGACAAGTCGCGGGCGGAGTTCCTCAAGCGGCTGGCCAACGAGAACTGCCTCGAAGGCTTCCTGTTGCGGGCGGGTGACTCGGCCAACTTCTCGATCGGCCAGGGCGACGTGCTGGTGACGCCGCTCCAGCTGGCCAGGGCGTACGCGGCGCTGGTGAGCGACGGGAAGCTGCGCAGCCCGCGCATCGGCTGGGCCACGGTCCGGCCCGACGGCGCGCTGGTCAGGCGGATCGACGTACCGGTGGTCGGCAAGCTGCCGCTGTCGAAGAAGGAGCGCCTCTACATCAAGGACGCGCTCAGCGACGTGCCCTCTGACGGCACCGCGGCGGGGGCGTTCGCCGGGTTCCCGATGGACAAGGTGCGGATCGGCGGAAAGACCGGCACCGCGGAGGTGTGGGGCAAGGAGGACACCTCCTGGTTCGCCTCGTTCGCACCGGCGAACGACCCGCACTTCGTCGTGGTCGTCATGGTCTCGCAGGGCGGGATGGGCGCCTCCACTGCCGCGCCCGCCGCACGCGAGATCTACGAGGGCATCTTCGGTTTCGCCAAGAACAAGCCCGCGTTGCCCGCGGGCCGGCCGGTGTCCAAGCTGCCGAAGATCTCGGCCGATGGCACGGTGGCCGACGGCGGGACGGCTGATGGCGCGGTGGCCGACGGGTCCGATGGCGCGGTGGCGGGCGGCGCGGGCACCAGCGGCCCCGGGACAGACGGCCCCGGGACAGACGGCGCGGGGGCGGACGACGCGGGGAAGAGCGGCGCGGGGACAGACAGCGCGGGGACAGACGACGCGGGGAAACGTGGCGCGGGGAAACGCGGCGCGGGGAAACGCGGCGCGAAGACAGGTGACGCGGGGACGGGTGGCACCGTGGCGGGCGGAACAGGGGAGGACGGCAAGAGCAAGGGCACCAAAAAGGAGGGCGGCACGGAGGCGGGAGGATGATGGACCGCACGCTGATGGGCGGGCGGCGCTCGTTCGCCCGGCGGGCGGTGGGCGCGCAGTCGGCCATGTGGCGGCTGGACGGGGTGATGCTGGTCGCGGTGGCCGCGCTCTGCGTGATCGGCACGCTGCTGGTCTGGTCGTCGACCCGCACTTGGGCGCCCGGCTCCACGGGGCTGGTCAAGAAGCACGTACTCAACCTCTCCATCGGGACGCTGCTCTGCGCCGCGGTGACCGTCATCGACCATCGGGCGATGCGGGCGTACGCGCCTCTGGCGTTCCTGCTCTCGCTGGTCGGCCTGGGACTGGTGATCACGCCGCTGGGTGCGACGATCAACGGCTCGCACTCGTGGATCCTGCTGGGCGGCGGCTTCGCCGTGCAGCCGTCGGAGTTCGCCAAGCTCGGCCTGCTGCTCATCATCGCGATGCTGCTGGCCCAGCCCGGCGAGGGCAGCGATCGGCCGCGCGGGCTCGACGTCTGGCTGGCGCTGTTCGCCGCGCTGCTGACGATGGGGTTGGTGATGTTGCAGCCCGACCTCGGCACCACGCTCGTGCTGGCCGTGATCACGGCTGCCGGGCTGGTGATCGCGGGAGTGCGCAAGAGGTGGATCATCCTGCTGACGCTGATCGCCGGGGTCGGGGTGTTCTGCGTGTTCGCGTTCGGGATGCTGGAGCCGTACCAGGTCGCGCGGTTCACCGCGTTTCTCGATCCGCGCGTCGATCCGCGCGGCGTCGGCTACAACAGCACGCAGTCGCTGATCGCCATCGGCTCGGGGCAGTTGTTCGGCAAGGGGCTCTTCGACGGCGGGCAGACGACCGGCCGGTTCGTGCCCGAGCAGCACACCGACTTCATCTTCACGGTCGCGGGGGAGGAGTTCGGGTTTCTCGGCTCGCTCACCGTGGTGCTCCTGCTCGGCGTGGTGCTGGTGCGCGGGCTGAGGATCGCCCGGCTGTGCGAGGACAGGTTCGGCACGCTCGTGGCCGGGACGATCGTGTGCTGGCTGGCGTTCCAGACGTTCGTCAACATCGGCATGACCATCGGCATCATGCCGATCACCGGGCTGCCGCTGCCGTTCGTCTCGTACGGCGGCACGGCCACATTCGCCAATCTCATCTCGATTGGGCTTCTACAGTCGATCCGGATCCGCGAACAGTCGTTTAATTGACAGTATGTTCTTGGCCTACTGCGACGAGTGCGAGGAGCGCTTCCTCCTGCCCGCCAGCCACATCACCGCCGTACACAACCTCGCCAGCGGGGTCATCGCCATCGAGCTGACCTGCTACGAGGGACACAAACTGATCGTTCTCAGCGGCAACGACATCGACATCCCGGGACCTGCCACGGTCTGAGCGCCGCTAGTCTGGGTGTCATGACTGTCGAGTCGATTTTTCCCCGCCTGGAAGCGCTGCTGCCCAAGGTGCAGAAGCCCATCCAGTATGTCGGGGGTGAGCTCAACTCGACCGTGAAGGACTGGGACTCCACCGACGTGCGGTGGGCGCTGATGTATCCGGACGCCTATGAGGTCGGGCTGCCCAACCAGGGCGTCGCGATCCTCTACGAGATCCTCAACGAGCTGCCCGCCACGCTGGCCGAGCGGACCTACGCCGTCTGGCCCGACCTTGAGGCCCTCATGCGCGCGGAGGGCATCCCGCAGTTCACCGTGGACGCCCATCGGCCGGTGCGCGCCTTCGACGTGCTGGGCCTGTCGTTCTCCACTGAGCTCGGCTACACCAACATGCTGACCGCGCTCGACCTGGCCGGCATCCCGCTGCTGGCCGTCGAGCGCGGCGACGACGACCCGATCGTGCTGGCGGGCGGTCACGCGGCCTTCAACCCCGAGCCGATCGCCGACTTCCTCGACGCCGCCGTGCTCGGCGACGGCGAGCAGATCGCGATCGCCATCTCCGAGGTCATCCGCGAGTGGAAGGGCGAGGGCAGCCCCGGCGGGCGCGACGAGCTGCTCATGCGGCTGGCCGAGTCCGGCGGCGTCTACGTGCCGAAGTTCTACGACGTCGACTACCACCCCGATGGCCGCATCACGCGGGTCGCGCCCAACAGGCCCGACGTGCCGTGGCGGGTGCACAAGCACACGGTCATGGACCTGGACGAGTGGCCCTATCCGAAGAAGCCGCTGGTGCCGCTGGCCGAGACCGTGCACGAGCGGTTCAGCGTGGAGATCTTCCGCGGCTGCACGCGCGGCTGCCGTTTCTGCCAGGCGGGGATGATCACCCGCCCGGTCCGCGAGCGGTCGATCACGACGATCGGCGCCATGGTCGAGAACGGCATCAAGGAGTCCGGCTTCAACGAGGTCGGTCTGCTGTCGCTGTCGTCCGCCGACCATTCGGAGATCGGCGAGGTGGCCAAGGGCCTGGCCGACCGCTACGAGGGCACCAACACCTCGCTGTCGCTGCCCTCGACCCGCGTCGACGCGTTCAACATCGACCTGGCCAACGAGTTCTCCCGCAACGGCCGGCGCTCCGGTCTGACCTTCGCCCCGGAGGGCGGGTCCGAGCGGATGCGCAGGGTGATCAACAAGATGGTCACCGAGGAAGACCTGATCCGCACGGTCACCACCGCCTACTCCCAGGGCTGGCGGCAGGTGAAGCTCTACTTCATGTGCGGGCTGCCCACCGAGACCGACGAGGACGTGCTCGGCATCGCCGACCTGGCCAAGAAGGTCATCAAGGCGGGCCGCGAGATCACCGGCTCGCGCGACATCCGCTGTACGGTCTCCATCGGCGGATTCGTGCCCAAGCCGCACACGCCGTTCCAGTGGGCCGGCCAGGCCGACCACGAGACCGTCGACCGGCGGCTCAAGGCGCTGCGTGACTCGCTGCGTGGCGACAAGAATTACGGCCGGGCCATCGGCTTCCGCTACCACGACGGCAAGCCGTCGATCGTGGAGGGCCTGCTGTCGCGCGGTGACCGCCGGGTCGGCGCGGTGATCCGGGCCGTCTGGGAGGACGGCGGGCGCTTCGACGGGTGGAGTGAGCACTTCTCCTACGAGCGCTGGATGGCCGCGGCCGAGAAGGCCGGCGTCGACGTCGACTGGTACACCGTGCGCGAGCGCGAGGAGAACGAGGTCCTGCCCTGGGACCACCTCGACGCCGGGCTCGACCGCGAATGGCTCTGGCAGGACTGGCAGGAGGCCGTGTCCGGGAGCGAGGTCGAGGACTGCCGCTGGACTCCGTGCTACGACTGCGGCGTCTGCCCGACCATGGGGACGGAGATCCAGATCGGCCCGACGGGTAAGAAACTTCTTCCTCTCACGGTGGTCTAGCCGCGCTGAGTGCGCGGCCCGTACCTCGCCGTACATGATCTGGGACGTTGAGTCTCCGGAGCGGCATATCCTGAGACGAAGGAAACACTTACACGGGAAGGACGACCAGCTCTGAAACCTGTTCCCGATGGGCCCCCGCCCGCGCCTACGGTGCAGCGCCTGCGTGTGCGCTACGCCAAGCGCGGACGTCTGCGCTTCACCAGCCACCGCGACATCTCGCGGGCCGTCGAGAGAGCGGTCCGCCGTGCCGGCATTCCGGTGGCCTTCAGTGCGGGCTTCTCACCCCATCCGAAGATCTCCTATGCGGGCGCGGCGCCGACCGGCGTCGCCAGCGAGGCCGAATACCTCGAGATCGGCGTCACGAAACCGTGCGAACCCGGACGGATCCGTGTCGACCTGGACGGCTCTCTGCCGCCTGGTCTCGACGTGCTCGACGTCGTGGAGGCCACCGTTGGTGGGCTGGCCGACCGCTTGGAGGCATCTGAGTGGGATGTGCGGTTGCCCGGCGCCGACTGGGAGCTCGCGGAGACGGCGGTGGCGAAATTCCTCGCCGCCGAGACCGTGGAGGTCGAACGCCTCACCAAGAAGGGCCCCCGACGCTTCGACGCCCGGGAGGCGGTGTTGAGGCTCGAGGTGCCCGAGGGAGCAGACAGAACCGCAGCTCAGGTGCCAGGACAGTCGTGTGTCATACTGCGCATGGTTGTTCGGCACGTGATTCCTGCCGTACGACCCGACGATGTGCTCACAGGGCTGCGCCTTGTGGCCGACTTCGCGCCGCCGGTTCCCCCCGAGGTGACCAGGCTGGCGCAGGGGCCGCTCGACGTCAGCACCGGTGCGCTTGCCGATCCGCTCGGCCTGGACCGCGACACTACGCGCGGCGGCGAGGCGGTTTCGGCGGGTGAGCAGGTCGACGGTTAAGGACGTGCCTTGCGCGAGCGGGGTACGACCGCTGACAGGACTTGGCGCCTGCGCCCCCCTCCGGGGGCGCGGGCGGACAACGAGACACGAGAGCTCCTGCGCGGCGCGGCGACGCGCCCGGGAGCTGACGGGAGAGCGCCCGCATGCTCGAGAACGAGCCCAACGGCGGGGCCGACGGCCCCGGCGGGGAGACAACTGAACAGTCCAAGGTGACAAAGCGTCGCCGTGCCGCGAGCCGGCCGGCGGGACCGCCGCCCGAGCTGCCAGAGGAGCCGTCGCCCACGGTCACGACCACGGTCGCGGCCGCTGCGACCGAGCCCGCGAGCCCGGTCGAGCCGGCGAGCCCGGTTGAGGCCGCCGTGGCGCAGGCCATGGATGACGCTGTGGCGCAGGCCGCCGACATCGTCGCTGAGGAGAAGCCCAAGAGGGCGGCGAGGACGCGGTCGACGGCCACGACGACGCGCCGCCGTACCAGCAAGAAGGCCGCGGACGAGGCGCCGGAGAGCGCGCAGGACACCAGCGGTGGGGTCCCCGAGAGCGTGACCGGCACCGGCGGTGAGGCCGTGAGCACCCTGGAAGCGGCTGAGGGGGGCGAGCAGGCGGTCGAGGCCGCCCCGGCCAAGCGTCGCCGCACTCGCAAGAAGACAGAGCCTGAGGCGGCCGCTGAGAGCGTCGAGACGGCTCCGGGACGCTCCGCCGAGGTCGCGGCGGGCGTCGGTGAGGCGGCCGCCGAGCGGCTCGGCAGCGCCGACGCCGAAGAGGACGTCACCGAGCTCCTGCCCGAGGACGAGCCGCTGGACGACGAGCCCGCCGGCGAGGACCTCGACGAGGTCGACCGGCCGAGCCTGCTCGCCGACCCGTTCGGCCTGTCCGCGCGGGCGCAGAGCCAGCAGGGGACCGCGTTCCAGCGCCCCGCCGCCATCTTCGCGCCGCTGTTCCAGGCCCCGGACCCGACCCAGGCCAAGCCCGCCGCGACCCGGCGCCCAGAGCCGCAGCCGCAACCGCAGCCCGAGCAGGCGGCCCCGGAGCCCGAGGAGGCCGCGGAGACGGTCACCGACGAGGAGGCCGACACCGCCGACGAGACGGAGGAGGAGGGCGGCAGCCGCCGTCGTCGCCGCCGTCGTGGCGGCAGGGGCCGTGGCAAAACACGCGAGCGTGACGACGCCGACGACGAGTCCGACGAGTCCGACGACGAACAGGGCGAGGAGCCTCAGGAAGAAGAGGCGTCCAGTTCCCGCCGGCGTCGCCGCCGCAGGCGCCGTGGTGCCGACGACGGCGCCGAGCCGGCCGGGGACGACCCGCCCAACACCGTCGTACGCATCCGCGCGCCCCGCACGGGCCGCGCCGCCGGCCATGACATCTCCGCCGACGGCGTCACGAGCGTGCGCGGCTCCACCAGGCTCGAGGCCAAGAAGCAGCGCCGTCGTGAGGGCCGCGAGCTGGGCCGCCGGCGTCCGCCGATCATCACCGAGTCGGAGTTCCTGGCTCGGCGCGAGTCGGTCGACCGGATGATGGTGGTGCGCCGCCAGGGCGACCGCACCCAGATCGCGGTGCTGGAGGACGGCGTGCTCGTCGAGCACTACGTCAACCGTGAGGCCAGCCAGTCCTATGTCGGCAACGTCTACCTCGGCAAGGTCCAGAACGTACTGCCGTCGATGGAGGCCGCCTTCGTCGACATCGGCAAGGGCCGCAACGCCGTCCTGTACGCCGGTGAGGTCAACTTCGACACCGCGGGCCTGGAAGGCCAGCCCAAGCGCATCGAGGCGGCGCTGAAGTCCGGTCAGTCGGTGCTGGTGCAGGTCACCAAGGACCCGATCGGCCACAAGGGCGCCCGCCTGACGTCGCAGATCAGTCTGCCGGGCCGCTACCTCGTGTACGTGCCCGACGGCTCGATGACCGGCATCAGCCGCAAGCTGCCCGACAAGGAGCGCACGCGGCTCAAGAGCATCCTGAAGAAGGTCATGCCCGAGAACGCCGGCGTGATCGTGCGCACGGCCGCGGAGGGCGCTTCTGAGGACGAACTGGCCCGCGACGTGGCCCGCCTGTCGGCGCAGTGGGAGAACATCCAGAAGAAGGCCAAGTCGGCCAGCCCGCCCGAGCTGCTCTCGGCCGAGCCGGACCTGACCGTCCGCGTGGTCCGCGACGTCTTCAACGAGGACTTCACCTCGCTGGTCGTGCAGGGCGAGGAGGCGTGGGAGACGGTCGAGGAGTACGTCAAGTATGTCGCGCCGCACCTCGGCGAGCGCCTGTCCAAGTGGGACACCGAGCAGGGCGACGTGTTCGAGTCCTACCGGATCGACGAGCAGCTCGGCAAGGCGATGGAGCGGAAGGTCTGGCTGCCCAGCGGCGGCTCGCTGGTGATCGACCGTACCGAGGCGATGAGCGTCGTCGACGTCAACACCGGCAAGTTCACCGGGCAGGGCGGCAACCTCGAAGAGACCGTCACCCGCAACAACCTGGAGGCGGCCGAGGAGATCGTCCGCCAGCTCAGGCTCCGCGACATCGGCGGCATCATCGTGATCGACTTCATCGACATGGTGCTGGAGTCCAACCGCGACCTGGTGCTGCGGCGGCTGCTCGAATGCCTGGCGCGCGACAGGACCAAGCACCAGGTGGCTGAGGTCACCTCGCTGGGTCTGGTCCAGATGACGCGTAAGCGGGTCGGTCAGGGCCTCCTGGAGGCCTTCTCGACGCCGTGTGACTGCTGCAACGGGCGTGGTCTGATCGTCTCCACGGAGCCGGTCGAGTCCAAGCCGGAGCCGCGCGGCACTCAGGGCAAGATGGCCATCGAGAAGGCGGTCTCGGACAAGGTGTCCGCGGCCAAGGACTCCGGTAGCCGTGATACCGTGACCGATGCGCTTGAAGACGTCCCGGCTGAGGACGACCAGGCGGGCCAGACTTCCGGCAGAGGGCGGCGACGCTCTCGCCGAGCCAAGTCAGCCGAGTAGCCAGGCGCTCCCGCAAGGGAGCGCTCCTCGGCGGACTGCCCCGACGATCCGTCCGGTTCGACCAGGGCACCGTTAATCCGGTACTCTTGAGAATCGGTGCGTCCAGCGGCGCGCCCTGTTCGCGCGCCTACTCGGTTCGTCGGTTCCAGACAGCACCGAATGCCGGGCGCAGCATTCAGAAGTCAGTAGAAGGGTTCCGCGGTGTACGCGATCGTTCGTTGCGGCGGCAGGCAGCAGAAGGTCTCCGTCGGTGACGTCCTCGAGGTGGACAAGGTCGCCGGCGAGGTCGGCACTTCGGTTTCGCTGCCGACGGTCCTCGTCGTCAACGACGGCGATGTGACCACGGAGGCGGGCAAGTTCCTGGTGAGCGCCGAGATCCTCGGTGAGACCAAGGGGCCGAAGATCCGCATCCTGAAGTACAAGAACAAGACCGGTTACAAGAAGCGCCAGGGTCACCGTCAGCGGTACACCCAGGTGAAGATCACCGGTATCGACCAGGCCTGATCGGGGAGTTAGAGAGATGGCACACAAGAAGGGCGCGTCGTCCACCCGGAACGGCCGTGACTCCAACGCCCAGCGCCTGGGCGTCAAGCGCTTCGGCGGCCAGCTGGTCAACGCGGGCGAGATCATCGTCCGGCAGCGTGGCACCCACTTCCACCCCGGCGACAACGTCGGCCGCGGCGGCGACGACACGCTGTTCGCGCTGGCCGCCGGCCACGTGCAGTTCGGTCTCAAGCGCGGTCGCCGCGCGGTGAGCATCGTTCCGGTGGCGGAGTAGATTCTCAGAGTTTCCTGCTCAGGGGCGGATCGGGTTCTCGATCCGTCCCTGAGTGCGTTTGTATGGCTTTTATGGTGTACGGCTCAGCGCGGTGGGCCCCACCCGCCGTGCGGGGCCGGGGCCCGTCCAGGGGCACGCTCCTCCGGTGGACGTGGTCGCGCGCCGTGACGTGCGCATTCTTGGCCCCGGTCCGTGGACTGGGTTATGTGACGGGCCTTGATCGGCCTAGGAGGAGGGGCCGGGATGGCTGACTTTGTGGACCAAGTGGTGCTGCATCTCAAGGCGGGTGACGGCGGCAACGGCTGCGCGTCCGTGCACCGGGAGAAGTTCAAGCCGCTCGGCGGGCCCGACGGCGGCAACGGCGGGCGCGGCGGCGCGGTGATCCTTGAGGTGAGCCCCAACACCGCCACACTGCTCGAATACCACCACCGGCCGCATCGCAAGGCCGACAACGGCAAGCAGGGCCAGGGGTCCAACCGCGACGGGGCCAATGGCGGGGACGTCATCCTTCCGGTGCCCAATGGGACGGTCGTCAAGAACGCCGCCACCGGTGAGGTGCTCATCGACCTGGTGGGCGTCGGCACCCGCTACGTGATCGCCGAAGGCGGTTTCGGCGGGCTCGGCAACGCGGCGCTGGCCAGCACCAAGCGCAAGGCGCCCGGGTTCGCGCTGCTCGGGGAGCCGGGGGACGCGCTCGACGTCATGCTGGAGCTCAAGAGCGTCGCCGATGTGGCGCTCGTCGGCTTCCCCAGCGCCGGGAAGTCGTCGCTGATCGCGGCCCTGTCCGCGGCCCGGCCGAAGATCGCCGACTACCCGTTCACCACCCTGATCCCCAACCTGGGCGTGGTGACCGCGGGCGAGACCGTCTTCACCGTCGCCGACGTGCCGGGGCTGATCCCGGGGGCGTCGCAGGGCAAGGGGCTCGGGCACGAGTTCCTGCGCCACGTCGAGCGGTGCGACATGCTCATCCACGTCATCGACTGCGCCACCATGGAGCCGGGACGCGACCCGATCAGCGACTACGAGGTGATCGAGGCCGAGCTGGAGGCCTACGGCAAGCTCGAGGACCGGCCCCGCATGGTCGTGCTGAACAAGGCCGACGTGCCGGACGCCCGGGAGCTGGCCGATCTGGTCAGGGGCGAGTTCGAGGAGCGGGGGCTGCGGGTCTTCACCATCTCGGCCGCCACCCATGACGGGCTGCGGGAGCTGACGTTCGCGATGGGCGAATGGGTGGCCGCGGCCAGGGCCGCCAAGCCCGTCGAGGAGCCCACGCGGCTGGTGCTCAGGCCCAAGCAGCTCGGCGAGGCCGGGTTCAGCGTCCGCCGGGTCAACGACAACCTCTTCCAGGTCACCGGCGAGAAGCCGGAGCGCTGGATCAGGCAGACCGACTTCAGCAACGACGAGGCCGTCGGTTACCTGGCCGACCGGCTGGAGCGGCTGGGCATCGAGGATCAGCTGGTCAAGGCCGGTGCCACCGCGGGCGCGGAGGTCGTTATCGGGCCGATGGAGGGTGGCTACGTCTTCGACTGGCAGCCCACGCTCAACGCCGAGTCCGTACGGCAGGGGCCGCGCGGCACCGACAACCGGTTCTAGCGGCGCCCGACCCCCGGCTTTCGGTCCTAGGTCGCCCGGCCCGCCCTCTGGCGTCCCCGGCTTTCCGTCCCGGGGGGCCTGGCCCCGGCGGCATCCCGGTCCTCGGCCGGTTGCCGACGGCGGGAGCACCGGCCGGGAAGGTCGGGTCGCCGGTCTCCGATAGGCTTCGAACGTGCGGGAACAGATCAGCTCAGCGTCGAAGGTCGTCGTCAAGGTCGGCTCTTCGTCGCTCACCACCCCCCAAGGCATGATCGACGTCGACCGGGTCGATGCCCTGGTCGACGTGCTGGCCGCCCGCCGCCGCGCCGGGACCCAGCTGGTCCTGGTCTCCTCGGGAGCGATCGCGGCGGGCCTGGGCCCGCTGGGGCTGACCGCACGCCCCCGCGACCTCGCCACCCAGCAGGCCGCCGCCTCCGTCGGCCAGGGCGTGCTCGTCGCCCGCTACACCTCCTCCTTCGCCCGCTACGGCCTGCGCGTCGGCCAGGTGCTGCTGACCGCCGACGACATGATGCGCCGCGCCCACCACGCCAACGCCCAGCGCACCCTCAACCGGCTGCTGGAGCTCGGCATCGTGCCGATCGTCAACGAGAACGACACCGTCGCCACCGACGAGATCCGCTTCGGCGACAACGACCGGCTGGCGGCCCTGGTCGCCCATCTCATCCACAGCGACGCACTGGTCCTGCTCTCCGACGTCGACGCCCTCTACGACGGGCCGCCGAGCCGCAGCGGGTCCCGGCGGCTGGCCGAGATCCGCGGCCCAGAAGACCTGGTCGGCGTCGAGCTCGGCAAGAACGGCGCGGCGGTCGGCACCGGCGGCATGGTCACCAAGGTGCAGGCCGCCAGGATCGCCACCGGCGCCGGCGTGCCCGTCGTGCTGACCGCCGCCGCGCACGCCGCCCAGGCGCTGGCCGGGGCCGATGTCGGGACCTATTTCCACCCTGGCGGCCGTCATCCCGGCACCCGGCTGCTCTGGCTCGCCCACGCGACCACCGGACGAGGGCGGCTGCTGCTCGACGACGGCGCGGTGGAGGCCATCGTGGCCAGGCGCAAGTCGCTGCTGCCCGCCGGGGTCACCTCGGTGGAGGGCGACTTCGCGGCCGGCGACCCGGTGGACCTGTGCGGGCCGCGTGGCGGGGTGGTGGCGCGCGGGCTGGTCAACTTCGACGCGGTGGAGATCCCCGGACTGCTCGGCCGCTCGACGCGAGACCTGGGCAATGAGCTCGGTCCCGAATACGAGCGCGAGCTGATCCACCGCGACGACATCGTCATACTGGAAGCCCACAACTAGACAGCCGAAACCGGCAGCCCGCAGCCAGGCCACCGGTCACCGAAAGCAACCAGGCCATCGGTCTCCGGAGGCCCGCAACCAGGCGGCCGGATACCAAAAGCAACACCGGAAGCCCGCAACCAGGCGGCCGGATACCGAAGGCCACAACTAGGCAGGCAGCCGGCTCGCCGGCGGTCGGCAGAGGAGCGTGTGATGTCCGAGGAGTTCCTGAAGGTCGCCCGCGCGGCGCGAGAGGCCGCCGCCGAGCTGGCCCCGCTGCCGCGGGCGCCCAAGGACCGGGCGTTGCGCGCCGTCGCCGACGCCCTCGTCGCCCACACCGCCGAGATCGTCGAGGCCAACGCCAAGGACGTCGCGCAGGCGCGGGAGCAGGGCACGCCGGAGGCCATGATCGACCGGCTGCGCCTCGACGGGCCCAGGATCGAGGCCATCGCCGAGGCCGTACGCCAGGTGGCCGACCTGCCCGACCCCGTCGGCGAGGTGATCCGGGGCAGCACGCTGCCCAACGGCCTGGAGCTGCGCCAGCTCAGGGTGCCGCTGGGCGTGATCGGCATCATCTACGAGGGCCGCCCCAACGTCACCGTCGACGCCGCCGCGCTCTGCCTCAAGAGCGGCAACGCGGCCCTGCTCAGGGGCTCGTCCAGCGCCTACTCCTCCAACACCGTGCTGGTGCGGGTGATGCAGGACGCGCTGGAGGGCACCGAGGTGCCTTCCGGGGCGGTGCAGCTGGTGCCGGGCCTGACGCGCGACTCCGTCAAGGAGCTGATGCGGGCCCGCGGCCTGGTCGACGTGCTGATCCCGCGCGGGGGCGCGTCGCTGATCAACTCGGTGGTCGAGGAGTCGACGGTCCCGGTGATCGAGACCGGCGTGGGCAACTGCCACGTCTACATCGACGCCGACGCCGATCTGGACTTGGCCGTCGACATCCTGGTCAACGCCAAGGCGCAGCGGCCGTCGGTGTGCAACGCGGCTGAGACGTTCCTGGTCCACGCCGGGGTGGCCGACGCGTTCGTGCCCCGGGCGCTCCAGGCGCTCAAGGACGCGGGCGTGACCGTGCACGGCGACGACCGGATCGCCGCCTACGGCGAGGTGGAGCCGGCCACCGAGGACGACTTCCGCACCGAATACCTCTCGCTCGACATCGCCGCCGCCGTCGTCGGTTCGCTGGAGGAGGCCGTCGCCCACATCAGGCGCTACGGCTCGGGCCACACCGACGCCATCGTCACCCGGTCGCAGCAGGCGGCGCGCAGGTTCGTGTCGCTGGTCGACTCGGCGGCCGTCGCGGTCAACGCCTCCACCCGGTTCACCGACGGCGGCGAGTTCGGCTTCGGCGCGGAGATCGGCATCTCCACCCAGAAGCTGCACGCGCGCGGCCCGATGGGACTGCCCGAGCTGACGTCCACCAAATGGGTCTATACCGGCGAAGGGCATCTGCGTACATCAGCAGGCACGGTCATCCCAAGGTCAGGCGCCTGACGGGGTTGGGCAGCGGTGGCGTGTCGGCGTGACCGGTCAGCGGAGGAGCTCGGTTGACTGGTCTACATGGAGATCGTCATCGCCTTGGCCTTCGCGGCCGTGGTGCTGGTCGGCGCGGATCGGCTGCTGCTGTGGATGGAGAGCCGCGGCCACATCCACTGGCGCGGGAAGGGCAGGAAGGACCTGTCGGCGGAGCTTACGACAGAGCTCGACAGCATGCTGTCCGAGCAATCCCGCCGATAAAGCTTCGGCGCGCCGCACGCGCTATCAGGCGTCCCAGCGCTAGGGTGTTGACCCTTATGGGCGCGCCGGGCGGGGAGGGACGGTGACCAAGCTCGGCAAGGTCGGGCCGTACACCCTGCTCGAGAGGCTCGGTCGGGGCGGCATGGGCGAGGTCTATCTCGCCAGCTCCCGCCGGGGCGAGCGGGTCGCCCTCAAGGTCCTGCACGACCTGGCAGAAGACAACTCCATGCGGGTCAGGCTCGAACGCGAGGTCCGGGCGCTGCGCCGGGTCGAGAGCCCGTACGTGGCCAAGGTGCTGGACGCCGATCTCTCGTGCGACCGGCCGTACCTCGTCATGGAGAACATCGAGGGCGCCACGCTGCTCGACATGGTGCGCCACAGCGGCCCGCTCAACATGGCGCAGCTGGTGGAGCTGGCGCAGGGCATCGCCACCGCGCTCGCGATCATCCACGCGGCCGGCGTGGTGCACCGCGATCTCAAGCCCGCGAACATCATCATGGGCGCCGAGGGCCCGGTCCTCATCGACTTCGGCATCGCGCAGGTGCTGGACGCCACCCGGCTCACCCTGACCGGCACCTTTCTCGGCACGCCCGGCTACACCGCGCCCGAGATCTTCGCCGACGAGCACGTCGACTCGCCCGCCGACATCCACGCGTGGGCGGCGACGGTGGCGTTCGCGGCGACCGGGCGGCCGACGTTCGGGCGGGGGACGGCCGAGGCGCAGATGTACGCGGTGCTCAACGGGCAGGCCGACCTCAAGGGCGTGCCGGTGGCGCTGTTGTCGCTGGTGCGGGCCGCGCTGAATCGGGAGCCGGGCAAGCGCCCGACGGCCGCGCTGCTGGCCGATCGCCTGTCACGGCTGGCCAAGGCGACCAGTCCCGCCGAGCCCGATGCCGCCCGTGCCGTGCCCGCGGCAGAGGAGGGCGTCGCGGTGCGTGGCCGGGCCGGTGAGGAGGCCAAGCCGCGCGGCCGTACGGCAGAGGAGGCGAAAGCCCGCAGCCGTACGGCGGAGGAGGCCAAGCCGCGTAGCCGGACCGGTGAGGAGGCCAAGCCACCGCGCGGCCGGATCGCGGACGACGGGAAGGTGCCCGCGCCGCGGACGCGGACGAACCCGGATGGGAAGGTCCCCATGCCGCGCGGCCGTACGAGTGCGGACGGGAAGGTGCCCGCACCCCGCGGCCGCACGAGTACGGACGGAAAGGGCACGGGGCCACGGCTCCGCACAGGCGAGGGCGTCAAGGCCACACCCGTACGGAGCCGCACGAAGGCCGTGACCGGGAAACCCCGGACGCCGGGCACGCGCAACACCGGACTCAGGTCGGAGTCGGGCTCCACCACGCTGCCCGCGGGCAACGCCGCGCTGTTGCTGCTCGCGGTGCTGGCCGTGCCCTGTGTGGTGGCGTCGGTGATCTGGCCGATCGCGACGATCGGGATCACGGCCGCGTTCGTCCTGCTGACCAGGACGCTCTGGATGAGCCACTGGATGGTCAGGAAGCGGGTCTCGCGCCGGGTCAGGGTGACCCTGCGCGTGGTGCTCTTCCCGTTCGCGTTCACCGGTGCGACCGCGACCGCCGTGGTGTGGCCGGGCGTGCCCGTCGCGGTGGCGGCGGGTGGCGCGCTCTGGCTGATCGGCGGCGGCCAGATCGATGCCGACTGGTGGCAGCAGCCCGCGCCGGTCACCGCCGCGGGTGTCGTGTTCGGGATGCTGTGTGGCGGCATCACCGGACGCGAGATCGAGCGGGTCGGCGCTCACCTGCCGGATCTGCGCAGGGAAGGGCTGCGCGCACTGGCCGTGCTGGGCGGGTTCGTCGCCCTGTGCGCGGCGGCGGTGCGCGCTATCGCGCTGCTTCTGTGACCGGCTGTGGGTTAGCCCTGGCCGCCGTCGCGGCGGGAGAAGCGGTTGAAGATGCGCTCGCCCGCGTTGACCGCACCCTCTGCCACGTCGCGCAGTACGCCGATGAACGGATCCTGCGACTGCGACCACGACGCGCGGTAGGACTCGGCAGCGGCCTTGATCTCCTCGGTGACCCGGGCGCTGGCGTCGTCTTCCCTGCGCGGGTAGTCGCCGCCGAGGATGCGCTCGTACTCGCCGCCGCGGTGCCACTTGTCGAGCTCGGCCACGCGCACCACGGCGAACGGGTGGGTGGTGCCGAGCAGGTTGAGCACCTTGAGGAAGCCGTCGCGCAGGTCGCCAGCGGTGTCGTATTCCTGGTATTGCTCCAGGAACGCCTCGATGTTCATCTCGTGGGTGTAGGCGCCGCCGGCCAGCTTCATCAGCGCGCGCTTGGCCGCGTCCGGGTCCTGGCCGGTGAGCAGGCCGCCGCGGTCGGAGGAGAGCTCGGACTTGCGGTACCACTCCTCCAGGCCCGCGACGATCGCGCGCAGGCCGATGTAGCCGAGCGGGATCCAGGCCACGCGGGTGGCCAGGCGGGTGAGGATGTCGAGCATCGTCCGGTAGACGGCGTGGCCCGACAGGATGTGCGAGGTCTCGTGACCGATGACGAAGCGCTGCTCCTCCTCGTTCATGAGGTTGAGCAGGCCGGTGGTCACCACGATGAACGGGTCGTCGAAACCGATGGCCTTGGCCTGGACCTGCGGGTCCTGCTGGACGTAGATCTCGGGGATCCGGTGCAGGTCGAGGACGTAGGCGGCGTCGCGGCCCATGTCGTAGAGGGAGCGGAACTGAGTCTCGCTCACACGCACGGCCGACGCCAGGTACATCAGGCGCAGGCGGCGCTCGCTGATGAGGCCGGACATCTGCTTGAGAACCGTGTCGAACCCACTCAACTTACGCAGAGCGACCAGCGCGGACCGGTCTGCGGGGTGTTCGTAGGCACGAGACGAGATGCCGGGCAATTGGACGCGGTTGCGGTCCGGGGTGGTCGTCATGCCCGGCATGCTACGTCGGCAGCCGGGACGGCGCGCGTTCATCACCTGGGTTCGTGACGGGGTTGGTGACCGCTTTGGTCAGCGGGGGGTGCCATGTGGGTGTCGGATAGCCGACGCGTAGGGTCCTTTCATGATGAACGCGCCGAGTGTCCAGGGAAAGCGACGCGTGGGAGTGATGGGTGGGACGTTCGACCCGATTCACCACGGTCACCTGGTCGCCGCCAGCGAAGTGGCTCACCACTTCAATCTCGACGAGGTCGTCTTCGTGCCTACGGGCCGGCCCTACCAGAAGTCGGAGCGCGAGGTGTCCGCGCCCGAGGACCGCTATCTGATGACCGTGATCGCGACCGCGTCGAACCCCCGCTTCTCGGTGAGCCGGGTGGACGTCGACCGGCCCGGGCCCACCTTCACCATCGACACGTTGCGTGAGATCTCCGCGATCTACGGACCTGAGGCACAGCTCTACTTCATCACCGGAGCCGACGCCCTCGGTGCGATCCTCAGCTGGCAGGACGCCGAGGAGCTGTTCGAACTCGCCCATTTCGTGGGATGTACGCGGCCCGGCCACACGCTGCACGATCCGGGCCTGCCCCCGGGGAAAGTGACCTTGCTGGAGATCCCCGCCCTGGCCATCTCCTCGTCGGAGTGCAGGCAGCGGGTGGAGAAGGGTGAGCCGATCTGGTACCTGGTGCCGGATGGAATCGTGCAGTACATCAACAAACGCGGCCTTTACCACGCAGAGGGGTGAAGGTGCTCGTGCCATACGTGGGGCTGCGGAGCCGTAACGGGTACCCTCAACATAGGGGCATGTTGCCGACACAGGAGGACCGACCCGCATCGTGACCGCATCCGAAAGAGCCGTCCAGCTCGTCCAGATCGCCGCCGAGGCCGCGGCCGACAAGCTGGCCGATGACATTCTCGCCTACGACGTGAGCGAGCAACTCGTCATCACCGACGCGTTCCTGCTCTGCTCCGCCACGAACGACCGCCAGGTCCGCGCCATCGTCGACGAGATCGAAGACAGGCTGCGCATCGAGGCCGACGCCAAGCCGGTACGCCGCGAGGGTGAGCGCGAGGGCCGTTGGGTGCTCCTCGACTACCTCGACATCGTCGTACACGTGCAGCACGAGGAGGACCGCACCTTCTACGCGCTGGAGCGCCTCTGGAAGGACTGCCCGGCCATCCCGCTCCCGGAGAGCGTGGCGCAGGCCAACATCCAGCGGGCTCGCACTTGAGCAAGAGGATCGTCTGCCTCAGGCATGGCCAGACGCTGTGGAACGTCGAGCGTCGCTTCCAAGGCCACTCCGACATCCCGCTCGACGAGACCGGTGTCGCCCAGGCGGCGAGGGCGGCGTCCCTGCTGGCCTCGCTGCGGCCCACCGTCATCGTCTCCTCCGACCTCCAGCGGGCCAACGACACCGCCCTGGCGCTCGGCCGGATCGTCGGCCTCGAGGTCTCCGTCGACAAGGACCTCCGCGAACGCGGCGGAGGTCAGTGGGAGGGCCTGACCCGCGACGAGATCGCCGCCCGCTGGCCGGAGGAGTACGTGGCCTGGGAGGCCCCCGACGGCGAACCGGTCGCCGACGTGGCCGGCCGGGTGGCGGCCGCCATGCGCCGCTGGGCCGACCGGCTCGACGACGACGGCCTGCTGGTCGTGGCCTCACACGGGGCGGCGCTGCGGCTGGGCATCTGTGAGCTGCTGGGGCTGCCTGAGGAGCTCTGGCCGGCGCTGGGCGGGCTCGGCAACTGCTCCTGGTCGGTGTTGCAGGAGGGGCGTAAGGGGTGGCGGTTGCTCGAGCACAACGCGGGTACGCTGCCTGAGCCGGTCAACAGCGACGACCGTCCGGACGCCTAGCCCCGCCTGGCCCTCGGTCTGCCGCGTCGAGCCCGGGTCGCGTCGAGTCCGAGTCGTGTCGCGTGAGCCGGGGCTGCTGCGTGGGCGGATTCTTCCGGCGATAGCGGATTTGTAGCTCTAGTGCGGGTGGCGGAGGGGATGTGGTGTTATTTCGTCTTAGTGCGCTAGGGCGATGAGGAGACTTCGCGGTGGACCGAGGTGAGGTGCCTTACCTCCGGATCGTCGGCGAGCTGCGGCGGCGGATCGCCGCAGGGGAGCTGGCGGCAGGGGACAGGATCCCGTCCACCCGGCAGATCATGCGTGACTGGGGAGTGGCGATGGCCACGGCCAGCAAGGTGATCGGCGCGCTTCGTGACGAAGGGCTGGTACGCCCGGTGCCCGGGATCGGCACCGTGGTGGTCTACCGGGTCGACGCTCTGCCCGAGGCGGCTGACGGCGGTGGGGGGCTGGAGTCCGCCCCCGCGGACCAGACCGAGCAGCGCGTCCTCGGCGTGGCCATCAAGATCGCTGACAGTGAAGGGCTTGCCGCCGCCTCCATGGACCGGCTCGCCACCGAGCTCGGTGCTTCGGTCCTGTCGCTTCATCGGCACGTACAGAGCAAGGACGAGCTCGTACACCTGATGGCGGACGCCGCCTACGGCGAGATTCCGCTGCCCGCACAGCCGCCGCCCGGTTGGCGCGCCCAGCTGGAGGTGTCGCTGAGGCTTCAATGGCGCCTCCACCGCCGCCATCCCTGGCTGTCCCAGGCCATCCCGCTCACCAGGCCAGAGTTCGTCCGCAACGCGATGGCGCACACCGAATGGATCCTGCGCGCCCTCGACGGCCTCGGCCTCACCCCCAACGCCATGCTGCACGCCAGCGTGTCGCTGGCCGGGTTCGTACGAGGGGTCGCGGCGGCCCCGGAGGCCGACCATGAGGGGCTTGCGGCGGTCAGGGAGGGGCAGCTGGCCGAGGCGCTCTCCTCCGGCGGCTTTCCGACCATGGCCAGGGTGATCGTGCAGCCGGGACTCGACCTCGACCTGGACTCGCTCTTCGAGTTCGGGCTGCGGCGCCAGCTGGACGGGCTGGCCGTACTGGTGGCCAGTGCGGCGCATGGACGGCGCGATTAGGCGAATCCCCGCGATGGCTATATGCTCTCGGAGCGCCGTCACGAGCCAGCTCGTCACGGTGACCAGGGGCTATAGCGCAGCTGGTAGCGCACCTCCATGGCATGGAGGGGGTCTGGGGTTCGAATCCCCATAGCTCCACGTTCGTCGGCGGGGTTGGTATGGTCGCTCGCCCCCTACGGGGGCTTCGCTCCCCCCGGCCTCCTCATTGTTTACCCCGGGGGATAACCCCCGGACCCCCAGCGTCGGGCCAATCGGCCTTCGCTTCGCTCCGGGCTGTTTCTTTTTTGGTTTTCCAATCGGCTTCGCCTCATTGGCGCTTCGCGCTTGGGGGCTTCAGGCGTTTTCTTCCAGTCGGGCCTGGTCCCGACCCCTGTAGGGCCTTCGCTTCGCTCGGGCGTTCTTATTTGGCGCTTCGCCTGCTTGTGGTCATTTGGGTCCTCGGTTGGGAGCATGTGGCGGAGTGTGCTCGTCGTCGGGTAGGGCGCATGAGGACTGCTCGGGACCATCGGTGTGGGCAGGTTGGCCGCAGTTACCCTCCGGTGTTGTTGTCGCCTGTGGGTTCTGCATGTGGATGAGTGGCGCGTGGGCGAGTGTTTCGGTGCCGAGCAGATGCCAGCGGGGCGTGGAGCGCATTTGACCGGTTCGGCGGTCCGGTGTTGTCGTCACCCGTAGGCTCTGCGCCTGGATGAGTGCCGTGTGGACGAGTGTTTCGGTGCTGACCAGATACCTGCGGGTGGTGGGTGTGTCCGCGATGACCTGCGTCAGTACATGTGCGAGTCTGGGTTTCGCGTGGGCTGTGGTGCCGCGGCGGCGTGGGTCACATGGCGCTCCCGGCACAGCAGGCCTGCGGATGACCGGCTCAGAAGGCCAGCGTGATGCCGCCCGCCTCCAGACTGCGGTGAGCTATTGGCCGCTGTCGTACAGGGTCGGCAGCGCCTTCCGCTCCAGCAGCATCCACCACACCTGTCCACGCCGGCCTGCACTTCGGCCCAGATGCGCCGGGGAACTCGGATGTGACGGGGGAACTCGGATTTACCGGGGGAAGTCGCCTCCGCAGGGCGGCATCACGTCTGCGCCCAGAGTGCGTACTAGCGCTTCGTCCTTCGGTTTGGTGTCGGCGATCACGCGCGCGTCATCCCGCTTCCTGTAGAGGCGAAGGGCGAGGGGCGCGGTGATGGCCGCGGTCGCGATGAGCGACCAGGCGAGAGAACCGCCGGTGCCGCCGGTGTCGTTGGCTGCGATCGCGACGTGGCTGAGCGGCTTGATCTCGATGAAGGCTTGGAGCCGGCCGGGCATGGTTCGGGTTGGATGAAGATGTTGCCGGCGAACAAGAGCGGCATCAGCACGACATTGGCGATGCTTATGGTGACGGCCGGGTCGGGCACGAGTAAGGCGGCCGCGGCCCACAGCAATGACAGGTCAGGGCTGGGGCGATCGGCTGCCTCGCCGCTTCCGTTCCTCGGCCCGGGGCGGTTCGCCCGTCACGCCCCAAGTTGTGGTGGCCGCTTCCTGTTTCTTCGCCGTGGTCTATGACGGCCTACTTAGTTTTGAAGGCGTTTCCGTCGTCACAGTACGGACCGGGCGCCAAGCTGCCATCGGCTCTCTTGTATCGGACGCGCCAGTATTGGCCGAGTCTCTTACGCGTATGCGATCAGGGTTTCCCATAGGAGATGGAGGTTGGGGTCGCTGGCTAGCGAAACATGGGGCAGTTGAGATCCCGCCGAGCCGGCCTTCGCTGGAGCTGAAGATGACACCTAAGATCAGCTCATGCTTGACACCGTGATTCCTCTGGGCTTCTTAGGGCTCTTCGCCTGCTTCCTTGTCTTCTGGGTTGTGATGGTCGTTCGGATACTTCGGCAGCGCCGTGTCCTCAAGTACACGGACGCCGTCAGAGCTACCGAACTCACCGGTCGTGTGCGCCAGCTCAAGGTTCGCGGATACGAAGAGCAGGCGGTCCGGCTCGTACAGGAGGAATTGGCGATGCCTCCCAAGGTGGCCCGTTCCTGGGTGAAGTCCATCTAGGAAACAGCGACAGGCTGAGTATTGTGTCCTTCGTGGGCCACCTGCCAGCCGTACGTCTTCCCGACCGTTACGCCAAAGGCGGGCATCCTCCTGGGATGGCGTCTGAAGGCGGATGGCCAGTGGAAAGCACTGGTGGAGAACACGGCCATCGTTCCCGGCTATCGTGGCGGCCTGGCCCCGCACCAGCCATGAATCCCGCCGCGCAGGTAAAAGCGACACGCCGAGAAGAAGAGCGGGACCACCTTTGCTGAGAGAATCGATGGGCGAGTCAGGGCGTATTCGGCTGTTTAGTACTCCAGCCGTACTTAGCCGTTGAGGAGGTGTTGTTGTCGCTGGTAGCGGCAGCGGCGGGCGCGGGCTTGGTGGCGGCGTCTCCATCGTGGCCAGCGTAAACAATGCCAGGCTGGGTGCTGGGGTTGGTAGAGACGGGCATGGGGACGACAGATCTCGTAGGCGGTGAGCGGGACCAGATCTTCTGAAAAGTCCAACTGTAGGGGTCGGCGGGCTGGGGCGGTGATTGTCCGGCGGAGGGCCCTGTGTGCTGGACCGGGGCCGGCTGCTGGGCGGCGAGGAAGGCCGGGTGGGCGTGGGCGACCATGACCAAGATGATGAAGTCGTATCAGGAGATTGCGCGGCGGACCCGGTAGTGGTCGAGTCCGAATGATCCCTCCTCGTGGTCAGCGCGACAGGACCCTCTGGAACGCTCGCTCTCGTCACATGACAGATGCATGCTTGGGAGGCCACGCGACATCGTCGATCGCGAGAAACGGCTGGACCGCGACCGCTGCCGGCGTCATCCCGGCGAAGGCCATGACGTCTCTGTGAAGGTGGGACTGGTCGGCGTAGCCGCTCTCCGCCGCTACCAAGGCGGCGCTATGGCCGGCGGCCAGGCGGTGGGCCGCGTGGTCGAAGCGGATGAGCTGGGCGACGCGCTTGGGGGTGAGGCCGACCTGGGCGCGGAACCGGGACCAAAGGCGTTTGCGGCTCCAGCCGATCTCGGTGACCAGTCGTTCGACGCGTATCCGCCCTCGGCTGGCCACCATCTGCCGCCAGGAGAAGGTGACTTCCGGGTCGAGGGCTCGGCCCGCGTCGGCCCGCCGTGCCAGCGCGGCCTCCGCGATCGCGAATCGGTCCTCCCACGAGGCGGCGGCGCGCAATCGCTCTTGGGTTCGTACGGCGTCTCGTCCCCACAGGTCGTCGAGAGCGACCAGCGTCCCGCCCAGCTCCGAGGAGGCGCCCAAGACCGCGTGTGCGACCATCGGCGAGAGCCGCAGCTGGAGGCATTCGGAGCTGCTGGCGAACCCCCGCCCTCGAGCCCTGTGGGGGGCGAGTCCGGCGACGACGCGTTCTCGCTGCCGCGAACCACAGTCGTCTTCGATGACGAATGGCTGGTCGCCGAGGTCGAAGATCACCATGACCGTGGGGTGCGGGACCAGCGCGACGTTGCGCAGCTCATTCGCTTGATCGCTGAACCCGGCCATCGTGACCCCCGGCAGCCGGCCGGGACGCGATGGAACCGTGATCTCCCATCGAGGCACACCGGCGCGAGCCGACTCGGCTGATCGCACAGCCGACATGGTAGGAGCCACTTCGCGGTGTCGCAATGCCACAACGCGCCTCCGGGGTCGGCAAGGGTCCTGGCTCAGCACCATAGGCCGATGGTGGCGAGAAACGGATCGCTACCGCTGAGCCGCACGGTCGACACCGAATGGCAACTCCCGGGCAGCGCCGGGCTGCTCCACACACCCCGCGCTCAGCACCGCCGGTCAGGGCCGGTTGGTCCACACCTCGCGTTCGGCGCCGTCGGGGTCGTCGGCGATGGTGATCCGCTCGTCGATCAGGGCGGTGGACCGGTTGGCCAGGTTGTATCGGGGCCAGCCCGGGTCGCTCTCGGCGATGAAGCGGACCCAGGCGCCGTGGGTCGTATCGGCGATGACCTGTGGTGGTTCGTCGCCGATGAGGGCATGAGTGGACTTCTCGTCGAGGAGGTCGAACACGTACGGGAGCTCCACCGCGTGGGCGGCGCCGAGGCGGCCGGCGAAGCTCGGCGACTCGTGGTCGAAGCGGTACATCCAGGTGTCGGCCTCGCCGGCCTCAAGGTGTGCCTCGGCGACCCGGATCACCGGAACCCGGATGAAGCAGTCGGTGGTCACGGCGGCGAGCAGGTCCCCGTCGCTCGCTCCCGGCCGGGCTGCCCGATAGAGCTCGATCGTCCCGTCGGGCCCGCCGTAGGCGCCCACGACCGCGGAGAGGATGCGCTCGTCGGCGAGGTCGATCATGCCGGTGGGGACGAGGCCGATCCGGGTGTCGTCGCGGTTCCACCCGGCCAGGAGCCGCACGCCGCTGCCGGCGCCCCTTCTCAGCGCGTCGAGCGGATGGTCGGCGAGGGCGTCGCTGTCGATGACCGGGGCGAAGGGGAGGCTGCCCCACTTGGTCGGATCCGCGACGCTCTGGACCTCCTTGACGAGGGCGGACGCCGCCCGCGTGAGCCGTTCGACTGGCACCTCGCTGAAGGCCTCGCGGGTCGGGGCAACCCCGAGCGACTCAGCCAGCCTTGAGGCGACGCCTGCGGCGCTCTCGGCCGTGAGTGTCTGGGCGGCCGCCCCGCTCTGGGTGATCGCCTGGTGGAACAGGCCTCGGGCACGGGGCATGGCCATGAGGGTGATGATGCTCATGGCCCCGGCGGACTGGCCGGCGACGGTCACCCTCCCCGGATCTCCGCCGAAGGCGGCGATGTTGTCCTGGACCCACTCGAGCGCGGCGATCTGGTCCAGCAGCCCCAGGTTGGCGGTGCCGTCATCCAGGTAGAGAAAGCCCTCGGCACCGAGCCGGTAGTTGATCGTGACGCATACGACCCCGTCGCGGGCGAAGGAGGTGCCGCGGTAGCCGGCGATGGATCCGGACCCCTTCGTGAACATGCCGCCGTGGATCCAGACCAGTACCGGCAATCCGGATGCCTGGCGATCGGGGGTCCACACGTTGAGGTTGAGGCAGTCCTCGCCAGGGATCACGGCCTCCGGGAACAGCGCGGCGCCCTCCGGGTCGTCGTTGTCTTTCGGGCAGGTCGGCCCGTAATCGGTAGCGTCGCGCTCGCCCTCCCACCGCACGGGCGGCTCGGGAGGTCGCATGCGGCGTGGCCCGAAGGGCGGGGCGGCGTACGGGATCCCGAGGAACGCCGCCACTCCCTGGTCATGGCGGCCCCGCAGCCGGCCACTCGACACCTGAACCTCTGGCGCGCTGTCCACGGTCTTCGTTATTACCTCTCCTATCGACGTTCCGGACACGAGGTCGAGCATCACAAGCTCCGGGCCTGGGTGTCTTGGATGAATGTTTCCTTCTGTGGTCCACCAGGGCTCTTGCAGAACATTATCCGCCTGTGTAAATTTATACGCATGGATAAGAAACCGTGGAATCTGGTCCGGTCGCTCTTCGTCGCCGTGCTGGTCATCTCGATCGCGACGCTCGGGGTGGCCGCCGTCATCGGTGGCAACTGGGTGGTCTGGCTGCGCGGCGCCGCCGTGGCCGCCGCCTCCGTCTGGCTCGTGGCTCTGGCGGGGCAGGCCGCACGAGGCAAGCGATCGGCCTACCTGCGCATCCGCTTCATCACCTTCGCCGCGCCCATCGGAATCGTGCTCATCCTCCTCGCGCCGGACAGCGGCTATCCCGACTGGATGAAGGCGGAGCAGGCAGTGGTCGGCGTCCTGGTCGCCGCCGTCGCGGTCATCGTCAACCGTCGTGCCGTACGTGAGGCGTACCCGAAGCGTGGCAAGCTGGGGTGATATGCAGACCTCCGGAACTCGCCGCGAAGCCACCGAGGCCCGCAGAGCCCAGATCGCCTCCGCCACCATCGCCGTGCTCGCCGAGCGCGGCTATGCGGAGACCACGTTCGAGGCCATCTGTGAGCACGCCGGGCTCAGCAGCAAGAGGCTGATCTCCTATCACTTCTCCAACAAGGAGCAGCTTTTCGAGGCCGTTGTGCGTCAGGTCATCACCGACGCGGCCGCCTTCATGCGTCCGACACTGGACGCCGCCTCCGGAGCCGGTGCGCAGTTGGAGGCGTTCATCCGGGCCAACATCGCCTTCATCGCCACCCATCCTGGACACGTGCGCGCGGTGCAGCAGATCGCGCACAACCAGGCGTTCGCGGGTGACCACGAGCGGGACGCCGCGATCGCCAGGCTGGTGGCGCTGTTCACGGACGGGCAGCGTACGGGGGCTTTCCGGGTGTTCGACAGTGTGCTGATGAGTACGGCCCTGCGTGCGTCGATCGACGCGATGGCCGAGCGCATCGTCGACGGCCTTGACCCGGACCACTGCGCGAACGAACTCGTCGAGATCTTCGGCCGGGCGACAAGAGCTGGATTCTAAAAGGTCTTTTCTCCTCGTTCCATTGCTCGCGACAGTGCGGCGAAAGGGCGTGGCGCGACGATGTTCCTCACTCGCACAGGCCGCGGTCTGGGATTGCTCCGCCTATATCGACGTCGCCTACAACACGGCCTCGGCCACGTGTCTCTCAGGGTTCGGGAACTTCCGGGTGCGGGCCGAATGCAATTCCGGGCACTGGCCCTGCACGACCACCATCTGGGGACCATGGATATACCGGCGCAGTGGGCCGGACAGGTTCGTGTCGGAGGTCTCCGGCGACCCGTACGGCTGCAACGTCGCCAGAGCGTGGTACGAGGTCTGATTCGGCCGAGCCCGGCCCTGGCCGCGTTCCTATGGAGGCGCGGGTTACTGGGATTTTCCTCGTTATAAGCGGCGACACGCCCATTTCATAAGAGCTGCTGTCGTATCACCGCTCGCTCCAGGAGTAACCAGTCCGGCCCATAGCATTCCTCACTGAGTCGATGATCTTGACGGCCTGCGTCGCCGTCTTCTGCCCGGCTCTTTTGCGTGGGGTACTGCGACCGGGGGTGGCACATGTCGGAGCGTGAGAAGAAGGCCATGAGGAGGCGTCGGCTGCCCTGCGTCGGGCTGGTCGTCGCCATGGCGGCCGGCTTGGTCTGCGGGGCTGGGGGAGGATCCGGCGCGGAGGCGCGCATGGTCCGTACGGGTACAGCTTTTGCGAGTACAGCTTCTGTGAGTGCGGTATCGGCGGGTACGGGCCGTGCGGAACCGGCGCGGAGCGCGTCGGACTTCGCGGCCCGTGTCGCGGAAGGCACCCGTCGGCAGGCGCGGGAAACCCGCTCGGGAGTGCCGGTCGGCGCTCGGAGGCCCGCTGTCTGCCCGCCGACCTCCGTCATCTGCATAGAGAACAACAAGCCCGGCAACCCCGCCAGCGAATGGGACATCTCGGGGGCGGGCAGCGGCACCATCCAGGGCTATGCGACGCAGATGAGCGTCAATCACGGGGAGACCGTGCTGTTCAAGGTCGACACCGTGGCGACCGACTACCGCCTCGACATCTACCGCATCGGCTATTACGGCGGAATGGGAGCGCGAAAGATAACGACGGTCCAGCCGTCCGCCCCCCTGCCCCAGTCGCAACCCGCATGCGCGGAGGACACGTCGACCGGGCTCATCGACTGCGGGAACTGGGCGGTGTCGGCCTCATGGGCGGTGCCCAGCGACGCCGTCTCGGGGGTCTATATCGCGAAGCTGGTCCGGGAGGACGGAACGACCGGTGCCAGCCACATCATTTTCGTCGTCCGGGACGACACCAGGGGCTCGGACATTCTCGTGCAGACCTCCGACACGACCTGGCAGGCGTACAACAGGTACGGCGGGAACAGCCTCTACTTCGGCAATCCTGTCGGCCGCGCCTACAAGGTGAGTTACAACCGCCCGTTCAAGACGCGCGACCCCTTCTCCATGGACGCCCCGGAGACCTTCTTCTTCAACGCCGAATACCCCATGGTCCGATGGCTTGAGGCCAACGGATATGACGTGAGCTATTTCAGCGGCGTGGACAGCGCCACCCGCGGTCAGGAATTGCTGGAGCACAAGGCGTTCCTCTCCGTCGGGCATGACGAGTACTGGTCGAACCAGATGCGCAACACCGTGGAGACCGCCCGCGACAGCGGCGTGAACGTGGCCTTCTTCTCCGGCAACGAGATCTTCTGGAAGACCAGATGGGAACCGAGCATCACCGGTGCGATGACGCCCTTCCGGACGATCGTCTGCTACAAGGAGACACACGCCAACGCCAAGATCGACCCCAGCCCGGAATGGACCGGGACGTGGCGCGACCCGCGTTTCTCGCCGCCGTCGGACGGAGGCAGGCCGGAGAACCGCGTGAGCGGAACCTTCTTCAGGATCAACGGTATGGTCAACGACGCGATGACCGTTCCGGCGGAGTACGGGCCGCTGCGGTTCTGGCGCAACACGTCCGTGGCAAGCCTGCAACCAGGGCAGACGGCGACGTTCCCGGCGGGAACGCTCGGGTTCGAATGGGATGAGGCCCCGGACAACGACTTCGAGCCGCCGGGGACGGTGCGGCTCGCCCAGACGACGCTGTTCTCGTCCAACAAATACCTGCTCGACTTCGGTAGCACCTACGGTGCCGGGACCGCGACGCACAATCTGACGTTCTCCAAGGCGCCGAGTGGCGCGCTGGTCTTCGGCGCCGGCACGGTCCAGTGGGCGTGGGGCCTGGACAGCGTCCATGACCGGGCGGGCACTCCCACAGATGTCCGGATGCAACAGGCGACGGTCAACATCCTGGCCGACATGAAAGCCCAGCCGGCCAGTCTCCAACCGGGGCTGGTGGCGGCGACGGCGTCGACCGACACCACCCGTCCGACCTCGGCGATCACGGCTCCGGCCGCCGGCGAGAACGTAACCCCAGGAACCATCCAGGTCCTGGGAACGGCGGCCGACACCGGCGGAGGCGTGGTGGGCGCCGTGGAGGTGTCGGTCGACGGCGGCGCCACCTGGCGCCAGGCGACGGGCCGAACCACCTGGCAGTACGCATGGACGATCCAAGGCACCGGTGCCAAGACGATCATGGTGAGGGCGGTCGACGACAGCGGCAACATCCAGTCGCCCGTCACCACGAGGACGGTCAACTCGACCACGGACTGCCCCTGCAGCCTCTGGACGTCGTCCACGGTGCCCTCCGTGCCCGCGGCCGATGACACGAGCCCGGTCGAAGTCGGGGTGAAGTTCCAGACCTCGACGGCGGGCACCGTCTCGGCGGTCAGGTTCTACAAGGGCGCGGGCAACACCGGCACCCACGTCGGGAGCCTGTGGACCAGCGGCGGCCAGTTGCTGGGGAGGGCGACGTTCACCGGTGAGACGGCGACCGGCTGGCAGCAGGTGAACTTCTCGACCCCGGTCCCGGTGAGCGCCAACACCACCTATGTGGCCTCGTACTTCGCGCCCAACGGCGGATACGCCAGGGACGTCTCGTACTTCTCGAACGCGGTCGTGCGGGGTCCTCTCACCGCCCCGGACAGCGCGAGCAGCGGCGGCAACGGCGTGTACACCTACGCGGGGAGCAGCATCTTCCCCAACAAAACGTACATGGCGACCAACTACTGGGTGGACGTCGTCCTCAACACCTCCGGCCCCACGCCAACACCGACGCCCACGCCCACTCCGACGCCCACTCCGACTCCGACGCCGACCCCAACGAACAGCCTGTGGCCTGACTCGTCGGTTCCGGCGACGACGTCGGCGGACGATCCGGTGGCCGTCGCGCTGGGCGTGAAGTTCAGGGCGACGACGAGCGGGAGAATCCTGGGGGTCCGGTTCTACAAGGGGGCGCAGAACACTGGGACCCATACCGGGTACTTGTGGACCAGCGCCGGGGCGCTGCTGGCGTCCGGGACGTTCACCAATGAGACGGCGAGTGGCTGGCAGCGGATGAACTTCGCCACGCCTGTCACGATCGCCGCCAACACCACCTACGTGGTCTCGTACTTCACGACCTCGGGGAACTACGCGGTGGACCGGCAGTATTTCGCCACCCAGTACAACAACGATCCGCTCCTCGCGCTGGCGAGCGGGGCGGGAGGAGGTAACGGCGTCTATCGGTACGGCGCGACGAACGGCTTCCCGACGAAGAGCTACCAGGCCAGCAACTACTGGGTAGACGTGGTGTTCACCGCCGGCACGGGGTAGCCGGCGGGGTAAAGCGCAGGCGGACGCGGGCCGGTGGGACGAGCCGGTCCCGTCCGGCCTGTCGTAGCGTTCCTTCCGGGAGTCGAGTACGCGCGGATGGGGCGGCCGGTGGACGCGGATCGCGATGATGTGGTGGTGGCTGCCGCGCGGGCGGGTGACGAGGCGGCGTTCGCGGTGCTGGTGGAGCGTCATCGGGCGGAGTTGCGGGTGCACTGTTACCGGATGCTGGGCTCGTTCGACGAGGCGGAGGATCTGGTGCAGGAGACGTTCCTGCGGGCCTGGAAGAGCCTTCGTGGGTTCGAGGGGCGCTCGACGTTCCGCGCCTGGCTGTACCGGATCGCGACGAATTGGCGTTCCTGGCCGCGATCCAGCACCTTCCGCCCAGGCAGCGCGCGGTGCTGATCTTGCGTGACGTGCTCGGCTGGCCGGCCAGGCAGGTCGCGGCGCTGCTGGCCGAGGATGTGCGGACGGCGATGCCGCCGTACCCCATGTGGTTCCAGGGACGCGACGCGGTCGTGGCGGCGCTGGCGGCGCACCGATGAGTTCTCGGCCGAACCTCCGTCTCATCAAGGGTCAACCGCTTTGATGGAGGTACGCCGTGAGCAAGCTGCTGTATTCGTGCACCATGTCGCTGGACGGGTTCATCGCGGGGGCAGGCGGTGACATGTCCTGGCTGACCGAGCACATCGGGCCCAATCCGCTGGTGGACGACGTCATCGGCAAGATCGGCGCCCTGCTCGTCGGCAACCGCACCTTCCGCGGCGACGATCCGCACAGGGGCACCGACAAGGAGGGTAAGCCGTTCGGCGGGGGATGGGCCGGACCGCAGTTCGTGCTCACCCACCACGCGCCGGACACGCCGGTGCCGGGTGTCACCTTCGTCGGGGACCTGGACGGCGCCGTCGCCGCCGCCAAGGCCGCCGCGGGCGACAAGTACGTCAACGTCCTCGGCGCCGACACCGCCCGGCAGTGCCTCGAGGCCGATGTGCTCGACGAGATCCTCGTGTTCATCGCGCCCGTCCTGCTCGGCGACGGGGTCCGGCTGTTCGACCGGCCGGGCGGGGCCGACGTCAAGCTCGAACGCCTGAGCCTGACCAGCGCGCCGCAGGCGACGAACCTCTGGTTCCGCGTGCTCTGACAGGGGCAACGTTCCATACTTACCGGAGGCGAAAGAAAGTTTCCAGGGCTACGTTGTCGGGGAAAATTCTTTCCTGATACCTCTTGACCTGGCTCTTCATCACTGGGGAGGGTGGGAAGGCAGAGCCCAGGGTGAAAGGACCCCCATGGTCACTGTCCGCGCGTTCGCCTCGGGGGACGAGGTCTCCCTCATAGACGCCTGGAATCAGAGCATGCCAGGCGACCCCACGACCTCCGGCTGGTTCCGTGACTGCGTGCTGCTCGACCCCAACTTCGACCCCGAGGGGCTGCGGGTCGCCGTGATCGACGGGCGGGTGGCCGGCTGCGCGTACGCCGTGCGCCGGCTGATCCCGCTCGCCCCGGGCACCGACCTGGAGCCGGAGACGGGCTGGATCCCGTTCTTCTTCGTGGCGCCCGAGCACCGGGGGGCCGGGCTCGGGCGGCGGTTGCTCGGCGAGGCGGTCGCCTTCCTCGAAGCCCGGGGCAGGACCAGGATCGACTTCTCCTCCTACACGCCCAACTACGTGCTGCCGGGCGCCGATGCCGCGCTCTACCCCGACGGGTACCGGCTGCTGGAACGGCTGGGGTTCGAGACGCTCTACTCGCCGGTCGCGATGGACCGCACGCTGGTCGGCTACGTGACGCCCGACGAGGTGCGCGCGCTGCGGGCCAAGCGGGAGGGCGAGGGGTACGAGTTCCGCAGCCCGCGTGAAGGGGAGTTACCGGAGCTCATCCGGTTCGCGGCCGACGTCTTCAACCCGGACTGGGGCGAGGCGATCAGGCAGCACCGCGACACCAAACGCATGATCATCGCGAAAAACGCGGAAATAGTCGGGTTCGCGTTATACGGGGCTTACCGGGGGATCCCTGAGAGGTTCGGGCCGTTCGGGGTCGATCCAGGCGAGCGGGGCACCGGGCTCGGCAAGATCCTCCTCCACCTGACCATGACCATGATGCGGGCCGAAGCCCTGCACTCCTCGTGGTTCCTGTGGACGGGCGAGGCGAGCCCGGCCGGTCACCTCTACAGCAGAGCAGGCTACGAGGTGACCAGGCGCTTCCACGTGATGAGGCGGTCGGCGTGACCCATGTGCTCGCCATCGGGGCCCACGCGGGCGACCTGGATCTGACCGCGGGCGCCGGGCTCGCCCAGCACGTCCTGCGCGGCGACCGCGCGACGCTGCTGCACCTCACGCTCGGGAGCGCGGCCACCCACGCCTGTCCATCCCCGAGCGGCAGGCCGAGGAGACGGCGCTCACGCGGTGAGCTCCCGTCAGGTCGGCTCACGCGGGTCGGCTCACCCGTGGTAGCGGCGGGTCAGCTCCGCGGCCGTGGTGGCGACGCGGTCGCGGAGCTCGGTGGGAGCGAGAACCTCGACGTCCGTGCCGAGCCGCAGGAACTCACCCGCCGCGTGCTCGATCGACTCGATCGGGACCGTCACCTGAGTCCAGCCCTCGCCGTCCGGCGGCTGCGCGCTCTCCTTCGCCGCCGCCGAGACCCCGGGCGTCATGAGGTTGGCCAGCAGCCGCATCCCCTGCGGCGACAGCCGGATCACCGCCTCGCCCCACCGCAGCCGGGCCTCGAACTCGGCCAGGTACGCCTGCCAGTAGACGGTCAGGTCGAAGTCGTCGGGCCGGGTGAAGCGCTCGGGCAGCGCGTGCAGGCCGAGGATCTGTGACACCCGGTAGGTACGCACCTGCTCACCGGCCCGCGCCACCAGATACCAGCGCCCGGCCTTGACCACCAGCCCGTACGGCTCCAGCCGCCGCTCGACCTCCTGGGGCGCCTGCCAGCGGCGGTATCTGACCTCCAGGACGCGCTCGTTCCACACAGCGTCGGCCACGGCCGGCAGGTGCGTCACCGGCTGCGCGTCGCGGTACCAGGTCGGGGCGTCCAGGTGGAAGCGCTCCTGGATCCGCCCGGCCCGGTCGCGCAGCTCGACGGGCAGCGCGGCCATCAGCTTGAGCTGCGCGGCCGTCACCACGGCGGCCAATCCCAGCTCGGCCGCGGGACCCGGCAGCCCGGCGAGGAACAACGACTCCGCCTCGTCCGTGGTCAGCCCGGTGAGCCGGGTGCGGTAGCCGTCGAGGAGTTGGTAGCCGCCTTTCGGCCCGGCGTCGCCGTACAGCGGGATGCCCGCGGTGTGCAGCGACTCGACGTCGCGGTAGATCGTCCGTACGGAGACCTCGAGCCGCTCGGCCAGCTCCTGGGCGGTCATGCGGCCGCGCGTCTGCAGCAGCAGGAGGAGAGAGACCAGCCGGGAGGCGCGCATTCACTGACACTACCTGTCAGTGACCCTGCTCTACGTTCGTCCGCATGAACGACTTCGACTTCCTCTCCGGCTCCTGGAACGTCATCAACCGCAGGCTCGTCAAGCCGCTGACAGGTAGTGACGAGTGGGATGAGTTCCCCGGCATCAGTGTGGCCAGCCGCCACTTCGACGGCGCGGCGAGCTTCGACGAGATCAAGTGTCCGGCCAGGGGATTCTCCGGGCTGACCATCCGGATCTTCAACCCCGCGACACAGCAGTGGTCGATCTACTGGGCCAGCACCTCCCGGGGAACGCTCGACACGACGCCCATGGTCGGCGCCTTCGACGGTGACCGGGGCGAGTTCTACGGCGAGGAGCGGTACGACGGCGCGCCGGTGCGCTGCCGGTTCATCTGGACCGTGCGCGGCCCGGACTCCTGCCGGTGGGAGCAGGCCTTCTCGGCGGACGGCGGGCAGACCTGGGAGACCAACTGGACCATGGACTTCACGCGGGCGTGACGCTGTCGAGCACCCCGTCGAGGGCCCGGCGGGCGGCGTCGCCGTCAGGCACCGTGCTGCCGTACACGTAGGAGAGGCCGCCATCGGCGGTGTGCACCGCCACGATGCGGACATAAGCCGGATCCTTGGTGGCGCTCTTGAACACCACCCGGAACGACGCCGTGGCCGCCGGCTGGCCGCCGACCTCCAGCGCCTGGGTGCGCAGGCCGTCCCGGCTGCCCAGGTCGGGCAGGAACCGCCGGGCCGTGTCCAGCGCCACGGCGTCGGCCCTGGCCTGTAACTGCTCGGACGTGGCGGCGCCGCCGATGCCGCCCTGCTGCTGCGGGAAGGCGACCACGACCGCGCCGCCCGCGGCGATGCCCGAGGTGTAGGACGGCCGGTCGGCCTTCGTCCAGCCCTCCGGGATGAGGTAGGACACCTGGGCCTTGGTGTCGGTGATCCGTGCGGGGCCCGATTTGACGGACGACTGCGAGCCCGGTTTGACGGGCGGCTCGACGGTGCTCCGGGCCCACAGGAGGGCGACCACGGCCACGGCGACCACCAGGACCGCCACCCCGCCGACCACGATCACCCACCACCAGCCCGACTTCGGCGGCTTGGCCTCGTACTGGGGGACGTCGGGGAGCATGTCGGGGGTGTAGGGCAGGCGCTGCGTGTAAGGGCTCTGGCCGGGTTCCTGGCGGGGTGGCTCGGGTTGCGGCCAGCGGTGCCTGATGGTCCGGTTGGGGTCGGGGCCGGGCTGATCCGGCTGCTCTGGAGTCATGATCCCCTCGGACGCGGCGCAGAGAGCTTTATCCAGACATTGTCACATTCCTAGGCGATCGGGCGGCTGGTTAGCCTTGCGGGTTCTGCCAGCCGGGCCGCTCGGGGTTCTGCCAGCCGGGCTGCGGGGCCGAGGGCGGCTGCGGCGGGGACTGCGGCTGCCACTCGGGCGGCGACTGGGACTGCCGCTGCCACTCCGACTGCTGAGGCTGCTGCCAGCCCTGTGGCTGCTGGGGTTGCTGCCAGCCCGGCGTCTGCTGCGGCTGGGCCGGGGTGCGGCGGGCGACCACGGCCCAGATCAGCAATCCCACACCGACGGCGGTGATGAGCGTGCCGATCGCGTCTATCACGAACAGCACTATGGGGAACGAGTCGGAGCCGATCGCGCGAGCCAGGCTGTCCAACGTGAAAATGCGCACGATGCTGTAGAGCTCGCCGAACAGGAGCACGAAGCAGCCGAACATCCCCAAGGTGGCCGCCCGGCCGTGCTCCGCCTTCGCCTTGGCTGTCAGCACGACGCCCACGATCAGCAGGCCGCTCATCAGCAGCGCGAGGATGGTGTACAGAACTTGGGAAAGCATATGTCCCAATCTTTCGGCTCAGGCGCGCAGTACGCATTTCGCACGTTCTCTTGTCGAGACGCGACCTTACGGGGATTGACGCGCGCTTTCCACCGCCCGGGTGATCGAACGGAGATCCAGGTCGCCCTGGTAGCGGACGCCGTTCAGGAACAGCGTGGGCGTCCCGCGGACGCCGCTCGCGCGGCCCGACTCCTCGTCCCGGTCGACCCGCGCGGCCTGCGCGGGCACGTCGGGCCACGGCTCGACGTCCAGTTCGGCGGCGTAGCGGGCCAGGTCGGTGTCGGTCAGGAAGCGCTGGTTGTCGAAGAGGGTGTCGTGCATCTCCCAGAACCGGCCCTCCATCGCCGCGGCCTCGGCGACCACCGCGGCGGGAAAGGCCCGAGGATGTATGGTCCGCAGCGGGAAGTGCCTGAACACCAGGCGCACGTCGGCGGACTTCCGCAGCAGCTCGCTCAGGACCGGATGGAGAGCTCCGCAGTAGGGGCACTCGAAGTCGCCGTACTCCACGATCGTTACCCGCGCGTCCGCCGGCCCCCGTACGTGGTCGTCGGGTCCCACGGGCTCGGTCAGCAACTCGGGTAGCTCCTCCTCCGGCTCGGCGTCGGGAGGCGCGCACACCCCGCCGCGGTCCCAGGCCATCCGGAAGATCGCCCCGCCCATCAGCGCCGCCAGCAGCGACCCGGCCAGGATGCCGATCTTCGCCTGGCTCTGCACCGCCGGGTCGTCGAAGGCCAGGTCCACGATGAACAGCGCCACCGTGAACCCGATGCCGGACACCGCCGCCCCGCCCAGCAACTGTCCCCAGACCAGGTTGCCGGGCAGGATCCCCCAGCCGGACTTCAGCGGCAGCCAGGTGCCCAGCGAGATGCCGACGAATTTCCCCAGCAGCAGCCCGGCCGCCACTCCGATCGTGATGGGCGAGGTCAAGGCCGTGCGCAGCGTCTCGGCGTCGAGCCGGACACCCGCGTTGGCCAGCGCGAAGATCGGCACGATCACATAGCTGCTCCAGGGGTGCAGCAGGAGTTGCAGCCGCTCGTTGACGGACACGGCCCGCCGCAGCGTGCGCGCCGCCACCCTGGCCGCCTCGGGGCTCGGGTCGCTGGTGAACTCGTGTACGGCCTCGTCGGCGCGGAGCAGCTTGCGGTCGCTGGGCGCGTACACGAACACCAGGATGCCCAGCGCGATGCCGATCAGCGTCGGATGCACGCCGCTCTCCAGCGTGGCCACCCACAGCGCGAACCCGAGCACGATGTACGCGGGCGCCCGCCAGATCCTCAGCCACCGCAGCGTCACGATCGCCGCCAGCAGCGCCGCCGCGACCACCAGGGCGATGACGTCCAGGCTCTCGGTGTAGAAGAGCGCGATGATGATGATCGCCAGCACGTCGTCGACGATCGCCAGCGTCAGCAGGAACACCCGCAACGGCTCCGGGCACCGCGCTCCCACGATGGCGAGCATGCCGAGCACGAACGCGGTGTCGGTGGCGATCGGCACCCCCCACCCACCGGCCGCGGGCCCACCCGCGTTCAGCGCGAGATAGACACCGGCGGGCACCATCATCCCGCCCAGCGCCGCGAGCGCGGGCACCGCGATCAGCCGCCGATCCCGCAACTGGCCGAGCCGCGCCTCGTAGGAGATCTCCAGGCCGATGACGAAGAAGAAGATGGTCATGAGGCCGTCGTTGACCCAGTGGCGCAGGTCGAGCTCGAACGTGGCGCTGCCGAACGACAGGCCCATGTTGGTGTGCCAGAAGGATTCGTACGTGCCGCCCCAGGGGGAGTTGGCCCACAGCAGGGCAAGCAGGGTGGCCGCCAGCAGCACGCTGGTGCTGCCGGTCTCGGTCTTGAAGAACGCCCGCAACATGTAGACCCCCGGCGTCCGATGATAGGCGGCGCGCGGGTGAGACCGAAGATGGGCGGCGAGGTCCGCCTCGCATGGGCCGCCCCACCGCGCTTCAGGGGTGGAGCGGCTGGTCGGAGCACTTCCGGGGTGGTGAGGGGGCTGCTCGGGACAGGAGCCGCGCCGCTACCGGATGCTCACGAGTTCGGGGTGGGCGTGGGGGTCGGGGTCGGGGTCGGGGTCTCGGAGGTTGTCGGGGTCGGGTCGATGGTCGGGGTGTCTGTGGGGGTCTCGGGTGGGGTCACGGTTTCGGTGGGTGTGGGGCAGGCGGTCGGGGTACGCCAGGTCGGCGGGTTCATCCACGACTGCTTCGACTGCCACCAGCCGTGGCCGCGCCAGAAGTTCTTGGTGGGCCTCGACAGGTCGAAGACGTAAGCGGCTGTCGCTGTCGCGGTCGCTGTTGGTGCGGTCGTCTCGGTGGGCGCCAATGTCGCCGTGACTGTGGGCGTCACGGTCGGCGTCTCGGCGGGCGTTTCGGTGGGCGTTTGGGCCGGTGTCTCTGTTGGGGTTTCGGTCGGTGTTTCGGTCGGTGTCTCTGTGGGTGTTTCTGGGGGCGGCGTTGTGCCCGTGTCCTCATTGGCGGTGGCGGTCACCGATACCCAGTCGCCCTCCTTGACCTTGCTGGTCCCACGGCGTCCCGCGATCGTGCGGGTGGACTCGCTGATCGCGTACACCTTCTCGAAGCCGTCCTGGCTCTTCACGGTGATGGAGTCCTCGGCGACGGCGGTCGCCTGCCCGGTCTGGGCGAGCAGCGTGACGACGCCGCAACCGTCCTTGGTCGCCACCGCGAACTCGCCGTGCATCGCACCGACGAAGCCCCAAGGGCTGATGGGCGGCAACTCGGTCGCTGTGGGGGTTTCTGTGGGTGTCTCGGTCGGGGTCTCGGTAGGTGTCTCGCTGATTGTCGGCGTGGGAGTCGGCGTCTCCGTCGGCGTTCCCGACGCCGCGGCGGCCACTCCGATCCCGCTCGTCGCCACCATGGCGATGGTCGCGGCAACGATCAGCGGCCGTGGGACGCGCCTGCGCGGCGCGTCCGGTCCGATCGACAGGTCCTCGTTTGGGTGGTCAGAACGCGTTGGCGTCACTATGTCCTCCAGCTGAGTTGCTCCGATTCAATCCCGGCGGGTCTAAACCGGAAGTAAGCCGGACGGCAGTCACATGTGCCCCGTAGTGCCATCGCGTACCACTGGAAACGGAGAACCGCAGGTGACGGCCCGTTTGGCGCAACTAAGCTAATAATTGATGAACAGGGCCACGCGGCCCCGATTGAGTCGCGAAACGATGATCGAGACGGCGCTGCGGCTGCTCGACGGTACGGCCTCCACCCTTCAGGCTTCCGGACAGCAATGAGCCCAGGCCCCGCGCGGCCCGGGCTCATTGGGTCATTTCCCTACCGGGTGATCTTGACGTCGTCCACGCCCGCCTCGACCAGGCTGGCCCCTGACGCGTCGGCGGCCTCGATCACGATGCGGACGCTCTGCCCGGCGAAGGCGGAGACGTCGGCGGTGGCCGTACTCCAGGCGGCGTCGCGGTTGCTCGCGGCCCCCAGCTGCTGGAACACCGTGCTGGAAGTGTTCCCCACCACCCTGACGCGGAAGAAGTCGGCGCTGGAGGCGTTGCTGCCGTGCGCGAGATACCACGAGAGCGACAGCTTGAGCGTCCCGCCGGTCGGCAGGGTGATCGCCGGTGACTGGATCGAGGTGGTGCCGCCGTCCAGATCGTTCTCGCCCGCACTGGCCCCGGCCAGTCTGCCGGTGACCAGGTCGTTCGTGCCGCTCACCGTGGTGCCGAGCTGCTTGGTGCCGCTGGAGGTCGTCGCCTCCGGGTCGCCGCGCTCCCACTGGCCGGTGGTCGCGGTGTCGGTGCCACCGGCGTTGGTGACCCAGCCGTTGGCGGTCTCGAACGTGTCCGACCAGACGGTCACGGGCGGTGTGGCGGTGGCGATCGTCCAGACGGAGTAGGCGATGGCGTCGGCGTTGCGGTCGAGCGCGGTGTCGTTGATGTTGGCGGTCGTGTCGCAGGACCGGTGGTAGCAGGAGTCGAACGCCTGGCCCGCCGTACCGCCCCAGAGCTGCGCCTGCGCGCTCGACTTGATCCCCTCGGCGCCGGTGAACGTGCCGCCCGCCGCGATGCCGACGGCGATGAACGGGCCGTAGTCGGAGCGGCCGTCGAAGTCGGTGCCGCGGGTCGGGACGCCGATGGAGGAGAAGTACGCCGCCAGGGTCTGTTCCAGCTGCGCCGATCCGGCCGGGCCCGGCCCGGAGCCGGTGCCGTCGGAGTTGTCGCCGTCGTAGAGGAAGTAGCCGGGGTTGGGGGAGCCGACCATGTCGAAGTTCAGGTACGCCTTGATCTTGGTACGTTCGGCGGCCGGCAGGTTGTTCACGTAGAACTGCGAGCCGCGCAGCCCCAGCTCCTCGGCGCCCCACCAGGCGAAGCGCAGGTGCTTCGTGGGCTGCAGCGCCTGGCGCGAGACCTCCAGCGCGACCTCCAGGATCGACGCCGAGCCCGAGCCGTTGTCGTTGATGCCGGGTCCGGCGGTGACGCTGTCGAGGTGGGAGCCGATCATGAGGATGTCGTTGGGGTCGCCGCCCGGCCAGTCGGCGATCACGTTGTAGCCGGTGGCGCCGTTGTAGGTGAACGACTGCAGCGTCGTGGTGTATCCGGCGGCGTCGAGCTGGCCCTTCACGTAGTTGGCCGAGGCCAGGTAGCCGGGCCGGCCGTGCGCGCGGGTGCCGCCGTTGTTGGTGGCGATCGTCTGCAGCTGCGTCAGGTGGGCCTTGACGTTGGTGAGGGAGATGTTCGGTGGTGCCGCCGCGACGGCCGCTGGTGTGGGCGCGCTGAGCGCCAGGGGTAAGGCCAGCGCGAGAGTGCCTAATGCCGCGAGGAGCTTCATCGGGGGTCCTCCGTGGGGGGTGGACAGAGGTCAGGTCGCTAGATCCCGTTCTGGGATGTTTGGCAGGCGCGGACAGCCCGTAAACAGCCGCGCTGCCTGAACGTAACTAGCGGACTTGATCCTGAGAAGACCCATTTGTCACAGAAGTTCACATGGGGACGGCCAGAGGGCGAGTGTCAGGCCCGTACGGAAACGACCGTGCGGGCCTGGCCGCCGTTCCGGCAGTAGACGATCACCGGGTACGTACCTGTTCGGGCGGCCCTGAACGACGGCGTCCAGGCGGCGGCCGACGCCGGAGCGAACGCCTGGCGCGGGCTGAAGGCGCCGGAGGCCACGCCGCGTACCTTGGACCCACCGCACACCGCCGTGACCGTCACCTGCCCGCCCACCCTGACCGAGGCGGGGCTGACCCCGGCACCCGCGTTGATCGCCGACAGGGCGATGCCGCCGGGCTGCTGGGCCGGCGGAGCGCTGGTCGGCTGCGTGGTGGGCTTGCTGGTCGGGGCAGAGGTGGGGGCGGTGGTCGGGGTGGTCGTGCCGCCGCCGAAGGTCACGTCCGAGCAGGAGTAGAACGCCTCGGGGCTGTCGCTGCGCTGCCAGATGGAGTAGATCAGGTGGCGGCCCTGCTTGGCGGGCAGCTTGCCCTGGAGGTTGTAGGCGCCGTCCGTCAGCGCGGGATCGCGCTGGGTGAGGAACGGCTTCGACTCCAGGTCCGACCACTTGAGCGGCTTCGACGGGTCATAGCCGTCCTTGGTGACGTACAGCTCGAAGGAGCCCTTGTGCGGAGCGGTCGACCGGTAGCGGAAGGTGAACGAGGCGCCGCTCGACATGCTGGTGGCGGGCCAGTCGGCGCGTGCCTGGTCGAAGCCGCGGTACTTGTCGCGGCCCGCGCTGCACAGCTTGCCGTCCGGGATGAGCTCGCGGTGCCTGCCCGCGGCGTTCGCCAGGTTGACCTCGTTCCAGTCGTAGAGCGGCTGGGTGCCGCCGAGTTCCACGGCCTTCTTGCAGGCGGCGGACTTGGGGCTCTCCGGGTTCTCGTTGTAGCAGACCAGGGTCCGGCTGGGCGGGTTGTTCATGGTGCCGTGGGCGTTGGCGACACCGGGCGCGACGGTCAGGACGAGCAGCGTGGGAACGGTGAGGGTGGCGGCGGCGAGCGCCTTGCGCTTGATCTGCATGTAGATCACGTTGAAGCATGAAAAGGGGCGAAAAATGCTCTTTAAACCGCTCTTAAGGTTGACTTAGGTGCCTTTTCAGTGCGGCGGATCCAGACCTGGACCTGCGCCCCGCCCAGCGACGAGCGGTCCAGCCGGAGTGACCCGCCGGACGACTCCGCCAGGCGGCGGGCGATGTCCAGGCCGAGCCCGGTCGAGCCGGCGCCGCTGGTGCCCCGCTCCAGCGCCGCCTCCGGGTCCGCGATGCCGGGACCGGCGTCGGAGATCAGGATGCCGACCGTGTCCTTGCCCTCGTGCAAGGACACGCTGAACGCGGTGCCCTCGGCCGTGTGCCGGAACACGTTGCCCAGCAGCGCGTCGACCGCCGCGGTCAGCTCGGTCGCGGGCACCGGCACGCGTACCGGCAGCGTCGCGCCGATGAGCTGCCACGGCCGCTGCTGGTCCTCCGCCAGCGCCGACCAGAACGTCAGCCGGTCGCGCAGCACCTCCGCCGCGTCGCAGACCCGGTCGGCGCGTGACGGCCGCCTGGCCGCGGAGATGATCGTGTCCACCTCGCTCTCCAGCCGGGCCAGCGCCTGCCTGCTCGGCTCGGCCTGCGTGCCGAGCTGGTCGAGGCTGAGCCGGAGCGCCGTGAGCGGCGTACGCAGGCGGTGTGACAGGTCGGCGGCCAGCTCGCGTTCGGCGGCGAGCAGGTGGGTGACCCGGTTGGCCATCGCGTTGAACGCCGTGGCCGCCGCGACCAGCTCCGGCGGCCCCTCGGGGTAGATGCGCTCGCTCAGATCGCCCGCGCCCAGCGCGGTGGCCGCAGAACCGAGCCGGCGGGCCGAGCGGACCACGCGCGCGCCCAGCCGGTCGCCGACGAGCACCGAGCCGAGCACGAGCACCACGGCCACACCCGTCAGCACCGCCCACGACGTGCCGACTCCCCGGTTCAGGTCGTCGGCGGGCACGAAGACCTCGATCACCGCGCCCCGGTCACCGTCCAGCGCGACCGGCCGGAGCAGCGCCTGGCCCGCAGGCAGCTCGACGGAGTCGGCCCTGGTCTGGGCCGCCGCCCGCGCCACCTCGGCGGCCGGGGCGCGGGACGTGCCCGTGGTCGGGCCGCCGTTGACGTGGATGGCCAGCAGGCCGCGCCGGCCCGCCTCGGTACGCGCCATCGCGTGCGCGAGGTCGTCTGTCTTGGTGGTCAGGGCCAGCACCGGGACCAGCGCCGACGCCTGGCGTTCGGCACCGGAGACCGCCCTGCTCTGCGCCGTCTCCTTGACGATCAGGGCGAGCGGTACCAGGAAGGCCAGCGCCACCATCGAGGTGACGGCGACCATCAGCACGGCCAGCGCGCGTCTCATCGGGGCGCTGACAGCATGAAGCCGACACCCCGGACGGTATGCAGGTAGCGGGGGTTCGAGGCGCTTTCGCCGAGCTTGCGGCGTAACCAGGACAGGTGCACGTCGATGGTCTGGTCGTCCCCGTACGCCTGGTGCCAGACCTCGGTCAGCAACTCCTTGCGGGTGACGACCCGGTCGGCCCGCGTGGCGAGGTAGGCGAGCAGGTCGAACTCGCGCCTGGTCAGCGTGAGCGGCCCGCCGTCCAGCGCGGCCGTCCGCCGGTTGACGTCGACCACCAGCCCGCCGACGCGCAGCACCTGTGGCGGCGGCGCGGACCTGGCCCGGCGCAGTACGGCGTCCAGCCGGGCACCCAGGTGGTCGCCGGAGAACGGCTTGACCAGGTAGTCGTCGGCTCCCGCCTCCAGCAGCCTGACGATCTCGGCCTCGTCGTCGCGGGCCGTGGCCACGATGACCGGTACGTCGGAGATGCCGCGCACCATCTTCAGCGCCTCCGAGCCGTCGAGGTCGGGCAGGCCGAGGTCGAGGATGACGGCGTCCGGCGGGTTCTGCGAGATCTCCCGGAGCGCGTCCAGGGCGCAGCCCGCGCTGCGCACCGCGTGCTGCCGGCCGGCCAGCTCGCGGATGATCGCCGATCGGACGAATTCATCGTCTTCGACTACAAGAACCGTCGCCATGCGCACCAACCGTCCATAATTCGTCCCATGCGTCGAGCCCTCGGATACATCGTGGTCTGGTGTGGAGCCACCGTGATCGCGGTCTCAGTGTCGTGGTTCGGCGTGCGCGGTGTCTTGCGTACCGAGTTCGTGGACGATGTCCAGGTTGAGCCGTTCCTGGCGCAGGCGGTCGCGGACGGCGACCGTACGCCCGGCCAGGCGCCCGCTCCCGCCAAGACGTCCGCTCCCACCAGGACGCCCACTCCCACGAAGACGCCTGCCCCCACGAAGACGCCCACACCTACCAGGACGGCGGCTCCCACCAAGCCCGCGGCGCGGAAGACGCAGGCGCCCGCACCCACCAGCACCCCGAAGAACCTGCGGGTGGTGTCGGTGAAGGGCGGCGAGGTGGCGTTCACGCTGGGCCCCGACGGCTGCCGCCTGGTGTCGGCCACTCCCAGGAGCGGCTACTCCACCAAGGTCGCCAGGAACACCGGCTGGATCAGGGTGGACCTGGTCAAGGGCGAGCACGGCTCGGGGGTCTGGTGCATCAGTGGCGAGCAGCGCACCGACACCTGGGAGTACTGATGGCGCTCACTACTACGGACGGAGTAGCCGAGCCATAGCCGTACAGCCGATTCCCAGCGCTGCCCCAGGTGCGAACGTGACCGCATGGACGCACTGCGGAAAGCGCTGGGAGCCCTCTCAGCGGCCTACGCGCTGATCTTCTTCTGCGCGGCGCTGCTGCACACCGGGCTTCCGCTCGGCCCGCTGCGCGAGCCCGTGATCGTGCCGGCGACGATCGTGGAGACGCTCTGCGGCCTGGCCATGCTCGTCGGCGCCCGCGGCGCGCTGAGCCGCCGGCCGTGGGCGTGGGACGGCTTGTTCCACACCCACGCGGGCGCGCTGGCCGGGGTGCTGATGGGGATACTCGCGATGGCGTTCGGCGCGGGCGAGACGACCGCACTGAACACCTGGTATCACCGCACGATGGCGGCACTGTTGATCGCGGGCCTGGCCGCCGCCGGTTACGTGTCGAGGGTACGCAGATAGGCATCGGCTTCGGCGATGTGGTCCTCGGTGAAGACGCGGATCCCGTTGAGCTCCAGCAGCGCCGTGGTGACGCCCTGGCCGGGTGTCCGGCGGCCCCGGAACGTGCCGTCGTAGACGGTCAGCGAGCCGCACGAGGGGCTGCCCTCTTTAAGCAGCGCCACCCGGACGCCGAAGGAGCGGGCGACGGCGAGCGCCGACTGCGCGCCCGCCAGGAACTCGGCCGTGACGTCGGACCCGTCGGCGGTGAGCACGCGGGCGGCTCCCGACAGCACGGCCGCGCCGCTGACCCCGCCCTCGATCTCGGCGGCCGGGCGCGGGGTCGGCAGCCCGCCCTCCACCTCGGGGCAGAACGGCACCAGGCGGCCCTCCTCGCGCCAGGCGGCGAGCCGGGCGTCGGCGCTGGTCTTGGCGCCGCCGTCGTAGCGCACCCGCCGGCCCATCAGGCAGGCGCTGACGAGGACTCTCTCCATACCGACGATTTTAGGAGCGCGATCGGCACCAGCGAGACGGCGGCCAGCGCGATCGCGCAGCCGAACGCGTAGGTGAACGGCTCGGCGACGCCCGCCCTGGTGAAGACCTGCAGGAGTACGGCCAGCAGCGCCACGCCGAACGACGACGCCAGCCGTACCGAGATGTTGCTCAGCGTGGAGGCGGCGGGCATGGCGGCCCGGTCGAGCGTCTTGAACGCGGCGGCGGCCACGGAGGGCGCGACCAGCCCGTGCCCGAGGCCCAGCACGAACATCGGGACGACCCCGCCGAACAGCACGAACCCCAGCACGCCGAGCGTCGCCAGCGCCACGCCCGCCGCACCGACCCCGCGCGGCCCGCTCCGGTCGGTGAGCTTGCCGGCGATCGGCATGGTCAGGGCCGCGCCGACTCCCATCGGCGCCAGCAGCAGTCCCGCGTCCAGCGCGTCGCCGCCCTGGGCGAGCTGGCTGTAGAGGGGGACGAGCACGGTCACGCCGAACAGCGCCGCCGAGTAGCAGATCAGCGCGACCACCGCGGCCGCGAACGTACGGTCGCCGAACAGCCGCAGGTCGAGCAGCCCGCCCGGCGTCCGTACCGCCTGCACCGCGAACACCGCCACCAGCGCGAGCCCGCCCCACAGCGCCGGATGGGCGAGCGAGGCGCCGTTGCCCACCTCCGACAGGCCGTACACCAGCGCGGCCAGGCCGGGGGAGAGCAGCGCCAGGCCGAGCACGTCGAGGCGGCTCCCGCCGGTCGGCTGCCCGCCGGGCAGCAGCTTGATCGCGGCCACCAGGGCGATGACGCAGACGGGCAGGTTGATCAGGAAGAGCCAGTGCCAGTCGAGGTCGCGCACGATCACGCCGCCGAGCACGGGCCCGAGCACCGGGGCCAGCATCGCGGGCACCGAGATCATGGCCATCGCCCGGCCCATCCGGTCCTGGCCCGCTACCTGGGCCATCATCGCCTGGCCGACCGGCATGAGCAGGCCGCCGCCCAGCCCCTGGACCGCGCGGAAGGCGATCAGGGCGCCCACCGACCAGGCCGTGGCGCTCAGGGCGGAGCCGCCGGCGAACAGCACCAGCGAGGTCAGCCAGACCGCCTTCGTGCCGAACCGGCCGACCGCCCAGCCGGTGATCGGGATGGTCATGGACAGGGCCAGCAGGTAGCCGGTGATCACCCACTGCATGGTGGCGAGCGTCGTGTGGAAGTCGCGGGCCAGGACGTTGACGGCCACATTCATGATCGTCGTGTCGAGAATCGTCATGATCACGCCCAGCAGGACCACCAGGCCGGTCGTTTTGAGGGGATCTCGTACGCTGTATCGCATGACGTACACCGTAACACTTCTCGTACGGCGTATCGCCCCGCTTAGACTGGGCTCGTGAGTTCCGTCTGGTCGCGGCCCGCGCCGCAGCGACGCCCCGCGCTGACCCGGGAGGCGATCGTGGCCGCCGCGATCGCGATCGCCGACGCCGAAGGGCTGGGGGCCGTCTCGATCCGGCGTGTGGCCACCGAGCTGGGCGCCCGCGCGATGACCCTTTACTCCTACATCGAGCGCAAGGAAGACCTCCTCGACCTGATGGCCGACGAGATCGCCGCGGAGGTGCTGGTCGACGAGCCGCTGCCGGAGGACTGGCGCGAGGCGATCCTGACCATCGCCCGGCGTGAGCGGGAGATGGTGCTCCGGCACCCGTGGCGGGTCGACCTGGTCTCCCAGCGCGTCTCCGTCGGCCCCAACGGCCTGCGTCATGTCGAGCAGTCGCTGGCCGCGCTCGACGGGCTGGCGGTCGACCAGCCGGCCAAGTGGCGGATCCTGGCCGCGATCGACGACTACTCGCTGGGCTTCATCGTCCGCGAGTCGCTGGAACGCGCCGCGCCCCGCCGGATGGGGGTCAGCGACGCCGAGCGGACCGCCCTCGCCGAGCCCTACATGCGGGAGCTGGTCGCCAGCGGCGCGTTCCCCCGGCTCGCGCCGCTGATCGAGGGCGGAGTGGCGGGCGCCGACGACACCTACGAGCGAGGTCTCAACTGGCTGCTGGACGGAATCGAGGGCGACCTACCCGGGCGATAGCCTTTTCCCGATGAACACCACCGTCGCCACGATCGTGATCGTCGGCTCGCTGCTGCTCGCCCTGGCGAGCCTGATCGCCGCGATCCGCAACCGGTCCATGGGCATGATCCTGCTGGTCGGGTTCGCCGTGCTGGAGGTGGCGGTGCTGGTTCAGGCGGGCATCGTGATCGCCGCAGTGGTCGGCGGCCAGGGCCCCGCCGAGAAGGGCACGCTCTACGGCTATCTCGCCGGCCAGGCGGTCATCCCGCCGGCGGGCGTCTTCCTCGCGCTGGCCGAGCGGAGCCGGTGGGGGCCGGCGATCCTGGTCGTGGCCGGGTTCGCGATCGCGGTGATGACGGGCCGGCTGATGCAGATCTGGCAGGGCCTCCCGTGAGCGGGCCGGCGATCGGCAGCGGGCCGGGCCGGGCGCTCGTCGCCGTCTACGGGCTCTTCGCGCTCGCCGCAGGCGCGCGGGCCACCGTGCAGATCCTCACCAAGTTCGGCGAGGCGCCGCTGGCCTACACGTTGTCGGCGCTCGCCGCGCTGGTCTACATCCTGCTCACCGTCGCGCTGGCCCGTGGCGCGCGCACCCTCGCGCTGGCGGCGCTCGGCGTGGAGCTGGCGGGCGTGCTGCTCATCGGCACGGCCAGCGTCCTCGATCCGGCCGCTTTCCCGGAGGCCACCGTCTGGTCGGTCTACGGGAAGGGTTACCTGTTCATCCCGCTGGTCCTGCCGTTCGTCGGCCTCTACTGGCTGCTGCGCAGGCGTTAACGGGCCGAGGGCTCGGGCAGGGGCCCCTCATGAGCACGATCGAGCACTCCGTAGATGTCCAGGTCCCCGTCAGGGTGGCATACAACCAATGGACGCAGTTCGAGAGCTTCCCCGAGTTCATGGAGGGTGTCGAATCAGTCAAGCAGCTCAGCGACACACGTACGGCATGGGTCACCGAGATCGCGGGAGTCAAGCGCGAGTTCGAGGCCGACATCACCGAGCAGCACCCGGACGAGCGGATCGCCTGGCGATCGGTCGACCGGCCGCACCAGGCGGGTGTGGTGACCTTCCACCACCTCGACCCGAACACGACCAAGGTCACGCTCCAGATGGAGTACGACCCTGAGGGCTTCGTCGAGACGGTCGGCGACTGGCTGCAGATCGTCCGCCTGCGCATCAGGAACGACATGGAACGCTTCAAGTCGTTCATCGAGGCGCGCGGCGGCGAGACCGGCGGCTGGCGCGGCGACGTGCCCGGGCCGCACCAGAGCGGCTCCGGTTACGACCAGGGCGACCAGCCGGTACCGCCCGTGACCGGGGACCGGCCGACGCCGCCCGGTGGTGGTGATCGGCCGATGCCGCCCGGCACCATCGGCGGTGGCGGCGAGTTCCCCGGCGGCGCCACGCTCCCGCCGCCCGGCCCCGTGCCGAGCCCCCCGCCCGGCCCGGTGCCTCCGCGTGACGAGCCGCCGCAGGAGCCGCGCCCCATCCTGTGATGGCTTTACCGCAAACCCCCCGGGTGTTCTCGGGGGGTTTGCCATGTTTAGGAATAAATGCGGGTTTCGGGCCTGTTAACATGGCGATTCATCCCATGACTTGATGAGTGGAGGACCGTCCCCGCATGAGCGTGCTCGTCCAAGAGACCGACCAAGAGTCCAAAGGCAGATCCCTTGTCTGGCTCCTCGTGCTGGGAATCGTTCTCGCGGCGCTCAACCTGCGTACCGCCGTCACCAGCGTGGGCCCACTGCTCGACCAGCTCGCCGGCGCGCTCGGCATGTCGAGCGTCGGCACCGGACTGCTCACCACGCTACCCGTGCTGGCCTTCGCGACGGTCGGCGCCGTCACGCCCACGCTGGCCAGGCGCGTCGGCGAGCACCGGCTGCTGCTGCTCGCGCTCGTCACGCTCGGCGTGGGCCTGCTCGTACGCTCGCTGGTCGACTCCGCGCCGGTGTTCCTGCTGAGCAGCGCGGTCGCGCTGTCGGGCGGGGCCGTCGGCAACGTGCTCATCCCGACGCTGATCAAGCGTCACTTCCCGGGTCGTACCGGGGTCATGACCACCGTCTACACCGTGGCGCTGGCCGTCGGCACCATGCTCGCCGCCGCGGCCACCGTGCCGATCGAGCGCGCGTCAGGTGACTGGCACATCGCGCTCGGCGTGTGGGCGGCCCTGGCCGCCGTCGCCGTCATTCCGTGGCTTGCGCTCCTGCGCAGTGAGCCGGAGCGGCGCATCGGCCAGGAGGACGCGGGCATCCGCCGGCTCGTCAGGAGCAAGCTGGCCTGGATGGTCGCGATCTACTTCGGCACCCAGTCCATGATCGCTTACATCATGTTCGGCTGGCTCGCCACCATCCTCACCGACGGCGGCTACACCACCGGCCAGGCCGGGCTCCTGCTCGGCGTGTTCACCGCGTTGAGCATCCCGGTCTCGATCCTGGTGCCCGTCCTCGCCTCCCGCTTCCGCGACCAGCGGCCGGTCGTCGTCGGGCTCGTCGCCTGCTACGCCATCGGGTTCGCCGGGCTGTGGCTCGCGCCGATCTCGACGGCGGCGGTCTGGGTGACGTTCGTGGCGATCGGCATGGGGTCGTTCCCGCTGGCGCTGATGATGCTCGCCCTGCGTACGCGTACGCCGGAGACCACCGCCGCGCTGTCGGCGTTCGGGCAGAGCGCCGGCTACCTGATCGCGGGTGCGGGGCCGCTGCTCGTGGGGGTGCTGCACCAGATGACCGGTGGGTGGACGCTGCCGTACGCGCTGATGTTCGCGGTGCTGGTCGTGCAGCTTCTCACCGGGCTGTACGCGGGACGTGACCGGTATCTCGAGGACGAGTCCCTGCCGGTGAACAAGCCCGTCCCTGCCAGAATGGGCGGATGAACTCGACAGTTGTCACCTTCCCCGACGGTCATGTCAGTGGCCGCTCGGAAATCGTCGGGGCCGTGCCGGCGGGGGGCCGGCACGGTCTCGTCGTCGCCGAAACACCGTTCCACCCGCTCGATCACACCTGGCCGGACCAGCCCGCCGACCGGGGCACGATCGGCGGGCTGCCGGTGGCCGACTGCGTCACGGGGGCCCAGTCGGGCACCGGCGAGATCTTCCTCGGCCCCGACATCCCGGTACGCCGGGGCACCGAGGGCTGGGCCTGGCTGGTCGTCCACGTGACCGAGACCCCGCTGCCCGTGGGGACCGAGGTCGCGCTGGAGGTGGACCCCGGCCACCGGGCGGCCCTGTCGGCCGGGCACACCGCCTGCCACCTGGCCGCGCTCGCCCTGAACGCCGCCCTGGCCGGGCACTGGCGCAAGCCCGCGGCGCCCGACGGGCTCGGCCACCCGGACTTCGACCAGAGCGCGATCACCTCGTCGCGGATCTCCCCCTTCGGCAGCGAGGACGTCTACCGGCTCGGCAAGTCCCTGCGCAAGAAGGGGTTCTCCGCCGAGGGACTGGACCTCTCGCAGGTCACCTCGGAGATGAACGACCGGCTCAAGGCGTGGGTCGCGGCCGACGCGGCGGTCTGGCTCGACGTGCCGGGGCCCGGGCTGACGGCCCGCCGTACGTGGCACTGCGCGCTGCCGGAAGGGGAGACCTCGATCCCGTGCGGCGGCACGCATGTCCGGGGTACGGCGGAGCTCGGGGTCGTCACGGTCGAGCTGGATCTGGCGGATGCCGCGCTGACCATGCGTACTACTTGTCGCTGAGGACTACTTGTCTCTGAGGAAGGCGAGCACCCGCTGCCAGGCGTCGGCGCAGGCCTCCTCGTGCCCGGCGGCGGTGGCGTCGAAGAAGCCGTGCGGGGCGCCCGGGTACGTGATCAGCTCGTGCGCCACCCCCGCCTCCGTCAGCGCCTCGCCGAACTCGCTCACCTGCTCACCGGTGATCTTTTCGTCGGCGCCCCCGAACAGGCCCAGGATCGGCGCGCCCAGCTCGGCCGCGTGCTGCGTCGGCCCGGGACCGTACGGGCCCACGATGCCCGGCGCGCCGTAGAAGCCGATCACGCCCGCCAGCCCGAAGCGCGGCGCCGATGCCAGGAACGCGTTGCGCCCGCCCGCGCAGAACCCGAGCGCCACCGCCGGCCTGCCCAGCCGGTCGGCCGCGGCCATGATGTCGTCCTGGATGCTCTCCCTGCCGAGCTTGGAGACGTGCTCCATGAAGGGGAAGTCCTCGCCCCGATCGTCGTCGGTGGCGGTCCTGCCGTAGTAGTCGATGGCGATGGCCGGGTGACCCTGCTCCGCCAGCCGTACGGCCAGCTGCTTGTAGAAGTCGTGCAGCCCGCGCAGGTCGGGCAGGATGACCACGCCCGGCCCGCGGACGTCGTCGGGACGAGCCTCGTAGGCGGCGAACACGGTGCCGTCGGCCGAGGTCAGCCTTATGCCGGAGGCGCTCGTGCCGGTGATGGGGGCGGTGGGGACGGGTGGTTGCGCATCGTCGTCGTAGCACATGATGGGGCGAAATTACCAAAGCACCGACTCGGCCGACAGGCGTGTCAGCATGTGTTGACAAGCGGATGCTTGTCAGCGCATGCTGACACCATGAAGGTCAACGAGCTGGCCGAGGCGGCCACCGATCGCGATCCCGGCGTGGGTCTGGCGGCCGTGGCCGCCCTGAGAGCTCTGCTGGAGGAGCTCGAGGCCACGCACGTGTCCAACGCCCGGGACCAGGGGTGGTCCTGGGAGCAGATCGCCGACGCCCTCGGGGTCAGACGGCAGTCCGCGCACCGCAAGCACGCCCGCCGAGTCGGAAGGTAGCCACATGCTCGCCAGATTCACCGACCCCGCCCGCCGCACGCTGATCAGGGCCGGCACGCTGGCCCTCGACGCGGGGCGTCCGGCGCTCACCCCTGACCTCCTGCTGCTCGCCCTGGCCGAGATCCGGCCCTTCTCGCTGGAGCGGTTCACCGTGACGGCTGAGGATGTACGGGGGCAGGTGGATCTCGGTGACGCCCGTGAACTGCTCGCCACCCTGGGGATCGACCTCGACGCCGTGCACCGCCGTTCCAGGGAGGGGACCTCCGACCCCGCGCGGTGGCGACTGACGAGGTCGCGCCTCAAGCCGCTGCGGATGACCCTGTACGGGCCGTTGGGCGCGGTACCACTGGCCATGCACGCGCGCAAAGCGGTGGAGGTGGCGATGTGGCGGCCGGGGGCGGTGACGGGGGAGCGGCTGCTTTGGGGGTTGTTGGCCGACTATTCGAACGGAGTGGGGCGGATTCTGCGGGACGGCGGGGTGGACTTGCGGGCGCTGGTGGAGGAGGCGGGGATACCGGTGGCCCAGACGGCGTAGCGCCGGTGGAGGCGGGGATGCCGGTGGCCCAGGCAGCGTAGTGCTGCGTCAGGACGGGACGTTGAGGTGGGTGATCTTGTCTGGGTTCGCGATGAGGTAGATCGTGTCGATCTTGCCGTCCGTGACGAGCAGGGAGATGACGGTGACGACCCGGCCCGCGGCCGAGGCGACTATGGCGGGTGCGCCGTTCACGTTCGCCAGATCGTACGACAGGGTGACCAAGTCGCTTACGCCGATCGAGGCCATGAACTTGGCGATGCCGCCGGGGGTGACGATGGACGTCATGAAGCGCGTCACGTTCGCGGCGCCGGTCAGGGCGCGCAGCGGGGACCGGGCCTTGCCGCCGCCGTCGCTCACCAACGTCACGTCGGTGGACAGCAGCTCGATCAACCCGTCCAGGTCACCGCTGGTGGAGGCGCGGATGAAGCGTTCGGTGATGCGCCGCCGCTCGCCGCGGTCCACATCGAAACGGGGCCGCTTCTCCTGTACGTGATCGCGGGCGCGCCTGGCCAGCTGCCGCGTGGCGGGCTCGGCCCGGCCGATCACCTCGGCGATCTCGGAGAACGGCAGATCGAACGCCTCCCGCAGCACGAACACCGCCCGCTCCAGCGGCGAGAGCGTTTCGAGCACCACGAGCAGCGCGAACTCCACGGAATCGGCCAGCTCCGCGTGCTCCGCCACGTCGGGCGCGGTGCTGATGGGCTCGGGCAGCCAAGGGCCGACGTACGACTCGCGCCGCGACTTCGCCCACCGCAGCCGGTCGATGGCCAGCCGCGACGTGATCCTGACCAGGTACGCCTTGGGGTCGGCGACGGTCGTCTCATCCACGCCGGACCAGCGCAGCCACGCCTCCTGCACCACGTCCTCGGCATCGGTCACGGTGCCCAGGATCCGGTACGCGACGCCGGTCAGCAGGCCGCGGTGGTCTTCGAAGGTCGACATGAGACTTAAGACGTATCACGGGGGATCGTGTGTGACACAGCCGCCGCAGGATTCCTATACACTGAGATCGCACCAAGGGGCTATAGCGCAGCTGGTAGCGCACCTCCATGGCATGGAGGGGGTCTGGGGTTCGAATCCCCATAGCTCCACTCGATCGGCGGGGTTTTCGTGGTTGCTCGCCCCCTACGGGGGCTTCGCTTCCCCACGGCGACTTTGTCGAGATGGCGCGCCTCGCCAAGTGATCCACGATCTCGTTGTACGGCTGCTCCGCTGTGTGGCCGAGAAACCGCACCGCTCTGCGGGACGTCATCTCGGTTGATCGTGTGACTACGTTCGCCCGCATGGGCGCAAGTCGCGGGAGGCCGTTTCCCCGTGTTGGGGCTTCTTCGGCCCCAGCGGCTTCACGGGTTCTAGGCGTTCGTGGTCGGCGAGGTTGCGGAAGCCCAGGGCGGACGCCCCGTCGCCGATCAACCGTGTCGGGTCGGCCGGTAGGTCAGTACCTGCGTGTGGCCGTCGAAGGTCCGGGCCTCGAGCAGTTCGAGGTCGAAGTCGTCCGCACCGTCGAAGATCCGGTCCACGCCGGTCGTCCCGGAGATCACTGGGAAGACCGTTACCTCGATGGCGTCGATCAGGCCGGCGTTCAGCAGTGTCCGGTTGAGGGTCAGGCTGCCGTGGGAGCGCAGCGGCACATCGGATTCGGCCTTGAGGCGCGTGACCACCTCGACAGGGTCGCCGGACTCGATGGTCGTGTCCGGCCAATCGAGCGGCTCGGTCAGCCGGCTGGAGAGCACCGTGACCGGGGAGTCGAACATGCGCGTGATCCACCCGTCGAACAGGCTGCGGTCGAAGCCCGCGTCAAGGAACGGCGCGTTCGACGAGTAGGTCTTGGCCCCGAGCACCATGCGCAGCGGGTCGCGGTAGGCGGCGGCGCGATGGGCGAGGAATTCGGGGCCCTGCTTGCTCCAGTAGCCGCCCCAGTCGCCGTTGTGGTTGGCGAAGCCGTCGAGCGTGGAGAAGATGTCGAAGGTGTACGTGGCAGTCATGGGTGTCTCCTTGCGGGAAGTTGGCCGCGCCTGCTTTGTCGCGGCCTCACCCTTGCTACGAACACCACCGCCCCGATCCGACACGTCTCCCGGATTTGTGGCAAAACTTTCCGGGCTCATCCAGGGGCACTACCGGAGGTCGGCAGAAGCGCTGGCAGCTTCGGGAAGAGGAACGTACTTGCCGAGGAACTGCCGGGCTGTCGGCTTGTCCAGGCGGTAGTCGTAGTTGGTTCCCTTGCAGGCGTCGTCGGCCCCGCTGATCGACGTGGCCACGAGGAGGTGCGAGTCGGGGCCGCCCAGGAAGTTCGGGCCGCCTGAGTCGCCGAAGCAGGTGCTGCCGTCCCCATGGGAAGCCAGGGACAGGTCCAGCCATTTGGCGGACAGGTTCTCGAAGGAGATGGACGCTTGGCGGCGCGTGTCGGTGTAATGCCACTGCTCGCCGTGCCCTCCCTTGTCCTGGGCGCCGTGCTCACCCTTGGCCGGGGAGAGGGCGCCGTACCCGACGGGGGTGAAATGGGCGGACTTCAGCTTGCCGTCGGCCTTGAGGCGGTCGAGCATGCCCACCTCCGGCAACTGGGCCGGGCGGATGCCCGTGACGGGCTTGTCGAAGACGACGACTGCCATGTCGTGCAGATCCGAGTCCGTCGTGAACCGCGGGTCGGGGATGTACCGGCCGGAGTAGAGCTGGTCGCCGCGCGTGTAGTGGTGGGCGAAGGAGACCTGGGCCGTCTTCTGATTCCGCTCCCCGCAGTGCGCGGCGGTGAGGAAGACCGTCGGCGAGACGAGGGTGCCGGTGCAGTACGCCCAGGTACCGTCGGAGTGCGGCTTCTCGGCGACGAGGGCCCCTACTTCCGGGTGGGCGTCACCGTCGTCCGAGCCGTTGGTGATGGCTGCCGCGGGCGTAGCTGAATAAGCAACCGTGGCCGCAATAACTAGGACAAAAGGGACGTAACGCATCTGAGGAGTGTAGGCGGAACATAGCCTCCGCATGGAATACCGTGCAAAAAATTTACCTCCGCCAGGGCTGATGTGACGCTTGTGAGTGCGGGGACGCGGGATTCGGCGATGCTGCGCGCATAGACGGGTGATCTATGCGTGGTGACTCTGCTCCGCTGGGTGCCATCACGCGATCTCCAGATGATCGCGTGATGGCCGTTCACCTGCGTCCCGAGCGCCGATCAGCCGGAGTTGCCCGGCCATGATGACGGCACGTTGTTCAGGAACAGGGACTTGCCGCTCATCGGCTCGCACCACACGCCACGATTGCCCGTGCAGAAGTCGTCCCGCTCGTAGCCGGCCCAGTTGGCGATCGGGCCGCCGTCCGGCCCCGTGAGGTGCTTCCAGGTCGGCAGTGTGCCGTCGATGAGCGTGCTGCCGAAGGAGTACATCTTTGTGCGGTCGGGGTAGTAGGTGATGGATGCGTTATTGCTGGAATCGAGCTGCTTTTTCATGATGTTGTTGAAGAAGATGTTGTTGTAGCCGGATGATCCGGACCACTTCACCGCCTTCTTTCCCGCGGCCCACCAGATCGGGAACCATTGCGAGTCGTCCGGTGGGCTCCCGCCCTCGTCACCGCAGTTGCTGTAGCAGCTCCCCGGCCGGTGCCCGTACGGCGTGTTGACGCGGTTGAGCTCGAAGATGTTGTTGCGTTCCCAGCCGCCGTGCAGGTTGAGGTCGGAGTCGAAGTCGTTGCCGATGGCCACGTTGCCGGAGGCCGACCACTGGAAGGTGAAGTGCCGCAGGTTGCGGGTGGCGTTGCCGGCGTACACCGAGTCCCAGACGCGGGAGCCGCGGAAGTAGCCGTTGCCGCCCTTGCCCTTGTTCCATGAACCTTCCAGGTAGTTGTTGATCACCGAAAGGTTCTTGGCCTCCTCGGTCACGATGGCGTGGGAACCCGTCATGTACGACCGGACCCCCTTGACCCAGCCGTTGATCGCCCACTTCAGCACGATGCCGTGCATCTCCCCGGCCGGATCCATGTTGCCGTAGTTGTGGCTGGCCGAGACGGCCTCCTCGGAGGGCATGTCCTGGGTGAAGTACAGGTTCTCGATCCCCACCCCCAGGACCGGATCGACGATCGGCGAGGCCTTGGAGTCGAAGGGCTTGTCGAGCCCGGGAATGGGGTCCGAACCGTCGGAGGTGGAGTTGACCGGCACGTCGTACTCCAGCGGCTTGTCCAGCGTGATGGTCTTGCCGTTGACCGCCGTGATCTTGAAGATCTGCTGCCGCATGTGCAGGTTCTGGAGTTCGTGCTCGGTCGGCACGGCCTCCATCTGCTGGTAGAACTTCATCGTGTTGGCGGCGCGGATGTTCACGTACGCGCCGGCCTTGAAGTTCGCCATGATCTTGCTGTTGGTGCTGTCGGCCAGGGCGATCGTCATGTCGCCCGTCCGCGCGGCGAGTCCCTCGCCCCACTTCGCGCTCTCCTTGAGCTTCGCGCCGACCTTCCAGTGCACGTTCACCGTGCCCTCGAAGATGTCCTTGCGGTTCTGCGGCGCCGCCTTCCAGCCGTTCTCGTAGTCGGGATGGCGCTCTCTGGCCTGCACCCGGAACAGGCCGCGCCCCGGCCAGATCCATCCGCCGGGAGCGGGTTCGGCATTGCCGTCCCCGCGGTCGACGGTCATCGCGTCCTCGTCCCAGTCCGCTCCGTCGGCGGTGAGTTTGTCGTAGCGGGTGTTGGCATCGGGGGTGTAGACGACGCGGGTGCCGGTGTCGGGATCGGAGCCCTCGCCGCGCAGCACCATGTAGTCGGCGTCCACGTAGATCTGGTGGGTCACGTTGAGCGTTCCGGCCGGCAGGGTGATCTGGCTGAGGCTGTGGTATCCGGCGCTCGGTGAGCACGTGCCCTTGATGTGGTCGATGGCGTTCTGGATGCCGCCGGTGTCGTCCTGCCCGTCGTTCGGCCGCACGCCGTACTGGCTCCGCATGGCGGCGGAGGTGATGGCGCACGCGCCGTTCGGGTTGAAGTCACCGGCGCCGGGCAGGTCGCCGCCGTCCAGATATCCGGCCTTGGTCCAGTCGCGCAGGCCGATCTGGAGCCCGCGGCGGTTCCCCGCGGACAGGTCCAGGTCCTTCAGCGGCGCGGGCGGGGGAATGTACAGGTCGGGGTAGCCGCACGTGTGCTCGGCGTTGGGCGACCAGGCGCGTGGCGACACCGCGTTGTACTTACCGGTGATCTGGACGTAGAACGCGTCGCCCTTCTCCGCGGGATCGGCGGGATTGTCGATCTTCAGGACGTGGTGGTTCTGATAGAAGCGATTCAGATCGGTACCGCCCTGGCTGTTCTGCGCTGCGTTGATCATCCGGCACGAGACCCCCTTGCCCGCGGCCGCGCCCTCCGCCGTGGAGTTGAAGGGATATTCGTCGCAGCTGTCTAGATCACCCGGGGGACGCGGCAGGCTGCGGGGGCAGGCGATGTCCCGGTTGTCGCCCTCCTTGGCGCCCCGCGTCAGCGGGACGCCGCCCGGCTCGCCGGGGGCGGGGCCGCCGTCCTTCATGCCGGGTACGCCGCGCCGTCGCTGAGCGTCGCGGATGTGCAGCGCGTGTTCCTGCACCTCTCTGTTGTCGAGGGCGAAGGTCATCGTGTCCGGTTGCTGCGGGAACACGCAACCGGCGTCCTTGATGGTGGAGTCGATCCCGTCGCAGCGGATGTCCGGCTCGGTGGCCAGCACCGACATCGCGGGCTGATCCGGGTGCTCCGGGAAGATGATCTCCACCCGGCCGAGCACCGTCGCCCAGGACACCTCACCGCTCCGGGCCGACACGACGGTGTCGGTGGTCCAGGTGCCGCGCACCGGAGCGTCGTACACCAGCGGGTGCGTGGGCAGGCCATCACCGCGCGGGAACTCCTTGTAGTCGCTCCCGTCGTCGAGCACCCTCGGGCAGGACGGCTTGACGCCGAGCTTCTCGCAGTAGAACGCCTTGGCCGCGACGCCGGCGCCGTTCACCTCGCCCCAGCTGCCCAGGGGGATCGCGACGACCTCGGCCTCGTAGCTCCAGGTGTTCATGGCCCGGCCGTCGGCGTTGACCTCGGCGTGCCAGTACTGCGTCACGAAGTAGTTGAGCTGGCCCAGCTGCTCGGTGCGGTCCCGGTTGTAGACCTTGGCGGCCTGCAGCGGGGTTCGCGCGCAGACCTCCACCCGGCTGATGAAGTGCCAGGCCCCCTCCGGGGAGGCCGCGCACCCGGCGGGCAGCGACGTGGCGGCCGCGCGGGTGGCCGTGCGTGCCTTTCGCGTGGTGAGGTCGGCGGTCTTCGGCTTCGTGCAGCCGTCTTTCCGTCCCCCGAAGAGCTTCACGGCCGCGGCGGAGCAGCCGTCGTGCACCTTGAGCCGGGAACCGGTCAGTGGAGTGTCCCAGTCCGCGTCGGCGGCGGGGACGCTGCCGGCGGGGGTGGTGGTGGGCGGCGGGGCAGGCTCGGCCGCCGCCGAGATTCCGGTCAGAAGGGGGAGGATGACGATGAGTCCAGCGAAAACCGCTAATAACCTCGATAAGCGTTGTAACACCCTGCCAGCTCCTTAGGGGATGACGGTGAGGAAGAGGGACGACTGTGTGTCGGTCCCGGTGGCGTCCACTCCGTGGCCGCCGGTGTAGTCGCGGCGTTCGTTGCCGGCCCAGTCGGTGATCGGGACGCCGCCGACGTCGAGGTGCTGCCAGCCGGTCCCGTTCCAGCCGAAGCGGTAGATCGTCGTGGGGCTCGGGTAGTAGTCCTCGTACGGTGCGGCCGGCCCGTCGGCCTGCTTCTTCAGCACGTTGTTGAACAGCACGTTGTTCGGCCCCGACGAGCCGGACCACTTGACGGCCTTGGGACCGGCCGACCAGTAGACGGGGAACCACGTGCCGTCGTCCGTGCCGCCGCCCTCGCCCCCGCAGCGCGCGGTGCAGCTGCCGGACCTGTGGTCGTACGGCACCGTGCTCCGGTTGAGCTCGAAGAGGTTGTTGCGCTCCCAGCCGCCGTGCAGGTTGATGTCGGAGTCGAACTTGTTGCCGATCGCCACGTTGCCGGAGGCCGACCACTGGAAGGTGAAGTGCCGCAGGCCGGTGGTGGTGTTCCCGGCGTAGACCGAGTCCCACACGCGCGAGCCGCGCAGGTAGCCGTTGCCGCCCTTGCCCTTGTTCCAGGCGCCGTCGAGCGTGTTGTCGACCACCGACAGGTTCTTGGCCTCCTCGGTGACGATGGGGTGCGACCCGGTCATGTGCGTGCGGATGCCCTTGATCCAGATGTCGGCCGCGTGCTTGACGACGATGCCGTGCATCTCGGCGGCCGGTGCCATGTTGCCGTAGTTGTGCACGGCGGCCTGTTCGTCCAGGCCGGGCATGTCCTGGGTGAGGAAGAAATTCGCGAAGCCCACGCCCACCACCGGGTCGATCAGCGGCGCGACCTTGGAGGCGTACACGGTGTTGTCGATGGCCGCGGAGCCGTCCGAGGTCGAGTCGACCGGCACGTCGAATTCGAGGGGCTTGTCGAGCTGTACGGTCTTCGCGGTGGTGTCGACTGCCTTGACCTTGAAGAGCTGCTGCCGCATGTGCAGGTTCTCCACCTCGCCGCTGCCGGCGGGCACGGTCATCTGCGCGTAGAAGTTTCGGGTGTTGGCCGCGCGTACGTTGACGTAGCCGCCCACCTTGATGCCCGCCATCAGCGCCGCCGAGGTGCTCGTGCTCAGGTAGACCGTGTCCTGGCCGGTCTTGCCGGCGAATCCCGGCGTGCCGGGCATGGCGCGCAGCTTGACGCCCGACACCCAGTGCGCGTTGACCGTGCCCTCGAACATGTCCTTGCGGTTGGCCGGGGCGTCGTCGTAGGTCTCGTCGTCCTCGTCGGCGGTTCCTGCGCCGGGGCAGCCGGTCTGCGCGCCGACCCGGTATTGGGCCGCCACGCATCGCGACTCGACCCGGAACAGCCCGCGGCCGGGCCACAGCCAGCCGCCGTTGGCCTTGCCCCACTCCATCGCGGACTGGTCCCAGTCGGAGCCGTCGGAGGTCAGCGTGTCGTACATGGTGGCGGAGCCCGGCCGGTAGACGATCTTGGTTCCGGTGGCCGGGTCGGCGCCGGCGCCGGTGATCACCAGGTAGTCGGCGTCCACCTTGATCTCGCCGGTCACCAGCAGCTCGCCCTGGGGGAGCTGGATGGAGCTGAGCCTGTTCGGGGCCGCGGTGGGGGAGCACTGTGTTCGTACGAAGTCGATCGCCGCCTGCAGGCCCGCGGTGTCGTCGCCGCCGTCGCCGGGGAGCACGTGGTACGTGGCGGCCAGTGTCGCGGGGGTCAGGCGGCACGCGGTGTCGGTGGTGTAGTCGGACGCGCCGGGGAGGGGCGCGCCCTCCCGGTAGCCCGCCTTGGACCAGTCGTAGAGCCCTGCCACGGGGGCACGGCGGTTGCCGGTCGTCAGATCGAGGCCGGTGCGCGCCTCACCGTCGGCGGGCGGCGTGGGGGTGACAGTGGGCGTGGGCGTGGGCGTGGGGGTTGGGGTTGGGGTTGGGGTGGGAGTCGGGGTCGGGGTGGGTGGCTGTGTGGTCACCGTGAACGTGGCCTCGGCGGAGACCGTGGTCCCGGCCGCGCTCCATCTCGCCTTCAGCTCGTGGCCACCGGTCGAAGCGCTCACCGTCCACTGGTACGGCGCGGTCGTGTCCTTGCCGAGGTAGGCGTTGTCCAGCAGGAACTTCACGCCGTCGGTCACCACGCCCGGATCGACGAGGTCCGCGGTGAAGGGCGCGGTCACGCTGCCCCCGGCCAGCGGGACCCCGTTCACCGCGAGGTACGGGCCATCGGCCCAGGCGACCGGAACCATGCCTAAGCCGAAGACGGCCACCAAGGCGGCCACCGGCCGCCGGCGAAACCTGAACACGTGGGAAGTCCTTCCTGTCGGGAAGCGCCGCCGATTCACGGGCGGGTGAATCGTCGCCGCCCCGGCGAGGGAAGTACATGGATCACGCACTACGCGGGAAACCGCGGGAAAGCCCACCTCCGACCTGCGGGGACGCCCGGAAAGCCGGGAAATCCCGGGACGCTCAGCGCCCTGCGGCCGCACACTTCCTGGCGCCGCTGGTGAGCTCGGCGCAGGCGTAACCCACCTCCGGGCCGGCCGCGGCGACCATGGGCGTGGCGGCGGCGGAGCCGGCGCGGTCCTTGCCCTTGGCTTCCGCTCCGGCGTCACCGGTGACGTTGACTCGGTCGTAGCGGCGCGCGCCGGTCAGCACGGCCCACGCGGCCCGGCACACCGCGCTGTAGCGCAGTTCGAGCCGCGCGTAGTCCACCTGCACCGACGCGGTGACGACGGCGTCGCGAGCGCAGCCCAAGGGCTCCGCCGTCCGCCCGGTGCAGTCGCTCGCCTGGCAGCTGCCCGCCGGGGCGGGCGTACGCGGCCCGGTCGGTGAGGCCACCGGGCGGGAGATCGCACCGGTCAGCACCGCGACCACCAACCCGATGGCCACCACCACGACCCCGATGGCGAGGATCGCGAGCCACCGCCGCGTCGGTGAGGAGTCTCTGACCACCCTGAAGGGCATGGTCGACTCCGCGTCATCCTCCTCGTCCACCCCGGGGCCGTCGCCGGTCGCCGTGTACGCCCCTTCGCCGGCGCGCCCGCCGGACTCGGCGGCCAGCTCCCACAGCGCCCGCAGCCGGGCCTGGTCGGCATCGGCCAACTCGCCCAGCGCGGCGACCACCGCGTATGGGGCGAGCGCCTGGCCGTTGAGGTACCGGCTCCAGGCCGACTTGCTGCACGCCGTCTTCTTCGCCAGCTGCCCCAGGCTCAGCGAGGTGCGGTCCTTCATGACGCGCAGTTCGCCGGTGAGGAGCCGCATCTCCGGGCTCAGCGAATCGGCTAACGGTCGCCAGGCGCTCACGCATCCCCCGTCCCCCGCGCGCACGCGGCCGAACTCATGGGCGTCATGGACTGATCTCGAGCCGATGATATTCGGCGAAATCACTCGGTATCTGGAGCGACCAGGCATTCGACCATGAGGATCCGGCCGGTCGGCAGGTAGCTGGTCGGCCCGGCGGTCGAAACGCAGCGGGCCGATCTGCCCTCCGTAACCCAATGGTTGCTTTACGTGTGCTTAGGTAGTCCTTTGACAAGTTTGTGGGCCGGAGTGGGGTTGAAGGGTGTCAAAGTACGGCTGGCGTCACTCGGCGTTCGCGCCTGCGGTGGGCCTGATGGTTTCCGCGCTGCTGTTCGTGGCCGGAGCGGTGGAAACGCTGCTGGTGTCCGTGGGTGCGACCACGGCCCCGCCGGCCGCGGAGGTCGTGGTCACGCTGATCATCGCGGTGTTCCTGACCACCGTTCTCCGGCTCGTCAGGGCCGTACCGGATATCCGGCGGGAGAGTGCCGCGACGGCGCGGGCCGTGGCGAACGTGCAGGCGGTGAAGCCGAACGAGGACACGCTGGTGGGGCGGCGGCTCAAGCTGTTCAAGGAGGCGGCCGAGGCCGGGAACGACTGTGAGGCGGTGCTGGGCGCCCGGTCCGCGCTGGACGACAGCGAGATGGCCAACAAGCACCACCTCGACCACGCGCTCATCTGGGCGCTGCCGGTGTTCGGGTTCATCGGCACCGCGCTGACGATGGCCGCGATGGTCAGCTCCTTCTCGAACGCCCTGGACAACCAGGGGGACCCCAGCGTGCTGATCACCGCGCTCAAGCAGCACGTGCTGCCCGAGCTGGCGTCGGCGTTCGGTGTCACCCTGGTCGCGCTGTTCCTGAGCGTGCTCGCCTTCGGTGGGATGGCGCTGATCGAGCGGGCGGAGCGGGCCAGCGTGGTGGCCGCCGACGAGGTGTTCCTCATCTACATCGCGCGCCTGCCGGTCAAGCAGGTGGCGCCCGCCATGACGGGGCTCACCCAGGAGCTGTCCCAGTCCAGAGGCAGGACCGAGGAGCTGGTCAAGGGCCTGGACGCGCTGCGTACCGCGGTGGAGCGGTTGAGCGCCGCCGAGAGCCGGCCGCAGAAGTACACGCTGGTGAGGGAGCAGTGAGGAAGCGGGCCGTCAGATCGTTCGCGCCGCCGCTCGACCTGCGCTTCATCGACCTGTTCATGTCCATCGTCCTGGCGCTGTCCTTCGTGGCGATCATGCTGACCGTCGTGGCGCGGATGCTGCCGACCGACGTCCCCACGCCGCCGCGTCAGGAGACGCGTCAGAGCGTGGCCCAGCTGCAGAAGCAGCTCGACGCCGCCATGGTGGCCAAGCGGAAGGCCGAGGCCGAGCTGCGCACCACGCAGGCGCAGATCGCCGAGCAGACCGCCTTCGCGCTGCCGTGGTGGCTGATCGGGTTCTGCGCGCTGCTCGGCGTGCTCACCGTGTTCATGAGCTGGCGGATCCGGCTGTGGAACAACGGGAACCTACCGCGTATACGCAGCTGGCTGATGGTCACCGTGGTAGTGGCCGCGGTGACGGTGGTGATCAGATCGCTGAGTGACAGTGACGGCTATCTGCTGCTCGCCGAGATCCCCTGGTGGGGCGCCGACGCTCTCTGTCTCGGGCTGTTGCTGGTCGCGTACGTGCTGATCTCCGACATCCGGGCCAGCCACGCCGCGCTCGGCCAGATCAGGGCGCGGTCGGCGCGCGCCTCCGTCCCGGAGCGGTAGAGGATCACGGTTTGCGGGCGACTCCGGCCAGGACCCAGGCTCGCTTCGTCTCCTGGTCGGAGACCGGGGTGCTGGCGCGCCACTTACGGACATAGATGAAGCCGGGTTCGACGAGCTCCAGCCCGTCGAAGAAGCGCACCGCCTGATCGCGGCTGCGCGGACCGCCCTTGGGCCGGTTGAGCGCCTCCCGGAAGACGTCGGCGATCTGCTCGGCTATCTCCGGGCGGCCGTCGAAGACGGCGTGGGTGAGGCAGAGGAAGCTCCCGGGCGCCAGCCGCTCGCACAGCCGGGCCACATGCTCGAACGGGCCGTCCTCGTCGGGGATGTACTGGAGCGCGCCAATGATCAGGACGCCGACGGGCCGGTCGAAGTCGATCAGCTGGCTCAGAGTGGGATCGTCCAGCATGGCGTCGGGGTGGAGGATGTCCCCTTCGACCACTCCCGTGCGCTCGTTGGTGGCGAGCAGCGCCCGCGCGTGGTTGAGCGCGACCGGGTCGTCGGCGACGTAGACGACGTTGGCGTCCGGGTCGAGCGACTGGGCGACCTCGTGGACGTTCCGCTTGGTAGGCAGCCCGGAGCTGACATGGACGAACTGCGTGACACCCTGCTCGACCAGGTAGCGCACGACCCGTTCGCGGAACTCCTGGACGTACTCGCCCATCACCCCGGCGTCGGGGATCAGCGCCAGGACCCGCGCGGCGGCCTCGCGGTCGGCGGCGAAGTTGTCCTTGCCGCCCAGGAAGTAGTCGTTCATGCGGGCGACGCTGGGAGCGTTGGCCGACACCCCTGGCCGTCGGGGCGTGTCATTCATTTGTCATCTCCTTCGCTCCCACCCGGCTAAGAGGACAGTAGCAAGCCAAGGGCAGTCCGGGTGGCTTGTCCTGGTTTGTGCTGACAGAGACTCATGAAAAGTTCATCCGCCGCAAATGGCGTCTCAAGGGGTGTTTCTTAACTTTGCTGGCGTAAGGGAAGTTCTGCTCGGGCTGGGCGGCCTGCTCGCAGCCTGCGGCCAGGACGCGCCGGCGGTGATCACCTCGACAGGGGCGAGCGTGTGAAGCCGCACGACGTACAGCGGAAGGTTTCCTGGTTGGGCCGGTTGCGCTTGTCCACGTGCCCGCACGCCGAGCACCCCTGCGAGGTGTACGCGGGGTCCACGTAGACGAGCGCAACCCCGGTGCGGGCCGCCTTGTAGGCGATGAACCGGCCGAGCTGGTGGAAGCTCCACGTGTGTAGCGTGACCCGCTGGGGCTTACGGAGCCGTACCCGGTCGCGGATGCCCTGGAGGTCTTCCAGGGCGATGCCGCGTCCGGTGCGTGCAGCCTCGGTCACGATGGTCTTGGAAATCACGTGGTTGACGTTCCTGCCAGGACAGGCACCGCTCGTCGAACGGCTGGGAGGCGTCCGGGCGGAACCCGATCGGCTTGGTGAGGGGCTTGCGCAGCCTCGCCTTCACATGGGCTTTCACCGTTGTGTAGGCGTCGGAGACCTTCTTGGGGTTCATCGCCATGGATTGCTGAAGATGGCCGAGGAGGACGACGGCTATCTGGGGGCGATCGTCTTCTCCGCCGACTCAGACAAGGACGGCAAGTGATCAGGCTCCGGCCTCGGGCGGGCGCAGGCGCCGCAGGGCCTCGCTGACGCTCTCGCCTTGTCCGGTGGCGATCGGATTGCCGTCGGAGTCGCGGGCGACGGCGGAGTAGGCCGGTCCCGGCAGCTGGGTCAGCAGGATGGTGTTGCCGTCGCGCAGCAGGTCCTCCGGTGCGAGGCGGTGTTCGCGCCGGTCGGCCAGGTTGCGGGCGGCGACCAGGGCGGCCACGGGGGCGCGGTGGCGGGTGAGGAGTATCGGGCCGCTGTCGTGCGGCTGGGCGGCCTGTCGTACGAGGTCGCCGAGCTTGCGGCGGACCGTTGACAGCGGCAGGGTGGGCAGGCCGGTCAGCGGCCCGGACACCCCGGAGATGGGGACCAGCGCGGCCCATTCCCAGCGTTCGCGGGTGATCAGCGTCGTCTCGCCGTCCTGGGCGGCGCGCACCAACCGGCCCCAGTGGACACGCGCCTCCTCGACGCCGAGCGGGGGGCCGAGGCGGGCGACGAGCTCTTCATAGACGGTCGGGGTGTCGTACATCCGGAAAATGTAAGCCGCCTTACCGAGAAAATGCAAGCCGCCTTACAAAAGTCGCGCTCGAAAACCGGTTGCGGCCATCAATAGCGTGGGCGGCATGGAGGCACTGGTGGAGTCGTTCGTGCGGGACGGCTTCGTGAAGTTGACGATCGGTTCGCGCGAGCAGGGTGAGGCGGCGCAGGCGCTGCTGTGGAAGCAGATCGGCCTGTCGCCGGACGAGCCCGAAGGATGGCGCGAGCCGGTGGTGTGGGCCGCGGACATGACCGGGCAGGGGCCGTTCGGCGAGTTGGTCAGGTCGCCCGAGCTGGCGGCCGGGTTGGACGCGGTGTGCGGGAAGGGCGGCTGGCAGCCGCGTGGCGCGGCGGGCAACATCCCGATCCGGTTCCCGCGGCGACCGCCGGCCGACGACCGCGGCTGGCACCTGGACGCCAACGTGTCGCGGCCTGACGGCAGCTGGGGGGTGACCGTCCGCTCGACTACGCTCCTGGTGCTGATGCTGTTCTCGGAGGTCGGCGAGTCGGACGCGCCGACCCGGGTCAGGGCGGGGTCGCAGCGAGACAGCTTCCGGGCGCTGGACGAGCAGCAGGTGTACGACCACGTCAGCGCGGGCGCGCTGGTGGACGCGGCCAGCAAGGACCGGCCGGTGGCGCTGGCGACCGGCTCGCCGGGGGACGCCTACCTGGTGCACCCGCTGACCGTGCACGCCGCGCAGGAGCACCTGGGAGAGAGGCCCAGGTTCATGGCGCAGATGCCGTTCATGCTGGCCGAGCCGTTGGACCCGGCGGCCGACACGCCGCTGGCCAGAGCGCTCCGCTGAGACCTGTCACTACCTCGACCCAAGGGTTATCGGGGGTCGATCGGTGTCAGGGGCGGGGTGCCGGCCTCGATGGCGGCGGCCGCGTCCAGGCACAGGTCCTCGCGGAAGCGCGGTCCGATGATCTGTACGGCCTGCGGCAGCCCGTCCGCCAGACCGGTCGGGACGGCGACCGAGGGCAGCCCCAGCAGGTTGGCCACCACGCTCATGCGCAGCGCCGCCGGCCACCCGGCCAGCCACTCGGGATCGAGGTCGGCGCCCACCGGGAACGTCGGGATCGTGCAGATCGGCGCGAGGACCAGCGGGGTCGAGTCCGTCCAGTCGGCCCAGGCCCGCAGGATGGCGGCGCGTTCCATCATCGGGTCGAAGGCGGCGCGCCCGCCCGCTCGCGTCCAGATCTCCTCGTAGGCGGCCCAGAACTGGACGAACCCCTTGGAGGCGACCGTCTCGACGGGCGGCTGCTCCTCGTGGACGCGGCCGTAGGAGGACATGATCTGGGTGTAGATCTCCGAGGCCCGGTCCAGGGCGGGAGGCAGGCTCTCCGTCACCCGATAACCGGCGTCGGCGAGCAGTTTGGCCGCCTGCCGTACGGCGGCGGTGACCTGGGGGTCCGCGTCGAGGCCGGTGACCGCGGCCACCCCGATCGGCGTCGCCGGGGCGGGGCCCCGCAGGGGGACCGGGGCGTACCAGGGGTCGCCGGGCGCGTGGCCGCACATGTGGTCGAAGGCCAGCCGCAGGTCGGCCACCCGCCGCGCGATCGGCCCGTGCACGCCCAGCAACTGGAACGCGAACGGCGACGCCTGCCCTCGCTGGGCGATCCGGCCCAGCGACGGCTTCAGCGCGGCGACGCCGCAGCACTGCGCGGGCCAGCGCAGCGAGCCCGCGCCGTCGTTGCCGATGCCGAGCGGGGTCAGGCCGGTCGCCACCGCGGCCGCGTCGCCGCCGCTGGAGCCGCCCGGCGTGTGGCCGGCCGACCAGGGATTGCGGGTCGCGCCGCGCAGGTCGTTGTCGGTGTGCCAGCGGATGCCGAACTCCGGCATGTTCGTCCGGCCGATCGGGATCGCGCCCGCCGCGCGCAACTGGGCGATGTGCTGGGCGTCGCGCTGGGCGACGGCGTCGCGCAGCGGGACGATGCCGAGTGTTGTCGCCGAGCCGGCCACGTCGACGTTCTCCTTGACCGTCATGGGGACGCCGCAGAGCGGGCCCGGCGCCGTGCCGTCGCGCAGGCCCCGGTCGGCCGCGTCCGCCGCGTCGAGGGCCTGCTCCTCCAGCACCACCGTGATGGCGTTGACCTGCGGATTCACCTCGGCGATCCGCGCCAGATGGGCCTGGACCACCTCACGGCTGGACACCTCGCGGGTGCCGATCAGCCGCGCCAGATCTCCGGCGGCCAATGCCCATAGTTCAGCCACGACATCCTCCTTGAGGGGTAAGCGGTGCCGAGGAATCTAGGGCGAGAATTCAGAAAGAGGCAGTCTTGTCTTTCCCGGCCGCGTCAGCCAGCCGGAGAACGCGCAGGTGGGAGCGGTACGAAAAAAGGGCCGGAGGCGATCGCCTCCGGCCCTTCGGAATATCCGGCTAGTTATGCCGGGTGGTCTTGCGCCAGGTGAAACCACCCGGCAGGTTGACGGATATCGTGCGGCGGCCGTCCGCCGTACGGGTGACACGGAACAACCGGTTGCCCCAGCTGTGCCCGACGCCGCCGCGCGACAGATTGAGCCTGAACGGCCCGAGCTTGATCGACTTTCGGTAGCTCCAGCCCATCGAGGTTCCCTCCATGAGATCGCGAGGGCTCCCAGCTACCCGAAAATTGGCGAAATATCGGGTTTAGTGTGGTGGTCACTCCACGGTCACCGTCGCGTTCGCCGGGACCGTGGTGCCCGCCACCTGCCCGGTCACCGAGAAGGTGCCGGGAGAGGCGTACGAGCTCGGGTCGATCTGCGCCCACGTGACCGCGACCGAGCTGTCCTTGGACCCGTCGTTGTACGTGGCCACGACGGTCGCCGGCAGCGACGGCGCGGTGCCCGCCCGGGTCCGCACCGCCTCCTCGGCGATCGAGGTGATGGTCACCGCCGGACTCGTCCTGACGTACACCGTGGCCTCGACAGGCGAGCGCAGACCCTCGGCGAGCCCGGCGACCTTGAAGCTGGTGCCACCGGTCTTGACCTGGTCGGCGGTCACCTGCTGCCACGTCACCGCGGCCTGACCCCGGCCGCCGTCCGCGTACAGCGTCTCCACCTTGGCCGGAAGCTGGGGCAGCGTGCCGGCCACCGTCGGGACGTACACCGGCCGCACCGAGTCCGGCGGCACCGCGTACGCCTTCCACTCCAGCACCCCGACGGACGCCGGCCCGGACACCAGTTCGGCGCGCAGCTTCGTCGTCGTCACCGTGTCGAACGAGACCGTGTTGTAGGCGTCGGCCGCGGTCGGATAGGAGGCGGCGCCGGTCACGTCCTCGAAGGAGTCGCCGTCCCACGCCTGGATCTTCCACGACGCCGGGACGCGGACGCCGCCGCCGTCGTCGAAGAAGTACAGGTCCGCCTTGTTCACCCGTACCGGCGACGGCCAGTCGAGCTGCACCCACTGCGTGCCCTCCTGCGGCCAGGTGCCCCAGCGCGGGTTGGCGCCGTCGTTGGAGCGCGGCGGCTCGATGCCGTCGTTGATCGCCGTCACCTTCTCCCACGGCGAGGTGTAGGAGGCGGTCGGTGTCGCGTACGGCGCCACGTTCACCTGCGTGCCCAGCGCGCCCACCGTGACGGCGACCGTACCGGACGCCGACTTGGCGCCGTCGGAGGCGGTCAGCTTCAGGTGGTACGTGCCCGCCTCGGTGAACGACGCGACCGTGGCCGGGCTCGCCGGATCGGTGAAGAACGCCTGGCCAGGCCCGTCGACGACGCTCCATGTCATGCTGAGCGTCCCCGACGGCAGCCCGTCGTCCTTGACGACCGCGTCCAGCCTGGCCTGGCCGGGACGGTTGAAGGTCGCGTCCTGTACGGCCAGCACGTAGGGGGCCCGGTTGCTTGTGGACGGCGGCGCCGAGCCGGTCGCGTACGCCTGCACCTCCTTCAAACCCGTCGAGTAGCCCGGCCGGTGGGTGACCAGCACGCGCAGCTTCTGGGCGGTGAGGGACCTGAAGCGGACCTCGTTGAGGTTGGCCCGGGGATAGACCGGGTCCTTGGCCTGGCCGGGCACGTCCTTCCAGGTGGAGCCGTCGAGGTACTGCGCCGAGTACAGGGCGGGCTCGCTGTAGCCCCCGGTCTTGCGGTCGTTGTAGAAGTACAGGCGCAGCCGGTCGACGGGCCGGGCCGAGCCCAGGTCCACCTCCAGCCAGTCCTGCGCCTTGCCGGAGCCCTTGCTGCCCCAGTACGGCTCGTTGATCGTGAACCCGTCCACCGCGCCCGCCGGGTCGCCGTACGAGGCCGTGGCGGACTTGACCAGGTTCGGCCGGGTGGAGCCGAGATCGACCCCGGCCTTCTGGAACAGGTCCTCGACCCGGTCACCCGACAGCTTCACCTCGGCCGGAGCCTTCATCGACCGCGCCGCCTCGGCGTGCACGACCGTGCTCTTCTCAACGCCGCCCTCGACCTTGCCCGTGGCCGGGTCCCAGACCGCGTGCGCGAGCCCGGACAGCGTGACCTTGCGCTTGCCGTCGATGAAGATCGAGTAACCCTCGGGCACGCCCGCGTAGTGCGTTTTTCCGTCGCCGGGCTTGTCCCAGACGATGCTCAGGTCGCTGCCGCGGTAGTTGATGCCGTTGACCGTGAAATGGTCCCAGCCGATGTCGACCGGCCACAGCTCGACCTTGCCGTCGGAGCGCGGGCGCAGGCCCATCACGTCCTCGATGACCGTCCAGTTGCTACTACCGAGGATCGTATGGTGGATCCACGACCGGTAGTCGATGGTCTTGGTGGCGGGATTCCAGTTCGACCAGAACTCGTTGGCGTCCGGGTAACGGGTGTCGCCGCCGACGAACTGCGACCAGGCGTTCCAGTACAGCAGTTGCTTGTACTGGTCGGCCGTGATGTACGGCGAGGTGTATTCGCGCAGCGCCTTGGAGAACAGCGAGAAGTTCCGGGTCGAATTGATCTGCGAGAAGTTGTTCGACCCCGGATGCCCTGCCGCCGCGGCCTCCGCTTTGTCCTTCTGATTAGCGGTATAGGCCGGGAAAATCGGATATTCAGCGGGGTCGGTCCATAGACGGAGCGCCTCCCGATATTTCGGGTCGTCCGTCGGGACCAGGCCGGTGGCGAACGGGATGTAGTTGTTCGATTCCTTCCACGGGATCAGGTTGCCCGTCTGCAGGTCGCGGTGCTTGAACAGCTTGTTCTGGTCGTCCCAGAGCAGGGTGAGGATGCCGTTCTTCACCTTGTCGGCCACGCCCCGCAGCTCGGCGGCCTTCGCGGTGTCGCCGATCAGCGTGTACGCCTGCGCCGCCGCCATCGCGTTGGCGTAGACATAGGCGCCCTCGAGCCGCTCGTTCGCCCGGTTGTAGTAGTGGAACGACACCGCGTCGGCGTCGTTGCCGGTCATCGCCTCCCAGTCGTACTCGATGACTCCGTTCTTGTTGGAGTCGTAGGCGTTGAGCTGCCCGTAGACGTCCTTTTCCGCGTAGCGGGCGAGGTTGCGCAGGATCGCGGGCTGGCCGCCGTGGAGTTGGTAGCTCTCCAGCGCGGAGGCCGAGATGTACTGGGTGTAGCTGTTCGACCAGTTCTCCGGATCACCCGGGTTATCCGTATATTTCGAGTTACGTGATACCTCGCCGGCCGACACCCACGGGCCGTACGAGTAGATCGGATCTCGCAGATACTTCAGATCCTGCAGGAACATCGGCACGGTCAGCACGATCGCGTTGTTGTAGCCGAGCGCCCCCTCCACCGACGTCGGGAACTGGAAGTCGTTGCCCGGAATGTCGGCGTCGAGGAAGTTGAACCGCATCAACCACCAGCGGTAGTAGACGAACTTCTTGATGTTGGCGTCCGGCGCGTCGATGTAGGGCAGGTTCTCCGCCCACCAGGCGTTGTAGTCCTGGAGCTGCCGTCGCAGCGCCTTCTCCGGCGAGCGCCCCTTGTAGCCGTCGTACTCGTCGCGCGACCCGGCCAGCTCCTCGGTGACGAAGCCCATCTGCACCTTGGTCCGCACGGTCTTGCCCGGCTCGACCGACAGCGTCCCCTTCAGCGCGCCGTCCGCGACCTTCAGGCCGTCGCCGCTGAGCCGGGGGAAGAGCGTGGTCAGCCGGTTCTTCGCCGCCACCACGCCGGTCAGCTCACGGTCGCCGTCCGCGGTCTTGGTGTACGGAGAGGTCACCGTGACCGGCACCTCCAGTTTCGCGGTGCCCCTGTTCGTGACCGCCAGCGTGGTGACCGCCACGTTCTCGTGCGTGATGAACTTCTTGACGGTCACGGCCAGATCGCCGCCCGCGTACTGGCCGATCCAGTGGCTGGGCATCTGCAACCGCTTGCTCACGTCCTCCTTGAGGTCCGTGCCGAGCGAGACGCTGTAGGCGTCGCGGTTGTCGATGCTCTCCCAGTACGCCACGCTGCCGCCGAAGCCGATGACCGACGGGTCGTGCTCCTTCATTAACAGCGTCCGGCCCCGCGACATCAGCCACGTGCCCGCCGGGTCGTCGCCGGGGCGGGCCAGCATGCGGTCGATCCAGTACGAGTCGCCGCCCTTCTCCTTCTTGTAGATCTCCTCCATCATCTTGCGCGGCTGGTAACGGACGGGCTCGGCCGGAACGGGGTCGGCGCCGGTGAACACCGGCATACCGAGATCGTCCTGGACGGCCGTGGCCGGGGAGCCGGCGGCGAGCAGACTGCCCGCGACGGCTAACGCGGCCAGGCCGGAGAGGGTTTTGCGCACGGAGTTCTCCATGGGGTGTCAGTCGGCGACGGGCAGCCAGACGCGCATGGTGGCGGGGCCGCGATTGCCCCAGCGGTGGTACGGCACCAGCCGCAGCACGGTGTCCGTGCCATCCGGCGCGTCGGGCGTCGGCCCGTACGGCCAGTCGTCGGTGGCCGGAGTCCCGAGCACGACGGCGACCTCGATCTCCACGACAGGATCGACAGCGGGACCAGCGGCGGGACCGACAGTGTGACCGGCGGCGAGATCGGCGGCGGGGTCAGTGGCGGGCGCGCCCGCGACGGGATCGGGCGCGCCCGCCTCGGAACCGGCCGCCCTCGGTACGGGGACGGCTGCGGACGCCCCTTCCGGAGAGCCGGCCTGGTGGTCGGCCGGATGGTCAGCTGGTTGATCGCCCAGAGGGGCGGCCGGAGGGGCGGCCGGAGGGTCGGCCGGACGCTCGATGGGTGCGGACGAGATGCGGGCGGCCACGTCGGCGAGTGGCGGCTCGTCGGCGACGGACTCCGCGCAGTAGACGAGCGGCCCGCGCTCCACCGCGACACTCCCGCGCAGCGCGTCCACGCGCCGGTCGGGGAAGGTCCATCGGGGAGCCATGGGCAGGTCGAGCCGGATCTCATCACCCGGCCGCCAGTCGCCCGCGACGACGGCGTACCCGGGCTCGACCTCCCGACTACCCGACATATGCGAAATGTCCGACCCACCGGCGTCCGACCCGCGAGCGTCCGACCCACCGGCGTCCGATCCAGCGCCACCGTCCGGCCCGGCCGGTCCGTACGCGAGCGTGGCGCCCTTCGCCCAGGCGGGCACGCGCAGCGAGATCCGCCCGCTGCCACCCGAAAGGACCCGCACGCGCACCCCGCCCGACCACGGATACCCGGTCTCCACCCGCAACGCGAGCGGCCCATGGGTGATCTCGCCCGGTGTGAAGTGGTGGATCTGCACCCCGCCCGCGTCACTCGTCGCCACGTAGGCCGCCAGCGAGGCGAGCGTGCGGGCGATGTTGTTCGGGCAGCACGACACGTCGAACCACGGCGAGCGCAGCCCGCCCTCGGCGGCGTGGTTGACCCCGTTCAGCGGCACGGCCGGCACCCGCACGCGCAGCGGGTTGGCGTAGAAGAACGACCGGCCGTCCAGGGCCACCGCGGTGGCCAGCACGTTGTACAGCGTCCGCTCGGCCACGTCGGTGTACCGGGCGTCGCCGGTGGCCAGCAGCAGCCGGTGCGCCAGCATGATCGAGGCGATGCCCGCGCAGGTCTCGGAGTAGGCGCGGTCCGGCGGCAGCTCGTAGTCCTCGCCGAAGGACTCGTCGGTGTGCCGCGAGCCCATGCCGCCCGTCAGGTGGGTGCGTCTGGCGACCGCCCGCTCCCACTGCGCTTCGACGGCCTTCAGCAATTCCTCGTCGCCCGTCTCCACAGCCACGTCGACGACGCCGCTGGCCAGGTAGAGCGCCCGTACGGCATGCCCGCGCAACGACTGCGCGCGCCGTACTGGAAGATCATCCTGGAAGTAGGCGCGGCCGAACGGGATCTCGGCCAGCGCGGGCAGGCCCCGGCGTTCGACGAAGCGGCGGGCCATCTCCAGGTAGCGCTCGGTGCCGGTGGCCCGGTACAGCTCGACCAGCGCCATCTCCACCACCGGGTGGCCGCAGGTCTCCGAGGTGTCCATGAAGCGGCGGCAGATGTGGTCCGCCGCCCGCTTGACCACCTCGGTCAGCCGGTCCTCGCCGTGCATGCGCAGCCTGGCGACCCCGGCCTGGATGAGGTGGCCGTAGCAGTAGAGCTCATGGCCCCACTCGAAGTCGGTGTAGCGGCTGCCGGACCATCGGGTGTTGAGGTAGCCGTCACCCTCCTGGGCCCTGGCCACGGTCTCGGCCAGCTCGGGCAGCGCGGGGTGGTCGGCCCACGCCATCCCCTCCAGCAGCTTGTAGATCTCCGAGTCGCTGAACTCCCTGCCCTTGCGGGGCAGCCGGCCTCGGAAGTTGTCGATCCAGCCTTCGCGCTCCATCCATTCCTGGCAGTGGGCGATGGTGACGTCCCGGTTGAGGGTGACGCGGTCGCCCCAGAAGCCGGGCGCCGGACGTACCGCGTCCAGGCCGAGGGGGGACAGCACACCCGATGAGGGGAGGACAGGATTAGCCACGCAGAGCTCCCGACATGAATCCGCGCACGTAGTGGCGCTGCAGAATGACGAACAGAATGAGACAGGGGAGTGCCATGACCATGACGCCGGCCTGGAGCATGCCGTAGTCGATGGCGCCGAACGTGCCCTGCGTCATGCTGACCACGGCCACCGGCAGGGTGAACGACGCGCCGTCGTTGAGCAGGATGAGCGGTGCGAAGAAGTCGTTCCACGAGGCGAGGAAGGCGAACAGGCCGACCGTGACGAGCGCGGGCCGTACGGCGTGCAGCAGGATCCGGGAGAAGGCCCGGAAGGTGCCGCAGCCGTCGACCAGCGCCGCCTCCTCCAGCTCGCGCGGGATCGCCTCGAAGGCGTTGCGCATCATGAACAGCGCGAACGGCAGCTGGAACATCACGAACACCAGCGACAGCCCCAGCAGCGAGTTCTGCAGGCCGAGGTAGCCGAGCAGCACGTAGAGCGGGATGAGGATCGTCGCGTACGGCACCATGAGGATCGCCAGCGTGGCCAGGAACAGCAGGTTCTTGCCGGGGAAGTCGAACCGGGCGAAGGCGTAGCCGCCCAGCGCGGAGACGATCAGCGTGCCGGCGACGGTCATCGACGACACCAGCACGCTGTTGGTGGCGTAGGTGCCGACGCCCTCGCCGAACTGGGCCATCTTCAGGTAGTTGGACGGCTCCTCCAGCGACGCCCAGCCGCTCCACACCAGCGGGAACAGGAACAGAATGGCCAGCGCCGTGACAGTGGGGTAATACCGCATCATTGGTCGTTCACCGCTCCTCACTCCCTCCGCGGGCCGCTCGTTCCTCGCGGACCGCTCCGTTCGCTGCGTCGGGTTCACTCCTCACTTGAGCCTCCGCATCAGCAGAGTGTTGAACCCGACCAGGGCGACCAGCAGCACGACGGACAGCGCCGCCGCCCCGCCGAGGTCGAAGCGGAAGAACGCGTCGCGGTAGACGACCATGACCATCGAGACCGTGCTGTTGTCCGGGCCGCCGTTGGTGAAGATGAAGAACTGGTCGAAGGCCAGCAGCGAGCCCGTGATGCTGAGGATCAGCATCAGCGCCAGCGTCGGGCGCAGCAGCGGCATCGTGATCTTGGTGAAGATCTGCCAGCGGTTGGCGCCGTCGCTCCTGGCCGCCTCGTACACCTCGACGGGGATCGACTGCAGGCCGGTCAGCAGGATGAGCATGTTGAACCCGGCGAAGCGCCACAGCACGAGCGCGATCGTGGAGAACAACGCCATGTTGGGCGTGCCGATCCACTTCACCGGCTCGTGCGTGATCCCCAGCGTCTGGAGCAGCGGGTCGATCGGGCCGAAGTCGTTGTTCAGCAGGCCGTAGAACAGCAGCGCGGCGGCGGCGAAGCCGACGGCTCCCGGCAGGAAGAACGCGGTACGGAAGAACGCGACGCCGGGGCGGCGCTCCTGCACCAGCAGCGCCAGGCCGAGCGCGACGGCCGACAGCAGGACGGTGGTGATGGCGGTGTACTTCAGCGTGAAGAGCACCGCGTCGAAGAACAGCGGGTTCTTGGGGATCTTGGCGTAGTTGTCGGGGGCGTTGAAGACCGCCTGGCCCAGCAGCGGCCAGCGGTTCAGCGACATCCAGACGACCAGCACCAGCGGTGCGAGGAACAGGACGCCCACGATGACGGCGGTCGGTGCGGCGTACAGCCAGCCTTGGACCTGTCTCCTCCGCCATCGGGCGGACGGCACTGTGTGGGCCGCCCGCCGCTTGGGCTTGCTGAGAGTTGCAATCATTGCTGCAGGGACTTCGTTATCTCGGCGTTCAGTTGGGGCACCTTCGAGGCGTCGCCGAACACCGCTTCGCGAGCAAGCCGCAGCCAGGGTCCCTGCGGGTCGTTGAACGTCTGGCCGAAGCGCAGCGCGTAGGGCGTCTGACCCTTGGCGACCAGCGAGTTGATCAAAACCACACGCGGGTCCTCAGCCGAGTACTTGTTGTTGGCCAGGTCCGTACGCGCGAGCACGTCCTTGTTCTTGGCCATGACCTCGACCTGCGCGTCATCGGAGACGGTCCAGGACAGGAAGTCCCAGGCCGCGTCGGCGTTCTTGGACGTCGAGGAGATGCCGATCGAGTCGCCGCCCACGAAGGTCGACTCGCCACCGTCGGGACCGGCGATGGGGGTGACGCCGATCTTCATGTCGGCGGGCATCGTGCCGAGCGTGGTCGACGGCATGGGCATGACGCCGATCTCGCCCTTGGGGAAGAAGCCGGTCCAGGTCGGGCCCTGCTCCTCCTTGGCCGTCGGGCCGGTGACCTTCTTCTCGTACAGGTCGCGGTAGGTCTTGAACACCTCGGTCATCGCGGGCTGGTCGTTGAGCGAGGTGGTGCCTTCGGCGTTCATGACCTGGGCGCCGGCCGCCCAGACCGAGGGCCAGAAGGTGAAGACGTAACAGCCGCCGCAGTTGCCGCCGAAGAACGTACCGTGCACCTTGCCGTCCTTGCCCAGCTTCTGCTGGATCGTGGTGGCCTGCTGGGCGAACTCCTTCAGCGTCTTGGGCCCCTTCTCCGGGTCGAGCCCGGCCTTGGCGTAGAGGTCCTTGTTCCAGAACCAGACCGACAGGTCCAGCGTGTGGGGCAGGGTGTAGAGCTTGCCGTCCAGCGTGCCCAGCTTCATGTGGGAGGGCGCGAGACCGGCCTTGTACGGCAGGGCGTTGACCCGGTCGGTGATGTCCATGAACAGGCCCTGCGAGGTGTAGTTCGGGACGAAGATCACGTCGGCCGCGAACACGTCCGGCAGCTGCTTGGCCCCGGCCGCGGCAGCGATGCGCGGCTGGTAGTTGTCCGTCGGGATGACGGTCAGTTTCACTTGGTTCTTGTGACTGCTGTTGTAGGCCTTCACCAGCCGTTCGCTCTGGGCCTGCGTCGCCGCGCGGGTCCACATGGTGATCGTGACCGGGCCTGCCGCTTGGGGCTGCTTCTCGCTCCCACCGCTCCCGCTGCTGCCGCAAGCGGCGGCTGTGAGCGCTAACAAACCGAGGAAGGCGATCCCAGCCAGCCGTCGTCTCATGGTTGTCTCCTTCGGGACCCCCGTGAACTGAAAGGTTTTCGGAAACGTAGAAGAAACATTGGGGCCTGTCAATGGGTATTATGGTTTGTCCTAGATACCGGGTTACTGAAAAGGGTTTCGAAAATATGGCGGGTAGGCGCGCGACCATCAACGACGTGGCCTCCCTGGCCGGGGTGTCGATCGCCACGGCCTCCAAGGCGCTCAACGGGCGGCAGGACGTGCGGGCCTCGACCCGTCAGCGCGTGCTCGCCGCGGCGGAGGAGCTCTCCTTCCAGCCGAACGCCCTGGCCAGGGGGCTGCTGTCCGGCCAGACGCGGACGGTCGGGCTGCTCACCTCTGACAGCGCGGGCCGGTTCGGCATCCCGGTGCTGCTCGGCGCGGAGGACGCGTTCGGCGCGGGGGAGATGGCGGTGCTGCTCTGCGACGCCCGCGGCGACGCCATCAGGGAGCAGCACCACCTGCGCGCACTGCTGTCGCGCCGCGTCGACGGGCTGATCGTGGTGGGCGAGAGCACCAACCCGCGGCCGTCGGTCAGCCGCGATCTCGGAGTGCCGGTGGTCTACGCCTACGGGCCGTCGGACGATCCGGAGGACGTGTCGTTCGTGCCGGACGACGTGGGCGGCGCGGTGATGGCGGTCAACCATCTGATCGCGCTGGGCCGGCGGCGGATCGCGCACGTCACCGGGCCCGAGCACTACAAGGCGGCCCGTGATCGCGTGGCGGGCGTGGAGCTGGCGCTGTCCGAGGCGGGTCTGGAGCAGGCGGGCGAGACGCTCTGGGGCGCGTGGTCGCAGCGGTGGGGGCGGCACGCGGCGGAGATGCTGCTGATGGCCCAGCCGGAGATCGACGCGGTGTTCTGCGGCAGCGACCAGGTCGCGGCCGGGTTCGTGGAGGCGGTCCGCGAGCGGGGGCGGCGGGTGCCCGACGACATCGCGGTGATCGGCTACGACAACTGGGAGGTGCTGTCGACCGAGACGCGCCCGGCCCTGACGACCGTGGACATGAACCTCGAGCTCCTCGGCAGGACGGCCGCCCAGCACCTGTTCGCGGCCATCGACGGACGGGCCACGCCGGGCATCCATCGCATGCCCTGCCAGCTGGTGATCCGCGACTCCACGGCGTCGTCGGCGTAACCGCGCGCAGAGGGCCTGGCCCTCCTGGTATGTTAGCGTTAACATTTCGAGTGAACTTCCTCTCCAGGCTGGGCGCCAAAGATGAGGAGCGCTCAAGGCAGAGCTCGTGTGACGCGACCGTAATCGGACGACCTCTTGACGAGACCTGTTGTTAACGTTCACAGTCATGCCAAGCCAGGAAGGGAGCACGGCAGTGGGAGCGACCCAGGGGCGTCGACCGCCGGTCATGGCCGATGTGGCCAAAGAGGCCGGGGTATCGCACCAGACGGTCTCACGCGTGCTCAACGAGCATCCCAACGTGCGCAGCGAGACCCGCGCGCGGGTGATGGAGGCGATCGACAAGCTCGGCTACCGCCGCAACCTTGTCGCCCGCGCCCTGGTCACCAAGCACTCCAGGACGCTCGGCGTGGTCAGCTTCGACACCACGCTGTACGGCCCGGCCAGCACGGTCTACGGCATCGAGCAGGCGGCCCGGGGGGCCGGCTACTTCGTCAGCATCGTGAGTCTCAAGTCCATCGACAAGATCGGCGTCAGTGATGCCCTCGACTACCTGGCCGACCAGGGCGTCGACGGCATCGTCGTGGTCGCGCCGCAACGGTCGGCCGCCCAGGCGCTGGGGGAGCTCCCGTTCGGGGTGCCCACGGTCGCCGTCGAGGGCGGCGAGGCCGGTGACGTGTCGGTCGTCTGCGTCGACCAGGTCCGCGGCGGCAGGATGGCCACCGAGCACCTGCTCTCCCTGGGACACGAGACGGTCTGGCACATCCGCGGCCCCTCCGACTGGCTGGAGGCCGAGGGGCGCGTGGCCGGGTGGCGGGCCGCGCTGGAGCAGGCGGGCCGTTCGGCCCCTGAGCCGCTCGCCGGAGACTGGAGTCCGCGCTCGGGATACGAGGCGGGGCGGAGTCTGGCGAGCATGAAGGACGTCACGGCGGTGTTCGTCGCCAACGATCAGATGGCGCTGGGCGTGCTGCGGGCGTTCACCGAGCAGGGGGTGAGAGTGCCCGACCAGGTGAGCGTCGTCGGTTTCGACGACATCCCCGAATCGGAGTTCTTCTCGCCGCCGCTCACCACCATCAGGCAGGACTTCGGCGCGGTGGGCAGGCACAGCATCGAGGTGCTCCTTCGGCAGATCGAGGGCCAAGGCTCCCACGAGCGCGAACGCCTCGTGGTCCCGCCCTCGCTCGTCTCCCGGGCCAGTACGGCCCGGCGGTAGGCCGTACACGATAGGAAGCGCGCACGCACCCACGCGTTCGGTGTTAGCGCTCACATCAGAAGGGACCCCACGTGTTGAAGAGGATCTCGGTGTTGATGCTCGCCGGGTTCACCGCCATGGCGGTGGCCGGATGCGGCAGTGGCGGCGGCGGTGGCGGTGGCGCGATCACCATGGGCTTCTCGCAGGTCGGCGCGGAGAGCGGCTGGCGCACCGCGAACACCAAGTCGGTGCAGGACTCGGCCAAGTCAGCCGGGATCACCCTGAAGTTCTCGGACGCCCAGCAGAAGCAGGAGAACCAGATCAAGGCGATCCGCTCCTACATCCAGCAGAAGGTGGACGTCATCGCCTTCTCGCCGGTGGTGGAGTCGGGCTGGGACACCGTACTCAAGGAGGCCAAGGACGCGAAGATCCCGGTGATCCTCACCGACCGGGCCGTGGACTCCAAGGACACCTCGCTCTACAAGACCTTCCTCGGCTCGGACTTCATCGAAGAGGGCCGCAAGGCCGGCAAGTGGCTGGTGGACGAGTACAAGAGCAGCACCGACCCGGTCAAGATCGTCGAGCTGCAGGGCACCACGGGCTCGGCGCCGGCCAACGACCGCAAGGCGGGCTTCCAGGAGGTCATCAAGGCCGAGCCCAAGTTCCAGATCGTCGCCTCGCAGACCGGCGACTTCACCCGGGCCAAGGGCAAGGAGGTCATGGAGGCCTTCCTGAAGTCCACTCCGGACATCGACGTGCTTTACGCGCACAATGACGACATGGGGCTGGGTGCGATCGAGGCCATCGAGGGCGCGGGCAAGGTGCCCGGCAAGGACATCAAGATCATCACGGTCGACGCCGTCAAGGACGGCATGCAGGCCCTCGCCGACGGAAAGATCAACTACATCGTCGAGTGCTCCCCGCTGCTCGGCCCGCAGCTGATGGACCTGGCCAAGAAGGTCGTCAAGAACGAGACCGTGCCGACCCGCGTGATCACGCAGGAGACGGCGTTCAACCAGGAGCAGGCCAAGGCCGCTCTGCCCAACCGCCAGTACTGACCGCCGACCGGGCCGGCCCTCGCGGGCCGGCCCACCCATACGAGCAAGAGCGAGGAGAGGGGCGCCGATGGCCGTACCCGCGCCGATCCTGCTGATGAGCGGAATCGGCAAACAGTTCCCCGGCGTGAAGGCTCTCGACGGCGTGGACCTGCGACTGCTGCCGGGCGAGGTGCACGCGCTCATGGGCGAGAACGGCGCGGGCAAGTCCACCCTGATCAAGGTGCTGACCGGCGTCCACTCCATCGACGCCGGCTCCATCGAGTTGCTGGGCGAGCCCGTCGCGTTCGGCAGCCCGCTGGAGGCTCAAGGGGCCGGCATCAGCACGGTCTACCAGGAGGTCAACCTCTGCGCGAACCTCTCGGTCGCCGAGAACATCTTCGTCGGCCGCGAGCCCCGGCGCTGGGGCCGGATCGACTGGCCGCGAATGCGGGCCAGGGCCGCGGAGCTGCTGGCCCGGCTGGAGCTCGACCTCGACGTCTCGGCCCCCCTGTCGACCTACTCGCCGGCCATCCAGCAGATGGTGGCCATCGCGCGGGCCATCGACATCGAGGCCCGGGTGCTGATCCTCGACGAGCCGACCTCCAGCCTCGACGCGAGCGAGGTCGAACAGCTCTTCCGCGTGATGCGCACCCTCAAGGAGGAGGGCATCGCGATCCTGTTCGTCTCGCACTTCCTCGACCAGGTCTACGAGATCTCCGATCGGATGACGATCCTGCGCAACGGGCGGCTGGTGGGCGAATACCTCACCGCGGAGCTCAGCCAGGTCGAGCTGGTCGCCAAGATGATCGGCCAGGAGCTCGCCGCCCTGGAGAAGCTGCACGGCGAGGCCAAGGTGTTCGACCGGCCGCTGCTGGAGGCGCGCGGGCTGGGCCGGGCCGGGGCCATCGAGCCGTTCACGCTGACCGTCCACGAGGGCGAGGTCGTGGGGCTGGCCGGGCTGCTGGGCTCGGGCCGTACGGAGGTCGCGCGGCTGCTGTTCGGCGCCGACCACGCGAGCGCCGGTGAGGTGACCATCGAGGGCGCGCCCGTCTCGTTGCGCACGCCGCGCGTCGCGATGAACCACCGGATCGCGTTCTGCTCGGAGAACCGCAAGTCGGACGGGCTGATCCCCGACCTCACGCTCCGGGAGAACATCATCCTGGCCCTGCAGGCCACCAGGGGCTGGACCAGGCCGGTCCCGCGTGAGCAGCAGGACGAGCTGGTCGGCAAGTACATCTCCGCGCTGAAGATCAGCCCGGCCAACCCGGAGCACCTCGTACGCGACCTCAGCGGCGGCAACCAGCAGAAGGTGCTGCTGGCCAGGTGGCTGATCCTGGAGCCCAGACTGCTCATCCTCGACGAGCCCACGCGCGGCATCGACATCGGCGCGAAGACCGAGATCCAGCGCCTGGTCGCCCAGCTCTCCGACGGCGGCATGGCGGTGCTGTTCATCTCCGCCGAGCTGGAGGAGGTGCTGCGGCTCAGCCACAAGGTCGGCGTCCTGCGCGACCGCAGGCTGGTCGCCGAGCTGCCCAACGACGACGACCTCACCACGGACGTGCTCATGGAGACCATCGCAAGTGGCGGCGCGGGCGGAGGGCGAGCGGAATGAGACGCCTGCTCTGGCCGGTCGTCATCCTGGCCCTGCTGCTCCTCGTCAACGTGTTCTTCACCACGAACTTCTTCTCGATCCAGATGCGCGACGGCCACCTCTACGGCAGCCTGATCGACATCCTGCGGTTCGGCGCCCCGCTCATCCTGGTCTCACTCGGGATGACGCTGGTCATCGCGACCGGCGGCATCGACCTGTCGGTCGGCTCGGTGGTGGCGATCGCGGGGGCGCTGGCCTGCCTGCAGATCAGCGACGACGCCGGCGTGTTCACCGCCGTGGCGCTGGCGCTCGGCCTGTCGGTGCTGCTCGGGGCGTGGAACGGCCTGCTCGTCGCGGTCGTCGGCATTCAGCCGATCATCGCCACGCTGATCCTCATGGTGGCCGGGCGCGGCCTGGCCCAGCTGATCACCGGCGGGCAGATCATCACCGTCAACAGCCCCTCGTACAAGGTCATCGGCGGCGGCTACTGGCTGACCGTGCCCTTCGGCATCCTGCTGGTCGTGGTGGTCCTGGCGATCACCGTCTTTCTCACCCGCAGGCTGGCCCTGGGCATGCTGATCGAGTCGGTCGGCGGCAACGCCGAGGCCAGCAGGCTCGCCGGGATCCGTTCGCGCGGCATCATCATCATGGTCTACGCCTTCGCCGCGCTCTGCGCGGGCGTCGCCGGGCTGATGATCAGCTCGAACGTGTCCAGCGCCGACGGCAACAACGCCGGCCTCTGGGTCGAGCTCGACGCCATCCTGGCCGTGGTCATCGGCGGCACCTCGCTGTCGGGCGGGCGCTTCTCGCTCGGCGGCACCGTGCTCGGCGCGCTGATCATCCAGACGCTGACCACGACCATCTACTCCATCGGCGTGCCGCCGGAGACCACGCTGCTGTTCAAGGCGCTCGTGGTGACCGCGGTCTGTCTCATCCAGTCGAAGTCGTTCCGCGAGAAGGTGTTCGGCCGTCGCCGCCGAGCCGTGCCGCCCAGCCCGGCGGCCGAGGAGAAGGTCAGGGTGACGGCATGACGACCGTGACGCTCAACGGCCTCAGGACGATCCCGGCCAAGTACGTGCCGGTCCTGGTGACCGCCGGCCTGTTCGTGGCGATGTTCGTCGCGGGCGGCATCCGCTACGAGGGGTTCGCCAGCGGGCAGGTGATTCTCAACGTCTTCATCGACAACGCCTTCTTGCTGGTCGTGGCCGTCGGCATGACGTTCGTGATCCTGACCGGGGGGATCGACCTGTCGGTCGGCTCGGTGGTCGCGCTGTCCACCATGATCTCGGCGAGCCTGATGAAGGGGCCCGGGTGGCCGCCGTACCTGGTGATCCCGCTGGTGCTGCTCATCGGCGCCGCGCTGGGGCTGGTGATGGGATACATCATCCACGCCTTCGACATCCAGCCGTTCATCGTCACGCTGGCCGGGATGTTCCTGGCCAGAGGGCTGTGCTACACGATCGGCACCGACTCGATCCCCATCGAGGACCCGACGTTCACGGCGTTCGCGCAGACCAGGATCGACCTGTTCGCCGGTCTGTGGATCTCGCCGAGTGTGATCATCGCTGCCGTTGTGGTGCTCGTGGCGGCGTACGTGCTGCACTACACGCGCCTGGGCCGCGCCGTCTACGCCACCGGGGGCAGTGAGCAGTCCGCGCTGCTGATGGGCCTGCCCGTGGCCCGGACGAAGATCACGGTCTACACGGTCAGCGGGTTCTGCTCGGCGCTCGGCGGGGTGCTGCTGTCGTTCTACATGCTCTCGGGGTACGGGCTGCACGCCGTCGGCATGGAGCTCGACGCGATCGCGGCCGTCGTGATCGGCGGCACACTGCTGACCGGCGGCTCGGGGTTCCTGCTCGGCACCGTGCTGGGCGTGCTCGTGCTGGGCCTGATCCAGACGGTCATCAGCTTCGAGGGCACGCTCAGCTCGTGGTGGACCAAGATATTCATCGGACTTCTGCTCTTCGTCTTCATCCTGCTCCAGCGTCTATTCTCGGCGCGCCGGACCTGACCTCCGGCACGGCCTCCGCCGTACCGGATCAAGGGAGATTGTGTGAACGCTAACAACAACAACACATACGTGATCGGTGTCGACTTCGGCACGCTGTCCGGCCGCGCCGTGGTGGTGCGGGTCGGCGACGGCGCCGAGGTCGGCACCGCCGTGCACGAGTACGCCCACCGCGTCATCGAAGACCGGCTGCCCGGCTCAGAGGTCCGGCTGGGACCCGACTGGGCGCTGCAGTCCCCGCAGGACTGGCTGGACGTGCTGCGTACCGCCGTGCCCGAGGCCGTGGCCGCGGCCGGGATCGACCCGGCGCAGGTCGTCGGGCTCGGCACCGACTTCACCGCGTGCACGGTGCTGCCGACCACCGGCGACGGCACGCCGCTCTGCTTCCAGACGCCCGAGCGGCCGCACGCCTGGCCCAAGCTGTGGAAGCACCACGCGGCGCAGGCGCACGCCGACCGGATCAACGAGCTGGCTGCGCGGCGCGGGGAGAGCTGGCTGCCGCGCTACGGCGGCAAGATCTCCTCGGAGTGGGAGTTCGCCAAGGGCCTGCAGGTGCTCGAAGAGGACCCGGAGACCTACGGGCGGGCCGAGCGGTGGATCGAGGCCGCCGACTGGATCATCTGGCAGCTCACCGGGGTCGAGACCCGCAACGTCTGCACCGCCGGATACAAAGGGATTTTTCAGGATGGGGGCTATCCGTCCGAGGACTTCCTCGCCGCCCTCAACCCCGGCTTCTCCGGGTTTGCCGGCAAGCTGGGGCATGAGCTGTCTCCGCTGGGCGGGCTCGCCGGGCGGCTGACCGCGCAGGCCGCCGAGTGGACCAAACTGCCCGAGGGCATCGCCATCGCCGTCGGCAACGTCGACGCGCACGTCACCTCCGCCGCGGCCGACGCCGTCCGGCCCGGCCAGATGGTCGCCATCATGGGCACCTCCACCTGTCACGTGATGCCCTCCGACCAGCTGGCCGAGGTGCCCGGCATGTGCGGGGTGGTCCGTGACGGGATCGTGCCGGGGCTGTGGGGATACGAGGCGGGACAGTCGGGCGTGGGCGACATCTTCGCCTGGTTCGTCGACAACGCCGTGCCCGCCTCGTACGCGCGGCTCGCGGCCGACCGGGGGCAGTCGGTGCATGACTACCTGACCGAGCTGGCCGCCGGGCAGCGGGTCGGGCAGCACGGCCTGGTCGCGCTCGACTGGCACAACGGCAACCGCTCGGTGCTGGTCGACCACGACCTGTCCGGCGTGGTCGTCGGCCAGACCCTGGCCACCAAGCCCGAGGACGTCTACCGCGCGCTCATCGAGGCCACCGCGTTCGGCGCCCGGGTGATCGTCGAGACGTTCGAGGCGTCGGGCGTGCCGGTGGCGGAGTTCGTGGTGGCCGGCGGCCTGCTGAAGAACCGCTTCCTCATGCAGGTCTACGCCGACGTGCTGCGCCGCCCGCTCTCGATCATCGACTCCGAGCAGGGCCCCGCGCTCGGCTCGGCGATCCACGCGGCCGTCGCGGCGGGCGCGTACGACGACATCCAGCAGGCCGCGGCCGTGATGGGCGCGCGGCAGGAGAACGCCTACGTGCCCGACGCGGACCGGGCCGACGCCTACGACCGGCTCTACGCCGAATACCGCAAGCTGCACGACTACTTCGGGGATGGACGAATGCTGCACACGCTACGCGCGATCAGGAACGAGGCCCGCTCATGACCGAGGCCATGCGGAAGACGGTCTGTGACCTGCACGCCGAGCTGGTGCGCAACAACCTGGTCGTCTGGACCGCCGGGAACGTCTCCGGCCGGGTCCCCGGTGAGGACCTGTTCGTCATCAAGCCGTCCGGCGTCACCTACGACGAGCTGACGCCGCAGAACATGGTCGTCTGCGACCTCGACGGCAACCTGGTGGCCGGCGAGCACGCGCCGTCCAGCGACACCGCCGCGCACGCCTACGTCTATCGCAACATGCCCGAGGTGAACGGGGTGGTGCACACCCACTCCACCTACGCTTCCGCCTGGGCGGCGCGCGGCGAGGCCATCCCGTGCGTCCTGACCGCCATGGCCGACGAGTTCGGCGGCGAGATCCCGGTCGGGCCGTTCGCGCTGATCGGCGACGACTCCATCGGCCAGGGCATCGTGAAGACGCTCAAGGGGCACCGCTCGCGGGCCGTCCTGATGCAGAACCACGGCGTCTTCAGCATCGGTCCGAGCCCCAAAGCCGCGGTCAAGGCCGCTGTGATGTGCGAGGACGTCGCCCGTACCGTGCACGTGGCCAAGCAGCTCGGCGAGCCGCTGGCCATCGCCCAGGACGACATCGACCGCCTGTACGACCGCTATCAGAACGTCTACGGACAACAGAGGAGCCCGCGTTGAAGATCTGGTTTCTGACCGGCAGCCAGGGGCTGTACGGCGAGGACACGCTGCGCCAGGTCGCCGAGCAGTCGCAGCGAATCGCCGCGGCGCTCCCGGTGCCCGTCGAGTGGAAGCCCGTGCTCACCGACGCGGCCGCGATCAGGCGGGTGATGCTGGAGGCCAACGCCGACGACTCGTGCGCCGGCGTGATCGCCTGGATGCACACCTTCTCCCCCGCCAAGATGTGGATCGCCGGGCTGGACACGCTGCGCAAGCCGCTGCTGCACCTGCACACGCAGGCCAACGTTGAGCTGCCGTGGAGCTCCATCGACATGGACTTCATGAACCTCAACCAGGCCGCGCACGGCGACCGCGAGTTCGGCCACATACAGACCCGGCTGGGCGTGCCGCGCAAGACCGTGGCCGGGCACGTCAGTGACCCGTTCGTGGCCGACCGGGTGCTCGCCTGGTCGCGGGCGGCGGCGGGCCTGGCGGAGGTGCGTACGCTCAAGCTCGCCAGGTTCGGCGACAACATGCGCGACGTCGCCGTCACCGAGGGCGACAAGGTCGAGGCGCAGCTCCGCTTCGGCGTCTCGGTCAACACCTACGGCGTCAACGAGCTGGTCGAGGCCGTGGACGCCGCCTCCGAGGCAGACGTGACGGCGCTGGTCAAGGAGTACGCCGAGCTCTACCGGGTGGCGCCGGAGCTGCTGGGCGAGCGGAACGACTCGCTGCGCTACGCCGCCAGGATCGAGCTGGGCCTGCGCGGCTTCCTGGAGGCGGGCGGGTTCCGCGCGTTCACCACGAACTTCGAGGACCTCGGCGGGCTGCGCCAGCTCCCCGGGCTGGCCGTGCAGCGGCTGATGGCCGACGGGTACGGCTTCGGCGGCGAGGGCGACTGGAAGACCTCGGTGCTGCTGCGCACGCTCAAGGCCATGGCGCCCGGCGGCACCTCGTTCATGGAGGACTACACCTACAACATGACGCCGGGCGAGGAGCTCATCCTCGGCGCGCACATGCTGGAGGTCTGCCCGTCGATCGCCACGGGCACCCCGTCGTGCGAGATCCACCCGCTGGGCATCGGTGGCCGGGAGGACCCGGTGCGGCTGGTGTTCGACGCCGAGCCGGGTCCCGGCGTCGTCATCGGGCTCGCCGACATGGGGGACCGGTTCCGGCTGGTGGCCAACGAGATCGACATCGTCGCGCCGCCGCACCCGCTGCCCAACCTGCCGGTGGCGCGCGCGGTCTGGCGGCCCCGGCCGAACCTGCGTACCTCCGCCGAGGCGTGGCTGACCGCGGGCGCGCCGCACCACACCGTGCTCTCGACGGCCGTGGGCACCGAGGAGCTGACCGACCTGGCCGACATGCTCGGGGTCGAGCTGCTGGTCATCGACGCGGACACGACGGCTCGGGGGTTCGCCAAGGAGCTGCGCTGGAACCAGGCGTACTACCGGCTGGCGCAGGGCTTCTAGTCGCCCTTGGGGGTGTCGTCAGGCGGCTTCGGGGCGTTCCTGCGTTGTTCCTCTGCCCGCTCGCGGAGGCGGCGCAGGAACTCCTCGTCGTCGTCGGGGTTGCTCGCGGTCGCGCGCCCCGGCCGGTCGTACTCGGGGTACCCGGTCGGCCGCGCCGGCGGGAGCGCCTGCGGGCGCCCGGCCACCAGCCAGATGATGGAGCCGACCAGCGGGAACAGCAGGACGATGAGCACCCAGAGGATCTTCGGCAGGTTGCGGCACGCCTCTTCCGGCGTGGTGATCGCGTCGAAGAGGCAGTACAGCCAGAGCACGAGCGTGGCCAGGCCGAGGGCCTCGGACAGGTAGAGCACGGAATTCTCCTCGGCGGCGCCCAGAGCGCCTTTGTCGTCGGCGCTTTCGTCGGCGGCACCCGAAACTAGCGCCCCCTCGCGGCGCTGACAAGAGCTATGGAACTGTAGGGCAGTGACGTTGAAGAATTGGGCGGGAAACATCGCCTTTCAGATGAAAAACGTGCATCATCCCTCCGCCCTCGACGAGCTCCAGAGCCTTGTCGCCGGCACCACCTCCATCCGGGCGTTAGGCAGTGGCCACTCCTTCAACGACGTCGCCGACTCGACGGGTGACCTGGTCGCCCTGGACCGCCTGCCGTACGAGATCGAGATCGACAGCGCCGCGGCGCGCGTGCGGGTCGGTGGGCGGGTGACGTACGCGGAGCTCGCGCCCGTGCTGCACGCGAGCGGTTTCGCGCTCGGCAACCTGGCCTCGCTGCCGCACATCTCGGTGGCGGGTTCGGTCGCGACCGGCACGCACGGCTCCGGCGGCGGCAACCAGAGCCTGTCGGCGGCCGTTTCGGCGCTGGACCTCGTCACCGCCGACGGCTCCCTGATCACCCTCGCGCGGGGTGAGGCCGACTTCCCCGGCGCGGTCGTGGCGCTCGGCGCGCTCGGCGTCGTCACCTCGGTCACGCTCGACCTCGTGCCCGCCTTCGAGCTGCGCCAGTACGTCCGGGAGGGCCTGCCCGACGACTTCGACTTCGAGGCCGTCATGTCGGCCGGCTACAGCGTCAGCCTGTTCACCAACTGGCTGGCGACCACCGTGTGGCTCAAGCGCCGCAGCGAGCTGCCCCCCGGTGACTGGCACGGCACCCGCGCGGCCGACGGGCCCCGCCACCCGGTGCCGGGCATGCCGGCCGGGAGCTGTACCGAACAGCTCGGCGTGCCGGGGGCGTGGCACGAGCGGCTGCCGCACTTCCGGGCCGACTCGCCGCCGAGCAGCGCGGGCGACGAGCTGCAGTCGGAGTTCCTGCTGCCCAGAGGGCGGGCGGCCGAGGCGCTGCGCGAGCTGCGGGCCATCGGCGACCGCCTCCGGCCGGTGCTGCAGATCTCCGAGGTGCGCACGATCGCCGCCGACGACCTGTGGCTCAGTCCGTATCTCGGCCGTGACACGGTGGGCCTGCACTTCACCTGGGTCAAGGACACCGAGGCGGTGCTCCCGGTGATCGAGCTGGTGGAGGAGCGGCTGGCGCCGTTCGATCCCCGGCCGCACTGGGGCAAGCTGTTCACCCGCTGGCCGTCGTGCCCGGAGCGCTTCCGGGACCTGGTGGGGCGCTACGACCCGGCGGGCAAGTTCCGCAACGACTTCGTAGGGACGCTGCTGGATACCTGACCGGATCTGACAGGTATGACCCGCACCATGGGACGCATGACAGCCAAGGGAACCTTCGACACCGCCGACTGGACGCCCCAGCCTCCGTACGAGGAGGGCGACGGCGTGTCGCTCGCCCACGTCACCCTGGGCAAGACCTTCCACGGCGACCTGACCGGCACCAGCACGGTCAGCATGATCATGGCGTTGACACCGGTAGCGGACTCCCGTGCGTACGTGGCGATGGAGCGGGTCGTGGGCACGTTGGCAGGCCGGTCGGGCAGCTTCGTCCTGCAGCACTTCGCGGTGGGCGACCGGGGCGAGCAGTCACTGCGCGTCTCGGTCGTCCCGGACTCCGGCACCGGCGGGCTGAGCGGTCTCAAGGGGGAGATGGACATCCTCATCGCTCCTGACGGCTCGCACTCGTACGTCTTCGACTACCGGCTCTGAGGAACATTGGCGTCCACGGCGACGCGGCGGGCGGCGAACGCGAGCAGGACCAGCGCGCCGAGGCCGAACACGATGTGGCTGACCAGGTTGATCAGGGGAGTCGCCGGCACGACCGGGCCGGAGAAGAAGGCGTGCCACACGTAGGTCAGCAGGGCGCCGCCCGCCAGCGCCATCCGGTGCCTGCCGTCCCATCCGCGCCGGGCCGACCAGAACAGGGCCAGGGCCGTCATCCCCACCTCGACCCCGGCCAGCAGGGTGATCCCCAGGCCGACCTGGTCGCCGAGCAGGATGTTCGGCGCCTCGAACAGCACGCCCGCCACCAGCGTCACCACGAGGACCAGCCAGGGCGCGGGCGCCTTGCCCGCTGCTTGGTCAGCGCTGGTCCGGCGCGGTAGGCGGAAGGCCAGCACGACGAGGGCCACCACGATCACCACGATCGACACCAGCTGCGGCACCGACGCCAGGAAGTGCCCGTTCATGTAGCTGAACACCGTCATCAGGGCCGCGCCCAGCACGGCCAGTACGGCAGTGACGGTCAGCCCGACCTTGCCGAGCCACGGCGTGGTGCGCCGCGCACCGGTCAGCTCCTCGACCAGGGCGATGGGCACGCTCATGCTCCACACAGTGTGCAGCGCCAGCACGAACAGCGTCCACGGCACCCCGATCCCCAAGGCCGGGACGAACCCGGGATCGAGCAGCCGCTGACCGGCGTAGTCGGGGTTGAACAGCGACATCGTCATGATCCCCTCCTCGAACACGCCGTAGGCGAGGGACATGAGCACGATGCCCGGCCAGCCGATCCCCGCCCTGCGCGCCACCTCGCGGATCAGCAGCGCGGCGCCGCCGTACGTGGGGGCGAGCAGGACCAGGAAGTACAGCGAGGTGAGCGGGAAGTCGCCGAGCAGGAACTCGGCCACGAGCGGAGACAGGAGCACGAGCCCGAAGGCCGGCAGGATGCGTCGCATGAAACCGATGCTCCCGAGAACCGGGCACGACGGGAGGTGCCATCCATCCTGACCTCTCTATGACAATCGTCCTATTCGGCCCTTAGGTTCAAGGGATCGTTACCGATCAGCCGGTGAAGGGACGAACGCCGTGTGGGACCCCGAACTCGCCGAACTGGAACGCCGCAAGCGGCTGGCCGAGCGCATGGGAGGCGAGGAACGGGTCGCCCGCCAGCACGCGACCGGGCGGCTGACGATCCGCGAGCGCCTCGCCGCCCTCACCGACAGCTGGCGCGAGGTCGGCGCGCTGACCGGCCAGGCCGAGTACGGGAAGGACGGGCTGGAGAGCTTCACCCCGTCGAACGTGATCATCGGCAGGGCCGTGGTCGCCGGTCGGCGGGTGGTTGTGGCGGGCGACGACTTCACCGTGCGCGGCGGGGCCGCTGACGCCGCCATCCATGAGAAGCAGGTGCTGGCCGAGCGCATGGCGGGGGAGATGCGGGTCCCGCTGCTCAGGCTGATCGACGGGACCGGCGGCGGGGGCAGCGTCAAGCAGCTGGAGGATCTCGGGCGTACGTACGTACCGCACAACCCCGGCTGGGACCAGGTGGTGGCGAACCTGGGCCGGGTGCCGGTGATCGCGCTGGCCCTGGGTCCCGTCGCCGGGCTGGGCGCGGCCCGCCTGGTGACCTCGCACGTATCGATCATGGTCAAGGAGCTCTCCCAGGTGTTCGTCGCCGGGCCGGCCGTGGTGGAGGCCGGGATGGGGGAGCGGGTCGGCAAGGAGGAGCTGGGCGGGTGGCGGACCATTTCGGCGGCCGGGACCGTGGACCTGGTCGCCGAGTCGGAGGAGGAGGCGTTCGAGCTGGCCAGGCGGGTGCTGGGGTACCTGCCGCAGAGCGCGTGGCGGCTGCCGCCCGTGGCGAAATCTGATGATATTTCCGGCAGGGAGGCGTCGGAGCTGCGGGACATCGTGCCCAGGGACCGGCGCCGGCCGTACGACATGCGGCGGATCATGGACCTCGTCTTCGACACCGGGAGCGTGCTGGAACTCGGCAGGCGGTTCGCACCCTCCACGATCACCGCGCTCGCCCGCCTCGCCGGGCACCCGGTGGCCGTGCTGACCGCCGACCCGCGCGTCTACGGCGGCGGTATGACGGCGCAGGGCGCGGACAAGACGGCCAGGTTCGTGGACCTGGCCGAGACGTTCCACCTGCCGGTCGTCCACCTCGTGGACCAGCCCGGCTTCGTGATCGGCAGCGCCGCCGAGCGGGCCGGCACCATCAGGCACGGCGCCCGCGCGCTGGCCGCCGTCTACCAGTCGACCATCCCATGGGCGTCCGTGCTGGTCCGCCGCGTCTTCGGCGTCGCGGGCGCCGCGCACCGGCCCCACGACAGGTACGGCCTGCGGGTCGCCTGGCCGTCGGGTGACTGGGGCTCGCTGCCGATCGAGGGCGGGCTGGAGGTGGCCTTCAAACGCCTGCTCGCCGAGGCGGGGCCGGAGGCGGAGACGCTGAAGGCGGAGATCGCCGAGCGGCTGGAGGCGGTCAGATCACCGTTCAGGACGGCGGAGGCGTTCCTCGTCGAGGACATCATCGATCCGGCGCAGACGCGGCCGGTACTCACGGAGTGGGTCCACGACGCCTACGCCGTCCTCGACCCGGGCCCCCGACACACGACCCGCCCGTAACCGGACCTCTGGCACACGACTCGCCTGTTACCGGGCCTCCCGTCCGCCGCCTGCCCGTGACCGGGTCGGCGGGTCTTGGGCCCTGCGGTCTGGTCAGGGGGCTGGGGCGGTGGTCAGTTGGTTGATCGCGGCCTGGACCGTGGCCAGGTCGCCCAGGATCACCTCGTTGCGGTCGCGGTCGGTGTGCAGGCGCCAGTGGGTCTCGGCCACCGCCTCGGGGGAGGCCGGGGAGCCCGGGGCGACGGCGGCGCCGATGGGGACATGGCCCACATGGACGCCACGGTGTGACACCGCCTGCGCCAGGGCGAGGACGTAGTTGCGCAGCCCCGCCACGGCGATGCCGATGTTGCCCAGGAAGTCGATCGGGTGGACGGCCGAGATGCCCGAGGTGAACAGCAGCGTGCCGGAGCCACGTTCGAGCATCCCGGGCAGCACCGCGCGGACCGCTGTGACCGCGCCCAGCACCGCTCCGTCGAAGGCGTCCTGCGCGCTCTCCCGCGTCACGTCCAGCGCGGAGGTGCGGGAGGCGGCGGTGCCGCCGCCGTTGTAGACGAGGACGTCGACCGGCCCCATGCCGTCGAGGGCCGTCGTCAGCGAAGCGGGATCGGTCAGGTCGCCGGGATGCGCGGACGCCGTGACGCCTTCGTGGGCGAGCGTGCCGGTCAGCGCGGTGAGGCGCCCGGCGTCGCGGGCGGTCAGTGCCACATCGAAGCCTTCCCGGCCGAACCTGCGGGCCACGGCCAGGCCGATGCCGGGCCCCGCGCCGATGATCGCGATCTTCATGTCTGGCTCCTTAAGTCGAGGGTATGCCTCAGGTTAGCAGGAAAGTGAGGGTATGCCTCGACTTCGATAGGATGGCCGGTGTGATTCGCCGCGACGCCCAGCGCAACCGTGAGGCCTTGGTCACGGCGGCCCGTGAGGTGCTGGCCGAGCGGGGCGTGGACGCGCCGCTGGAGGCCGTGGCCAGGCGGGCAGGCGTCGCGATCGGCACCCTCTACCGGCACTTTCCCGAGCGCGGCGATCTGGTCGACGCGATTCTCGACGAGAAGATGGCGGCCTGGAGCGACCTGGCCCGCGAGTCGCTCGCCGCCGACGACCCGTGGCTTGGGCTGGCGGGTTTCCTGGAGCGCACCTGCGAGCTGCAGGCCGCCGACCAAGCCTTCACCGAGCTGGCCTGCGCGTCCCACCAGGACGATCAGGCCGAGATCAATCAGCTGATCCGCCGGCTGGTGGAGCGGGCGCAGGCGGCGGGGGTGCTGCGGCTCGACGTCGGCCCGCTTGACCTGGCGTTCTTCATCATGGCCAACTCGCGCGTGGCGCAGGCCGACGCGAGCCGGTGGCGGCGCCACTTCACGCTCATGCTCGACGCCTTGAGACCCGCGCCGCCGGTCGGTTAGAGCTCCTCAGGGAAGTCGGTCATCGCGTTGAGCAGCGGCACCAACTGCTCCTCCTCGTAGTCGAGGTGCGCCTCCAGTTCGCGGGACAGCTGATCGAGCTCGGCGCCGACATCGCCCTCGTCGGGGAGCTCGCGGATCCGGGCGAGCAGCCGCGCCACCACCTCGTGCTCGGCGCGCAGCCGGGCCAGCACCTCCACCAGCTCGGGATGCGCGCCCGCCAGGTGCGGGAACAGGACGCCGTCCTCGCCGGTGTGATGGGCGTGCAGCGCGTCGCAGAACGTCAGGCAGTGCTCCCGCAGCTCGGGCCGCGAGCCGGGTGCCCGCCGCAGCTCCGCGAGCTCCCGCCGGAAGCCGTCGTGCAGCTTCACCAGCTCGTCACCCATGGCGATGAGTCGTTCGGCGCTCATGTCATACCCCTTCTGAGTTTCTATACGCGTATAGAAAGTAGCATGACAAGATGCCCGCACGTACTGGACGGCCGCCCAAGATCTCCCGGGCGGACATCGTGTCCGCCGCCCACCGGCTCATCGAGGCCGAAGGGACGGAGAGCCTGACGATGCGCAGGCTGGCCCGTGAGGTCGGCACCACGCCCATGGCCCTCTACCACCACGTGCACGACAAGGAGGAACTCCTGCTGCTGCTGCTCGATGACTACGCGGCGGCGATGCCCCGGCCCGAGCTCCCGGACGAGCCGGGCGAGCGGATGGCCGCGGCGGCCATCGCCATGCACGACGCGCTGGCGGGCGTCCCGTGGATCGTGGACGTCCTCAGGGCGGACGACCTGCTCTCGGTCAACGCGCTGTGGTATCCAGAGATGATCATCGACGCGGCCGTACGCGCCGGGCTGCCGCTGGAGCGGGCCGTGGCCGCGTACCGGATCATCTGGCACTACACGGCGGGGGAGATCACCGCGCGGGCGGCGGCGTTGCGCAGGCGGGAGCAGGGCGGGCCGACGTACCGGCGGCAGGTGTTCGCCGCGCTCGACGCCGAGGCGTTGCCGCGGCTCGCGGCGGTGGGTGAGCGGTGGGAGGAGCTCACCGCGCGCGACACCTACGGCGAGGGGCTGCGCGCTCTCGTGGCCGGGCTGCTGCTAAAAGGGTTGGCCATGGGCCGGTCGTCCGTGAAACGGTCTGAGCCTGATGATCACATGGACTGAGGCGGGCGAAGAGTATTCGGCGGCGTGGCGCTCCGCGCTGGAGGCGTCGCCACCGGCTCGGGTGGTGATCGCCGACGACCGGATGAAGGCCGACACCGCCTACCGCCTGGCCTGCGAGGGCACCGCCCTGCTGTGGCGCGGCGACTTCCAGAACGCCCGGCAGCTGCTTCAGGCGATGGGCCGCCGGTGCGAGCCGGTCGAGCCCGGCGCCACGTTCGACCGCTACCGCCAGGCCCAGGGCCGGCGGGCGCGGACGCTCGGCCTGCTGCTGATCCCGTACGACGATGGCCACGTCATCCCGCTCACCCGCGCTCCCGACGTGCGGCAGGCGTGCGAGGAGGTCTACGGGCCGGCGGAGGGTCCGTACGTGGGGTCGTTGCGGGAGCTGCTCGGGCTGATCGGCGCGCACGAATGGCGCAAGAAGGGCGTCGAGGTCCCGGCGCTGGGTGCCCGGATCCATCCGCATTACGGAGTGTTCTCCCCGATTCGCGGCGAATACATTGATCTGGTGGCCCAGGCGCCGCTGCCCGGCAAGCGGCTGGCCTTCGACCTCGGCACGGGCACCGGAGTTCTGGCCGCGGTGCTGGCCAGGCGGGGCGTCGAGCGGGTCGTGGCCACCGACCTCGACCGGCGCGCGGTGGTCTGCGCCCGCGACAACATGGCCCGGCTGGGCCTGGCCGATCGGGTCGACGTGGTGGCGGCCGACCTGTTCCCGCCGGGGCGCGCGTCGCTCGTCGTGTGCAACCCGCCCTGGTTGCCCGCCGAGCCGTCGTCGCCGCTCGACCGGGCGGTGTACGACCCCGGTGGGTGCATGCTCCGGGGCTTCCTCGACGGCCTGGCCGAGCATCTGGAGCCGGGCGGTGAAGGGTGGCTGGTGCTGTCGGACCTGGCCGAACATCTTGGCCTGCGGTCTCGTGCCGACCTGATGGCGGCGTTCGACGGCGCGGGGGTGCGGGTCATGGATCGGCTCGACACACGGCCGCGTCACCGGCGCGCGTCCGACGGCACCGACCCGCTGAGGGCCGCGCGGGCCGCCGAGGTGACGTCTTTGTGGCGGCTCGCCTGCTGAAAGGCTGTGGCGTTTGAGCGGTGTACTCCGGCTCGAACGGCTCAGAAGCCCGGCGCGTACGGGCATGAGCGCGGCCGCAGGTTAGCCGCCCCCTCTCCGCGGCAGAAGAGATACATGCACATTTCGGGGGTACAGACCGTTTTGCCCGATTACCGCTACGCGCAGGCGGAGATCACCGAGGCGTTCTCCCGGCTGACCGAGGCCGACCTCGATCAGCTCGAACGCTTCCACGCAGCCACCGGCGTCCAGAGCCGGAACCTGGCCCTCCCGCTGGACGACTACGCCAAGCTGGACTCGTTCGGCCGCGCCAACGACATCTACCTTGAGATCGCGCTCGACCTGAGCGAACGGGCACTCCGTGGTGCGCTGGACAAGGCGGGCATATCACCCCGGCGGGTGGATCACCTGGTGTTCTGCTCGACCACCGGCCTCGCCACGCCGTCCTTGGACGCGCGGCTGATCCAGCGCGTGGGACTGCGGCCGGACGTCAAACGGGTGCCGGTGTTCGGGCTCGGCTGCGCAGCGGGGGCCTCGGGCCTGTCGCGGCTGAACGACTACCTGCGCGGCTGGCCCGAACAGGTGGCGGCGCTGGTCTGCGTGGAGATGTGCTCGCTGACCACTCAGCGCGACGACACCTCGATCGCGAACCTGGTCGCCAGCGGCCTGTTCGGCGACGGCGCGGCGGCCGTGGTCGCGGTGGGACGCGGCCACGGGCCGGAGGTGGTGGCCACGCGCAGCAGGCTGTACTCGGGCACGGAGCACCTCATGGGCTGGCAGGTGAGCGAGCGGGGCTTTCGCCTCGTGCTGGACGCCGAACTCACCGCCTTCGTGGAGAAGGTGCTCGCGGGCGACATCAAGGGCTTCCTCGCCGACAACGGACTCACCCCCGAACAGGTCGGCACCTGGATCTGCCACCCCGGCGGCCCGAAGGTGATCGACAAGATCGTGGAGCGGCTGGGCCTGGATCCGGCGGCTCTGGAGGTCACGTGGCGGTCACTGCGCGAGCACGGGAACATGTCGTCGGTCTCGGTACTGCACGTCCTGCAGGAGACGCGCGGCCGCCCGGGCCAGCCGGCCGTGCTGCTCGCCCTCGGGCCCGGCTTCTCGGCCGAGTTGCTCCTGCTGCACTGGTGACTGTCTTGAGTCCGTACGGGCTGGTGATCGGGCTGGTGGGTGCGTACGCGAGCCTGATGAGTCCGTACACGCTGCTGATCGGGTTGGTCGTCGCTGAGCGGCTGGCCGAGCTGGCCGTGGCCCGCCGCAACCTGGCCTGGGCCAGGTCGAAGGGCGGCATCGAGTACGGCCGGCGGCACTATCCCTGGATCGTCCTGGCCCATACCGGACTCCTGCTGGCCTGCCCGGCCGAGGTATGGCTGCTCGACCGGCCCTTCATCCCGGCGCTCGGCTGGCCGATGCTCGCGATCGTCCTGCTGGCCCAGGGGCTGCGCTGGTCGTGCATCGCCGCCCTGGGCAGGCAGTGGAACACCCGCGTCGTCGTGGTGCCAGGGATGCCGCTGGTCGGCGCCGGGCCGTACAGGTGGCTGCGTCATCCGAACTACGTGGCCGTGGTCGCGGAGGGGGTGGCGCTGCCGCTCGTCCACACCGCGTGGCTCACCGCGCTGGCGTTCACGCTGGTGAACGGGGTGTTGCTGACGATTCGCATCCGGGTGGAGGAGGCGGCGCTGGTCGGCTGACCGGATCACGTGTTGATCGCGGTTTGCGCTCGCTTGCGTCACCGGCCCGGCCAGGCCATTTCCGGGAGCCGTCATACGGCCGGAGGTGGTTGCGATGAAATTTCGTCCTTTGGCGATCAGCGTCGGAATTGCTGGACTCCTGGCACTGGCCGCTTGCGGCGGCGGTCCCGGGGGGAACAAGGGAGACTCCGGCCTTCGGGCGCCCGCTTCGTCCAGGGCCGCACCGTCGGCTTCGTCCAGGCCCGAACTCCCCGCGGATGCCAAGCCCGAGGCTCGGGCGAGCGCGTCCGCAAGCGCCGCTCCCGAGGAGCAGAAGGACACGTCGGCGGAGCAGATCTCGACGTTCGCCCTGGACGTGGACACCGCTTCGTACACCTATGCCCGCCGTACCCTCCAGGAAGGACGCTGGCCCGAACCGGGGCAGATCCGGCCGGAGGAGTTCGTCAACGCGTTCCGGCAGGACTACGCACAGCCGCGGGACGACGGGTTCACCGTGCACGTCGACGGCGCCATGATGCCGTCACGCAACCAGGCCGTCCTGCGCGTCGGCCTGCAGACGCGCGCCTCCGACGCGGCGGCGCGGCGCCCCGCCAACCTCACCTTCGTGATCGACGTGTCCGGGTCGATGGCCGAGCCCGGCCGCCTCGACCTGGTGAAGCAGTCCCTGCACACGCTGATCGACCAGCTCGCGCCGGGCGACCAGGTGTCGATCGTCTCCTTCAGCGACGAGGCCACGGTGCTGGCCTCGATGACGCCGCTGGCCGCCCGTACCGAGCTGCACGCGGCGGTCGACCAGCTGACCGTGGCCGGCAGCACCAACCTCGAGGCCGGGCTGGTCACCGGCTATGAGCAGGCGGCCAAGGCGTTCCGCCCCGCGGCCACCAACCGGGTCATCCTGCTCTCCGACGGCCTGGCCAACCAGGGCAGCACCGAGTGGCGTTCCATCCTGGACCGGGTCAAGGAGTACGCGGGCCGGCAGGTCACCCTGCTGACCGTCGGCGTCGGCCGCGACTACGGCGACCAGCTGATGGAACAGCTGGCGGACAACGGAGACGGCGCCGCCGTCTACGTCAGCACGCAGGAGGACGCGGACAAGGTCTTCGCCTCCCAGCTCCCGGCCACGATCGAGCTGCGGGCGCGCGACGCCAAGGCGCAGGTGGTCTTCAACCCCTCGGTGGTGGAGGGCTACCAGCTCATCGGGTACGAGAACCGCGCCCTGTCCACCGAGGAGTTCCGCGACGACAACAGGGACGGCGGCGAGATCGGCCCCGGCCACTCGGTCACGGCTCTCTACGCGGTACGGCTCAAGTCAGGCGCGACGGGGCAGCTGGCCCAGGCGACCGTACGCTGGCAGAACCCCGACACCAGGAACCCCGCCGAGACGAGCAAGTCGGTGGACGTGGGGGCGCTGACGGAGTCGGTATGGGAGAAGGCGCCGGTGCGGCTGCAGGTGGACGTGGTGGCGGCGGCTTTCGCGGTGTACATGCGGGACCGGGAGGCGTTCGGGCTGACCCTGCCGACGCTGGGGGAGCAGGCCAAGCGGCTGGCGGAGGCGGCGGAGGACCCGATGGTGACTGAGCTGGCAGGACTCATCGACAAGGCCCGCTCGGTGGGGTAGCCGTTATCCAGGCATTTTCCGGCTGGGCCGCTTCCTTGAGAGGCGGCCCAGTTGCTTGGGGGCGGCTGCCCGGGGCTGGGAGTCGGATACACTTGGGGACGGTTCAAGGGGCTATGGCGCAGTTGGTAGCGCGCCTCCATGGCATGGAGGAGGTCTGGGGTTCGAATCCCCATAGCTCCACTTCCCCTCAAGGGCTTCATAGGGGGCGCTTCGCGCTCAAGGGCCTCAGGCGTTGCCCAGTCGCGCTGTAGCCGCGACCCCTGTAGGGCCTCCGTTTCGCTCCGGGCGCTTGTTTTGGGCGTGGGCTTCGCCCACGCGTTGCCCGTTGATCGATCGGACCATCGGAAAATCTTGTCGGCCGGACATCGATCATTTCCGGCTTCCGCCGAAGAGGGGTGAGCGCAGTCGGTGTGTCACAGGCGATAAGCCGCCTTGTCGCCAACGAACTCATCGAATTCTCCACGGTCGGCCATCTCGCCAAGCGCGGCCAGGGCCCGCAGCCGCACCAACCGCTGCCCCACCTCGCGGAGGGCTGCGTTGACCGTGTCCTTCTTCGTCTTGGTGCCGAGAACTTCGGCGGCTATCGCCAGGGCCTCCTGGTCGATCTCGATCGCGGTCTTCACCATGCTCATGGGATCACCGTCCTTCACGCTTGCGGGGGGGTGTCATGGACATCGTGATGGATGTCCAGGACGTCTCGCTCTTGGATCAGTGGTCCACTCGCTCAATTACTCCACCATTCCGCTGATCAACCAGGAAATGCGCGCCATCGATTCGCTCGGATAGGGCTGCAGGTAGATCATGGAGCAGACGCGCTTTCTCCAGGCGGTCTGCAAGTGATCGCGCGGAAAGGAGAACACCACCGCGCCCGAGACCAGTGGATCGCCCGCAGCGCCACCTCGAGAAGGCCGCCACGCTCGGCCTGCCTCAGGGCAGCCAGGTCATGCACGGGTGCCGAGGACAAGAGCATCCTGGAGGCGTCGGAATCCATCTAGTGCTGTGACCGGAAAGGTTCACCGGCTCGAGTGCCTCGACCGTCAGGCCGGCGAGACTGTCGGCCCCGCGAATATCGTGGTCCGATGTCACGCCGTTGAAGGCGAGGTCACGTTGCTTGTCACCCTCGACGAGACACATGATGCGGAATACGGTGCTCACCTTGTGTCATGACGTGGCGTCGTCTTCACCCGACTGGCCGAGCTCGACGACGAGTAGCTGTAGTAGGCCGGGATAGTGCTGCTCGATGTCCTTCCTGAGCAGCCTCAACGTGCTCCCGTTGCCATGATCGCGCTGCGCGACCAGGCCGGCCTCCCGCAGAACCCGGAAGTGATGGGTTCGTGTGGCTTTTTTCACCGGCAGGTCGAAGGATCCGCATGCCCGCTCCTGATCCTTGGGATCGGCCGCGAGCTCGGCCACCATGCGCCGCCGGGAGTCGTCGGCGAGCGCGGCGAGCACTTTGCCGAGCTCCATATCTCCTCCTTCAGGTACGGCTTGCATCATACCTCGGGCATGGCTAACCTCCTCAGGTATGAATATCGTCATACCTGAGGGAACCGGCCCCATCGGCATCTACGGATACGCCCGCCCCCGCCCGGAACGCGCCCAGGAGCTGGAAAGCCTGCTCCTTTCGTTCGTCGAGTCGACTCGTGCCGAGCCGGGCGCCTGGCAGTACCAGGTCCATCGCGATGCCTCCGACCCCACCACGCTGGTCTTCTACGAGCTGTGGCGTTCGGGGGACGACCTGCGCAATCACCTCGCCCAGCCCAACCTCGTCCAGTTCCAGAAAACTCGCATGAACTACCTGCGCGAGGACCTGGAGATCCACTGGTTGACGCCTCTCACCGCGAACGCTCCGGCCGAGTCACCACAGCAGGACGCGTAGCGCGCTCGCTTCTGGAACGCGCAGGCCGCCAACGCGGTCCCCTTGAACGCTCACCGAATCGAACACCCAAGGGTGGATATTCGCCGTCCCCCAACCCGGTGAACCTTTCCGGTCACCGCACTAGCCGCCGACCGCGTCACAATCATCGACGAGTACACAATCGAGCAGGACGAGCAAGCTCCCGACGTTCCCTCACAGATCTGAGGCGGTTCAATGAGCATGCATGACACCGACGAGGTGCGCTCGCACTGGTGGCCTCGGGAAGGGTGGCGGCCGGGGCGCCTGGTCTACACCTGGCACCTGACCTTCGAGCACGCGCCACAACTGCATCAGCTCGCCGAGCGCTACCAAGCGGCCCTCGCAACGATCGAGGAGCACAACCCGATACCCGCGCGATGGCTACATCTCACCGTGCAAGCGGTCGGGTTCGTCGACGAGGTGTCCGAGGAGCAGCTTGACCAGATTACCGAGGCCGTACGGGTCCGTCTGGGCGGGTTGACCCCCGTTGAGCTGACCTTCCACCGGCCGGCCTTGCTCGGTGAGGGAGTTGTACTGGCTCCGACTCCCACAGGGCCGCTGCATCAGATGTGGGGCGAGATCAGGAGCGGCATCGCCGAGGTGCTGGGTAACGCGCCCACAGCAGCAGAGCAAGCCAAGGGCTTTCACCCGCACGTCAGCCTGACCTACATCAACACACCAGGACCAGCCAGGCCGTACATCGACGCCCTGAGCGCGGTCGAAGCCGCGCCGGTCATTGTGGACGTCGAGCAGGTTGCGCTGATCGTGCAGAACCGGGTTCTTGATCCCGAGTGGCTCTATCGCTGGACCACCCGCACGATGGTGCCTCTCGGGGCTCGATAGAGAATAATTGGTCAGTTTGATTCTTAGTACTTGAAATGGCGTCAGAAATGCGTAGATGCTATTTGGGGGCATGCTAAAGCCATCGTGATGAGCATGCCTGGAGCTGCTGAAGCCTAGGCGTTCTTAGGCCCTAGGGCTTTGCGCGGCTTAGATGGGAAAACCGCGAAACGGGCGGTATCCATTGTGCAGACAAAAAGCCTGGGGTCTTTCGCTGTGGTGGTTCGCGCGGACGATCGACCCCGACGTGCTGCCGCAGGACTATCAGCGGCTGGTGGCCATCGTGCGGGAGGCGGCCGGGCCGGTCATGGTCCGGACCGGCAGGCCGAGGTGCTCGGCCTGCCGGTCGAGGTGCGGGGCAAGCTGGAGCCGCTGCGGGCGAAGCTGAACCGGCTGGCCGACCATTTCCATAAACTATGAATATAAAAAGGCTATGCTTCGAGCATGAGTCGTCAAGACACCGCTCCTGGCGCGTCCGCCGCCATCGGGGCAGCTCTCTACGGCCTGGCCACCAGGGCCGCGAGACGCCTGCCCCGGGACATGAGCCTGACGTCCGCTGCCACCCTGGCCACCCTGGACCGGACCGGCCCGCGGCGCATCACCGATCTGGCCGCGGTCGAGGGCGTCACCCAGCCCGCGATGACCACCCTGATCCGGGTGATGGAGGAGTCCGGCCTGGTCGAGCGGCGGGGCGACGCGTCCGACAAGCGGGTCACGCTGGTGTGCTTGACCGAGGCCGGCGCCTCCTATGTCCGGACGCGGCGCCAGGCGGGCGTCCACGCGTTCGAGCGGTTGATCGGCGAGCTCACCGGCGACGAGGTCGAGGCGCTGGTGGCGGCCCTTCCGGCGCTGAAGCATCTGGCAGAGCTCGAAAGCCAGGACCGCGAAGGGCCGAAGCAGTGACCGGGCAGCCCCGATCGGCGGGGTCGCGGTGAAGGCGTTCCCGGTGGCGCGTTCCGAGGCGCGGCTGCTGGTCCCCGCCCTGGTGTTCATCGCTCTGGTCGTGGCGGCGGTCGCCAGCCTCGGGACGCCGCTCATCACCAGCGTGGCGACCTCGTTCCACGTCTCGCTCGGCAGCGCGCAGTGGACGCTGACCGTCGCGCTGCTAAGCGGCGCCGTCGCCACGCCGGTCCTGGGCCGGCTCGGAGCCGGCCCGCACCGGCGGGCCACGATCCTCGTCACGCTGGCGGTCGTCGTCGCCGGCAGCGCGCTCACCGTGCTGCCGCTGCCGTTCGCGTGGCTGCTGGCCGGCAGGGCGGCCCAGGGCGTCGGGCTCGGGCTGACGGCGCTGATGATGGGCGTGGCCCGGGACCACCTCCCCGAGGAGCGCAGCGCGGCCGTGATCGCCCTGATCTCGGTGGTCTCGATCATCGGGGCCGGCGTCGGCTACCCGCTGGCCGCACTGCTCGCCGAGCTCGGCGGGGTACGGGCCGCCTACGGCCTCGGCCTGGTGGTCACCGCCGCCGCCCTCCTGACCGCGTGGCGCTCCATGCCCGAAGCCCCCGAAGGCCGCTCCGCCCACGTGGACGTGGCAGGCGCGGTCGTCCTGGCCGCTGCGCTGCTCCTGGTGCTGTTCCTCGCCGGCGAACGGAATCTGTGGAGCCGGCACCTCGCCGTGGCGGTGGGCCTCGCCGTCGTCGCGGTGGTGCTGCTCTGCGTCTGGGCCGTCATCGAGCTGCGCAGCACGACGCCCCTGGTCGATGTGCGGGCGGTGCGGCACCCAGCGGTCGCCGGGGCGAACCTCGCCATGTTCGTCGGCGGGATCGGCATGTACCTCCTGCTCACGCTCATCACCCGGTACGCGCAGACGCCGCACGGCGCCGGCTACGGCTTCGGGCTGACGACCTTCGTCGCCGGGCTGGTCCTCATCCCGTTCTCGGTGCTGGGGTTCGTCGCCGGCAAGCTCACGCCGCGGGTCCGGACGCGGATCGCCGACCCCCTGCTCCTGGCCGGCAGCGCCGTCGTGGTCGGCGGCGGGTTCGCCCTGTTCGCGGCGGCCCGGTCGGACCTGGCCGAACTGTTCGCGGCGATGGGCGTGCTCGGCTTCGGCGTCGGCGGCTTCTCGGCCGCGATGCCCGGTGTCATCCTGGCCGTCACCCCCAAGAGCGAGACGTCGAGCGCCATGAGCTTCAACTACGTCGTCCGCAGTGTCGGGTACTCCCTGGGCAGCGCCATCGGCGGCCTGATCCTCGCCGCGGGCACCGGCCCGGGCCACCTCTTCCCCGATGACGGCGCCTACACCACCGCGGCGCTGGTGGGCATCGGCGCCATGGCGATCACGACGCTGACAAGCCTCGCTCTCGCCCGCCGACGCTCGTCCGAGACCAACCCGTAAAGTCAGATGCACTCATCCCAACACTGGAGGTTCCGTGCCCAAGGGCTACTGGGTCAGCGTCTACCGCACCATTTCAGACCCTGAGAAGCTGGCTGCTTACAACAAGCTGGCCGGTCCGGCCGTCAAGGCCGGGGGCGGTCGGACCTTCGTCCGTGGCGGTCGGGTCGTGGCGCGTGACGCCGGAATCGCCGAGCGCACTGTCCTGATCGAGTTCGACAGCTTCGAGCAGGCCGTCGCGGCGTACGAGAGTGCGGCCTATCAGGAGGCGTTGGTCGTCCTCTCCGACGGCGTCGAGCGCGACTTCCGCATCGTCGAAGGCATCGACTGACCGAGGTCAAGATGGTGGATCTTCCCTGAAGATCCACCATCTTGGTTTTCGCTGGTGCGGCTGCTGGTGTGGCGGGGTTCGTGGGTGCTCGTGCTGGTCGTGGGCGGCTGTCAACGTGGCGACTCCGAAGGCGACGCCGGTGATGAGGGTGGTCCACACACCCCGGCTGGTGATCATGCGCATGTCGACCAGCGGTGCGCGGGCGCGCAGCTCGACCACCACCCAGGCGGAGAGTGCGACGGCCGCGCCGGCGAACAGGCCGAGTGCGTTCCGGCCTCTCTTTCAGACGGCATACGCGTTCCACTGAGCGGGACGGTCCAGTGGTCCACGACATATGTCCCATTACGCTGCTGGTGGCTGGCGAGTAGTGGACCGCCCCGGCGATGTGGGAGCCGATGACGTGAGCGTGAGCACGCGACGGAACGAGCCCGGCGAAGTGGTCTACATCTTGGATGACGACGAGCAGTTGTGCTCCTCGCTGGCCTGGTTGCTGGGGTCGGTGCACATCAATGCCGAGTGCTTCACCGAGGCCGCGTCCTTCCTGTCGGCGATCGATCCGGAACGGCCCGCCTGCCTTGTCCTGGACGTCCGTATGCCGCATACGGGTGGCTTCCAGGTGCAGGAGATCCTCAATCGGATGGGTTCGTTGCTTCCGGTGGTGTTCGTGTCGGCCCACGGCGATGTCCGTATGTCCGTACGGGCCATGCAGCAGGGTGCCGTTGACTTCCTGGAGAAGCCGTACGACCCCCAGCACATGCTGGAGGTGGTACAAAACGCCCTGCACAAGGCGCGGGAGCTGCATGCCGAGCGCGCCGGGCAGCGCGCGCTGGAGGCCCGGCTCGCCGTGCTCACCCCGCGCGAGCTGGAGATTCTGCGGCTGGTCGTGGAGGGGGTGCCCAGCAAGAACATCGCCGGGCGCCTGGGCATCAGCGTGAAGACGGTGGACGTGCATCGGGCGCACATCCGCGAGAAGACCGCGGCGGAAACCCTGGGCGCCCTGGTCGCGGACGTGCTGCGATACGGCCTGCGCCTGTCTGCGAGCTGAGCTGGAGAAATGCGAGCTGAGCCGGAGGAAACCGCATGGTCGACCTAACGCTGGCCGACCTGGGCCGGCTCTTTCAGGCGCTGCGCTACTGCGTCCTCGTACATGACGCGGTGACCAAGGAGATCATCTGGGCCAACCCGGCCGCCTGCGACGTCCTCGGCTTCACTCTCGACGAGCTGAAGCCCTTGAAGGCGCCCGACATGAGCTCCAACGCCCGCCAGTACGCCCGCGAGATCGGCGTCGCGTGGTTGCAGCGCGCCGCCGATCACGGCACTGCCACCATCGAGTGGAGCTATCGGTCCAAGGCGGGCGAGGACATCCTCACCGAGGCCGTCGCCATCCGCGTGGACCTCGCGGCCGGCCCTGTGGTGATGGTGCAGTTCCGTGACATCGCGGAGGAGAAGGCCACACGCCTGGATCTGTCGCGCACGGAGGGGCGACTGCAGACGTTCCTCCGCAATCTGGATGAGGGCATCGTGGTGCTCGACGACGACGCGCGGGTGCTGTTCGCCAGCGAATCGGCGGGTTCCCTGCTGCGGGTCGACGCCGGGCGGCTCGCCGGGGACGACTTCACCCGGTTCTGCGACCGCGAGTCGGCCACGAGGCTGCGCGAGGTGCTGGCCACGACACCGCGGGGCGGGGCGCCGAGGGACGGCCGTTACCGGTTGCGCGCGACGAACGGCGAGGAGCGCTGGCTCTCGGCCCGATGCCAGTACATCGACATCGAGGGCGACCTGCGAGGGTGGCTTCTGCTGTTCCACGACATCACCGACCAGGTCCGTGCGGAGGAGGAACACCGCCGGGACGCGCAACATCTCAACCACCTCGCCCGCTTCAACGCCATGGGCGACATGGCGATGGCCATCGCCCACGAGGTCAGCCAGCCGATCGCCGCCGCGCACAACTTCGTGGCGGGCGTGCGCGGCCGACTGGCGGGGGACGGCGTGGACGCCGCGTCGCTGGACTGGGGGCTGGACAACGCGACCGCGCAGATCGACCGGGCGGCGCAGATCATGGCCAGCCTGCGCCGGTACGTCGTCGGCCTCGAACAGTCGGAACAACTCGCCGACCTGAACGAGATCGTCGCCGACTGCGCTCATCTCATCGACGTACGGGCCCAGCAGAACGCGGTCGCGCTGGAATGGGAGGCGGCGGTGGAACCGCTTGTCGTGCGCTGCGAGAAAGTCCTTATCGGGCAGGTCGTGATGAACCTCGCCTTCAACGCGATCGACGAAATGACGCGCTGGCCCGCGGAGCGGCGCGTGGTGACCATCGCGACCCGCCGCGACGACGCGTTCGGCGAGATCGAGGTACGCGACCGGGGACAGGGCTTGGCGGCCTTCCCCCACGGCCGGATCTTCGACGGCGCGTTCACCTCGAAGCGGAACGGCAACGGCATCGGCCTCGCCCTCAGCCGCCGCATCGTCACACGTCACGGCGGCACCGTCCACGCGGCTGAGAACGCGCCCCAGGGCGCGGTGTTCGCCCTTCGGCTGCCGCTGGTCGACGAAGCGCCACCGCTGCGCCGCTGACGTCCAGCCGGCTGAAGTGCCCCTGGCTCGCTTCACGCTCTCGAAGGCGGCGGCCTCGTCGGTCACGTCGAGCGGAAGTCCCGCGGTCATGTGACCTACGCCACCGACCCATGGGTGTCACACAGCGGTGAGGGCCGGCGTCTTGTGCCTGGAGCACAGCGAGCGCCGCAAGGAGGTGCATGTCCGCCTCTGGCTCGCCGAGCTGGAAATCTCAGCCTGTGGGAGGTCTTTCATGACGAACAGCGTTGCCGGCGAACTCGCCGGCCTGGAGTTGCCGGTCGAGCGTGGCTGCCCGTTCGCCCCGCCCGCCGTCTACGAGCAACTGCGCGAGCAGGCGCCGATCAACAAGATCCGCATGACCAGCGGTGGCGAGGCGTGGTGGGTGTCCGAGCATGAGGAGGCCCGTGCCGTCCTCGCCGACCCCCGCTTCTCCTCCGACAAGCGCAAGGACGGCTGGCCGCTCTTCACCCTCGACGCGGCGACCCTGCAGCAGCTCCGCAGCCAGCCGCCGTTGATGCTCAGCATGGACGGCGCGGAACACGCCGCGGCCCGCCGCTCGGTGATCGGCGAGTTCACCGTGAAGCGCCTGGCCGCGCTACGCCCGCGGATCCAGGACATCGTCGACCACTTCATCGACGACATGCTCGCCGCCGACCAGCGCCCGGTCGACTTGGTGCAGGCGCTGTCCCTGCCGGTGCCCTCGCTGGTGATCTGCGAATTGCTCGGTGTCCCCTACACCGACCACGACTTCTTCCAAAGCCGCACCACCATGATGGTGCGCCGGGGCTCGCCGGAAGACCGCCGGCGAGCCTTCGCCGAACTGCGCGCCTACATCGACGACCTGGTCACCCGCAAGGAGTCCGAACCCGGCGACGATCTGTTCGGCCGACAGATCGCCCGGCAACGCCAGGAGGGCACCGGCGACCACGCGGGCCTGGTGAGCCTGGCCTTCCTGCTGCTGACCGCCGGGCACGAGACCACGGCGAACATGATCTCGCTCGGCGTGGTCGGGCTGCTCACCCATCCGGAGCAACTGGCTCTGATCACGAACGACCCGGGCAAGACGCCCATGGCCGTGGAGGAACTGCTGCGCTACTTCACCATCGCCGACGGGGTCACCTCCCGGCTGGCCACCGAAGACGTGGAGATCGGCGGGGTGAGCATCAAGGCCGGTGAGGGCGTCATCGTCTCGGGCCTGTCGGCGAACTGGGACCCGGCGGTGTTCGAGAATCCGGCCGAACTGGACGTCGAGCGTGGGGCTCGCCACCACGTCGCCTTCGGGTTCGGCCCGCACCAGTGCCTTGGCCAGAACCTGGCCCGGATGGAACTGCAGATCGTCTTCGACACGCTGTTCCGCCGCATCCCCACCCTGCGGTTCGCCGCAGGGGTCGAGGACCTGCCGTTCAAGAGGGACGCCGTCATCTACGGCGTTCACGAGCTCCCGGTCACCTGGTGAGGATGACAATGATGCGCATCAAAGCGGACACCGGCCTCTGCGTCGGCTCCGGCCAGTGCGTCCTGGCCGAGCCGGCCGTATTCGACCAAGACGACGACGGCATCGTGGCCCTGCTGACCGAGCACCCCGACGACAAGACCGCGGCACAGGCGCGCGAAGCCGTCATCCTGTGCCCGTCCCGAGCCCTGTCCATCCTGCAGGAGTAAGCACAATCCCGGTGGACTACGCGTCCATGCCGTTAGAGGGCGCCCACCCTTGCCTCCAGCGCCTCCACGCTGGTGCAAGGATGGGCGAGTCGTATGTGCCCACCGGCGCCTCAGCCGGCGAAGCCGTGGGATCCGCCCACCTGCTGGTGGAGGCACGGGCGCGGGACGAAGCCCGGGAGCGGTTCATCCCGGCGCGGGTGCCGCGCCGGGCCGCGGTCGGTGTCGGGTCACCACTGGGTGATGAGCGGCGTGTCCGGTTCGTGCCGCCGCCAGGCTTCGGCGAGGCGGGCGAGACGGCTGGGGGCGGCGATGCCGCGCACGGTTGCGATCTTGCCGTTGGTGATGTCGAACGCCACGGCGCCGACGACCTGGTCGCCGACCACGAAGAGGATGGCGGGGGCGCCGTTGACGAGCGCGTAGTGGATGGCGGGCGTGCCGCCGGCGAGTCGCCGTTTCGCGGGCGTGGGTTTGAAGCCGGCCCGTACGACGGCGGCGATGCGCTGCGGAGCGTCGTACCGCAGCAGCGTCTCGGCCAGGCCGGCACCGTCGGAGATCGCGGTCGCGTCGTCGGTGAGCAGTGCCACCAGCCGTTCGGTGCGGCCCACGGAGGCAGCGGCGAGGAACTCCTCGACGATCCTGCGGGCGGATGCCGGGTCGACTTCACCGCCGCGGCGGCGCGCGGCGGTGACTCGGTGCCGGGCCCGGTGAAGGTGCTGCTGGCTTGCGGATTCGGTGATGTCGAGGATCTCGGCGAGCTCGGCGTGGCTGTAGGAGAACGCTTCGCGCAGGAGGTAGACGGCCCGCTCGAGGGGTGACAGGCGCTCCATGAGAGTCAGCACGGCCAGGGAGACCGATTCGCGCTGCTCGAAAGTGTCGGCCGGGCCGAGCATCGGGTCGCCGTCGAGGAGCGGTTCGGGCAGCCAGGCGCCGACGGCGCGTTCGCGGCGGGCTTGTGCCGAGCGGAGCCGGTCGAGGCACAGGTTGGTGACGACCTTGGTCAGCCATGCTTCCGGCACCTTGATCCGTTGCCGGTCGGCGGCCTGCCAATGCAGGAACGCGTCCTGCACAGCGTCTTCGGCGTCGGCGGCGGAGCCCAGCAGCCGGTACGCCAGCGAGGCCAGCCGGTTCCGGTTGGCCTCGAACCGATCGGTGTCGAAGCGATCAGTGGCGGTGCTGTCCACGCGGACCACCCCAGGCGGCTACGCGAACGCCTTCTCGGCGGACGCATCTGGTGCGGCGGCCAGGCGGCGCTTGCGCTTGGGCAGGCCGAAGGTCGGGTGCGAGTTGGCCCACAGCGAGACCTTGAGGATGCCCGCCTTGATCCGCGCGGCCTTCCGGCCGCCCACGTACTTCGGCTTCGCCACCCCTTCGTCGTCGACCGCCTGCAGGATCCCGTCCCGGCGCCCGAGGCTGATGTGGTTGCCCAGGTAGACCAGCTTGGTGCGGGGGATCTCGCGGCCGGTCAGCTGTGCGAGGATCGCGGCGAGCGCCTGCATGCTGGTGAAACCGGCCGAAGCGCAGGACATCGGCAGCGGCCGGCCGTTGTCGCCGATGGCGTAGGCGCTGTCGCCGGCGGCGTAGACGTTCGGGTGCGAGACCGACCGCATGGTGCGATCGACGATGATCTGACCGTTCTCGGTGACCTCCAGCCCGCCGGCGGCGGCGATGGGGTTGACCGCGAACCCGGCCGTCCACACGGTCGCGTCGGACGCCAGGGCGGTGCCGTCGGCGCACAACACCCGCGTCGCTTCGACGGCTTCGACGCTGGTGTGCTCCAGGACGCTGATGCCCAGCCGGTCGCAGGCACGCCACAGATGGCTGCGGGCTCCGGCGGAGAGCCGGGCGCCCAGCTCGCCGCGGGCGACCAGCGCCACCGACAGGCCAGGCCGGGATTCGGCGATCTCGGCGGCGGTCTCGATGCCGGTCAACCCGTCGCCGACGACCAGCACACTCCCGCCTTCACCCCGCCTGCCCAGGCCGTCCAGGCGCTCGCGCAGGCGCAGCGCCGAGGGGCGGCCGGCGACGTTGAAGGCATGCTCGGCCACGCCGGGAACGCCGCTGTCGGCGACGTGGCTGCCGAGCGCGTAGACAAGCGTGTCGTAACCGAGCTCGCCGCCGCCGTCGGCGTCGGCCACGGTGACGACCTGGCGCTCAGGGTCGACACCGGTGACACGGGCCACGCGCAGCCGTATCCCCGTCCCCGCGAAGACGTCGGCGAGCTGTTGAGTCTCGAGCTCCTGACCGGCCGCCAACTGGTGCAGCCGCAGCCGCTCGACGAAGTCCGGCACAGCGTTGACCACGATGATCTCGGTGTCCACCGGGGACAACCGGCGGGCCAGGTTCCCAGCCACGTAGACCCCGGCATAGCCGGCGCCGAGGACGACGACGCGGTGCTTCATGTGCTGCTCCTATCGGTTCGCTTGTGCCCCTTGAGCGAGGCAACGCCGCGATTCCTGACAGGACTTGATGGTGATGTGGGTCACTCCCGCGCCCCGCGCGTGGACTAAGGAAATCCCCTAGGGCGTCCAACCAATTCCCAATTGTCGGCCGATCTCGGCGCGCATAGCGTGAGATCACTGCGGAAGGCCCTGCTGGCCGGCAATGCGAGGGAGAAATCACCATGGCGCGGACGTTGGATTCCCCGGCCCCTGCCGGTCCACCTTCGGCGAAAGAACTCGCCTTTGACGAGGTTCTGGTTAAAGTCGCCGAACGGCGGGCGGAATTCGATGAGAAACGCCACGTTCCTGGCGACATCATCGCCGAGTTCAAGCGCGCGGGAATCTATCGGGCGAGCACCCCCAGGCGCTTCGGCGGCGACGCGCTGCCGCCGGCCGACTTCCTGGCCCGTATCGAGCGGATCTCGATGATCGACGGCTCGGCGGGGTGGGTCGCCAGCTTCGGGTCCGCGCTGGTCTACCTGGCCGCGCTGCCGCTGGAGACGCAGGCCGAGTTGTACGCCGACGGGCCGGACGTCGTCTTCGCGGGCGGCCTGTTCCCGGTGCAGCCCGCCGCCATCGTCGAGGGCGGATATCAGGTCTCGGGCCGCTGGAAGTTCGCCAGCGGCTGCATGGGCGCCGACATCCTCGGCGTGGGCATCACCGCGGGCGAGCAGCAGGCCGGCCGTCCCCTGACCGCCCTGCTGCGCCCCGGACAGGTGGAGATCGTCGACAACTGGGACGTCATCGGACTGCGCGGCACCGGCAGCCACGACCTCAAGGTGGACGGCGTCGTCGTCCCTCCTGAGTGGACGTTCGTGCGCGGGGGCCAGCCGACCGTGGACGAGCCGTTGTACCGCTACCCGACCGTCCCGTACGCCTCCCAGGTGCTCGCGGTCGTCGGCCTCGGCGTCGCCCGGGCCGCCCTCGACCACGTCATCCGCAACGGCGGCCGCGGCGGCTACACAGGCGCCCCGAAGCCGGCCGATCGCGCCACCTATCGCATCTCGGTCGGCAGGGCGGAGGCCGACCTGCGATCCGCGCGCGCCTTCTTCTACGAGATCACCCACGAGGTGTACGAAACGGTTCTGGCCGGCGACCCGGCGACCGCGAACCAGGCCAGCCTGCTGCGCCTGGCCTCCGCCCACCTGGCCAGAACCTCCTTCGAGGTCGTGCGTACGGCCTATCAACTGAGCGGCATCCCGGCCATCGCCGACGGCAGCCCGATGCAGCGCTACCTGCGCGACGCCTCGGTGGTCCCGCAACACGCCTTCCTCCAGGAAGGCATGTACGACGGCGCCGGCGCGGTCCTCATGGGCGTACCGCCCTTTCCCGGCTATCTCTAAGGAATCCTCATGGCCCAGCCCACCACCCCGGAACGCCTGCGGGTGCTCTTCTGCATCGGCGTCAACCAGAACTTCTTCGACCTGCCGACCGGACAGGCCGGCCCGGTCTGGGATGGCTTCGTCAGCATGCTGAGGCAATTGTCGGAGCTGCCTGGTGTGACCGTTCTCGGCACCTTCGACGACGATCGGCACATGGTCGGTCCGTCCGCCTCCTGGCCCTGGACCTCCTACATCCTGGCCGACGTGCCCGAGCAGGCGACGGTCGCCGCGGCCTGCAACCTGTTCCGCACGGTGCAGGTCGGCGAGCACGGCCTCTGGCGGTACATGAAGATCGAGGCGCGCATGGGCCGCCCGCTGCCCGTCCCCTCCGACGCTGTCGAGGGGGACGCGCGATGACCGGGACGACCGGCCGCTTCGTCGGCGGTCAGGACAGCGTGACGGCGTTGGGATGGCTGCTGTGAGCTCTCCTCGTGTGGCACTGGTGACGGGAGCGGCGCGCGGTTTGGGCGCGTGCATCGCAGCTCGTCTGCACGGCGACGGATACCGCGTAGCGGTGACCGACCTCGACCAGCGCGCGGCGGCCAAGGTCGCGGCCTCGCTCGCCTCGGACGGAGAGTCGGCGGCCACGCCCGCCCCGGACGGAGGGTCGGCGATCGGGCTCGGGTTGGACGTGCGCGACAAGAATGCCTTCGTACGGGCGCGTGACGCTCTCGTCGAGCGGTGGGGCGCGATCCACGTCCTGGTCAACAACGCCGGATTCTCCAAGGTCGAGCCGCTCATGGACATCGAGCCGGACAGCTTCTCCTCGGTGATCGCCGTCAACCTCGACGGGACGTTTCTCGGCTGCCAGGTCCTCGGCGCCTACTTCGCCGAGCGTGGCCACGGACGCATCGTCAACATCGCCTCACTCGCCGGGCAGAACGGCGGCACCGCGACCGGCGCGCACTACGCGGCGGCCAAGGGCGGCGTGGCCACGCTCACCAAGGTGTTCGCCCGTGAGCTGGCCCCGCGCGGTGTGACGGTGAACGCCGTCTCACCGGGCATCCTCGACCTGCCCGTGGTCCGCGAGAGCGTCGCGCCTGACAAGCTCGCGGGGATCGAGGCGATGATCCCGGTCGGCCGGCTCGGCCGCCCCGAGTTCATCGCCGACATGGTGGCGCTGCTGGCCTCCGAGCGGGCGGACACGGTCACCGGCGCGTGCTGGGACGCCAACGGCGGCCTGTACATGCGCTGACTCATCCGAATGGGATGCCACCAGCGGGCCTGTACATGCGCTGACTCACCCGAAGACGGAAGACGGAAGACGGAAGACGAAGGCGGAGAGGAGCAAAGCCGTGACCGTCAGAGAACCCGATCAGACCCCCTCGCAGGCCGACTTCCGGGAGGCGATGGCGCATCTGCCCGCGGCCGTCAACATCATGACGACCGACGGTCCGAACGGCCGCTGCGGCATCACGGTCAGCGCGGTCTGCTCGGTGACCGACGACCCGCCGACCATCCTGGTCTGCCTCAACCGCAGCAGCGCCATGCACGACGTGTTCTGGGCCAACGGCCGGGTCTGCGTCAACGTTCTGGGCGGTGACCAGCAGGACTTGGCGCTGCACTTCGCCGGAGCGACGGAGGTCTCCATGGCCGAACGGTTCACCTGGAACGTCTGGGATCGCGGCCAGCGCGTGCCGGTGCTCAAGGACGCGTTAGTGGCCGTCATCGGCGTGGTGAAGGACTGCAAGCCGATGGGGTCGCACAGCGTGCTGTTCGTGGAGATCGAGCAGGTACGTACCCGGAGGGGCGGCCCGAGTCTCGTCTACTTCAACCGGAGCTTCCATCGCCTGGACTCCGGCTCGCCGATGGCCTGCTGAGGGATCGCGCCCCGGCCTCGGGAGCTACCTAGCGCTTGGGCGATTGATGGTGTAATGATGTAATCATGGAAACTCTCTTTGAGCACGCAGGCGGCCAAGAAGGGCTCCACAGGTTCATCGACATCTTCTATGGAAGCGTCTTGTCCGACCCGCTGCTCCAGCCATTGTTCGGCGAAGGACTTCCCCATCACGTGACACATCTGACGGCTTTCACGGCCGAGACCTTCGGCGGCCCCGACACATTCTCCAGGGAAATGGGCGGATTTTCCAGACTGATCGACGCGCACCGTGGGCTGGGGATCAGCGAGGCGCAGCGGCAGCGGTTCGTCGAGCTGTACATGGCGGCCGCCGATCAGGCCGGACTCCCGGAAGACGCGCCTTTCCGGGAGGCGCTGCGGTCGCATGTGGAGTTCGGATCGAAGGTGGCGATGCAGAACTCCCATGCCGAAACCGACGACCAACTCCACCCGCTCCGAGAGGTGCCGCAGTGGGGATGGTCCGAGCCGAGCTAGTTTCCACCGCCACGTCAATCGGAGCTCCCGGCACTTCCCGCCCAGGGCCCTCGCCCGGGCGGGAAGTGCCGGGAGCCCTACTTGTGCTGCAACAGCAGGGTGAACAGCACGTTGGTGGTCGTACTGAGCGCGAACATGGTCACCGCGACGATCAGGTCATCGCGCTTCCGTGACAGCAGCCCGCCCTGCGAGCCTTCCGGAACGTTGACGATGACCGCCTGAGTCAGGCCGGCGCCGAGCCGTTTCCACAGGTACTTGAAGCCCAGACCGAGGACCAGCGGGACCATCGTGACCGGGAGCAGGCTCCACCACACCGGGGCCGAGAACGAGCCGAGGAAGCGGCCGGCGATGGCCGCGCCGACGATGGCCGCGAGGGTGCCGACGGCCAGGCCAGGGATATGGGCGAACTGCGCCCAGGTCCGCTTCTTCTCGTTGCAGATCTCCCTGATCCTGGCCGCGTCGTTCGCCGTCTCGTCCACTCGGTAGCGGAGCAGTAGAGCCGTACCCGAGGAGAGCGTCAACTCCATGATCTTGTCGCTGTTCACGGGGTCGCGCCGGACCATCCGCACCATCTTCAGCGTCGGGGTCATCTTCGAGCCGAGGTCGGCGATGTCCGCCGACGAGTCGGACTCGTACACGACGTAGTTGCTGTCGGTCCAGATGCTGAAATAGACGCCGGTCTGCTCGAATATCTTGGCGAGCTGCGTCAGCTGCTCGCGGTGGAGCTTTGTCGGCCCGAGATTCTCTTTCCTTGGTGTCCCAAGGCATCGGGGGGTGATGGCCACTAGGCTGCCTTTCGATCTTCGTAGTGGTACTGACTGGCTGTTCGGGCCCCCAGGCGCCAACTCCGAAGCGGCCGAGCTGGTTAGCGCGCCTGTCTCATTCTTCTGCTTGATCGCCTGCACATGCGAACAAAATGGACATCAAGGCAATGTGTGCATAGTTCGCCCATGTGCTTATAAAGCGTAACTCGGGGCGGTTTAATGAACCGCCACCTGATCCTAGCTGAAGATCGCAAGAGTATTGCGTGTTCTCTTCGCGTTTGCCAAAGGACGAGGTTGGTGGGTGGTTATGTCCTTGGGAATGCCGGGAGTGCCGAGTGCGACATGGACGGTGGCGGTGAGATTTATTCACGTTGGTGTTCGGGAATGCCCTTTCCCGAATCCTTTGTGGCGGAAGATGGCGCCTTGGCTCAGGGGCTTGGGGCGTTGATCGGCGGGCTCCCCGCTGTGCCGGAGGGGCGACGAAAAGCTGCGGGATGCGAAAATTTGCCGAGTGCGCAAACTTCTGTAGTCTGGGGGCATGACCGGGCTACGCGAACGAAAGAAGCAGGCGACCCGCGACGCCCTGATGGCCGCCGCGCTCCAGCTCGCCATGGAGCGCGGGCTGGACAACGTGCGGGTCGAGGACATCGCCGAGGCGGCGGGGGTGTCGCCGCGGACGTTCAACAACTACTTCTCCAGCAAGTGGGAGGCGCTGGCCGCCCGCCACGTCGACCGGACCAGGCACTCGGTGCGGGTGCTGCGCGACAGGCCGCCGGGCGAGCCGCTGTGGGAGGCGGTGACGCGGGCCATGCTGGCGCCGTGGGAGAACGCGGAGCAGACCACGCGGGCGCCCAGCCCTGAGATGCGGGCCGCCCTGCGGCTGCTGACCAGCGCGCCCGCCATGGAGGGGGAGTCGCTGCGGGTGCTCTTCTCCGCCGACGCCGAGCTGGCCGCGGCCGTCGCCGAGCGCACGGGCACCGACCACGAACGCGACCTCTACCCGCAACTGGTCGCCACGGCGGTGATCACGGCCACGCAGACCGCCGTCCGCCATTGGCTGCTCGTCGAGCCCGCGGTGCCGCTCCTTCCTCTGATCGAAGAGGCGATGCGCCAGCTCGCCACCGGACTACCCGACCCAACGGCACAAGGAGAGCCCCAATGACCGCGGACGTCGTCATCGCCGGTGGTGGTCCCAACGGGCTGATGCTGGCCAGTGAGCTGGCCCTGGCCGGAGTCCGGCCGATCGTGCTGGAACGCCTGCCGGAGCGGAGCCAGGCGCCCAAGGCCAACGGCATCGTCGGGCAGGTCGTCAGGCTGCTCGACCAGCGCGGCCTCTACCGGCGCTTCCTGGATGTAGCCGAGCCGCCGCGACCGATCCCGATGTTCCTGTTCGGCGCGCTGCCGCTCGACCTGGCCGAGATCGAGGGCAACACGCTGTACGCCATGGGCATCAAGCAGGCCCGCCTGGAGGAGCTGTTCGAGGATCGGGCCCGCGAGCTGGGTGTGGAGATCAGGCGGGGGCGGGAGCTGACCTCGTTCACCCAGGACGAGTCGGGCGTGACGCTCGAACTGGACGGCGGCGAGCAGCTGCGCACCCGCTACCTGGTCGGCTGCGACGGCGCCCACAGCACGGTCAGGAAGCAGGCCGGCATCGGCTTCCCCGGTGTGAACGCCTTCTCCGTCATCTCGCGGGCCGCCCACGTCGTCCTACCTGAGGCGACGATCCGGATGGACCGGGCCGAGCTGGAACTGCCCGGCGTGGGCACGATCGCCCTCTACGCCTGGCACCGCACCGAGCGCGGCGCGTACGCCCTGCTGCCCGTGAGTTCTGAGGTCCTGACGATCAGCTGCGTCGAGTGGGACAGCGACGATCCCGGCGAGGACGTCGAGATGACGCTCGGCGAGCTGCGCGAGAGCCTGTCCAGAGTGCTGGGCGTCGACATCGCGCTGGCCACCCCGCCCGGTCCGGGGCCGCACCTGCTGCGCCGCCTCAGCGGGCGCAACACCCGGATGGCCGACCGCTTCCGGGCGGGCCGGGTGCTGCTGGCCGGGGACGCCGCCCACGTGCACTCCGCGGTCGGGGCGCCGGGACTGAACCTGGGTCTCCAGGACGCGGCCAACCTCGCCTGGAAGCTGGCGGCCACGGTACGCGGCACGGCGCCGCCCGGCCTCCTCGACAGCTACGATCGGGAGCGACGGCTGGCCGCCGAGCGGGTCACCATGCACAGCAAGGCCCAGCTCGCGCTCATGTCGCCGGGGCCGGAGGTGACGGCGCTGCGCGAGGTGTTCGGCGAACTGCTCCACGACAAGAGCGCGCGTGGCCGGATATCTGCCCTCATGTCGGGCGCGGATGTCACCTATCCCATGGCCGCCCCGGCACATCCGCTGACCGGCCACTTCGTACCCGACCTGGAGTTGGAGCCGGTGCCTCTCACCACGCTCATGCGGGAGGGGCGGCCGCTGCTGCTCGACCTCGCGGGAAGCGTTCGGAAGGAGGTGTGGGACGGCCGGATCGACGTGGTCACGGCCACGTGCGCGGCGCCGCCCGCCGACGCGCTGCTGATCCGCCCGGACGGGTACGTGGCCTGGGCGGGCACCCCGGACGACTCGCTGGACGAGGCTGTCAGAACCTGGTTCGGTTAACCTGATCCCGGACTCTGAGGAGGGCTCATGCCGGAGAATCTGATCTTTCGCCTGCCGCCGACGTTCGAGACGGTCGAGGAGGAACGGCGCCATCGCAAGGAGCGGCTCGCCGCCGCGCTGCGCATCTTCGGCAAGCTGGGCTTCGAGGAGGGCGTCGCGGGACACATCACCGCCCGCGACCCCGAGCTGACCGACCACTTCTGGGTCAACCCGTTCGGCATGTCGTTCAAGCACGTGCGCGTGAGCGACCTGATCCTTGTCAACCACGAGGGCAAGGTGGTCGAGGGCCGCTACCCCGTCAACGAGGCGGCCTTCGCCATCCATTCGCAGGTGCACCAGGCGCGGCCCGGCGTGGTGGCGGCCGCGCACAGCCACTCGGTCTACGGACGCGCGCTGTCGGCGCTCGGACGGGTCATCGAGCCGATCACGCAGGACGCCTGCGCCTTCTATGAGGACGTCTCGCTCTTCGACGACTACACGGGCGTGGTGACGGACTTGGAGGAGGGCAAGCGCATCGCCGCCGCACTGGGCGGCAACAAGGCCGTCGTGCTGCGCAACCATGGGTTGCTGACGGTGGGCGACACTGTGGACGCGGCGGCGTGGTGGTTCATCACGATGGAACGCTCGGCGCAGGTGCAGCTCGTCGCGCAGGCGGCCGGGCAGGTGGTGCCCATCGAACCGGACAACGCGGCCCTGACCCACCGGCAGATCGGCAACGATTTGGTCGGCTGGATCAACTACCAGCCCCTCCACGACCAGATCACCCGCGAGCAACCAGATCTATTCGAGTGACCCGCTTTGTTGCGGTCCGGACAAACCCTTCCATCCGTTACGGCAAGCCGCACTCACCGCCACCCGCCGCCCGTGGCTGAGGGCCTCCAGGAAAACGCCCGCTGAGCCCGCACGGGGCCGGGCGCCGATACGTGCGCTCAGTTGACCGTGGCTTCCGTAGCGGGCAGCCGTCTCGGTCCCTGCGACGGTCCGTGGTGACTGGGGCCCAAGGAGGGGACCCAGAGCGCGCCCTAGCGGCGGAAAGTGTGGCGATAGGTCAGTGGGGCGACGCCGACTGCGGCGTGGAGGTGTTGGCGGAGGGAGACCGTGGTGGTGAAGCCCGCTCGGCGGGCCACCTCCTCCACTCCCGCGTCCGTCGTCTCCAAGAGGTGTCTGGCGTGGTCGACTCGTTGTTTGGTCAGCCAGCGTGACGGGCTCAGGCCGGTTTCCTCGCGGAAGCGTCTGGTGAAGGTGCGGACGCTCATCTTCGCGTGCCCGGCCAGGGCGTCCAGGTCGAGTGGTTTGTCCAGGTGGGAGAGCATCCACATGCGGGTCGGGGCGGTGCTGGTGCCCGTCGGGTCGGGGAAGGGGCGGTCGATGTACTGGGCCTGGCCGCCGTCCCGCCAAGGAGGCATGACGCAGCGGCGGGCCGCCCTGTTGGCCACCTCGGTGCCGTAGTCGCGCCTGATCACGTGGAGGCAGAGGTCCAGTCCGGCCGCCACGCCCGCCGAGGTGAGTACGTCGCCGTCGTCGATGAACAGCACCGAGGGATCCAGGTCGACCTTGGGGAACAGCGCGGCGAAGTGGGCGGCCTCGCGCCAGTGCGTGGTGGCGGGGCGGCCGTCCAGCAGGCCCGCGGCGGCCAGGATGAACGCGCCCGTACAGATCGACATGATCCGCTTGTGGCCGTGCAGGGCGTCGCGCAGGTAGGGCTGGATCGTGCCGTCCTTCATCGTGCGGCCCGCGTGGATGCCGGGGACCAGGACCGTGTCGGCCGTGGCCAGGACGTCCAGGTCGTGGTCGGGCAGGACGCTGTATCCGGCCGAGCAGCGCACGGGCCGGCGGCCGGGGGAGCAGGTGACGACCTCGTAGAGCTTCTCGCCGGCCGCTGACTCCGCCGACCAGAAGACCTGGCCGGGAACGCCCAGGTCGAGAGGGGCGAAGTGGTCGAGAACGAGGACCGCGACACGATGCGCCATGGCCGAATTCTTTCACATATTGGCTATCCGGCCACTCGCGGCCATGAGGGTGGATAAATCAGGATTAGCGGATGACCATAAGCACCACCACTCGGACCAGGCGGTTGCATCGGGCCTGGTTCGTCGCGGCCGTCGCGTTCGTGGCCATTCTCGGCGCGGCCGGGTTCCGTGCCACTCCCGGCGTGCTGATCACGCCGCTCCAGGCGGAGTTCGGCTGGACCAAGGGCACGATCTCGCTCGCGGTGTCGGTCAACCTGGTGCTCTACGGCCTGACCGCGCCGTTCGCGGCCGCACTGATGGACCGGTTCGGGATGCGGCGGGTGGTGTCCCTCGCGCTGCTGCTGGTGGCCACCGGTAGCGGGCTCACGGTGCTGATGACGGCGAGCTGGCAGCTGCTGCTGTTCTGGGGCGTGTTCGTCGGGCTGGGCACGGGGTCCATGGCGCTGGTGTTCGTGGCGACGGTGACCGACCGGTGGTTCGTCAAGCACCGTGGCCTCGTCACCGGCCTGCTCACCGCGGCCGGCGCCACCGGTCAGTTGATCTTCCTGCCGGTGCTCGCCCAGCTGGCCGAGGGGCCGGGGTGGCGGGTGGCCTCGCTGACCGTGGCGGGGGCCGCGCTGGCGGTGGTGCCGTTCGTGTGGTGGCTGCTGCGCGACCATCCGGAGGACGTGGGCACCACGGCGCTGGGGGCGGAGCCCGGCACGGTCCGTACCCTGCCCGTCCAGCGGAACGCGGCCGTGCGGGCGCTCACGGTCCTCAGGTCGGCGGCGCGGACCCGGGCGTTCTGGTTCCTGGCGGGCGGCTTCGCCATCTGCGGCGCCAGCACGAACGGCCTGGTCGGCACCCACTTCATCCCCGCCGCGCACGACCACGGCATGGCCGAACCGGTCGCGGCGGGGCTGCTCGCGGTCATCGGGATCTTCGACATCGCGGGTACGGTCGCCTCCGGCTGGCTCAGCGACAAGGTGGATCCGAAGATCCTGCTCGGCGTCTACTACGGGCTGCGCGGGCTGTCGCTGATGGTGCTGCCGGGGCTGTTCGCGGCCACGACCCAGCCCAGCATGCTGATCTTCATCGTGTTCTACGGGCTCGACTGGGTGGCGACCGTGCCGCCGACCGTCGCGCTGTGCCGGCGCATCTACGGGGCGGACGGCGCGGTCGTGTTCGGCTGGGTGTTCGGCTCGCATCAGATCGGCGCCGCGTTCGCCGCCGTGGGCGCCGGGCTCACCCGCGACCACCTGGGCGCTTACGACCTGGCCTGGTACGTCTCGGGCGCCCTCTGCCTCCTGGCCGCCGGCATGTCCCTGGCCATCGGGCATGCTAAAGGGCGATGAGTGACGCAGAGTTGATGGTCCTGCCGCTGGTGGTCAGGATCGAGAGAGCGACGCCGCCGGAGCGTACCGACGCTTTGGAGGCGGCCGCGATGGCCGTGCTGAGCCTGCTCGACGACCCCGGCGAGTGGGGTGCGGAGCTGCACGCCTGGCAGTCCACCGGCAAGATCCGCAAGGTCGTGCGCCGGGCCAGGGGCGCCGAGTGGCGCCGGGCGCTGGCGCTGCCGGGCCGTACCGTCGAGCACCGTACGGCCGAGGTGCGCGTGCACCCGCCCGTGCCGCTCGACGACTGGCCCAGAGATCTCGCCCGGTTGCAGGTGTCGGGCACCGAGCTGACCGACACCGGCGACCTCGCGCCCGCCGAGCCGCCGATCCTGTGGGCCAACCCCGGGCTCGCCATGTCGGCGGGCAAGGCCATGGCCCAGGCCGGGCACGCCGCCCAGCTCGCCTGGTGGGCCAGCGACGAGGCCGAGCGCGCCGCGTGGCGGGCGGCCGGGCTGGCCGTGACGGTGCGCACCGCGGCGGCGGGCGACTTCCAGGCGAAGGTGGCCGCGGGGCTGCCCGTGGTGCGGGACGCCGGGTTCACCGAGATCGAGCCGGGTTCATGTACGTTCGTCGCCGACGCGCCGTGGCTCTATGGGCGGGTGGCCCGGTCATGACAGATGTTAGATCTCGATCACGTCGGCCAGGACGCCGCCCGCCGGGGTGATCCGGGCGGGCGACGGGCTGTCGTAGACGATCATCAGTCTGCCGTCCGCCAGCACGGCCATCCCTTCGGGATGGTCGCAGCCGATGCCGTACGGCAGCTCGGCGACCGTCTCCAGCTCGTCCGCCGCGACCACCTCGCCCGCTCGATGGACCCGCCAGCGCAGCACGCGCACCGGCCCGTCGAGGCTCATGCTCGGCCCGGCCAGCAGCAGCACGTCACGGCCGTACGGGCACAGGTCCCGCACGCCCAGCCCGCCCAGGTCCAGGAAGTGCTTGCGGTACGGCTCGCGCAGCCGCAGCCGGCCCGGATGGCTCTCGACGGGCCTGACCTCCAGGACCACCGCCCAGCCGCGTAGCACCGGGCCACGGAGTCCCAGGTAGACCCGCTCGTCCAGCACCGCGATGCCCTCGATGTCGAGGCCGTTGTCCTTGCCGGGCAGCGCGAGGAACGGCGCGAGGTGCGGGTCGTCCTCCAGATGGGCGGCGATGTTGTCCCGGCCCGACAGGATCGCGCCCGGCAGCGGGGCGTTGGTGGCGGGGTCGAGCGGCAGGCGTACCAGGATGAAGCGGTTCTCCTCGCGGACCACGGTCGCCAGCCGTTTGACGGCCTTGGCCGGGTCCTTGGCCGACTTGATCCGGCGGCGCTTGAGACTGTGCGAGCCGACGGCCCACAGGTGGCCGTCGGCCCTGGCCAGGCCCTCGATGTCCGCCTCGTCCTCGGGGCCCGCGGGCAGTCGTACGTAGTCGGCCAGCCGGAAGGTGCGCTGACCCGTGTAGTTCACGCCGGTCCAGGCCAGATGCTCGATGGTGGCGGTCTCGTCCCCGGCCAGCCACAGGCCGCTGCCGTCGTGCCGTAACGCGGAGAGGTTCGTGTGCGTTTGGGAGGCTTGCGAGGCCGGGTCGAATCGGAGCTCCACCTGTTCCACGAAGCCATGATGACACTTCGGCCGCTTCATAAGCGGAATGCCGGGATTTGTCGTACGCTCCCGATCGTGCTCGATGGGGATGATGGGACCGAAGGTTCCCGTGTGAGAACTGCTGCCAGGCCGGGAACCCCTGTTTCTTCACCCAGGCGATCCCGCATCGGCGATCTTCGGATGCGGGATGTATACCGGGGGCTCGCAGTCGTGACCGCGGTGGCGGTCGTCACTGTCACGCTGGTCATGCTGCTCCCGTCGCGGCCGGACGAGGTCGCCGCACGGCCGGTTGCCGCGCCATCGACCGTGCCGACCTCGTCCGCGCCGCCCCTTGCCACAGTGTCGTCCGAGCCGTCGGTGTCTCCCTCGCCGGTGGACTCCGCCGAGGCGGCCGCTCCCCGCGCCACACCGACTCCCGGCTCGACCATCGCGCCCGGATACACCGCCATGGAGGCCCTGTACGCCGACCCCCGGGTCCCCAAGCTGCCGAAGAAGGTCGCGCGGCTGAAGATGACCAAGCCCGGCAAGGCAGCGATCAAGGACCGGCGGACCGGCCTGGTCGTGCCCAGGCTCGGCAAGCCGTGGAAGGCGCATCGTGCGGCGCCGTTCACCAGCAAGCAGGTGCTCCCGCTCAAGCGCGGCTCGAACCAGCGGGGCATGCTCGTCACCTGCCCGCTCCCGATCGAGGAGCAGAAGTCGGCGCGTGACACCGCGCTGCTCGCCGCCCGCTGGACGCTCAACCACCACCCCAAGGGCGCCCGGATCCGCTGGCTGGTCTCCCAGCCGATCAAGCGCGGCTGGCTGCTCGCCTACCAGGTCAGGTACGGCAAGCACGTCTCGCGAGCGGCCGTGGTCGTGCTCGACGGGGGAATGGCCAAGCCGGGGCTGGCGTTCGTGACAGTGCCGGAGTCGCAGCGGACCAGGTGGCGTGACATCACGCGCGTGGTTTCCGGGGTGCGTGTTCTAGGCTAGAAGATCATGTACGGCGATATGGGGGAGTGACGCCGTGGAACGCCCAGGTCAGCCGAAGGCGCCTGACAATCGCTCGGGACAGCCGCAGGCGCCTGACAGAGACAAGCCCAAGCCGCCCTGGCGGGCGGAAGGGCTGCCCGGCTCGTCCGGCGGTGGTCGCCCGAAGATCAACTGGTGGCGCTTCGTCGTCACGTTGCTCGTCGTGTACGCGGCGTTCTTCCTGGTCTCGTCCTTCTTCGACTCCGGCTCGGTCGAGACGGTGTCCTACACCGAGTTCACCAAGCAGGTGACCTCGAAGAACGTCAAGGACATCTACGCCACGGGTCTGTCGGTCGAGGGCGATCTGCGGGCCGCGGCCAAGGATCCCGACAGCGGCAACAAGTCGTACACGAAGTTCAAGACGGAGATCCCCGCCTTCGCCAACAACGACCAGCTCTACCAGCAGCTGGAGAGCAACGGGGTCGACATCAAGGCCGACCCGATCAACAGCGGGCGCGGCTTCTTCGTCAACCTGCTGCTCTCCCTGCTCCCCGTCCTGCTGCTGGCCGGGCTCTGGATCTGGGTCATGCGCCGCGGCGCCAGCATGATGGGTGGCGGCGGGCTGAGCGGCCTCGGCCGGTCCAAGGCGGCCAAGCCGGTCGAAGCGGGTCAGATGCGGGCCACGTTCGCGGACGTGGCGGGCATCGACGAGGTCGAGAACGAGCTCGTCGAGGTCGTCGACTACCTGAAGGACCCCGACAAATACCGCAGGCTCGGCGCCAAGCTGCCCAAGGGCGTGCTGCTCGCCGGTCCTCCCGGCACCGGCAAGACGCTGCTGGCCCGCGCCGTGGCCGGTGAGGCGAACGTGCCGTTCTTCTCGGCCAGCGCCTCGGAGTTCATCGAGATGATCGTCGGTGTGGGCGCGTCGCGGGTACGCGACCTGTTCGAGGAGGCGCGCAAGGTCGCCCCCTCGATCGTGTTCATCGACGAGATCGACGCCATCGGCCGGGCCAGGGGCGGCGCCGGCGGCATCGGGGGGCACGACGAGCGCGAGCAGACGCTCAATCAGATCCTCACCGAGATGGACGGCTTCTCCGGCGTCGAGGGCGTCATCGTCATCGGGGCCACGAACCGGCCGGAGATCCTCGACCCGGCCCTGCTGCGGCCGGGCCGGTTCGACCGTACGGTGCAGGTGGGGTTGCCCGACGCCGCCGGCCGTACCGCGATCCTGGCCGTGCACAGCAGGAGCGTGCCGCTCGACGGCGAGGTCAGCCTCGACCAGATCGCCAAGACCACGCCCGGCATGACCGGCGCCGACCTGGCGAACCTCGTCAACGAGGGCGCGCTCCTGGCCGCCAAGCGCGGCAAGGAGAAGGTCGGCATCGCCGACTTCGCCGACGCGCTGGAGAAGCTGCAGCTCGGCGCGGCGCGCAGCATCGTGATGCCGGAGGAGGAGCGCACCAGGACCGCCTTCCACGAGGCCGGCCACGCGCTGCTCGGCATGCTGCAGCCGGGCGCCGACCCGGTCAGGAAGATCTCGATCATCCCGCGCGGGCGGGCGCTCGGCGTCACGCTGTCGACGCCCGACACCGATCGTTACGCCTACGACGAGCAGTATCTCCGTGGGCGCATCACCGGCGCGCTCGGCGGGATGGCGGCCGAGCAGGTGGTGTTCGGCGTGATCACCACTGGCGCCGAGAACGACCTGGAGCAGGTCACCATGATCGCCCGTGGCATGGTCGGGCGCTGGGGCATGTCGGAGAAGGTAGGGCCGCTGACCATCCTGCCCAGCGACGGTCAGCCGCCGCAGGCCTCGCCCGCCATGCTCGCCACCGTCGACGAGGAGGCGCGGCGGATCGTGGACGAGTGCTACGAGCGCGCGCTGCGTGTCCTCAGCGAGAACCGCGACAAGCTCGACGCCATCGTCGCGGCCCTGCTGGAGCACGAGACGCTGGACGAGGCGAGCGCCTACGCCGCGGCCGGGCTTTCCGGGGACTTGGGCAAGCCCGTAACGTAAATTGAGGCCGCGCCGGGCAGGTCTCCGATGTGACACTCAACGACGAGCTTCTCGCAGAGCTCGGCGATGCCGGGCTGGAGGAGGTCGCCGGGCTGCTCGGTACGGACACCGTAACGGCCCGCATCGTGCTCACGACGGTGTCCGGCACCATCATCGGCGGCCTGGCGCGCAACGCCGCGCACCCTGAAGGTGCGGAGGCGCTGCGCGCCGCCCTCGACGACCATGTGGACGCCGACCCGTTCAACGGCGACGTGGCGTCGCTGTCGCGTGACGGGCAGAGCATCCTGGGGCACGTACTCGGCGGGCAGGGCACCGAGCAGGCGGCCGACGGCTTGTCACGGCTGGTGGGGGTCGACGGCCGCACGATCATGAGGTTGCTGCCGCTGATCGCGCCCATGATCATGTCGTTGCTGGCCGGGCGGGCGACTCGCGGGCGGATGGAGGCCGCCGCCGTCGCCGACGCCCTGAACCAGGAGAGCGCCACCCTCCCCACCGAGCTGGCCGAGCTGCTCGGCGCGATCTTCGATGGGGACTCCATGGACGTACCCGGCCAGCCGAACTTCGACCGCTGAACGGTAAGCTGGTGCGGTGATCATCCTGGCTTCAGCGTCCCCTGCCCGGCTGGCCCTGCTCCGCAGCGCCGGACTCGACCCCAAGGTGATCGTCAGCGGCGTCGACGAGGAGTCATACTCCGCCTACTCGCCCGCCGCGCTCGCTCTTGAGCTGGCCAAGGCCAAGGCGTCGGCGGTCGCGAGCGGGCTCGACGAGGGCCTGGTCATCGGCTGTGACTCGATCCTGGAGCTCGACGGCAGGCCGTACGGCAAGCCGGCCACGGCCGAGGAGGTGCTCGAGCGGTGGCGGATCATGCGCGGCCGGACCGGACGCCTGGTGACCGGCCACTGCGTCATCGACGTACCCGCCGGCCGGCAGGTGGCCGAGGTGTCCACCACCGTGATCCACTTCGGCCGGCCGTCCGACGAGGAGATAGCCGCCTACGCTGACACGGGCGAGCCGCTGGGCCTGGCCGGGGCGTTCAGCATCGAGGGGCGGGGCGGCTGGTTCGTCGAGGGCATCGAGGGTGACCACGGCAACGTGCTCGGCATCTCGCTGCCGCTGATCCGCAACCTTTTCGGCGAACTGGGCTACGCGGTGACGTCGTTCTGGCGCTAGCGTGCCGGGCATGCGATCAGTACGCGACTTCTTGGCGGGTGTTGGCTTCTTCCTTCAGGGGGTGGGCTGGGTCGCCAAGAATGGCCGGCGGTGGCTGTTCGGGTTGATCCCGGCGCTGCTGGCCTTTGTCGTGTACGTGGTGGCGTTGATCTTCCTTGGCACGAACGCGTCGGATATGGCGGAATTTCTTACGCCGTTCGCCGACACGTGGGGGTGGCGGGACCTCTTCCGTACGCTGATCGGGATCGCGCTGGTCCTCGGCGGGCTGGCGCTGGCGGTGCTGACCTTCACGGCGCTCACGCTGGCGATCGGGGAGCCGTTCTACGAGAAGCTGTCCGCCACGGTGGATCCGCTGCCGGGGGTGGAGGAGCAGCCGTGGTGGCGTACCTTGCCCCGATCCATCAGGGACAGTCTGGTGACGCTGGGCTATGTGCTGCTTTTCACCGTGCCGCTGTTCTTCCTGGGATTCGTGCCGGTGGTCGGGCAGACGGTGGTGCCGGTGCTGGGGGCCATGGTCTCCGGGTTCTTCCTGACGGTGGAGCTGACGACGCTGGCGCTGGAGCGGCGGGGGATGGGGCGTAAGGAGCGGTTCGCGCTGCTGCGGGGGAACAAGGCGGGGGCCTTGGGGTTCGGGGTGGTGGTGTTCTTGCTGTTCTTGGTGCCTTTTGTGGCGGTCGTGGCGATGCCGGCGGGGGTGGCGGGGGCGGCCCTGTTCGTCCGCAACCGCCTGGCCCCAACCCCCGCCCCCTGACGTTCCTTTATCCCCAGAACGCGGTTCGGCGCCTTCGACACCCCCTCCGTTCAGGCACCCTCATGCCTCATGACGACCAACGCCTCCGAGCCCTGCCTGACTCTGACCAGCCCCACCGACGTCCTCGCCGCGGTGCCCTACCTCGTGGGGTTCCACCCGGTCGACAGCCTCATCGTGCTCGGTCTCGCCCGGGGCCAGGCCAAGCTGGCGACCCGCTGGCCACTACCGTTTCCGCCGGGCACGCTGGAGCCTTTGTCGGCGCTGTTCCATCGTGAGGCCATCACCCACATCATCCTGATCGGCTACGGCACTGGAGACCGGGTCACCCCCGCCGTGGACGAGGCCCGTCGACTGGCCGCCCGGGTAGGTGTCGGCGTGGACGAGGCCCTGAGAGCCGAGGGCGGCCGCTACTGGTCGTACGTGTGCGACGTGCCCCAGTGCTGCCCTCCCGAAGGCACTCCGTACGACACCTCGACCAGCCAGATCGCCGCCGAGGCCACCGTGCACGGCCTGGTGGCCCTGCCCGACCGCCAGAGCCTGGAACGCACCATCGCCCCGCTCACCGGCCCCGTCCGGGTGTCGATGCGCCGCGCCACGGCGGAGGCCGTCGCCGAGTTCCGAGCCCGGCTGATGGAGGCGACGGACGTGAACGCGTTCGCCCAGCAGTTCGTCACCCGGGGCCTGGTAAGAGTCCGCGCCGCCCTGGCCACCCACGCCGCCGGTGGCCGCCTGGACGACGCTGAAGCGGCCAGACTGGGCCTCGACCTGGCGGTGATCAGAGTCCGCGACGAAGCCTGGACCCTCGCCGGCGACACCCACGCCGCCCTCTGGAAAGACCTCACCCGCCGCCTGGAGCCACGCTTCACCCCACCGGCCGCGTCCCTGCTGGCGATGGCCAGTTGGCGCACGGGCGACAGCGTCCTGGCCACCATCGCCCTCGAACGCGCCCTGACCACCGACCCGAGCTACTCGATGGCCAACCTGCTCATGCACGCCCTGCAACAACTCCTGTACCCGACCACCCTGCTCGACCGCCTCCCCACCCCGTCCGAGTTGGACACCGCGATGGGGCCCGTCAATGCGGGTTGGCTAATCCCCCTGATCAACAACCTGGACGAGGACCATGAAACGGCCGCCTAAGCCAATCCACCCCAACCCCAGCCCCGAGCCCAACCGCCCCCACCTGCCCCGACCGTCCGCGGTCAGTCCAGGCACCGACCGGCCCAGACCCTGACCAGGCCAACCATCCTGGTCCGGCTACTGACCAGCCCTGATCTTGGGGCTGTAGAACTTACAACGGTGCGTCTGTGGCGTTCCCCCCGGGCCGCTCGAGCGCTACCAGCGTCGGACAAGCAGGCTCACCGGCCAACTGGGCGCGGTGGTCAAAGAGATGGCTGGTCGGGTGGGTGCTCGGCTCTCGGCGGTCCTGGCTGTGGCGGTGCACAGGTCCACGGCACTGCGATTGCTCATGCGGCTGCCGCTGCCACCGCGGCGGGTCCCGCATGTGCTGGGTGTCGATGATTTCGCTCTCAAGCGCCGTTCCGCCCAGTCTTCCGCCCCCAGCACGGTGACCTGTGCGAACTAAGGGTCGGGCAGGGCTCGTATCAGCCGGATCATGATGTCGCGGGACACAATGACGCCGAGCATGCTCAGCAGCCGGGAAGCGGCCCGGCCGGCCAGCGCCAACCATTCCAGCATGTGCCGCAGAAGCCGGGTGTTTCGTGCGTGCCGGTCGGCCAAGCCCTTGATGGGCTCGGCGAACGTCCGGATTTTGCACGCCAGGGTTCCCGCATTTCAGCCGCCGTACGGTGAGATCGATCAGGACCTGGCGCCCGCCGGCGGGCAGGTCCTGGAGCAGCCGCCGGTAGTGTCCGTGCAGCCGGGTCGAGGGCTGCCCGCACCCCGGGCAGCTGATGGGTGTGCCACGGGTGCGCTGGAGAAGCAATTGTCGATCCGAGCTACCTTCGGATGCGCGAGGTGGAGAACGAAAAGAGATTCTGGGCCGGGGAAGACGAACTTAAGAGATTGGGTTGGAAAATCATGCCCAACGGCCGACCCGTCGACCAGCCCAACTTCTGGTTCGCCAGCGAAAAAGTACAGAACGAATACATGTCCAACTGGTCACCCACAATGACTGACGAGCAGCTGGCCTTCAGCTGGGTGTCGGCCGGTGGCCTGGAGAGTTTCAAAGCGATGGAGAGGGCGGCTAAGGAAAACCCACACGACTCAAGGCTTGGTGAATGGCGAAATATGCAGAAGGTTGCGGCGAAGCTCAATGCCGGACAGGGGGGTAGTCGCGCGGTAGCCGCCCCGAATGGCAGCTCCGCATCTCGCTACAAGTACTACGGTGCGTATGAACAAGTCGTGAGATATTGGCGAGATATTGAGTCCGCCGCCGCTAATCACCATATCAATAAAAACGTCCTCGCGGCTGTCATCATATGGGAGAGCGCACACGCCAGGGAGGGAACCGGTCGAATGGGTGCGGAGGCGGCTAAGGCAAAAGACGATTTGATTGACGGCTACAAAGGCTGGGGTGTGTCTGTCGGTATCACTCAGCTTGAAATCTACAAAGCTCGAATGATGCTCATAAAGTACTACTACAAAGAAAGGGACTGGGGGAAGGCAACGCTCGGACAGGTTACTAATCAGCTCCTGCATGCACCTCGGGCCATACAATTGGCTGCGGCATGGATGGAATATCTGAAGCAGAATGTCTGGTATGAAAATAAGGATGGCAGCAGGCATAATCTAACAGACAGGGAAGCCGCCGAAGCCTATTGTGGTTGCTCTGGGGTAACGGTCGACAATCCACTAGGCGGTTATCCATTACTGTCGTTCAAGACATATAAGGATTGGAAGGAGACGGGATACCTCGACCGCAAAGACTCAACTAGCGTTGTCAATCGCCAGAGGGATCTGGAACATCTATGGAGCAATGGATCTGTCGAAGAATTCTGGAGGTGTGGTCGCGCTGCATGCTGGACAAGCAGATGATTTGAATGTAGGTCTACCAAGGGTCTGAAGGGAGATCTCGTGCGGCAACGCCGACGTGGCAGGTTGGCCTTAGCTCTGTTCGGGGTCATTATCTTAGCTGCAGGATGCGGATCACCGCGAACGTTTCAGGTGGCCCCGGCTGTTCTCGACAATGTACGTGGAATCGGCTCTGTAGTGGAGGAGACAAGCAGCCAGGCTGCCGTAGACGGTGGGATTGAAATTACGCGCACGCTGGTAGTAGATGTTGAGGCTGCGGATGCAAAGGACGCACTCAACGCGGCAGTCGAACGTCTCCGAAAGCGCGAATGGGAAATTCTGGCCGAGAATCGGCCAGTGAAGATATTGATGAAATCAAACAAGTGGGACAAGGCTCACTTGAGTATCGCCACCCTCGATCCGGAGAAGTCCGAGACCGCTCCAGATCCTAAGATTGCAGAAAAGATATTAACCAAGAAAAAGCCTCTTATCGTTATAGATGTATATGAGTACAATTGAGCGTTATATGCGATGACCCTAAGTTCGTTGAGCGTAGCCATAGCGTGAACGGCGTGTGGATCGTGCCGCTCACCCCCGGCAGCCCCCGTTGGCCCTCACGTCAGTGCTGGTCAGGGCGTGGATCAAGCTGGCTATCCGGCCCACGGTCAGAGCATGCGTGGCCGGGGAAGGGGCGCGAAACCCCCGCCAGTTGGCCCGCGGCACCCGTGTTCCCGCTGTGAACGTAATGCCAGGCCATGGTAGTGCTAATCGTGAGATCGGCGGTCAGGCACGCGCAGGTGTCGCTGTTACGAAGGTGGGCCAGCGCCTGCAACTTCTGCGAGCTGGGTCTAAACGTCGCCACCGAAAGTGCTGCAAAAGCATGATCATAAGTGGTACCCCATCGAGTATGAGTGCCTCATGCCACCGGGTCGCACAAGCCGCCTGAGGATCCGACGGGCCCGGTCACAGTTTTCCGATTGGCACTGACTGTCCCGACCGACACCCTCCCCCATACGGACGGCGGTTTTCGTTTGCTCTTGGAAGCTACGACGTCAGATCATCCGATTCGATGAAGGTGACGGCCACTGGACCGTCTCGGAGCTTCTCGACGGTCCTTGACATCGGAAAACGAGCTGACACAAATATGGTGACCAGCGGTGAAATGCGGATTGCGGTGACCGGTCCCGCAACCACGGCCTCCGGACGGGCGGTCAAGGCGTCCTTGGTCAGAACCGCAGGGATGCCGGACGCCGACTACGAGGGCGACATCGCGGCGACCCGGCAGACGGTCGATGACGAGATGAGGACTGCGTAGTGCTGCCAGAGCGGGCCGGTCGCTACTGGTTCAGCTCGTGTCGCCGCCGTTCGTTGTACGCACGCATCCAAGGCGGACGGCCCAGGATCTGCACGTCATACACCGGCAGGGCGAGGACATGCCGACCGTCAGTGTGTCAGCGCGGCGCCCAGTCAGCGGATCATGTCGGCCTCGCAGGGGTTGACGTGCACGCATTCGGTGATGGCTGCTCCGATGATGTCGTCCACCTGGGAGACGAAGTCGATCGGTCGCTGTGGCTGTGTGCCGTTAGGCTCCGGTACCAGGTCGCGCCGAAGACGGTGGGTTCGAAGGTGTCCAGGTCGATGCGTGCGTACACGGGGCCGCGCAGACCGTCGAACGCACGCTCCGGGTCGTCGACGCCGTATCTGCGCGATCCGATCTTCGCGCGGTGCTGATTCACAATCAGAGAACCACCTGCCGGCGCAGGGTGCCCACGGCAGGACCGGCCCTTTGTCGCAGCGGTGCCCACGGCGAGGCCAGCCTTTCGGCGATCCGGGGCATATGACAGCCCATCGCCACGATTCCTAGCTGATCATGACGAGGTGGCCGGATTGCGGAAATGTTGCCGGGAGATGTCTTGTGGCTCGGACGACCGACGTCGTAGCCTGTCGGGACTTGCGATTGATACGCATCGACGAATCCTCCAGGGAGGTGTCATGGCGGCGTTCACCAGCAAGGACGTCGCGCGTATCGCCGGTGTCTCGCAAAGCACCGTGTCCTATGTGATGACCGGCAAGCGACCCATTTCCGAGCGCACGCGGCAGCGGGTCCTGGACGCGATGGCACAGCTCACCTACGAGCCGCACGCCGGCGCCCGGGCTCTCGCGGGACGCCGCACCCGAGTGGTCGGTCTGGTGGTGCGCTTCGGGGCCGGGGGCGATGCCTTCGGGTTGCTGCCGTTCATCGAGACCATCGCCAGCTCGGCCCGCGCCCACGATCACGAGGTTCTGCTCGTGACCGCGGACGAGGGCTCCGCGGGTCTGCGGCGTCTCGCCGGACGGGCCCTGTGTGACGCGATCATCATGATGGACATCGAGGAGCAGGACGAGCGGGTCCCGGTGGCCGCCGCGCTGTCCGTTCCTGTGGTGCTCATCGGTGTGCCGGCCGACCCGGCCGGGCTGCACTGCGTCGACCTCGACTTCGAGGCGGCGGCCCGGATGGCGGTTGAGGAGCTGGCCGACACCGGCCACGACGAGATCGTCGTAGTGGGTTACCCGGCCGCGGCGATGGAGCGTGGACTCAACTACGTCGGCCGCTTCCTGCGATCGGTGCGGCGGCAGGCGCAGGTGCGCGGCCTTCCGTTGACGGTGATCGAACCGGTCGACCATGGGCAGGAGGCCGCCGCGGCCGATCGGCTCCTCGCCCGGCGGACCGGCGAGCGTCTCCGAGCGGTGGTGCCGCACGGCGACGACGCCTGGCAGACCGGCGGGCGTCTCGGAGTGGTGGTGCCGCACAGCGACGCGATCATGCCGCTGCTGACCGCACTGCGGAAGAAGGACGTCGTGCCGGGTCGTGACATCTCCCTCATCGGACTCAGTTCCGACCGTTGGGCCGAGCAGTCCGATCCGCCGTACACGAATATCTCCGTGGAACCGCGCGACGTCTCCCGGCGCGCGATGGAGACGCTGTTCTGGTTACTCGATCCGAGTTCCGGGGTGGAACGTCCCGCAATCGACCTGGTCGCGCCACGACTCACCCGGCGTACGACCGTGATGCCTACTCCCTCCAACTGATCACCGACAGGCTCGGCCAGCGATATGCATCGTCGATGCGTATCGACGGACACTTGTACAACCGACGTCGATGCGTATCGACGAATCGATTCACCCGGAAATTTCCGTATCCGAAAGGACGCGACATGATCCGCTCCCCCCGCACCCCCCGTTCCTCCCGATCCCGCCGAGCCCAGGCCGCCCTCGCCTCGATGTTCACCCTGTCTCTCGCAGTCACCGCCTGCGGCGGCGGCTCGAACGGCGGCTCCAACAGCGGCGGCGACTCCTCGACCCTGCGGGTGCTCGACTACTACAACAACGACCCGAGCAAGGCGGTCTGGCAGAAGGCCATCGACGCCTGCGGCAAGCAGGCCGGTGTCACCATCCAGCGCGAGGCGGTGCCCGGCGCGACCCTGATCCAGAAGGTGCTCCAGCAGGCGTCCTCGCGGACCCTTCCGGACGTCCTGATGCTGGACAACCCCGATCTGCAGCAGATCGCCCAGAGTGGCGCCCTCACTCCGCTGAACGACCTCGGGCTCAAGGCCGACGGGTACGTGGAAGGCGTGGTCAGCGCCTCGACCTACAAGGGCAAGCTCTACGGCCTGCAGCCGATCACCAACACCATCGGGCTGTTCTACAACAAGGACCTGCTCGCCAAGGCGGGCGTGACGCCGCCGAAGACCTGGGCGGAGCTGAGGACGGTGGCCAAGAAGCTGACCTCCGGCGGCACGTACGGGCTGGCGTTCTCGGCACCGGCGAACTACGAGGGCACCTGGCAGTTCCTGCCGTTCATGTGGTCCAACGGCGGTGACGAGAAGAACATCGCGACGCCGGAGACCGCGCAGGCCGTGCAGTTGTGGGTCGACCTGATGAACGACGGTTCGGTGTCGAAGTCCGCTCTCAACTGGACCCAGGCGGACGTCAACGACCAGTTCCGGGCGGGCAAGGCCGCGATGGCGATCAACGGTCCGTGGCAGTTCCCCGCATTGGCCGAGGGCAAGAGCGTCAAGTACGCGGTGGCGCCGATCCCGGCACCGGTCGCCGGCAAACCGATCGTCGCGCCGCTCGGCGGTGAGACGTGGGCCGTGCCGCAGACCGGGAACAAGGACAAGCAGGCCAAGGCCGCCAAGGTCATCGCCTGTCTCAACTCGGACGACAACCAGCTCAGCCTCGCCAAGGACACCCAGACCATCCCCACCAAAAAGGCGCTGCTGGAGAAGTTCAGCTCCAGCAACCCGAACATGGCCGGATTCGTCGACCAGATCCCGACGGCGCGGGCCCGCACCGGTGAACTCGGCGCGGATTGGCCGAAGGCGGCCACGAAGATCTACACCGCGTTCCAGTCCGCGCTGACCGGCCAGGCCACAGCGGCCAAAGCCCTGGAAACGGCCCAGAATGGTTGAGCACCCACAACAGTCCACAATGGTGCGTCAGACAGATCAACCACCGCCGGCCATCGTCGCGGACGACGGAATCGATGCCCGACCCCCCTTCTGGCACTCGCTCCACTTCCAGAACCGCGCCGCGCAGGTGCTGTTCCTGGCCCCGGCCGTGGTCTACATGGTGGCGTTCTTCGGCTACCCGATCGTCAAGAACTTCTTGATGGCCTTCCAGGAGTACTCGACGAGCACCTTCTACACCGGCGAGGCGCCGTGGGTCGGGTTCGCCAACTACTCCGCGGTGGTGTCCTCCCCGGTGTTCGGCAAGGCCATGCTGAACACCGTCCTGTTCACCGCCGGCTCGATCGCCGCGCAGTTCGTCATCGGTCTGGCCCTGGCGATGTTCTTCCGGCGCCGCTTTCCACTCAACGGTGTGCTCCGGTCGTTGCTGCTGTTGCCGTGGCTGATCCCGCTGATCGCCTCCGGCGCGGTCTGGCGGTGGATCCTCGACAAGGACAACGGCGCGCTCAACCGGTTCCTGGCCGCCATCGGAGTGGCGAGCGACCACCCTGGCTGGCTGACCAGCACCTCACTGGCCCTGGTGGCGGTGATCATGGTGAACATCTGGATCGGCATCCCGTTCAACCTGACCATCCTCTACGGCGGGCTCCAGGACATTCCGGAGGACCTGTACGAGGCGGCCGCGCTGGACGGGGCGGGGGGCTGGCAGCGGTTCCGATATGTGACCTGGCCGTTGCTGCGCCCGGTGGTGAGCGTCGTGCTGGTGCTCGGCGTGGTCTACACGATCAAGGTGCTGGACGTGATCCTGGCGCTGACCGGCGGCGGGCCGGCCAACGCCAGCCAGACCATCGCGACGCAGTCGTACCACCTGTCGTTCCAGCAGTTCGACTTCGGTCAGGGTGCCGCGCTCGGCAACATCCTGATCGCGATCTCCTTGGTGTTCGCCATCTTCTATCTGCGCGCCAACCGGCGTGCCGTGGACGAGTGAGGCCGTCATGACCACCACCACAAGGCGCACCCGGGCCGGCTGGGGCAGCACTGTCGCCGGGATCGTCATCCTCGCCGTTCTGCTGTTCCCGATCTATTGGATGGTCAACGTCTCGTTGCAGCCGGGCGGCTCGGCGGTCGGCACCCCGTGGCTGCCGTTCGACTTCAGTTTCGACGGCTACGCCACCGCGCTCGGCCAGCAGGGCCGCAACCTGGTCACGAGCCTGGTCGTCGCCCTCGGCTCGGTCGTGTTCAGCCTGCTGATCGCGATGCCGGCGGCCTACGCCCTGGCGCAGTTCAAGATCCGCTTCGTGGGCGCGTTCCTCTTCGGGATCCTGATCTCGCAGATGATCCCGGGGATCGTCATCGCGAACGCGCTCTACACCGCCTACAACGACCTGGGACTGCTCAACTCGATCCCGGGCCTGATCCTCGCCGACTCGACCGCGGGCATCCCGTTCGCGATCCTGATCGTCCGCGCGTTCATGATCAACATCCCGCGGGCGGTCCTGGAGGCCGGCCGGGTCGACGGGTCCGGTCACGTCCGGACGTTCGTCTCCATCGTGCTGCCGATGAGCCGCAACGCGCTCATCACCGCCGCCCTGTTCACCTTCCTCTTCTCCTGGGCGGACTTCCTGTTCGCCCTCACCCTCACCACGACCGAGGACGTGCGCCCGGTGACGCTCGGGCTCTACACCTACATCGGGACATATGTGAACGACTGGAGCTCGGTCATGGCCACCGCCGTGCTCGCCTCCATCCCGGCCATCGTCCTGCTCGTCGTCGCCCAGCGCTACGTCGCCGCGGGCACGACGGCAGGCGCGGTCAAGTAAATCCCCCAGCAGAAAAGGTTCGACATGACAAACGGAACTGCCGGCCCGCTGCGTGTGACGGTGTGGGGCGAGAACCGTCACGAGCAGATCGAGGAGCACGTGGCGAAGATCTATCCGAAGGGCATGCACACAACGATCGCGGAGGGCATCGAGGAGAACCTCGCCGACGGGTGCGTCGTCCGTACCGTCACCCTGGACGACCCGGAGCACGGGCTGACCGAGGAGGTGCTGGCCGACACCGACGTGCTCACCTGGTGGGGTCACGCGGCGCACGACGAGGTGGCCGACGAGGTCGTCGAGCGTGTCCACCGGCATGTGCTGTCCGGGATGGGGCTCGTCGTGCTGCACTCCGGGCACTGGTCGAAGATCTTCACCAAGCTCATGGGTACGAGTTGCACCCTGCGCTGGCGTGACGAGCACGACCGTGAGCTCATCTGGACGGTCGACCCCACGCACCCCATCGCCAAGGGCGTGCCGCACCCGCTGATCATCGACGAGGACGAGATGTACGGGGAGTTCTTCGACATCCCGGCACCGGACGAGCTCGTGTTCGTCAGCTCGTTCAGCGGCGGGGAGGTGTTCCGCAGCGGCTGCACGTTCCGCCGGGGCCACGGCAAGATCTTCTACTTCCGGCCGGGGGACCAGGCATACCCCACCTACCACCACAAGGACGTGCGCCGGGTCATCGCGAACGGCGTCGCCTGGGCCCGCACCGACCGGCCGGAGCGGAGCCATCCCGTGCTCCTGAGGTACGCCACCGAGGAGTTCTTCCAGGGCAAGGGCTACACGGGGCCGCTCCAGTGAGCTTTCGGACGATCCCCTCCAGCCCCGCGGATCCGCTCCGCGTGGTCATCGCCGGCGCCGGCGGCATGGGCCGGGCCTGGCTGTCCACCGTCACCGACTCGCCAGAGGTGCTGCTCACCGGCATCGCCGACCTGAACGTGGCGCTGGCCCGGGAGGTCGCCGACTCAGCCGGCCTGCCGGACCTCCCTGTCGGCGCCGACGCCGTCGCCCTCGCCCGGCAGACCGGCGCCCAGGCGCTGATCAACGTGACCATTCCGGAGGCGCACCACCCGGTGACCACCGAGGCGTTGTTCGCCGGTCTGCCGGTGCTCGGTGAGAAACCGGTCGCGGAGAACGTGAGCCGGGCGCTGTCCATGGCCGCCGCGGCCGAGGTCACCGGCGAACTGTTCATGGTCAGCCAGTCCCGCCGCTGGAACCCGCAGCTCGCCGCGCTGCGGGGGATGACCGCGCGGCTCGGCGCGATCGGGACGGTGAGCACGGCGTTCTTCCGGTCCGAGCGGTTCGGCGGGTTTCGCGATCTGATGGCGTACCCGCTGCTCGTCGACATGGCGATCCACGCTTTCGACTCGGCGCGTTTCCTGCTCCGGGCCGAGCCGGTGACGGCGTACTGCCAGTCGTACAACCCGCCGTGGAGCTGGTTCGCGGGGGACGCCAACGCGACCGTGGTGTTCGAGATGGACGGCGGGACCCGGTACGTCTACAACGGCAGCTGGTGCAGTCCCGGCGACATCACCTCGTGGAACGGGAGCTGGCGGGTCAGCGGTGAGAAGGGCACCGCGCTCTGGGACGGCGACCACGAGCCGGTCCTCGACGCCGAGGTGGACGCCGGTGAACCGGCCGGCCCGCCGTACTCCGGGATCGCCGGCGCCTTGCAGGTGTTCACGCGGGCGCTCCGGACCGGGGAGCCGCCGTCCGGCGAGGTGCACGAGAACGTGATGAGCCTGGCGATGGTGGAGGCGGCGGTGCGGTCGGCGACGAGCGGCCGGATCGAGCGCCTGGACGACGTGCTCGAACGGGCCCACACGCAGGCGCTGCGGGAGGAGACCCGGACGGACGTACGGGAGGCTCTCGCCGGATGGTCCTCGGTACGTGACGTGCTGGCCGGCGCCGAGCGGGTGGAGACGTGATGACGGGGGGCTGTGACGGCTACTGGTTCTCCTCGCGACGCCGCCGTTCGTTGTACGCACGCATCCGGGGTGGGTAGCCCATGATCTGAACGTCGTACACCGGCAGGGCCAGGTCGCGGGCGACCTTGTGGATCACGGCGGGGGAGCCGACCCGGCGGCGGGTCCACTCGCCGTCGTCGGCCACGGCGACGGCCGTGGTGTCGGTCGCGAAGGTTTCGGGTTCGACGAAGAACTCGACGCCTCGCCGCGATTTGGCGAAGGCGATGAGGGCCTCGATATCGGCGTCAGTGGCTTCCCGGTCGAACTTCGCGATTTTGGAACCGCGCAGCCGCCGAATGCCGTAGCGGTCTCGCCATCTCATGAGTCCTTTTTATACCGCCAAACGGTCACGCGCGTCGGGGTGATCTAGGGGACACATCGGGGATTCTCCCGATGGCCATGATGACGTGCGGCGGTCAGTATGGAGGGAGACTGCACGAATCTAAGGAGAGGCATGGCTGTTATGGCTGGGGTACCCACACACCGGGGCCCGGGACAGGTGCCGCCGGCTCACCTGCGCGTCACCAACCAGGACCGTGAGCACGTGGTCGAGCACGTTCAGGCGGCTTACGCGGAGGGGCGTTTCGACAAGCTCGAGTTCGACGACCGTCTGGAGCGCGCCATGACCGCGCGTACGCACGGTGATCTGATGCCCATCATGGCGGAGCTGTACGGCACGAGTGCCATCCCCAGGATTCGCCCCATGCCCGCGCCGGCTCGCCCCGAGGCGTCGCCGGAGAGCAACGAACGGCTCGGGGCTTCGGCGGCTCATCTGCTGACGCTGGTGGGGTTCCCGGTCATCGGGCCGTTGATTCTGCTGCTGACGGGCGGCAAGACCTCGCCCTACATTCGGCGGCACGCGTTGGAGGCCCTGAACTTCCAGCTCACGGTGGTGGGGGCGACGTTCCTGCTGCCGTTCACCATTATCGGTGTCGTGCTTCTTCCCGTCATTTGGGTGGCGGCGGTCGTGCTGTCCATTGCCGGTGGCATTTCGGCGCTCTCGGAGAACCCGTTCCGCTATCCAATGACGGTTCGCCTGGTGAAGTAACGCCTGGTCAGGCTCCTGAGCGGGTTGTCGCTTCGGGCTCGTGCCGCCGGCTGACGTCAATGCGTGTGTTGACGCCAGCCGACTGTACGAGCCTTCGCGCTTATGTCTGCCGGAGACCACTGGTGGGTACGTCGATTCGGCGAGGTGCTGACGCTAATCTCGACCTGTACGCAGCTCACCGAAGGAAATGGCCTCCATGATCTTCATTACCGCGAAGTTCCGCGTCCTGCCTGAGCACGCCGACCGGTTCATTGAGATCGTCGGCGACTTCACCCAGGCGACCCGCGACGAACCTGGCTGCCTGTGGTTCGACTGGTCGCGCAGTGTGGCGGATCCGAGCGAGTATGTGCTGGTCGAGGCGTTTCGCGATGACGAGGCCGGGGCGGCGCACGTCCAGTCCGAGCATTTCAAGCAGGCGCAGCGGACCCTGCCGCCGTACCTCGCCGAGACACCGCGCATCGTGAACGCGACCGTTCCTCAGGACGACTGGTCCCTGCTCGGTGAGATGGCCGTACCCGGGCGGGACTGAGCGCCCACACCGTCGGCACGTGATTGATTTCATTTGCTACGGTATCGAATGAAAAGATGGCCGGTAATATAGCGCTCATGAGCGCCGATGTTCCTCGTAGGACCGCCGCCTCGCGTGCGACCGACCGTCCGGGGGATGCCTCGCCCTTCGCTCTCGGCTTGCTGCTGCGTCAGGCGCACTGGCGCGCGGCCACGGTCATGTCAGAGGCGCTCCGGCCGCTCGGCATCGAGTTGCGGCACTTCGCCGTGCTGATCGTGCTGGTCGACCGCGGGCCCACGGTGCAGCGGGACCTGGCGGCCGCGACGGGGACGGACAAGGCGGGGATCATGCGGGTCGTGGACGACCTGGAGCGTAAGGGGCTGGCCGTACGCAAGAGCGTTCCGGGGGATCGGCGGGTGCGGGCGGTGGAGATCACTCCGCAGGGTGTCGAGCTTTTCGACGCGGCCCATGTGGCGGCGGAGCCGCTGGCTGAGCATCTGGTCGCCGACCTGGGGTCTGACGGGTCCGAGCAGCTGAGGGAGTTGCTGACCCGGTTCGCCTATCCCGCGGGCGACGAGGCGTAAGCGGGACAAGACGAACGACTTGAGCGCCTGGGCCCGTGACGGCCGGGTGCCCTTCGCGGTGCCGCGCGGCGCCTTCCCGAAGTAGATGTCGGCATCGGCCGGCTCCATCTCCCACAACGGCCGACCGAACCAGGCTTGGGGGTGGTCGCCACTCGTACAGGCGCGGCCTCCCGGACGCGACCCCAGCTTGACTTGTGTCGGACACGTTTGTCATCGAATGGTATTGAATGATACCGTCGTGATCGAGACAAAGATGGGAGGTGGGGATCTTGGACGTCTATGAGGCGGTCAGGAGCCGACGGGCGGTGCGGGGGTTCACCGATCGGCCTGTTCCTCGGGAGGCGCTGGAGCGAGTGTTGTCGGCGGCGGCTTGGGCCCCGTCCGCGTCGAATCTGCAGCCGTGGCGCGCCTATGTGGTGACGGGCGAGCCGTTGGCCGAGCTGAAGAAGCGTGCGGGTGAGCGGGTGGCCACGGGTGATCCCTGGGACGAGCGCGAATACGAGACGTATCCGCCCGCGCTGAAGTCTCCCTACTATGAGCGCCGATCCGCCTTCGGGGCGGAGCGTTACGGCGCTCTTGGTATCGCGCGGGATGACTGGGAGGCGCGGCAGAGGACCGCTGCCGACAACTGGCAGTGCTTCGGTGCTCCCGCGGCCCTGTTCTGCTACATCGACCGTGACATGGGCCGGCCTCAGTGGGCCGACCTCGGCATGTTCTTGCAGACCGTCATGCTGCTGTTGCGCGCCGAGGGCCTGAGCAGTTGCCCGCAGATGGCGTGGTCGATGTATCGCAAGACCGTCGCCGAGGTCGTGTCACCCGAGGAGGGGCTCATCCTCTTCTGTGGCATGTCCATCGGGTTCGAGGACGTCACGGTGGATTACGTCCGTACAGGGCGGGCGCCGCTCGACGAGACGGTCATGTTCGTCGACGGTTAGTCCGCCGAACAAGGATCACGGACGCCGTTCTTCATCACCGGCCAGACCGTCGATGTCGACGTCGGCACATAAAGAGATCGAGAGGAAACGCAATGACCTACACCGTGGGCTACATCGTCGGGAGCCTGTCCCAGAAGTCGATCAACAGGAAGCTCGCTGTGGCCTTGAGCCGGCTCGCGCCGCCGGAGCTCCGCCTCACGGAGATCCCCATCGGCGAGTTGCCCCTGTACAGCCACGACCACGACCCCAACTACCCCGCCGTGGCCCTGGAGTTCAAGGACGCGATCAAGGCCTCCGACGCGCTCCTGTTCGTCACCCCCGAGTACAACCGGTCCATCCCCGGCGCGCTGAAGAACGCCATCGACTGGGCGACCCGGCCCTATGGATCCAATGTGCTGAACGGCAAGCCGTCCGCGATCATCGGAACCTCACCCGGCCCGATCTCCACCGCGGTCGCACAGCAGCATCTCAAGACCATCCTGTCCTTCACCAACTCCCCGGTGCTGGGGCAGCCCGAGGCCTACATCCACTTCAGCAAGGGACTGATCGACGACAAGGGCGACATCCAGGTGCCGGCCACCGCCGAATTTCTGACCGGATACATGCGGGCCTTCGCGGCGCACATCCGACGCCACCATCACGACATCCCGGACCTGTAACCGCCATGGATCCCCCGGGGACCGAGCCTGGAAGCCGGACGTGATTCCTGACCGCTGCTTGTCACATTTTCCGCTCCTCTACTGTCAATTGTGTAAACACGTTGGGCAGGAACGGAGATGGCGATCTTGGACGTCTATGAGGCGGTCACGAGTCGGCGGGCGGTGCGGGGGTTCATCGATCGGCCTGTTCCTCGCGAGGTGCTGGAGCGGGTGTTGTCGGCGGCGGCTTGGGCCCCGTCCGGATCGAACCTTCAGCCGTGGCGGGCCTATGTGGTGACGGGCGAGCCGTTGGCCGAGCTGAAGAAGCGTGCGGGTGAGCGGGTGGCGGCGCGTGATGCTTGGGATGAGCGGGAGTACGAGATGTACCCGCCTGCGCTGAAGTCTCCGTACCAGGAGCGCCGCGCGGCTTTTGGGGAGGAGCGGTACGGCGCGCTCGGTATTCCACGGGGGGATTGGGAGGCGCGGCAGCGGGCCGCAGCCGGCAACTGGCAGGCGTTCGGTGCGCCGGCCGCGTTGTTCTGCTACATCGACCGTGACATGGGCCGGCCTCAGTGGGCCGATCTCGGCATGTTCTTGCAGACTGTCATGCTGCTGTTGCGCGCCGAGGGGTTGAACAGTTGCCCGCAGATGGCCTGGTCGGTGTTCCGCAAGACCGTCGCTGAGGTCGTGTCGCCTCCGGAGGGGCTCATCCTCTTCTGCGGCATGTCGATCGGGTTCGAGGACGTCACGGTGGATTACATCCGTACGGGCCGGGCGCCGCTCGACGAGACGGTCACGTTCGTCGACGGGTAGCACGGCGATCGCATCCGGCGTGACGGGGTGCCTCCCTCCCAATGTCATCGCTGCGGGGCCCGGACGGTTCAGAACCGGTTGTCACAGATCGGCCCGCTGCTCTGTCTTTCCGACGTACCAGGACGTCGCGCAGCCACAGGAGCGAGACCTTGCCATCACCCGGCAGCATCATCCGAGTCCGAGTCCGGATGAGCGCTCGTCCCATCGACGAGCCGCACCGCACTTCGAGCCAGCTCGAACTGCTGTTCGACCTCACCTTCGTGATCGCGGTCGCCAGTGTCACCGCCCAGCTCGCGCACAGCATCGCCGCCGGTCACGGTCTCGCCGGGCTGGTCCCGTTCCTCCAGGTGTTCTTCGCGATCTGGTGGGCGTGGATGAACTTCACCTGGTTCGCCTCGTCCTACGACACCGACGATGTCGCCTACCGGCTGCTGACCATGGTGCAGATGGCCGGCGTGCTGACCCTCGCCGCCGGTGTGCCCGCCGCGGCCGATCACTCCGACTATGGGATCGTCACCCTCGGCTACGTCATCATGAGGATCGGGCTCGTCGGCCAATGGCTGCGGGCCGGTCTCGAAGACCGGGCGCGCCGCCGCACCGCGCTGCGCTACGCCGGCGCCATCAGTCTCGTGACACTGGGCTGGGCGCTTCGCTTCCTGATCGCGCAGACGGGAGCCTTTCCCTGGTTCTCCGGGCTGCTGTCCTTCGTTCTCCTGGATGTCCTGGAACTCGCGGTGCCCCTGTGGGCGGAGCGGGCCAGGGCCACCAACTGGCATCCGCACCACATCGCCGAGCGCTACGGCCTGTTCACGATCATCCTGCTCGGTGAGAGCGTCCTGGCCGCGAGCCGGGGCGTCGAAGGGGCGCTCGCAACGGGCGAGATCAGGGCGCCCTTGGTCGTCATCGCCGGGTGCGGCCTCGTCCTGCTGTTCGCTCTTTGGTGGCTTTACTTCCTCGTGGAAGCCGGGGAGGGGCTCAGTGACCGCCGTCATCGGTCGTACCAGTGGGGGTACGGCCACTACGGCATCTTCGCCGCCCTGGCGGCACTCGGCGCCGGGCTCGAAGTGGCGGTGGAGCAGAGCGGGCGCGGCGTCGCGGCGTCACCGCCGGCACTCGGCTACGCGGTCGCCATCCCCGCCGCTGTGTATCTCGCCGCGCTGTGGGCGGTCCACGCGCTTGTCACCACCGAGCCCGTCATCCCTCCGGCGGCCGTCCTGGGTTGCGTCGCCCTCATCTTGTCAATGCCGCTCGCGACACCGCGGATCGGCGTGGCCGCTGTGGTCGCGGCCATCGCGGCCGGTTGCGTGCTGCTGGTCGCCGTCACGATCATGGCCGCGGCTGTCGGGGCCCGCGCCGGAGCGCGTCGCCAGGACCCGCGGCTTTCCAGCTCTGGCGACTCGTGAAGCAGACCGCGCGTTCGTGCTCGACCAGGCCGCGGTGAGGAGCGCTTCCAGCGCGGTCAGATCGCCGGAGCGGGCGGCGGTGACGAAGGCGGTCAGCAGTCTGCGTTGTTCGGCCCTGGCCACGGGGGTGCGGCGTTCGACGAGCAGGTGTTTGCGGGCCCTGCTGACCAGCTGGCGTACGGCCGGCTCGCTGAGCCGGATGATGTCGGCGATCTGCCGGTAGGGGTAGTCGAAGGCCTCGCGCAGCATGTACGCCGCCCGTTCGGCGGGCGTGAGCCGCTCCAGGAGCAGCAGGACCGCGGACTCCAGGACCTCGCCGCGCTCGGCGCCGAGGTACGGGTCCGCGCCGGTGTCGACGGGTTCGGGCAGCCACGGGCCGGCGCAGGTCTCGCGGCGCATGCGTACGGACTGGGCGGCGTTGATCGCCAGCCGCATCGTCACCGTCGCCAGGAACCCGCCCGGGCTGCCCACCGTGGCGCGATCGTAGGCCTGCCAGCGCAGCCAGACGTCCTGCACCAGGTCTTCGGCTTCGGTCGCGCCCAGCATCCGGTACGCGATCCCGAACAGGCGCGGCCGCACACTGACGAACACCGCCGCCGCATGTTCGAGATCTCCAGGATCAGCCACTGCCATCGCCCCCGCTCCGGCATCCCTTTTGTCGGCTAATGCGAGCTTTGGGATATTTCTGGCATATTACCTGCCGCCTATCTCTTGGGCAGTGGGGGGACAGGCCAGGGACGAGGGAAGCACCTCGATGGATGTCACAAATCACGCCGCTACCCGGTCTTGCTCCCGTAACGGCTTTCATCCATGCGGCCAAAGGAGCACCATGCACGTGCCGGAGAAGCGGATCGCCACGTCCGTCCTGGTCATCGGGACGGGAGGAGCCGGCCTGCGGGCCGCCATCGAACTCGCCGAGCGCGGGGTCGGCGTCCTCGCGGTGGGCAAACGGCCGAAGGCGGACGCGCACACCTCGCTCGCGGCGGGCGGCATCAACGCGGCGCTCGCCACGATGGACCCCGAGGACACCTGGCAACAACACGCGGCGGACACCCTCAAGGAGAGCTATCTCCTGGCCAATCCGGAGACGGTGAGAATCGTCACCGAGGGGGCGGCACGTGGCATCGAAGACCTTCAGCATTACGGCATGCCGTTCGCCCGCGAACAGGACGGGCGAATCTCGCAGCGCTTCTTCGGCGCCCACACCTACCGGCGCACCGCCTACGCCGGCGACTACACCGGGCTCGAGATCCAGCGCACCCTGATCAACCGTGCGGCGCAGCTGGATGTCCCCATCCTCGACACCGTGTACATCACCCGCCTTCTCGTCCGTGACAACGCGGTCTTCGGCGCGTATGGGTTCGACCTGACCGATGGCAGCCGTTATGTCATCCATGCCGACGCGGTGATCCTGGCCGCCGGCGGCCACACCCGGATCTGGCGGCGCACCTCCTCCCGGAGGGACGAGAACACCGGCGACTCCTTCCGCCTCGCCGTCCTGGCCGGCTGCCGCATCCGCGACCCCGAACTGGTGCAGTTCCACCCATCCGGTCTCATCGCCCCCGAGAACGCGGCCGGCACCCTCGTCTCCGAAGCGGCCCGGGGCGAGGGCGGAATCCTGCGCAACCAGCTCGGCGAGCGGTTCATGTCCAAGTACGACCCGGAGCGGATGGAGTTGTCCACGCGCGACCGCGTCGCACTGGCCGCGTACACAGAGATCAAAGAAGGCCGCGGGACCCCGAACGGCGGCGTTTGGCTGGATGTGTCGCATCTGCCACGCGAGACGATCATGACCCGGTTGCCGCGCGTCTACCAGACGCTTCTGGAGCTGCAGATGCTCGACATCACCAAGGAGCCGATCGAGATCGCGCCGACCGCGCACTACTCGATGGGCGGGGTCTGGGTGCGACCCGAAGACCATGGCACGGGCGTCGACGGCCTGTACGCGATCGGGGAGGCGGCCAGCGGCCTGCACGGCGCCAACCGCCTCGGCGGCAACTCCCTCATCGAGCTCCTCGTCTTCGGCCGCATCGTCGGCCAGGCGGCGGCCGAGTACTCCGCGGGCCTCGACGCCCAGCGCCGCTCGGCCGAGGCGCTCGACGCGGCACGGGCGGAGGTGGACGAACTCCTCGCCGCGGACGGCCCCGAGAACGTACGCGCGCTGCAGCGAGCCCTCCGCGACATCATGACGGAGCATGCCGGCGTGGTACGTGACGAGGGCGGCCTGCGGAAGGGTCTCGCCGAACTCGCCGCGGTGGAGGCGCGCATCGCCGACGTCGGGGTACATCCGGACATCGCCGGCTTCCAGGACCTGGCCCACGCCTTCGACCTGAAGTCCGCCGCGCTCGCCGCCCGCGCGACGGTCGAGACCGCGCTGGAGCGTCGCGAGACCCGCGGCTGCCACAACCGCTCCGACTACCCAGAACTCGACCCCTCGCTGCAGGTCAACCTGGTGTGGTCCGGTCCCGGATCGGTGGAGAGGGAGGCCATCCCGCCGATTCCCGCCGAGGTCGCGGCGCTCATGCGCGAGGTCTCCAGCGTCGGAAGACTCGTGGAGTAGCGACGTACGGACGGCGTCACCCGCGGCCCGAGAAAAGAAATTTCGCCGGAGCTGTCACAAGGCCGGAGGCTGCCCTGTCTTAGCTGGCGGACCGGTTGGCACATGGGTGCCCCGGCGGACGGAAAGGGCTGTGCCATGAAGGTCGTCGTGGTCGGCGGTACTGGCCTCATCGGATCGAACGTGGTGGCGAAGCTGGGTGAGCACGGTCACGAGGCGGTGGCGGCGGCGCCGAGCACCGGCGTCAACACGCTCACCGGTGAAGGGCTGGCGGAGGTGCTGGCGGGCGCGCAGGTGGTGATCGACGTGTCGAACTCGCCGTCGTTCGAGCGGGCCGCGGTGATGGAGTTCTTCGAGACCTCCACCCGCAACCTGCTCGCCGCCGAGGCGGTCGCCGGGGTCGGGCATCATGTCGCGCTGTCGGTGGTGGGGACGGAGCGGATGCCGGAGAACGACTACTTCGCGGCGAAGATCGCTCAGGAGCAGCTGATCGAAAAGTCGGGGATCCCGTTCTCGCTCGTGCACGCGACCCAGTTCTTCCAGTTCATCCGGAGCATCGCGGACCAGTCCACGGAGGGCGACCAGGTACGGATCGCGCCCGTGCGGTTCCAGCCCATCGCGGGTGAAGAGGTCGCGCAGGCGGTCGGCCGGGTCGCGGTGGGGCAGCCACTGAACGGCCGGGTCGAGGTGGCCGGGCCCGAGCAGTCACGGATGGACGAGTTCTTCCGCGACGCCCTGACCGCGTGGGGCGACCCGCGCACGGTGGTCGCCGACCCGCAGGCGCGCTACTACGGCAGCGTGCCGGGCGAGCGGACGCTGGTGCCGGGTGAGGGCGCGACCCTGGGCAAGATCCGCTACCGCGACTGGCTCGAGCAGAGCACCGCCCAGTAGCCACCCGTCTTCACTTCCGGTCGCCTTGACCGCACACCCAAGCCACGTATGGAGGAATCATGAGCGCTCCGAGCGGCGACGACGGCTTCTTGTACGAACTCCAGATCGAGGTCGAGGAGGAGGTGACCCTGATCGAGGCGAGCCGTGCGGAGGAGGCCGCCGAACTGCCGGTCACCGAATGGCTCTTCGATCCGACGGACGCCGAGCGCGAGGAGATCGGCCTGCGGGGTCTGCTCGGCGCGGTCGAGGCGCTGGAGGACGACTCCCGGCGCGGCGATCAGGGTGCGTGAGCCGCCGATGCCGCGGAGACGGGGGTAGGTATGCCTGCGGAATCCCTGGAACAGGTGAGCGCACTCGATCAGGCCGCATCCGCCTTCGTCGAGCTGCGCCCGCGCCTGTTCGGCATCGCCTATCGGATGCTCGGCAGCGCGGTGGAAGCCGAGGACATCCTTCAGGAAGTCTGGCTGCGCTGGCAGAACACCGACCGCGCGACCATCGAGAACCCCTCGGCCTTCCTGGCGTTGATCACCACCCGCCTGGCCATCAACGTCGCTCGCTCCGCTCATTCGCGACGCGAAACCTATATAGGGCCCTGGCTCCCCGAGCCGGTCGACACCAGCCTCGACCCCACATTGGGCGCCGAACGGGGCGAAGCTCTCGAACTCGCTTTCCTGCTGCTGCTCGAGAGGCTCGCCCCCACCGAGCGGGCCGCCTATGTGCTGCGCGAGGCCTTCGTCTACCCGTACACGCAGATCGCGGAGATCCTTCAGCTCACCCCGGTCAACGCTCGTCAGCTCGTGAGCCGCGCCCGCAAACGCCTGACCGCCGCACGACGCGAGCCCATCGACAAGATGGAGCATCGGCGTCTCCTGGCCGTTTTCCTGGACGCCGCCCAGACGGGGAACGTCGCCGCTCTCGAAGACCTCTTCGCCGCGGACGTGGTCAGCTCCTCCGACGGCGGCGGTATCAGAGGGGCGGCGCGATTCCCGCTGCTGGGCAGCACCCGCGTGGCGAAGTTCCTGGCCGCGTACGCGCCACGATTCTGGCCGGGCGCCGAGATGACGTGGGTCGAAGCGAACGGGCGCGCCGGCGTGCTCGTCCCTCGCAACCACACCGACGTCGTCCTGCTCACCATCGAGGCCTCGCCGCAGGGCATCCACCACGTCATGTGGATCGTCAACCCGGCCAAACTCGGCGCCTTCGAACGGTCACACCACCTGGTCTGACAGACCGTCCGCCGCCGCCCAGTACGTCCGCCTCTCGTGGTGTCACAACAAGACCGGCTGCGTGGTCTTAACTGCCGACACCGAAAGAACAGGGCGGCAGGACATGACCGAAGTGAGCGCCGGGACGCTGGCGGAGATGCTCGACGAACGGCAGCACCTCCTCGAGATCGCCTTGTGGATGTTCGGCTCGGAGGTGACGGCCGACTGGATCGTCCTTGAGACCTATCGCCGCTGGTACGCCCTCGACGACGAAGAACGCGCCGTCATCGCGGTACCGCGCGCCTGGCTGACGCGGGTCGCCGGAGGTCTCTGCCTGGACCTGCTCGCCACTGCCGCCCCGAGCCACGCCCCCGGCGGCACACCGCGACCCGGAGCGTTCACCACCGCCGGTCCGGTGCGCCGGCCGGAGCCCGCCGCCGGCCCGGCACGCTGGCCCGAGCCCGGCACGGGTCCGGTGCTCCAGCCGCCCAGGCCGGACCGAGCGATGCTCGCCAGACACGATCGTGTCGCGCGCCGGTTCGCCGCGGCCTGCGACACGGGGGACGCGGCGGCCCTGCGGGCGGTCCTGGCCGCCGACGCGATGGTCGTGAGCGACGGTGGCGGCAAACTGCGCGCCGCCGTACGCCCCACCTACGGCGCGGACGCGGTAGCCCGGTTCGTCACGGCCCTGCTGACCGGCCAGTCCGGCACCGAGGTGGCCGTCGAGTCCGTGAACGGCCGGACGGGCCTGGTCCTGCGCCAGGCGGGCCGAGCGGTGGCGGTGGCCGACGTGAGCGTCGCCGGAGCCGAGGTCACCGCAGTGTGGATCGTGCTGAACCCCGACAAGTTGCAGCGCTGGCACCGCCCATGACCAGCCTCCCCCTACCGCAGGCGCCCCGTGTGCCGCTGAAAGGCGTACCGGTGAACGACCCGACACTGTCCACGGAGCACGACTACCGCGGCTCCACGTTCAAACCGCTCTATGTCACGCGCGTCGCCGTGAGCGGCGGCAGCTCCGCTCACGGCCGGGCCACCGGCCGGGCCCGCTCCGCCGACGGCGTGCTCGATCTGGAGATGCGGATGCCCGAGGAACTGGGCGGTGACGTCACCGGCCCGAACCCTGAGCAGCTCTTCGCCGCCGGGTACGCCGCCTGCTTCCACGGCGCCCTCAGCCTGCTGGCCCGCCGGCACCTCCTCGACCCCGGACCGATCACCGTGGAGGTGACCGTCGCGTTCGGCCGCGACCCCGCCGACGGCGGTTACGAGCTACGCGCCGACCTCGTCGTGACCTGGCCCGGAGTCGAACGCGACACGGCCACCCCGCTGCTCGCCCAGGCGAGCGCGCTGTCCCCGTACGCCAAGATGACCCGCCAGGGCATCCCGGGCACCATCAACCTCGCCCCCTGAGCCCATGGCGCCACGGCATTGCCGTCCATGCGCACCCTTGTGCGCACCTGATCACCGGTCCGACAGCTCGGCGGCCGGAGAGCCGATGTCCGGCTCTCCGGCCGCCAGGTAAAGACGCGGGGTCCGCTGTATCGAACAGGCGGATCAGCCGCCGGTGGGACGCGGGGCGCGCAGGTGGGCCCGCTGCGCCAGCTCCTCTTCTTCGACGTACGTGAGCATCGGCTGACCCGGCTCACACAGCATGAACACGACGAACTTGGTCGGCGCGTCCGGCAAGGCGTTGCCGTCCTGGTAGTGGATCACGTCGCCGCCCGGCTCCCAGAACGTCTCTCCTGCCTTGATCACGCGCTCAGGCTCACCCTCGAGCTCGAACAGGACCGCGCCCTCGATCACGTAGCCGAAGGCCGGCCCCGAGTGGCGGTGCGGAGCGGCGCCGGGGTGGCCGGGAGGCCAGTCGACGAGGACGGTCATCGCCGAGGCACCGTCGGGAATGAAGGGCGGCTGGATGTCCGCCAGCATCTTGGGGCCGAACGCCGCAGAGCTCCCCTGATCGGCGGTCCTGTCCATCGAGTCGTTGGACACGGGTACTGCACCTCCGTATGTCTGCGCGGCACAGGCGATCTCGCGTCGGCCACGCCTTTCCGGACCGATGGACGGCGTGTCCGCTGCGGAGCGTGGCCTTGCGGTCAATGCCTGTTTACCCGCATATGCGCTGGTCAGGCTGGGTTTGAGCGCATAGGGCCGAGGCTTTGCGGACGCATGTCCTTACGCCCACCATCCGACCTGTCGAAGCCTCATTCCGCTGGTTCCGGCAGCCGGAGCGCGTACAAGAGCCAGACCAGGGCGAAGCCGACCGCGAGTACGCCGAGCGCGCGCGTGGCCCCCGCCATGCCCAGCGCGACGGCCAGCGGGGCCACCGCCAGCGACGACACCCCCTGCAGCCCCGACGACAGCCCGAAGGCGGTGACCATCACGCGGCCGCGGATGTGGTCGGGGCTGGCCAGTTGCAGCCCGTTGATGGCCAGGATGGCGCACGCGCCCACCCCGAGATGGCCGGCCATGGCGGCGGGTACGCCCGACCACAGCCCACCGGCCTGGGCCAGGGCGAGGTAGCCGAGCCCGAACACCGCCAGAGCGCCACCCGACACGATCAACCGCCGCCGCGACGGCGTCCCGATCAGCCGCCCCTTCCCAAGCGGTCGCCACTTCCCGATCAGCCACCGCCCCACGAACGGCCCGAGCACGGCGCCCACCCCCTGCGCTATGTAGAGGACGCCGACTCCGGCGTCGGTGGTGCCGAACCGTTCGAGCGCGTAGACGGGCAGGAGGCCGACCATGCCGTAGCACAAGCGCAGGCCCGCCGTCAGCAGGAGCAGGGCCGCCACGGTGGGAGTGGCGCGGATGAAGCGCCACAGTTCGGCGGTGTCGGTATGTACGCGCGTCCGGCGGGCCTCCGTCGCCGTGGAGAAGGGGCGGCGGATGCGGGCGATGAGGACGGCGGACGCGGCGAAGGAGGCGGCGTCGACCAGCAGCGTGGCCGTGCTGCCCCAGGCGGCCGTGGCCAGGCCGCCGAGCCCGGCGCCGAGCAGCAGGCCGGAGGAGTAGAGGCTGCCGAGCGCGGCCTGCGCGGTGGGCAGCCGGTCGGGGGCGACGAGGTTGGGGAGTACGACCTCGGGGATCGGGCTGGACACCGCGGCCGACACCGACAGCGCGGCCAGCGAGACCAGCGCCATGGGGACCGACTCCAGGTGGAAGGCGGCGAGCAGGCCCGCGAGGGGGACGATGGCGGCCAGGTCGCAGGCGATGCGCAGGCGGCGGCGGTCCAGGCGGTCGGTCAGCGAGCCGATGAGCGGCATCAGCAGGATGCCGGGCAGCGACTCGACGGCGAACAGCAGAGCCGTCAGCCCGGCCGAGCCGGTGCGGTGGTAGACGAAGGCGTTCAGGGCGACGAAGGTGAACCAGTCGCCGGTCAGGCTGAGGGCGGAGGCGAGGAAGAGCCGGCGGAAGTCGGGGTTGCCGCGCAGCAGCGCGAGCAGCGAGTTTCCGGGCAGGCGGGGAGGAACGGATGACACCTGGTGACTCCAAGCAGCCAAGCCGTCCGGCCGGTCCTGGGCCGGACGGGCGAAGAGGGGGGTCGCTTCGCGGGATGCCCGGCCGGTCATGGGCCGGGCGGCTGCTGATCAGTCACAGAGGTGTGGCATGGGTGGAGGTTAACGCACCGCGGGCCTCGGCGTCAGGAGCGGGCGAGGACCTCGTACTTGACCCGCATGACCCCGGACCCCGTGTCGCCGATGGCGGAGAAGGCGGCCGCCGAGAGGTCGAGGCAGCGTCCGCCCACGTACGGACCGCGGTCGTTGATGCGGACCGTGACCGAGTCGCCGTTCGCCGGGTTCGTGACGCGGACCTTGCTGCCGAGCGGGAGCGTCTTGTGGGCGGCGGTCATGGCCGACGGGTCGAAGCGTTCGCCGCTGGCGGTCATCTGCCCTTCGTCGTAGTAGGACGCGCCGCAGGTGCCCGAGCTGAGGACGCGGGTCTTCAGCTTGTGAACCTCGGTCTTCACCTTGCGTACCGGCTCGGTCTTCGGTTTGTCGGTCGGCTTGGTCGGCGGCTGGGCGGCTTCGGCCTTCGGGAGAGCGGTGGCCTTGGGGCTGGATGAGGGCTTGGGGGCCGCCGACTTGGTGCTGGGCTTGTTCGGCTCGGGGGTCTTGGGGGCGGGGGAAGGGGTGTCGGTCCTCGTGTACGTGGGGGACGGAGACACGTCCAGCGCGGCGGTGGGCTTGGGGGCGTCGTCGTTGGCGACGGCCGCCCAGGCGGTGGTCGAGGCGGCGGCTACGACGGCCGCACCGGCCGCGACGGTGACCCAACGGCGCTTGCCTGGAGCCTTCTTGTGGCTCTCCGGGTTCGGACGGCTCGGGTTGTAGGAGTGCTGGCCCAAGGTAAACCACAGTCCTAGCTAGGGGACAGGACAGGGAAAGGCCAGGTCGGGGCGGATATGGGGGCGCGCGTCGGCCGATCCCTCGCTCGGGGCGGGTGCCCCGCGAACGTGGTCGAACATATGCGACAAACAGCGAGTAAAGACAACTTAATGGGACATTCAGTGAAATATCTCACTTTGGTCACGAGTCGACCAGAACGCTGAGCGTACGCCGGGGATCTTGAGGCAGCCGGAAAACGCCGACTCTGTCACCTTGGGGATAGGTGAGGACGTCCCAACAGGAGTAGAGCCGTACCAAAAGGGTCAGAGCATGAGCGACCGGACGGTCTCCACCGTGTCGGCGTCCGCGGCCCGCTTGTCGGGCCGGTACCTCAGCACCCGCGCGAACCGCAGCGCCATCCCCCCGGGATAGCGCGGCGACCGCTGCACCCCGTCGAAGGCGATCTCCACGACCAGCTCGGGCCGCAGACTGACGGTCCACTCGTCGGTGGGCCCCTCGGCCAGCTCCAGGAAGCGTTCGGTCTGCCAGGCGAGCAGCTCGTCGGTCAGCCCCTTGAAGGTCTTGCCCAGCATCACGAACCCGCCGCTCTCCGGGTCGCGGGCGCCGAGGTGGAGGTTGGACAGCTTGCCTTCGCGGCGGCCGTGACCCCATTCGGCCGCGAGGACGACCAGGTCGAGCGTGTGCCGCGGCTTGACCTTGATCCACCCGGCGCCCCGGCGGCCGGCCGCGTAGGGGGAGGCCAGCGACTTGACGACCAGGCCCTCGTGGCCGGCCTTGATCACGTCGATGAAGTACTTCTCCGCCTCCGGCACCTCGCCCGTGACGAGGCGCGGCGTGAGCAGACCGGGCGTGACGGTCCGGCCGAGGACCTCCTGGCGCTGGGCGTAGGGGAGATCGAGCAGGTCGGCCCCGTCCACCCGCAGCGCGTCGAAGAAGAACACGCTCAGCGGCGTGTCCTCCCGCAGTCGCGGGACGCCGGTCTTGGTGGTCACCCTGCTGGCCGTCACCTGGAACGGGTGCGGCCGCCCGTCGGGCCGCAGCGCGATCACCTCGCCGTCGAGCACGAGATCGTCGCAGGCCAGGCCGAGCACGGCCTCCACGAGTTCGGGCACCTGCGCGGTGATGTCGTCGAGCGTGCGGGTGAACACGCGCACCTGGTCGCCGGAGCGGTGCGCCTGCACGCGTACGCCGTCGAGCTTCCACTCCAGCGCGGCCGGGGTGCCCGCCTTCTCCAGCGCGGCGGCGACGTTCGGGGCGCTGCCGGCGAGCATGGGCGAGACCGCCCGGCCCACCTCCAGCTTGAAGGCGTGCAACGCCGCCACGCCACCGCTCAGCGCCGCCGCGCCCACGGCGGGCAGCCAGCCGCGCAGCGTGAGCGCCCGCCGCACGTCGGCGGACGGCGCGCCCGACGCTTTGGCGATCGCCTCGATCATCACGCCGTCGAGGGCGCCCTGGCGCAGCTCGCCGCCGAGCAGCCGGAGCATGAACGCCTGCTCCTGACTGGTCAGCCCGGCGAACAGTTCGGTGACCAGAGCCTTGCGGGCCGCCTGCGAGCCCTGGCCGGAGACGGACTTGATCTTCGACAGCAGGGCGTCGACGTGGGTCAGGGTGGCGGTGGCGGCGAGCTTGGCGGGAGGCGGATCCTGAAGGGTCCGCCAGCCCACGCCCACCTGACGCTGCGGGAGCTCACCCGACAGGTAGGAGATGGCGATCTCCGCCTCGTCGGCACCGACCCTGCCGAGCAGTTCGGCCAGATGGCCGACCTTGCCGAGCCGGGCGGACGTGCGCGTCACAGCCTCCGAAACCCGTACCACGTCGATCAACAGCACATGCCCTATGTTGCCGTACTTCGCCGACAAATCCGTCGCGCCAAGACCAGCATTTTGCCCGGCGATGGGCCCCCTGAGGGGTGGGGCGGGTGTGCGACCCGCCCCAGGGTGTTAGCGGACGCCCAGGAGGTCGACCACGAAGATGAGCGTCTCGCCCGGCTTGATGCGGGCGCCTGCGCCGCGGTTGCCATAGCCGAGGTGCGCGGGGATCACCAGCTTGCGGCGACCGCCCACCTTCATCCCGGCCACGCCCTGGTCCCAGCCGGCGATGACACGCCCGCCGCCGAGCGGGAACTCGAACGCCTCGCCGCGGTTCCACGACGCGTCGAACTCCTCGCCGGTCGAGAACGCGACGCCCACGTAGTGGACGCTGACGTTCTGGCCGGGCTTGGCCTCGGGGCCGTCCCCCTCGACGATGTCGACGATCTCCAGGTCGGTGGGCGGGTTGCCCTCCGGGAAGTCGATTTCCGGCTTCTCGAGTGCCACGAATTGCTCCTGTTACGAATATTGGCGATCAGGAATGGACCCGACGACTCTATGCGGTCGGGATATGGTCATCGTTCATGGCCGCCCTTTCCGCCGATGCGATCCTGCTCACCGGGCGCGTCGCCGTGATCACCGGGGCGACGCGGGGGATCGGGCGGGCGATCGCGGAGACGTTCGCGGCATTCGGGGCTCATGTCGCGATCTGCGACCGCGACAAGCCGCAGCAGAGCAGCGAGCTGGCGATGACCCTGGACGTACGGGATCCGGTCGCCGTGGAGGTGTTCGCGCAGGCCGTGCACGAGCGGTGGGGGCGCGTGGACATCCTGGTGAACAACGCAGGCGGGACCTTCCACGCCGCGTTCGCCGACACCACGGCCCGCGGCGAGCGGACCCTGATCGAGGAGAACTTCACGCAGGTCACCGGCATGATCCGCCGGATGCTGCCGATGATGGGCGCCGGGGCGTCGATCATCAACGTGACCTCCAGCGAGGCGCACCAGGCGGCGCCGGGGTTCGCGGTCTACGCGGCGATGAAGGCGGGGCTGGAGAGCCTGACGAAGTCGCTCGCGCTGGAGTTCGCGCCCCTGGGCATCAGGGTGAACGCCATCGCGCCCGACGGGCTGCCCACCGAGGGCGAGACACAGGTGCGGGAGCGGATGGCGGACGGACCCTTCGAGCCGGTACGCCTGCCGCCGCTCGGGCATCTCGGGGAGCCGGCCGACGCGGCGGGCGCGGCGGTGTTCCTGGCCAGTGAGCTGGCCAGGTTCGTGACCGGCACGACGCTGCACGTCGACGGCGGGATCCACGCGGCAGGCGGCTGGCGCCGCACCTGAGCCAGCCGGAGCCTGAGCCGCGCTACCAGCTCTGGTGCAGCGGCATGCCCTCGGTGTAGCCGGAGGCGCTCTGGATGCCGACCACCGCGCGCTCGTGCAGCTCCTCCAGGTTCGCCGCCCCCGCGTACGTGCACGAGGACCGCAGCCCGGCCACGATCGCGTCGATCTGGTCCTCCACGCTCGGCCGCCGCGGATCCAGGTACATGCGCGAGGTCGAGATCCCCTCCTCGAACAGCGCCTTCCTGGCCCGATCGAACGGGCTGTCCTCCGCCGTGCGCAGCCGCACGGCCCGCGCGGACGCCATGCCGAAGTTCTCCTTGTACCTGCGTCCGTCGGCGTCGGTGCGCGCGTCGCCGGGCGACTCGTACGTCCCGGCGAACCACGAGCCGATCATCACGTTGGCCGCGCCCGCGGCCAGGGCGAGCGCCACATCACGCGGGTGCCGGACACCGCCGTCGGCCCACACGTGCCGCCCGAGCCGCCGCGCCTCCACCGAGCATTCGAGCACGGCCGAGAACTGCGGCCGCCCCACCCCGGTCATCATCCGCGTCGTGCACATGGCGCCGGGGCCGACCCCCACCTTGAGGATGTCCGCGCCCGCGTCCACCAGGTCGCGCACGCCCTCGGCGGTCACCACGTTGCCCGCCGCGACCGGCACGCCCGGGTCGAGGGCCCGGACCGCGCGCAGGGCGGAGACCATCTTCTCCTGGTGCCCGTGCGCGGTGTCGACCACCAGGCAGTCGATCCCGGCATCGAGCAGTTCCTTGGCCTTGGCCGCGACGTCGCCGTTCACGCCGACGGCGGCCGCGACGCGCAGCCGGCCGGCGGCGTCGAGCGCGGGCTGGTAGAGCGTGGCGCGCAGGGCGCCCGTGCGGGTCAGGATGCCGACCAGGCGGCCGTCGGCGTCCACGATGGGCGCCAGGCGGTGGCGGCCCCCGTGCAACCGGTCGAACGCCGCGCGCGGCTCAAGACCGGCCGGCAGCGTCAGCAGCTCGCTCGACATCACCTGCGACAGCTGCGTGTACATGTCGACGCCCTGGCAGTCGGCCTCGGTCACCACGCCGGTCGGCCGGTTGTCCCAGTCGACGACGATGACCGCGCCGTGGGCGCGCTTGGGCAGCAGCTGCATGGCCTCGCCGACCGTGTCGTGCGGCGTCAGCGTGAGCGGAGTGTCGTGGACCAGGTCGCGTTTCTTGACCCAGTCGACGACTTCCGTCACGACATCGATGGGAATGTCCTGGGGGATCACGGTGATGCCGCCCCGGCGGGCGATCGTCTCGGCCATGCGCCGGCCGGCGACCGCGGTCATGTTCGCCACGACGATCGGAATGGTGGTACCCGTGCCGTCGTTCGTCGAAAGATCGACCGCGAGCCGGGAACCGACCGAGGAACGCGACGGGACCATGAACACGTCGCTGTACGTCAGGTCGTATTGCGGCTCGAGGCCGTTAAGGAACTTCACGTTCGTCCATCTTATGCGCTGGGTGGCTTATGAGGAGTTTCCCGATTGTTATGGCCATATGATCGGCCGGGATACTTAGGGGGATGGAGGGCCTGTGGAGGTCACTGAGAGAAACGAGCTGACAGTCGTCGGTATCGCCGTACGCACCTCGAACGCCGACGAGATAGACCCCGCCAGGGCGAAGCTGCCCGTGCTGTGGCAACGGGCGGGCGCGCCCGGGGCGTTCGCCCACATTCCGGGACGCGTCGACGAGAACCTTTACGCGGTGCTGACCGACTACGAGGGCGACCATCACGGCGCCTACACGCAGATCGTCGGCATCGGCGTGCGGACGGTCCCCAGGCTGCCCGAGGGCATGGTCGCCGTACGCGTTCCCGCGGGCCCGGCTCTGCGGGTCGAGGCGCGCGGTCAGATGCCGCAGGCGATCGTCGACGCCTGGCAGCAGGTGTGGAAGCACACCGAGTCGGGCGGCACGCCCGCGCGGGCGTTCAGGACGGACCTCGAGGTGCACCACCCCGGTGGCGCGGACCTCTACATCGCCGTCTACTGATCGCTGAACCCGAGCCCGAACGGGCTCGGGTCGTGGCTTCATGGTCCACCTCTTACCTATCGTTAAGTAACCTCTTGCGGGCGTCGCTCCGGGTCGCTTACCATCCGTTAGGTAAGGGGGTGTCACCATGCAGATCCTGATCTCCGGCGCGAGTGTCGCCGGACCCGCGCTGGCGTACTGGCTCAACAGGTACGGCTTCGACGTCACCGTCGTGGAGCGCGCCCCGTCGCTCCGCAAGACGGGCGGCCACGCGATCGACCTGTTCAGACCCGCGATGGACATCGTCGAGAAGATGGGCCTGATCGACCCGATCACGGCCAAGAAGACCGGCACGAACTGGCTCACCATGTATCGCGAAGGCCAGGAGGGGGCCGTGGAGCTGGACCTCCGGCGCGTCTTCACGGCCGTGTCGGACCGGCACGTCGAGATCATGCGCGACGACCTCAGCGAGATCTTCTACGACGCCACCCGCGCCGACATCGAGTACGTCTTCGACGACTCCATCACCGCCATCGCCGAGGACGGCACGGTGACCTTCGAGCGCGGGCCGTCCAGGCGGTTCGACCTGGTCGTCGGCGCCGACGGGCTGCACTCGAACGTGCGCGGCCTGGTCTTCGGCCCCGAGTCGCGCTTCTCCACCTGGGTCGGCGCCTATCTGGCCGTCTTCTCGGTGCCCAACTACCTCGACCTCGACGGCCGCATGGAGGGGCTGTCCGGCATCGGGCGGATGGCCGGGATGTACGGCGCGGCGCACATGTCCGACGCGCGGGCGCTGTTCCTGTTCAGGACGCCGGAGCAGCTCCAGTATCACCATCGCGACATCGCCCGGCAGAAGAAGCTGCTGCGCGAGCGGTTCGCGGGGATGGGCTGGCAGGTTCCCCGGTTGCTGGCCGAGCTCGACCGCACCCCGGCCTTCTACTTCGACTCGATCACCCAGCTGCGCCTCGACACCTGGTCGCGTGGCCGCGTGACGCTGGTCGGCGACGCGGGCTACTGCCCGGGACCGGCCGTGGGCGGCAGCACGAGCCTGGCCGTCGTCGGGGCGTACATTCTCGCGGGCGAGCTGGCCGCCGCGCGCGGCGACCACGAGCGCGCCTTCCCGGCCTACGAGGCAGAGATCGGTGAGTACGTACTGCGGAGTCGCACGTTCGCGGTCGGGGCGGCCAAGCGGATCGTGCCCGGCAACCGGTTCGACCTGTGGACGCTCACCCAGGCCGCGCGGCTGATCGGCCACCTGCCGGTCGCGGTGACCAAGGCCGCTACCAAGCTGGGCAGCAAGGGCATGCGGCTGCACGACTCGATCGCGTTGAAGGACTACTCGGCGTACGAGGGCGTGCGGCAGTAGCCAGCTGTACGCCAGCTATGCGTCAGTGGAAACGGCGCGAATAGACTGCGCGCCGTGCGTGCCGCCTATTTCGCCTTTGACCGGTTCCCTTCGAGCAAGGGGTCGGCGGTGCACATCGGGCAGATGGCCGCCGAGCTGTTCGACCGGTTCGGCGGCGGGCTGCTGGGGGTGCTGGGCGGGGGCGGGCTGCCGCGCTACCAGCGCGAGGGCGATGTCCAGATCGCCAGGTTCGACGAGCAGATCCCCAACCTGATCGACCGGGCCGAGGCGTACTCGCACTGGGTCGCCCGCCATCTCGCACCGCACCTGGACACGCTGGAACTGGTCCACGTGCGTGACCCCTGGAGCGCGCTGCCGGTGCTCGGCCACCGGCACAAGGTGGTGTACGAGGTGAACGGGCTGCCGTCCATCGAGCTGCCGCACACCTGGCCCCAGGCGGCCCCCGCCACGGTGGCCAAGTTGCGGCGGCTGGAGGCGCACTGTCTGGAACAGGCGGACGCGGTTGTCGTGCCATCGACCGTCATCGGGGACGCCATCCGCAAAATGGGGATAAAACCTGAAAAGGTGTTCCTCGTTCCGAACGCCGCCAACCCCGTCACCCCGGCACCGACCGCACCGACCGCCGCGCCCGAGCACTACCTGATCTACGTAGGCGCCCTCCAGCGCTGGCAGGGCGTGGACGTGCTGTTCCGTGCCTTCGCCAGGCTGGCCGACCTGACCGAGCTGCGCCTGGTCGTCTGTTCCTCCGTCCCGGAACGTCGCGCCAAACCCCTCCAGCGCCTCGCCGACCGCCTGGGGGTGGCCGAGCGGATCGTGTGGCGGTTCACGCTGCCCCACGACGAGGTGGCCGGCTGGCTGGCCGGCGCGGCCGTGTCCGCCGCCCCGCTCACCGCCTGCCCGCGCAACCTCGACCAGGGCTGCGCCCCGCTCAAGATCCTGGAGTCGATGGCGGCCGGCACACCGGTGGTGGCCTCGGACCTGCCGGCCGTACGGGAGATCCTGGGGGAGGACGGGCGGCTGGTCGCGCCCGATCGGCCCGCCGAGTTGGCTCGCGCGATCCGGATCCTCCTGGAGTACCCCGACCAGGCGCGGGCGATGGCGGAGCGGGCCAGGGTCAGGGTGCCCAGCTGGGCGGATTCCCGGGCGAGGCTCGCCGAGGTTTATCGCCGTGTGTAGTGTTTCGAGCCATGTTCTGGCGGAAGACACGGGCGGCGATCGCCGGGTTCCACCCGCTGCACCAGACCCTCATCTGGGAGCACACGCTCTCGGCCACGCTGCCCAAGGCGGAATGGGCGGCGCTGCTGGCCAGCCTCTCCCGGCATCGCGGGCTCGTCCGCCGGCCCAAGTGGCGGCTGCCCGCGCGTACGGAGAGCCTGCTCGTGCCGCTGATCAGGGTGCTCTGTGAAGACGTCGGCGGCGGCGTGGTCGGTATCACCGCGGATCTGCGCGGCCACGGCGTCCCCGGCAAGGAGAGCCCGCGCCGGTCCCTGCCGGTCGTACGGCCGGTGCGGCGGGCCGAGGAGTGGTGGGTGCGCGATCCGTGGCTCAGCGTCCGCTCGGAGTTACGCGACGGCAGCGTGCTCACGCTCGCCGTCACCGACCTGGTCAGGCGCCGCCGCGTCGTCAAGGTCAACCCGCGGGGCAAGCACAAGACCAAGACCAAGACGAAGGCCGTACAGCACATTCGGACCAGCCGCTCGCTGGCCAAGGGCCAGGTGCCGGCGCGGCCGGGCAGCCCGCCGCCGTGGTGGATCCGGGTGAAGGTCCGTCCGGGCGTGAAGACCGTGATCAGGGCCGCCGCCAAGGTGCCGCTGCCCGCCGAGCGCGACCAGCTCGGGGCGATCATGACGGTGGCGACCGAACCGTTCAGGTGGACGCAAAGGAGGCGGGCCGCGTGATCCCGTGCATGGTGAGCACCGGATTCTTCGTGCTCGGCCGCTGCGGCCGGGCGCCGGTCGCCGCCTGCGCCGGGTGCGGCAGGCCGATCTGTGACCGGCACGTCGGTCCCGGCGGCGTCTGTCCCGAGTGCGCGACCGCCCAGGGCTACGGCTCCGCCTACGACCCGTTCTGGACCAGCGGCTTCCGCCGCGACCACTACCAGAGCACCTCCTCCACCTACCAGGACCCCGGCTGGTACGGCACGTTCGACGACTACGACAGAGGCGCCTTCGACCCCGAGGACCAGGGCGACTTCGGTGACTTCGGCGACGGCGACGAGCGCGATTTCGTGGACAGCTGATGCGGCTGCTGTGGCTCACCGAGCACTACCCGCCGAGCAGGGGCGGCATGGCCGAGTCCTGCGACAGGATCGTCAGGGGCCTGCGTGAGGCGGGCGTGGAGATCGACGTCGCGCACCTGACCAGGCGGGACCGGCCCTGGCAGACCGGCGGCGAGCGGGGCGGGCGGCTGCTCACCGTGCCGCTGGAGGACAATCCCGAGCACGCGCTGCGCCGGCTGTGGACCGTGCTGCGCGGTGAGTCGTACACGCACGTGGTGGCGTTCGGCGGCACATACGCCATGCTCGGCGCCCCGATCCTGGCCGCGTGGCTCGGCGCGCCGCTGGTGACGCTGCTGCGCGGCAACGACTTCGACACCGGCGTCTTCTCGCTGCGCCGGAGGGGCGCCCTGCTCGACGCGTTACGGGCCTCGGCCACGGTGTGCGTGGTGGCCTCGGGGCACGCGCCGCTGGTGTCCGCGCTGGTTCCGGAGGCGCGGGTGCGGTGGGTGGCCAATGGCATCGACACCGCCGGCTGGCAGATCCTGCCCTCCGAACGCGCGGCGGGCCTGGCCAGGCGGGCCGCCGCCGGCCGGCGCACGATCGGGCTCATCGGGCAGCTCAAGAACAAGAAGGGCGTCGGCTTCCTGCTCGACGCGCTGGCCGCCTCCGGGCACGCGGACCTGTTCCACCTGCTGCTCGTCGGGGAGTTGGAGGCGGACCTGGACGTGCCGGTCGGGCACACGCGGCTGCCGTTCCTCGACCGGTACGAGCTGCCCGCGCTCTACGCCGCCTGCGACCTGGTCGCGCTGCCCTCGTTCTACGACGGGCTGCCGAACGTGGCCCTGGAGGCCGCCGCCCTCGGCGTCCCGCTGCTCGCCTCCGACGCGGGCGGGCTGGCCGACCTGGTCGACGACGAGATCGGCTTCCGCTTCGCCGCCGGGGACCCGCACGAGTGCCGGGCGGCGGTCGACCAGGCCGCGCGGGCGACGGACGAGCAGCTGGCCAAGCTCGGCACGGCGGCGGCCGAGCGGGTACGCAGGGACTTCACGGTGACCGCCGAGACGGAGGGCTACCTGAGGGTGTTCCACGAGAGCGCATGATCGTCTGTTACGCCAGAGGCGGCGGGCTCGGCCATCTCACGCGGGTCCGGGCCTACCTGCACACGGTCCATCCGGGCGCCGCGGCCACGATCCGCACCGAGTGGCCGCGCGACCCGGCCGTGCTCGCGCGGGCCGACGAGATCGTGGTGGACGCCTTTCCCGCCGGGCTCGACGGCGAGATCGAGGCGGCGGTGCCGCCGGGGCCGCGTGTCGTGCACCTGGCCAGGCTGCTGCGCTGGGACGCGTACCGGCCGCTGATCCCGGCCCGGCCGTTGCGTTTCCACCGGACGTGGCTGGCCGAGCCGGTGAGCGATCCCCACCTGGCCTACCTGGAGTCGGTGTCGGACGAGGTGGTCCCGCTGGCACTGGCCGATCCACCGGCCCCGCCCGCCACGGCTCCGGAAGACTGGCTGACGGCTTCGGGGGACTGGCTGATCGTGCATTCCGGGCCGCCGGGCGAGATCCTGGAGCTGGTGGCGTACGCCCGCGAGAGCGCCGTCCACGAAGGTCTCAGCCCGCGCCTCGTGCTCGTCTCGCCCGCCGCGCCGCCCGGCCTGCCCGCCGGGGTGGCCCACCTCGCCGTCCGCCCGGCCTGGCCGCTGTTCGCCACGGCCGGCCGCATCGTCTCCGCCGCCGGGTTCAACGTGGTACGGCAGGCCGCGCCGTACCGGCACAAGCATCGGATGGTGCCCTTCCCCCGCCGCTTCGACGACCAGTTCACCCGCGCGGCGAGAGCACGACGGGAAAGGACGTGACGCCGCGCACGAACGCGTTGGGCAGGATGCGCGGGCCCGCGTCGTCGGCCCAGGCGGCTGAGCCCACCCGGTCGATCCACTCCTCGAAGAAGATCCGTAACTCCAGCCGGGCCAGGGACGCGCCCAGGCAGAAGTGGGTCCCCAGGCCGAACGCGATGTGCCCGCCCGGCTTGCGCGTCACGTCGAACACCTCCGGGCGGTCGAACACCGACTCGTCCCGGTTCGCCGAGCCGTACATGAGCAGGACCTGCTGGCCGCGGCCGATGCGCTGCCCGTGGAGCTCGGTGTCGCGGGTGGCCGAGCGGCACATGTTCAGGATCGGGGTGGTCCAGCGGATGAACTCCTCCACGGCGTTCTCGATCAGGCCGCGGTCCTCCCGCAGCAGCCGCCACTGGTCCGGGTGCCGGATCAGCGCGTCGATCGCGGTCGCGATGACCGTACGAGTGGTCTCCGCGCCGCCGTCGAGCAGCAGCAGCGCCTCGTTCGCCAGGTGGTCGTCGTCGTAGGCGGCCCGGCCGGACCACAGGGTCACCAGGTCGTCGGCCGGGCACGTCCGGCGCTCGGCGGCCAGGGCCAGTACGGCCTCGCCGAACTCGCCCGCGGCGACCGCGGCCTCGTGCGTGACGTAGCGCAGGCCGCCGCCCGCCACGATCGTGGTCTCCGACCAGTGCTTGAGCCGCGGCCAGTCCGTGTCGGGGAAGCCGAGCAGCCAGCCGATCATGCGGGCGGGCAGCGGCGCGGCCAGGGCGGGCACCGCGTCGACGGTGCCGGTCTCCAGGGCCTGGTCGATCAGCTCGACGACGACCTCGCGGACGCGGGCGGCGTAGCGCTCGTGGACGTAGCGCGGCGTGAAGCGGCGGTAGACGAGGCGGCGGTGCTCGGCGTGCTCCGGGTCGTCCATGCCGATCATCGACGGATCGGAGGGCAGCTGGGGGCGGTAGCCGCCGGTGCTGGTCCACAGCCCGGGATCGCGCTCGATGGCCGTGATGTCGGCGTGGCGGGAGATGCCCCACAGCCCGTTGGCGGCGTCGTGGTGAACGGGGGAGTGCTCGCGCAGCCAGGCGTAGACGGGTGCCGGGTCGCCCGCGTACAGGGCGCCGTCGAGCAGGTCGGGGTTCATGTCAGGCCAGCACCCCCTGGGAGCGCAGCTTCTCCGCGGCCTCGGCGCTCAGGCCCCAGGCGGACAGGTCGGTGAGCCGGGTGGCGGGTGAGAGGTCCTGGTCCGGTACGCCGAGCAGGCGCGGGGCGGGTACCGGCTGGCTGAGCCCGCCGACGTCGGCGAAGGCGCCCCTGGCCACGTTGTGCGGATGCCGGACGGCCTCCTTCATGGACAGGACCGGCGACACGCACGCGTCGGAGCCCTCGAACACCGCCTCCCACTCCGCCCGCGTCCGCGACTTGAACTCCTCGGCCAGGCGGGCCTTGAGCGCCGGCCACTGCTTCTTGTCGCCGCGGTCCGGCAGGTCCGTCAGCCCCATCCGGGTCACCATCGCGTTCCAGAACTGCGGCTCCAGCGAGCCGACCGCCATGAACTCCCCGTCGGCCGTCTCATAGGTGTCGTAGTGGGGCGCGCCGGTGTCCAGCAGGTTCGTGCCGCGCGGGCCCCAGAAGCCGCTCTGCACGCCGTGGTAGAACATCGCGAACAGGATCGCGGCGCCGTCCACCATGGCCGCGTCGATCACTCGGCCCTTGCCGGTGCGTTCCCGCTCGAACAGGGCGAGCAGCACGCCGTACGCGAGCATGAGACCGCCGCCGGCGAAGTCGCCCAGGATGTTGATCGGCGGCGTCGGCTTGTCCTCCGCGCGGCCGAGCATCGACAGGATGCCGGAGATCGCGATGTAGTCGATGTCGTGGCCCGCGGTGGTGGCGAGCGGCCCGTCCTGTCCCCAGCCGGTCATCCGGCCGTAGATCAGCCGCTCGTTCACCGCGTGGAGGTCGGCGGGGCCGATGCCGAGCCGCTCCGCCACTCCGGGCCGGAACACCTCGATGACGACGTCGGCGTTCCTCGCCAGTTCCTTGAGCGCGGCGACGCCCTCGGGCGACTTCAGGTCCAGGCCGATGGTGTGCTTGCCGCGGTCCATGACGTCCGTCCGCGGCTCGTCGGAGACGGCGGACACGCGGTCGACGCGCAGCACGTCGGCGCCGTGGTCGGCGAGCATCATCCCGGCGAACGGGCCCGGCGCGAGCCCCGCGAGCTCCAGCACCCGGATCCCGGCGAGCGGGCCCTGACGGCCTTCAGACATCGGCATCTCCTACGACTCGGCTGGCCTCAGTAGAACAACATTCGGTGACCTCTGGCAAGACGCCTTCCCGACCTCCAGGCAGACATACGCGAGGTATGGGAAACTTGCCCACTGTTCGGGTGGGTCTACAAGGGTTGGACATGGTTTCGGATAGCAACCAGCTGGTGGCCAAGCGCTACCAGTTACTGCGCGAACTGGGGCGCGGCGGTATGGGCGTGGTCTGGGAAGGCCGCGACACACTGCTCAACCGGCAGATCGCCGTTAAGGAAGTGCTCCTGCCCGCGGGACTGCCCCGGGCCGACCAGGAACGGCAGCTGCTCCGTACCGCCCGCGAGGCGCGTATGGCGGCACGGCTGAACCACCCGTCCGTCGTCGCGATCTACGACGTGGTCGAGGAGGACGGCCGGCCGTGGATCATCATGGAGCTGGTACGCCACCCCTCGGTGGAGGAGGTCGTCGCCACCTCCGGCGCTCTTCCGGTACGGCAGGCGGCCGACGTGGGCCGCCAGGTGCTGTCGGCGTTGCGGGCCGCGCATGAGGTCGGGATCCTGCACCGCGACGTCAAGCCGAGCAACATCCTGCTCACCGACGACGGCCGGGCCGTGCTCACCGACTTCGGCATCGCCACCGCCGAAGGAGACGCGTCGCTCACCCAGACCGGGATGGTGACCGGCTCGCCGAGCTTCCTGGCTCCCGAACGGGTGCGCGCGGCCGAGTCCGGGCCCGCCTCCGACCTGTGGTCGCTCGGGGCCACGCTCTACGCCACGCTGGTCGGCCGGTCGCCGTTCGAGCGCGGCGATCCCATGGCCACGCTGAACGCGCTGCTGAGCGAGGAGCCGGACTACCGCCGGATCCCGCCGATCATGCACCCGGTCCTGCAAGGGCTGCTACGCAAGGAGCCGCACGAACGGGTCAACGCCGAGCAGGCAGACGCGCTGCTGGCCGCCGTCGTCGCCGCCAAGCAGCCGAACGCCGACCGGGTCGTGGTGGAGCCGAAGCCGCCCCGCGGCGGCCGTACCCTCCTCGCGGCGGCAGCGGCGGCGGTGCTGGTGGTCGCCGGCGGCGGGTTCGCCTTCTTCAAGTTCAGCGGGTCGGCGGAAGGCGCGCCGCGCGTCACGCAGAGCGCCGTGGCCAGCGCGCCGCCGAGCACGCCGCCGCCCAGCGCCGAGACCAGCGCGACGCCCACCCCCACCCCGACGCCCACCCCGACCAGGGTGGTGGCGACGGTACGGGCCTGGAAGTCCCCCGACGGCTGGTCCATCATGCGGCCCATCGGCTGGCGGGGCGCCCGCAAGGAGGCCTACACCGAGTGGACGCGCCGGGACCGGAGCGGGCACTTCGGCGTCCAGGCCATCTACGTCAACCCGGACCCGAACCAGATCATCCGCGACTCGCAGGAGACCGCCGGGCAGAACGACCAGGACGTTCGGACCCTGCGCCGCAGGTCCGTCACCCACCAGGGGACCAAGGCCGTGGAATGGGAGTTCACCTACACGGCGGGGCCGACCGGCGACGCGCCGTGGAGCACGCAGGGCGTGAAGTACCACGAGGTGCAGCGGGCGGTGGCGATCGGGGACACCGCCTACGTCCTGTCGTGGACGGCCACCGAGGCGCGCTGGAAACAAGACCAGGGGTTGATGCGGCAGGTGATCGCCAGCTTTACGGTAGCGGCATGAGTAACCCCTCCACGGTCATGCCGGTGATGGCATGACGCCCCGGAATCAGAGTGCCGGTGGTGTGGCATGACGCCTTGGAATCTGCTCGCGCTGGCGCCGCTCCCCGAGGAGGTGCTGCGGCAGTTGCTCGCGCCGCTCGGCGACCGGGTGGCCGTGCGGGTGCCACCGGCCCGCGACCGCGCCGCGCTCCTCGCCTCGCTGGCCGAGGCGGAGATCGTGCTCGGCGACTGGACGGCGCTGCTGGCGCTCGACGCCGAGGCGGTGGCCGCCGCGCCCCGGCTGGCCTTCGTCCAGCAGCCCTCGGTCGGCGTCGACGGCCACGACCTAACCGCGCTGGCCGCCGCGGGCGTGCCGCTGGCCAACACGGCGGGCGTCAGCGCCGTCGCGGTGTCCGAGTGGTGCCTGGCCGCCGCCCTGTCGCTGTCGCGCAAGCTCGCCGAGGCCGACGCCGCCGTCCGCGCGGGCCACTGGCCGCAGCAGGGGCTGCAGCCCCGCGAGCTGCACGGCCGGCAGGTGGGCATCGTCGGCTACGGTCCGATCGGCGCGGCCTGCGCCCGGCTGTTCCGGGCGTTCGGCTGCCAGGTGTCCTACTGGACCCGCACGCCTCGCGCCGAGCCGGGCTACCAGGAGCTGGCACCGCTGCTGTCCGACTCCGACGTGGTCGTCGTGGTGATCGCGCTGTCCGACGAGACTCGTGGCCTGATCGACCCCAGGCGGCTGAAGCAGGGCGCGTTACTGGTCAACGCGGCCAGGGGCGGGGTCGTCGACCAGGCGGCGCTGGCCGGCGCGCTCACCGACGGGCATCTCGGCGGCGCCGCGCTCGACGTGTTCGACATCGAGCCCCTGCCCGACGGCGACCCGCTGCGCGAGATCGACGGCGTGCTGCTGTCGCCGCACGTCGCCGGAGTGACGCCGGAGTCCACCGGACGCCTGCTCACGGCCACGATGGCCAACCTCACGGCCGCGCTGGACGGCCACGAGGTGGCCAACGTGATCAACGGGGTCTCGCCGATCATCTGCCGGAAGTTTCCGGGTTCGCCCACCGCGTAGGCATTCGACCGGGCACGATAAACAGTTTTCGAGTCTTTAACGACCCCGGTCTGGTCGATGTCAGTCCAGGGAGATACCTTCTTACGGACGATCTCTACCGGCTCAAGGGGGTGCTTCCGTGACGACAACGATGTCGACACACCGACGGGCAGTAGAGCACATCAGGCAGTCGTACGCGGAGATCCCGGGGGACGCTTCGCCCCGGCTGTCCAAGGCCACGTCCAACCTCTTCAGATTCCGCGACTCGGGCAAGACCGCCAAGCTCTCCGCCAGGGAGCTCGACGAGGTCATCAGTGTCGACCCGGTGACGATGACGGCCGAGGTCCAGGGCATGACGACCTACGAGCACCTGGTCGACGCCACGCTGCCGCACGGGCTCATGCCCTATGTGGTGCCCCAGCTCAAGACGATCACGCTGGGCGGCGCGGTGACGGGGCTCGGGATCGAGTCGACCAGCTTCAGAGACGGGCTGCCGCACGAGTCGGTCGAGGAGCTCGAGATCCTGACCGGCGACGGCCGCATCGTCGTCGCCCGCGACGACAACGAGCACCGCGACCTGTTCCGGGCCTTCCCCAACTCCTACGGCACGCTCGGCTACGCCCTGCGCATCAGGATCAAGCTCAGGAAGGTCCAGCCCTACGTCAAGCTGACGCACGTCAAGTTCACCGACGCCGACAAGTGCATGCTGGCCATGCAGGAGATCTGCGACAGCATGGAGCATGACGGGGAGCCCGTCGACTTCATCGACGGTGTCTTCTTCGAGCCGGGGGAGATGTATCTCACGGTCGGCCGCTTCGCCGAGCGTGCGCCCTACACCTCCGACTACACCGGCATGCGGATCTACTACCAGTCCATCAGGCAGCGCAACCGCGACTGGCTGAGCATCCGCGACTACCTGTGGCGCTGGGACACCGACTGGTTCTGGTGCTCGCGTGCCTTCGGCGTGCAGCAGCCGGTGGTCCGCTCGCTGATGCCGCGCCGCTGGATGCGCTCCGACGTCTACCGGCGGCTGGTCGCGCTCGACCGGAAATACGGGGTGGTCGCGCGGGTCGACAGATGGCGCGACCAGCCCGTCCAGGAATCGGTCATCCAGGACGTCGAGACCCCGGTCGAGCGGGGCGCGGAGTTCCTGGAGTTCTTTCACGACAAGGTCGGCATGACGCCGGTGTGGATGTGCCCGCTGCGGGCCTCCTCCCGCTGGCCGCTCTACCCCCTGGAGCCCGGCAAGCTGTACGTGAACTTCGGCTTCTGGGGAATGGTGCCACTGCCACGGGGGCAGTTCGACGGTTATTACAACCGTCTCATCGAGAACTCTGTGCACGAGCTCGACGGGCACAAGTCGCTTTACTCGACTTCTTTCTACGCCCGTGAGCAGTTCTGGCAGCTGTACAACGGCGATGCTTACTGGCCGGTCAAGCAGGAATACGACCCGAACGGCCGAATGCTTGACCTGTACGACAAGTGTGTACGGGGAAGGTGAGCAGATGGCTCTCGCATCCATCTTTGAGAAGATCGTTGGCCCGCAGGCCAACATCGCGTTCATGGCCTACGACGGCAGCAAGGCGGGGCCGGACGGCGCGGACCTCGCCCTGGAGGTGAAGTCCCCGATAGCGGTCGCCTACCTCGCGCAGGCACCCGGAGAGCTCGGCCTGGCCCGGGCGTACATCTCCGGCCACATCGACGTCCACGGCGACATGTACACACTGCTCGACCGCATGTGGAACATCACCACCAACGACCTGACGACCGCCGAGAAGGTGGCGGCCGTCCGATCGCTGGGCCTGAAGCCGTTGATGATGCGCGTCCCGGCGCCGCCGCAGGAGATCCGCCAGAGCACGCTGGCCAAGCTCGGCTCCCGGCACGCCAAGCAGCGTGACGCCGAGGCGATCCACCACCACTACGACGTCTCCAACCGCTTCTACGAGTGGGTCCTGGGCCCGTCCATGGCCTACACCTGCGCCGTCTTCCCCACCAAGGAGTCGTCGCTGGAGGAAGCGCAATACGCCAAGTTCGACCTGGTGGCCCGCAAGCTCGGCCTCAAGCCCGGCATGCGGCTGCTCGACGTCGGCTGCGGCTGGGGCGGCATGGTCATGCACGCCGCCAAGCACTACGGCGTCAAGGCCCTGGGCGTCACCCTCAGCAAGCAGCAGGCCGAATGGGCCCAGAAGGCCATCGTCGAGGCCGGCCTCGAGGACCTGGCGGAGGTCCGCTTCATGGACTACCGCGACGTCGTCGAGTCGGAATTCGACGCGGTCAGCTCCATCGGTCTCACGGAGCACATCGGCAAGCGCAACCTGCCGTCCTACTTCGCCTTCCTCTACAGCAAGCTCAAGCCGGGCGGCCGCCTGCTCAACCACTGCATCACCCGGCCGACCGGCACCGAGAAGACGTTCAACAAGGGCGGCTTCATCAACCGCTACGTCTTCCCCGACGGCGAGCTGGAGTCGGTCGGTTACCTGGTCAGGCAGATGGAGGACCTCGGCTTCGAGATCCGCCACGAGGAGAACCTGCGCGAGCACTACGCCGAGACCCTCCGGCACTGGTGCGCCAACCTCGACGCCAACTGGGCCGACGCGGTGCAGGAGGTGGGCATGGGGACCGCCCGCGTCTGGGCCCTGTACATGGCGGGCTGCATCGTGGGCTTCGAACGCAACAAGGTGCAGCTGCACCAGGTGCTGGGGGTCAAGCTGGACTCGGAGGGACACTCCGGCGTCCCGCTTCGTCCGTCGATCGACTGGCCTTGAGGTTTATCGACTTGAGGCTTATCGATTTTAAGGCTTATCGATTTTAAGGCTTGAGGTGTGAGGGGCTCACCGGCCCCTCACACCCGGTGCCGACGGTTCAGAACCTCAGCATCCACCCGTTGATGTAGCCGGTGTCGCCGGTTGTGACGTCTTCGACGCGTAACGTCCACGTCCCGTTGGCCGGTGAGGATCTTCCATCCACCGGATAGGTCTCCTCGATCTGGTCGGCGTCGTCTTTGGAGTTCGCCGCGCGAAGCGGATAAACGATGCCGGTCGGGCCGATCAGATCGATCTTCAGGTCGCCTCTCCAGGGATGACTGATGTCCACGGAGACCGTCATCTTCTGGGGTGCGTTACCCGGGAGCCAGCCCGTGACCGTGATGGGCGATTTGACGAGGCGGCCCTTGTCCGGGATGGCGTATTCGGTCCAGTTCTCGAAGTAGGGGAAGTCCATCGACCAGGCATCGATGATGCCGGCATGGGGTGACCAGCCGTCCGCGGCACGCAGCTTCCAGGTCCCGTTCTGCTTCGTCACGGCGCTGATGTCCACGTCGTACGTCTCGTCGATGAAATCGCTGCCGTCCGAGGACGGCGACCTCAGCACATATGCCTTTCCGTCTGGGCTGATCAGGGAGAGCTTCAGATCACCCACCCAAGGGTGCTGGATGGAGACGTAGACGTGCACCTGGGACGGGGTCTTGCCGAGGAGGTCGCTCACCACGATCGGCGAGTCCACACTGCCCGGGTCGGGGATGGCGTAGTCGTTGAAGTTGGAGAAGTACATCGGCCAGAGGGCGCCGTCGGTGGGCTGGGTCGGCGGGAGGGCCGCGCTGTCCAGCCGGAGGCGGGGCGTGGTGGCGCTGGTATAGGCGATGGGCTTGCCCGTGCTCTCCATGGCCGCTTCCAGCTGCCCGATGCTCGCCTGGGGGAAGGCCTGGCGGAGCACGGCCAGCGCGCCGGCCACGTGCGGAGCGGCCATCGACGTACCACTCAGCGACCCAAAGGTGTTGCCGGGCACCGAGGAGACGATCGACGTGCCGGGGGCGAACAGGTCCAGCAGCGGACCGCGGTTGCTGAAGGCGGACACCTCGTCCGTGTCGGTGGTGCTGCCGACCGTGATGGCCGAGGGCACACAGGCGGGCGCGCTGACCGCGTCGCCGTAGCCGTTGTTCCCGGCCGCGACCACCGTGGCCACCCCGGCCGCCAGGAGCGCGTCGATGGCCGGCTTGCGCGGGTCGGTGTCACACGCGGAGGTGTACTGGCCGCCGCCCAGGCTCAGGTTGGCGGCCACCAGCGCCGTACCGGCCTCCTTCAGCTGCAGGACCTTCTCCAGTCCCGCCACCTGGGCGCTGGTGAAGCTCAGCACGCACGGCGCGGCGCCCACCCCGCAGAAGTCGTCGGTGGTGAACTTGCTGAACACCTGGATGGCGACGAGTTTGGCCCCAGGGGCGACCCCGGCCGGCGGGGCGCCGGCCACGTTCGTGCCGTCGCCGACCGCGATCCCGGCCACGTGCGTGCCGTGATCACAGTCGAGGGCCGCGTCGGCGCACGGCCCGCTCTCGGAGTCGGCCGAGCCGGCTCCCGTCTGCGTGGCGGTGCCGTTCGGGCACAGGCTGGTGGCGCCGTAGTCGGCGTCGATGGGGGAGAAGCAGGCCTGCTCGATCACCCGTCCGCCCAGGAAGGGGTGCTTGACGGCGACGCCGGTGTCCAGCACGGCCACCACGCTGCCCGCGCCGGTCAACCCGGCCGCCCGAGTCTTGTCCGCGCCGATCAGCGGGATGCTCTCGGCGAGCACCGGTGGTACGGGCTTGTCCTCCGACACGCTCACCACGTTCGGCAGCTTGGCCAGCCGGTCCACCGCCGCCGCGTCGACGCGCAAGGTGACCATGGGGAACCGGGACATCGTCTGCAGCACCTGACCGGCACTCGACGCCTCAGGCAGATCCGTCCGGCTCTTGGTGATCACATTCACCCTGATCTTGGCACCGGCGGCCAGCCGCGCGCTCAACCCGGGCTCTATCGTCGGGGGCTGGTCAATCAGATTCGCCGACGTGGCATGGGCCGGCACGCTCACGCCTGTCGTGGCCGCTAACGCCATGATGATGCAGGATAAAACCCACTTTTTCATCCGCCACTCCAAGGTGAGTGAATTGATCACCTGGACAGTAAATGATCGAAACCTACTCAACAAGGGCCGGGGCTTAGGTAGATGTTCAAATCGCCGCTCAAGATGCTGAAATCTCACATCTGCGCAGGTGGATGCAGTCGTATGGCGAAATTGTGGCGAATATATGGCGCCTTGGTGGACAATTCACATGCGCGCTGTAAATCGCGCGGAAGGCGCGCTCATCGGCCATAGTGGCGTAATGAAGAAAGGCGGTCTCTACGGCGTCCCTGGGAGGGGATGTCCATTCTGAAGGACCTCAGCCACAACGGACCGTCTTCGTCCGCGTTCCCAGAGGGGGCATCTCTGGAGGGACCTCAGCCACAACGGACCGTCTTCTTCCGCGCGCGTTCCCAGAGGGGGCATCTCCCGAGGGACCCCAGCCACCACGGACCGCCACCGAGATCGAGACGGTCGTGTGACGAAACACCTGGGACCCCCGGTGATCACCTCACTAGGATGCGATCCCATGCGCTCCGTGATCTTAGGTGGCACTGCCGCCGCCCTCCTTCTGGCCTCCGCCACCCCCGCGCTGGCCACCGCCCCCGACAAGCCCCTGACCTCGGCCCAGTTGAGTGAAGCCCTCATCACACCCGAGGACCTGGGCGACGCTTACGCCCCCAACCCGAAGCACATCCGCGAGGCGTTGGACGCCGACTCGGCCCACACGAAGAAGTGCGTACGAGCGATGAGGGCGCTGAAGCCCCTCCTCAGCAGCCCGGCAGCCGTCTACATCGACAAGGAGGGCCTGCCGTCGGGCGTCAAGCAGTTCGCCGTCAGCGGCACCTCGGCCAAGATGGCCGCCTGGCAGACGGTGGGCAAGGTCATGGTCCGGGACTGCGTCGGCACCAAGACGAAGACCAAGCGCGCCAAGTCGGCCATCACCAAGCTCTCCGTCGGTACGGTCGGGAACTGGGTGTACGGGATCAGGTACAAGGAGACGATGGCGACGAGGAACGCCGAGCTTCAGGCGGCGGATGTCGTGCTCATCAGAGTCAAGAACGCCGTCACGCTGCTGGTGAGCGACGGGTTCTTCGGAGCGTTCGAGCCCGGTCTGAGCAAGCGGGCGGCGAGGCTGGCGGTGCCGAAGCTCCGGGACGCCCAGAACGAGTGACGCGCGTGCGCACACGATGCCTGACGACGCAGATGACGGCGATCTCGCGCTTCCCGGCGGACGGTCACACGGGGACGTAGCGGGCGACCCGACCGACGTCGCGACCCGGCAGCCAGGAGTGTTCTGATGATGTTGTTGGTCAGGGCTCCGATCATGTAGGTCGGGGGTCAGGCCGGCGGCATGATGGGGCATCGTCCCGAGCGGCCGATGGAGCCGGATGTGTGGGACGCCTGCCGGGAGTTGATCCCGGCAGGCAGCGCGTACGCGTTTTCGGCGTGTGGAGGACGGCGCCGCGCCGCCGCCCGGACGATGCACGCGAAAGCCACAGGCCTGGCACAGGCGGCCAGCCGCGGACAGGGTTTCCAGCAGCGCGAGCCGGGTGGCCGGCTCACCGGCGATTCGCACCGAACGACCCGTACTCACCCGGGGCGCCGGTCAAGCTCGGCCGGATTCGGCCCGGGGAGTCCGTCCGTGGCGCGCAGCGCGTACAGGTTGCCGTTCGAGCTGCCGACGTAGACAAGACCGTCGGCCACGACCGGCAGCGTCTGGAAATGGCCGCCGGTCTGGAAGCGCCAGCGGGGCGCGCCGGTGGCCGCGTCCAGCGCGTGCAGCATGCCACCCTCGTCTCGGGCGAAGACAGTGTCCCCGTGGACCGACACCTTGGCGGTGAGCGGCCTGCGCCACCGTTCTTGCCCGGTTTCGGGGTCGAGGGCGTGCAGGTCCTGGCCGCCGATGTAGACCGTCCCTCGTGACTCGGTCACGCTCCAGAGGCCGCTGTCGCCTGCGGTGGTAAGCCTCCATCGCTCCTGGCCGGAGGCGGTGTCCAACGCGTACGTGCGTCCGGCGAGGTCGCCGAGGTAGACGGTGCCGCCGATCATGATGGGGTCGTACCGGACGAGGTCGCCGAAGCCGGCGCGCCATCGCGCCTTCCCCGTGGCGGGGTCGAGCGCGACCACCCTCGCGCCGGTGACCGCGAAGACGGCCTCCTTGGTCGCGGTGAGGTAACCGGCCGGGATGGAGTTGGCGGCGCCCAGACGGGAGCGCCAGCGAAGGGCGCCCGTCTTGGCGTCGAGGGCGGACAGCAGGCCTTGCTCGCTGCCCACGCGACCTTCCTGGCTGCTCACGTAGACGGTGCCGGCGGCCACGGCCACGTTGCCCAGGGAGCCGGGGACGCGGAATCGCCACCGCTGCTTGCCGGTGGCGGCGTCCAGCGCGATGACGTGGGTGAAGCCGACGCCCGCGTACACGCCGCCGGCCTGGATCACGATGTCACTGGCGTCAAACTGGCGGTTCCATCGCATCCGGCCGGTGGCGGCGTCGACGGCCGCCACCCCGTCGCTCCTCGCGCCGTAGAGTAGGCCGTCCACCAGCATGGGCGCGGCCGGTCCTGACCTCCAGCGCATACGGCCGGTGGCGGCGTCCAGGGCGTACAGCCCGTCGTCGGCGCCGGCGTAGACGACATCGCCGTCCACCACCGGGTCGGCGCGGACGCCCTCGTCGGCGAGGTGGGTCCAGCCGCCCGTCCGCGCCGGAGGACGGACGCGCTCCCCTGGCCGGTAGCGGGCCATCAGGTTGTCGCGCACCCGGGCCGCGGCCAGGCGTTGGACCAGCCTGGATGGCGACGTCAGATGGACGATGACCGGGCCCACGTTGACGAGCGTCGCGCCGAAGGTCCCGCGGGGGCCGTGGGCCGTGTAGGAGAAGATGCCCTCGCCCTCGATCGTGGGGTCGTAGTCGAAGCTCTCGTGCCCCTTGATCTGCCCGGCCGCGGCGGCGAAGAGGGCGCCGGCGTCCGGGGACACCCAGCTCACGGAGAGCGAGACGACTCCGCGGTCGTCCTCGGGCGGCACCCAGTCGCAGGTCACGGGCTTGGGCAGCGTGAGGCGGCCCAGCGACCTGCGGCCGGGGAGGAAGCGGGCGCCGGGGGCGACGTCGCGCGGAGTGAGCAAGGAGCACGCGTCCGGCCAGTCGCCCGGCGGGACGCCGCCGAGCGCGACGGGCCCAGTGGGACGTCCGTAGACGGGACGGAAGGCGGTGACATGGGCGTCACTGTGGATGAGGGCCAGGTGCGAGGTCGACCCCAGGAGAGTGATGTAGTGGGGGAGCGGCCTGTCCAGGGGGAATGCGCCGAGACGGCCGGTATCGCGGTCGCGCGAGATGAGGAAGCCGGGCAGCGGCCACGCGTTGTTCGAGTCGAATCCGGCGGAGTCCTCGACGTCGGGATGACGGCCGACCTCCAACGGCATGCTCCAGCGGCCGTTGCCGCCGAGCCCGTGAGAGATGGGCAGGTCAGAGATAGGCCGCGGCGTGCCGTCCTCGGCGAAGAGGAACCGCTCGTCGTGTACATCCGCGACGACGAAGCCCTCCGGCGCCTGCTCGTACCCGATCCACGCGCCGTCGTCCGCGACGACGAAGCCCTCCGGCGGCTGCTCGTAGCCGAGCCGCGCGCCGTCGTCTGCGGCGGTGTGCCGGGTGGTGACCGGACGCGTCCAGTTCCGGCGCAGCGTGCGCGGGTCGTAGGAGGCGAGCTGGACGCCGCCGTTCTTGCAGCGGGTCAGGAGCATCACGGACCGGGAGGTGCCGGTGATCACCCCGTCGCGGTCCGGCAGGTCGCCGGCGCGTGCCTGGACGCCGCCGGTTCGGGCGTCGAGCGAGAGCAGCCCGGATCTCCGCTGGTAGAGGACGGCTGCGCGCCCTACCACCTGGATCTGCGGGAGGTCGCCGTTCTCCGACGCGGGTACCGCGTGCCGCCACAAGACGCTGCCGGAGGCGAGATCGTACGCGTGCACGACCCAGTTGGTCACTCCCTTCGTCGAATCGGTGAAGAAGAGGATCCCGGCCTCGGTGGAGAGGACGGTAGGGTTCGTGACCGCGGTGGAGACGGTACGCCGGATCGCGCCGGTATCGGCGTCGCGCACGGTCACCGTCCCTGGCGTCTCCAAGAGCAGGTTGTCGCCGGACAGGCGGGACTGCAGGGCATCCTCCCCGGCGGGGACCGACCAGGCAGCCTTCCACCCGATGAGTTCCGGCGCAGGCCGCCCGTCGTCGGCGACCGCGAGCGCGGCGGCCACCGAGAGCGCCGTCAGGGCCTTGACGCAACGGGTGATCAGCACGTCCGGCGCCCCTGACAGGAGACCGGCTGCCAGCCTCCCTGCGGCGCCTGCCGGTAGTAGGTCCGGTAGCGGGCGGCCTCGCCGCTCAACCGGAACGGCCCTCCGTCCGGCCCTTTGATCACGACCTCTTCCGTACGGCCGTCCGCGAGCACCGTGACCCGGAGATCGAACTCGTAGTACGCCTTCTTGCCGGAGAAGCTCAGGCTGAGCGTGACCGGCTCGTCCCGTTTGAGGTCGATCTGCTTCTTCCGGAAGTACGGGGTTTCGCCGCCGCTCGTGAACCGGGGCGTGGGACGGTCGAGGTCGGCGGCCATCTCGACGGTGCCCGCCTCGCCGCCCTTGATGACGATCAGGCGGGCGCCCTCCGACACCGGCATGCGGGTGAGGACCTGCGGCTCGATGTTCACGATGCGCAGGCTGCTGCGGTTGCCGGTCAGCGCGACTGTGACGTTCATGCCGCCGATCGGGGCCATCCGGTGGCGCGCCAGCATCGTCTCACGCTGCTTGTCCGCGTGGGCGGCGAGCATGACCGCCCGGTCCTCGGGGTCGGTCACCGGTTCGCGCAGGACGGTGTCGCGCTCGGAATAGTCGACGGCCACCTGACCGACGGTGATCGGGGCGGTGCCGCGTACCTGCTCGACCGTGTCGGAGCCGTGCGCGTTGTACCACTCGGTGAACACGACGCCGAACGCGGCCAAAACCACGGCGCTGGCGATCCCCGCCAGCCACGCAAGCAGCCCTTTCGACCGGGCAGGATCAGACGCCTCGCCTCCCTGCTGCTGTGCCGCGACGTCGCGGCCGACCGATGTGCGCTTGTTCCGGCGCGCTCTGCCCATGGGGACGCGTCCCTCCACGACCGATCGTCGAGACCAGAGTAGGCACGAGCTCGAGCGCGCAGGAGCGGATTGCGGCTATTCACGACTGTCGGCGAGCGTGTCCGGCGTGTCCTGCAGATCGTCGATCATCTTCGAGTGACCAATCGCTCTGACCGCGCCGTTCGTTGGTCTTCGGAAGTGGGTGTCGCGAAGTGTTGGGGTAATGGCCTATCGCCGAACCAGGTCACTTCAGTAGCGCGGGCCGCTCGGACTTCCCCGGATAGACCATGATGAGGAACTCCTGCCGGGCATCCTCATCCCTCTTCAGCGCGGCCTTCGCGCCGCGCATGTGCACCCGAACCCGGTAGCGGCCCGGGCCGTTGATCGCCAGGTTCTTCAGGCCGACCCCGTCATCACCGGTGAAGGTGAGGGCGCCGTTGCCGCTGCGGTACCCCACCTCCACCACCTTCTCCCAGCCCTTGAGCTCGACGGGGGGCCGCCTGCGGTAGGCCTCCCCGGTGACGCACACGTGCATGGCCTCGTCGGCGGTCAGGATGCTGAGCTGCCCGGGCGCGCTCCCCACCAGCCCGTTGGTGAAGGCGTTGTCGAGCGCGGGGAAGTCGTCGTCCGGGTCGTCCTCGTACGCGTTGATGCTGCCGGCCTCTGACCACAGCGTGGCCCGGTAGGTCCGGGACGCGCGGATCGACGGCCGGTGTCCCGGCACCTCGGCGCAGCGCGCGCGGGCCTTCTCCTTGAAGGCCACATCGGCGTCCTGTTGCTGCTCGGCCTGCAGGTCCTGGCGCTGCTCGACTTCCGGGCACAAGTACGCGAGCGCCTCGACCGTCTCATAATTCCGCAGGTACGGCCCCAGCGGCCCCTCCTCGGCCAGCCGGTTCGGTGCGCCGCCGCGCAGGACCGCCTCGCACAGCCGCCGGCCGATCGCGACCACTCGATCATCGGGCACACCGGCGAACTGCCCCGGCAGCTCACCGTCCTGTCTGACGAGGCAGACGAAGGCGAGCTCGCGCTGCCCGGCGGACGGTCGCACGGGGACGTAGCGGGCGGTTTGCCACGGTTCGCAGGCCGAGGAGCTCGCCGCTGTGATCTTCCCGATCGGTGCGTCCATGCGCGGCACGGTGACCAGCAGCAGGACGACGGCGAGCGTGACGGCGACGCGGACGTCCGGACTCCGGTACGGCCATCGCACGCGGCGTACGCGTACCGCCACGATGATCAGAACGGCGGTGACGACATCGTAGAGCTGCCAGGCCCACGAGGCGGGCTCGTACATCTGACCCCAGGTTCGCGCGCATCCCTCACCGGCGACCGCGTCGAATCCGGCCATCAAGAAGGCCAGCGCCCCGAACAACCCCAAGGGGATCACTGTGGCCCAGCCGACCGCGCGGCCCCACCGCCGGTAGCCCTTGCGCACCAGCAGCGCCCACACTCCGAAGCCCACCGCCACCACCGCGGGTTGCGGCACGAGGTGCAAGGGGGACAGCAGGAAGCTGGCCGATAGGTAGACCTCGAAGCCGGGACAGCTCCCCCACATCGCGAACAAGTCGTACTCGGTCGTGGTCGAAGAGAACAGGGAGCTCGCGTACGGGATGCTCACCAGCGCGAAGGCGACGCTCCACAGTGTCAGCGACAGTCGCCACCGCACCGGGAGGACTTCTCGCGGGCCGATCCCCTGACGGCGGCCGACCAGGAGCAGCAGTATCGCGGCCGCGGCGAGGGCGGCGCCGATCAGCAGCAGCGCGGCGTCGTCGAAGGGCAGGAGGGCGGCGATGCCGGTGCGGTGGCCGGCGGCGACGGCGGGAGCTTCGCCCATGGCGAGCCGGTCTCGCACCTCCGCCTCGCTCGGTCGGCCGAGCCCGGTGAGCGGCGGCGTGACGGCGGCCGCGGCGAGCAGGATCAGGAGCGCCGCGCTCAGCCGGAGGACCCATCGCCGCATACCTATCGCTCCCGTTGTTCGTGGGGAACGGGGTCCCGGCGTGAAGAGCCGCTAATAGTCGACATCGAGCAGGGCGATCGCTTCCAGTACGTCGGTCACCTTGTGGTCCGCCCCCGGGGATAACCCCGGGGACAGGCCGCGGTCGATCCAGATCGTGTGCAGGCCCGCGCCGCGTCCGCCCGCCACGTCCTTCTCCACGTCGTCCCCGATCATCCAGTCCCCGTCCGCGAGCGTGGTGTCGCACCGGCGGGCGGCGATCTCGAACAGCTCGCGGTCCGGCTTGCTGAAGCCCTCGGCGTCGGAGATGGCCCAGCCGTCCACCCGGTCCACCAGGCCGCTGTGGTGGATCTTGCCGGACTGGTTGTCGGCCATGCCGTTGGTCACGATGCCGACCCGCCAGCCGGACATGCGCAGGCGATCGAGGGACTCGAGTACGGCCGGGCGGCAGGTGACGAGGTGCGGCAGGCGGTCACGGTAGCCCTGCCACAGCGACTCGGCCGACTCGGCGAGCCCGAACCGCTCGCGGACGTGGGTGAAGAACGTGCTCATCGGGATGGAGCCGTCAGCGTCCAGCTCGATCATCCACGCCACATCCTGCGCGCCCAGTCCCCTGTCGGCGGCGAACTCGGCGGCCCAGCGCTTGAAGGCGGCCAGGCGGTCGATCAGGGTGTTGTCGAGGTCGAAGAGTGCCAGCACGCCTCAGGACCATACAGGTGTTCGATGACGCGCGGCGGCCTTCCGCGCAACAGGTGATCAACGGTTGTGCGCCCGGTGGTCACTCACCGGCCACTTTGCCGGTCTAACGTACGCGGCATGCTGACGCGCAGATTATTCGCGAGCGCTCTGGCCGTCCTGACCGGTGGTACGGTCGCGGTCGTGCTGCTCCAGCCCAACACCGCCACGGCCGAGCGCCGCGCCCAGGCCCCCGTCGTCATCGGGCACCGGGGCGCCAGCGCCCACCGGCCCGAGCACACGCTGCTCTCGTACGAGGCGGCCATCGCCATGGGCGCCGACTACATCGAGCCCGACCTGGTCTCCACCAAGGACCACATCCTGGTGGCCAGGCACGAGAACGACATCACCGGCACCACCGACGTGGCCGCGCATCCGGAGTTCGCCGACCGGCGCGCCACCAAGACGGTCGACGGGCGGCCGATCACCGGGTGGTTCACCGAGGACTTCACGCTGGCCGAGCTGAAGACGCTACGGGCCAAGGAACGCGTGCCCGACCTGCGGCCCGACAACACGGCCTTCGACGGGGTGGCGGAGATCCCGACGTTCGAGGAGGTCGTGCGGCTGGCGCAGCGCCACGGCGTGGGCGTCTATCCCGAGACCAAGCATCCGACGTACTTCGACTCCATCGGCCTGTCGCTGGAGGAGCCGCTGCTGGAGACGCTCAACAGCAACCACATGCGCAAGGTGTACATCCAGTCGTTCGAGACCGCGAACCTGCGGGAGCTGCGCAAGAAGACCAGGCTGCCGCTGATCCAGCTGATCACGTTCGGCGGGGCGCCGTACGACTGGGTCGCCGCCGGAGATCAGCGTACTTATGACGACATGGTGAAGCCGGAAGGGCTGCGTGAGGTGGCCTCGTACGCGAACGGGATCGGCGTGGACACCCGCCGCGTCGTGCCCGTGGGAGCGGACGGCAAGCTGACGGAGCCCACCACACTCGTCCAGGACGCCCACCGCAGGCGACTGGACGTGCATGTCTGGACCGTCCGCAACGAGAACTCCCAGCTCCCCCTCGACTACCGGCTGGGCAACCCGGCCAGCCCCGCCTTCCCGCGCGCCACCGGAGACGTGATGGGCTGGCTGAACAGGCTGCTCGACCTGGGCGTGGACGGCGCGTTCTGCGACGACCCGGCCATGGGCCGGGCCGTGGTGGCTCAGCGGACAAGCTAGCCCGGATCGACTGATCGACGTGGGCGGGCCGCTCGCTCCGCCGGAGCGGGTGATGGACGTGGGCGGGCCGCCGTGACGTCGGTCGGCGGGCCCGCTCGTTAGAGTGGGCGGATCTTCAGAATCGCCGTGCTCGCCGTCGCCCTCGTGGCGACGGCGGGAGACCTCGTCTGGGGGCTCAGCCACGCCGCGACGCCGCCCCTCACCCAGCTGCCCCTGCTCGCCGTGGGCCTCGCGGGCGGCTGGTCATTCGTCGTCTCGGGCCTCTTCGTCAGGGCCAGGCGGCCCATGGGCGGTACGGGCGGGCTGATGGCCGCGGTGGGGCTCTGCCTGCTGCTGTCGGGCGTGAACTACCTTCCGGAACGCTGGGCCCTGCTGACCGGGAACGTGATCGGGTGGCTGGCCCTGACACTGCTCGCGCACGTCGTGCTGATCATGCCCGAAGGCAGGGCCGTCGGGCGCAGGCAGCGGGCCACGGTCCTGGTCCTGTACCTCGGCATGGCGCAGGCGCTGGCGGTCTGGCTGCGGTTCGGCCGGCTCGGCGACGGCAGCTGCACCTGCCTGCCGCTGCTGCCCGGCGGCGAGGACGTCTCGCGGCCGCTGATCGCGGCCGTGGCCGTCTTCCTGTGGCTCTTCGGGCTGGGGATGACGGCGATGCTCGGCTGGCGCTGGCTGGTCCGGCTGCCCGCGCCGCGCCGCCACACGTTCGCTCCGGTCGCGCTGGCGGGCGGGCTGATGCTGCTCACCACCTGGACCCGGCAGGCCGTCTACATCTGGCCGGACGCCACCAACTCCCTTCTCCAGGCGGTCCTGCACGGGGTGCAATTGCTCACGCTGGCGACCTGGCCGCTGGGGGTGCTCGCGGGACTCATGCGCGCCCGGCTCGACCAGGCGGCGGTGGCGCGGCTGGCGACCGGGCTGGACCTGTCGCCCGGCGCATTGGAGAAGACGCTCGCGAGCGTGCTGCGCGACCCGACGCTGCGCCTCGGGTACTGGACCGGCGACGGGTACGTCGACGCGGCGGGCGATCCGCTGACCGTCCCGGGAACGCGGTCCGCCAGCGTGTCGGGCGACCCGTTGACCGTCCCGGGAACGCGGTCCGCCGCGTACCTGGAGGTCGGTGGGGAACCGGCCGCCGTGCTCCTGTACGACCCGGCGCTGGACCTCGACCCGGAGCCGGTGCGGTCGGTGGCGGCCATCACCCGGCTGATCGTGGAGAACGAGCGCATGCGGGCCGAGCTGGCCGCCCAGCTCGTGGAGGTGCGGGCGTCCAGGGCCCGCATCGTGGCCGCCGGCGACGCCGAACGCAGCCGCATCGAACGCAACCTGCACGACGGAGCCCAGCAGCGGCTCGCCGGCCTCGCGGTGCTGCTCGGGCACGCCCGGCTGCGCAACGCCGACGCCGAGGTGGCGGAGTTGCTCGACGAGGCGGTGACGGGAGTACGGGCGGCGCTGGCCGAGCTACGCGAGCTGGCGGGCGGCATCCATCCGGCCATCCTGAGCCAGTCGGGGCTGGCCGCCGCGCTGCACTCGCTCGCGGAGCGCTCGCCCGTTCCCGCCGTGGTGGAGGAGGCGCCGGACGGACGGCTGCCGCCCGACGCCGAGCAGGCCGCCTACTTCGTCGCCGCCGAGGCGCTCGCCAACGTTGCCAAGCACGCGGACGCGTCCAAGGCGTCGATCAGGGCCGTCGTGCGTGATGGCGTCCTGCTGCTGGAGGTGACGGACGACGGGACGGGCGGCGCGCGGCCGGAGTCAGGTACGGGCCTGCGCGGCCTCGCCGACCGGGTAGCCGCGCTCGACGGCCTGCTGCACGTGCACAGCCCACCAGGCCAGGGCACCCGCGTGACGGCCGAGATCCCGCTCGCCGGTCAGGAGCGCAAATAGGTCAGGACGGCCAGGACACGACGGTGGTCGTCCTCCGTCGCGGTCAGGCCCAGCCGGACGAAGATGTTGTGCACGTGCGTTTCCACCGTCTTGGGGCTCAGGTGCAGGCGGCGGCTGATCGCCTGGTTGGAACGGCCTTCGGCCATCAACCCGAGCACCTCCCGCTCCCGGCCGCTGAGCCGGGCGACCGGGCCGTCGCCGCGTCGCCTGCCGACGAGCCGCTGGACGACGTCCGGATCGATCACCGTGGCCCCGTCGCGTACCCGCTTGAGCGCGTCGGTCAGCTCGGTGACGTCGGCGACCCGGTCCTTGAGCAGGTAGCCCACTCCCCGGGCGTCCTCGCCCAGCAGGCCGACCACGTGCCGCGTCTCGATGTGGTTCGACAGCACCAGGACGCCCACCCCTGGATGTTCCCTGCGGATGAGGTGCGCCGCCTCCAGCCCCTCGGCGTTGAACCCGGGCGGCATCCGTACGTCCACGACGACCACGTCGGGCGGGTCCGCCCGGACCGAGGTCAGCAGGCTCGCGGCGTCGCCGACCTCCGCGGAGACCGTGACACCGCAGTCTCCGAGCAGCCTGGCCAGCCCTTGCCTGAACAACACGCTGTCCTCAGCCAGCACGACGCGCATAGTGAGGGACAGCGTCTTCAACTCTCTGTGTTTACCTTAGTAAAACGGACATCAGCGTAGCCTCGTTGCTTCCCGGCCGAGGTCGGGAGGCGATCCGGTGGAAGCCGATGCCGCGTCCGTCCGGCGAGCCGGGCGGACCGTGGTTGAGAGCCTCGTTGTCGGGGCCTGATTCCGCATTCCCAGATGGGGTGCGGCTCTTGGGCCACCGCCCCGCCGGACGCTGTCCCGTTGGTGCGAACACCAATGGGGGCGGGGACCGAGCGCCAGTCAGGCACCCGGCTGTGACTGAACATTACCATATGATTACTTTCAGTAGCGGTCGATCGGACGCTTCGATCACAGTTCTTCTGGCAACCACAGGGTGGTGTAGCGAGCGCTGGCAACGGTTCATACCCTAGCTTTCCGGGTTAACCCTGAGCGGATTGGGGGACTGCCCGGTGGGCAGCCCGGCCCGGTGTTGCCAGCATTCCAGGGTGAAAGACTTCGACTCCACGGCGGCCATCAGGCTGATAGAGGTGACCCGGCGTTTCGGCCGGGGCAAGAGTGCCGTGGCCGCGCTGCGTGGCGTTTCCGTCGGGCTGAGGGCCGGCTCGTTCAACGCGATCATGGGACCGTCGGGATCGGGTAAGAGCACCCTGCTGCAGTGCGCGGCGGGCCTGGACCGGCCGACATCCGGCCGCGTGTTGCTGGGCGAGACAGACCTGGCCACGATGAACGAGTCACAGCTGACCAAGCTGCGCCGGGACCGGATCGGCTTCGTGTTCCAGTCCTTCAATCTCATCCCCGCGCTGACGGCGCGGCAGAACATCACGCTGCCGCTGCGGCTGGCGGGTCGCCGAGCCGACCAGGAGTGGCTGGCCGACCTGGTCAAGCGCACCGGGCTGAGCCATCGGATCGGCCACCGGCCGACGGAGATGTCGGGCGGCCAGCAGCAGCGGGTGGCCATCGCCCGCGCGCTGATCACCCGGCCGGCCGTGGTCTTCGGTGACGAGCCGACGGGCGCGCTCGACATCGCCACAGGCCGGGAGATCCTCACGCTGCTCAGGGAGGTCGTCGACGCGCTCGGCCAGACCCTGGTGATGGTGACCCACGACCCCGTCGCCGCCTCGTACGCCGACCAGGTGCTCTTCCTGGCCGACGGCTCGATCGTCGACAGCATGGATCGGCCCACCGCCGACCAGGTCGCCTCGCGGCTGACGCGCCTGGGCGGGTGACGGCATGCTGCGCCTCACGTTGAGCACCATCCGTACCCGCAAGATCGGGTTCGCCGGGTCCGTCGCCTCCGTGCTGGTCGCGGTGGCGTTGATCTCGGCCTGCTTCATGATGATCCAGTCGGGGCTGAGCGCGACGCCCGAGGTGGACCGGTTCGGGGCCACGGCCGCCGTCGTACGCGCCGATACGGATCTGCACGTCGGTTCGGGCGACGACGAGGAGGCTGTGCCGCTGGAGGAACCGCCCCGCCTCTCGGCGGCGCGGCTGGCCGAGTTGCGTGCCGTGCCCGGTGTCGCGGCCGTGGTCGCTGACACGCCGTTCTACGCGCAGGCGGTGAACCGGCACGGCGTCGCCCTGGCCGGGCCGGGCAGCGGGCCGTCGTGGGGGCACGGCTGGCCGGTCGCGCGGCTCACCCCGTTCGTGCTGAACGCCGGGCGGGGTCCGGAGGCGGACGACGAGGTCGTGCTCGACGCCGACCTGGCGCGGCGCGCCTCCGTCCGCCCAGGGGACGAGGTACGGGTCGTCACCGTGGCGGGCACCCAGCGTTTCCGGGTCAGCGGCGTGGCGCGGCTGGACAGCGGCCGGGCCGGACTGCCGACGCAGTCGGCGCTCTTCTTCACCGAGCGGGCCGCCGCCCGGCTGTCCGGCGCGGACGGTTCGGTGGAATTCGCCGGAGTGCTCGCCCGCCCCGGGACTTCGGACGCCGAGCTGGCGGACCGCCTGCGCCAGACCCTCCGGGATCCCGGTCTGCGGGTGCTGACCGGGGGCGAGCGGGCTCGGGCGGGGGCGCCGGAGACGGCGGAGAAGCTGGAGTACTCGACGCAGCTGTTCGGGCCGATGGCCGGGATCGGCGGTTTCCTCGCCGTCTTCGTCATCGGCGGCACCTTCGGCCTGTCGATCCTGCAACGCCGCCGCGAGATCGCGCTGCTGCGGGCCATCGGTACCACACCGGGACAGATCAGCCGCATGATCGCCGGGGAGGCGGTCGTGGTGGCACTGGTGGCCGCCCTGCCGGGCTACGCGCTGGGCGTCCCGCTGGCGCATCTGCTGCGCGCCGTGCTGGTCGGGCAGGGGCTCGCGCCGCCGGAGTTCGTCGTGGTGACGGGCCCGCTGCCGCTGGTCATCGGGGGTGGCGCCGGGCTGCTGCTGACGCTGCTGTCGGCGCTCACCGCGGTACGCCAGGCGGCCCGGGTCCGCCCGGCCGAGGCGCTCCAGGAGGCCGTCGGGCCGCGGCGGGTGATGACCGTGCCGCGCCTGCTGTTCGCGCTGGTCACGCTGGCCGGCGGGGCGGCTGTCCTGGCGCTCAGCCAGCATCTCGGCGGTGAGGTCGGCGTCGCCTTCCTGGCCCTGGTGGTCATCCTGTTCATCGGCGCGGCCGGGCTGCTGTCCCCGGTCCTGACGCGGGTGCTCGAGCGGCCGGCCGGCGCGGTCGTCGGGGCCGTCACGCGGACGACCGGCTGGCTGGCGCATGCCAACTCCGCCGCCGCCGTCCGCCGGGTGTCGTCGGCCGCGGCGGCGATCATGATCAGCGTGGCCATGGCCGGGTACGCGCTGCTGGTGACCGCCGTGCTGAACGACACCTCGGCGGCCCAGGGCCGGGAACGGGTCGTCGCGGACCGCGTCCTGGTGCCACGCAACGGCCCCGGGCTGCCTCCCGGCGTCGCCGACGCGGCCCGGCGGTTGCCCGGCGCCGAGACGGTCTCCGCCGTGCGCGCGACCTCGTTCGTGTCGTACGTTCTCGGCACGCCCGACGTGGTGCCCGCGCAGCTGGTGGACCCCGGCACCATCGACAAGGTGCTCGACCTGCGCGTCCTGGAAGGCTCGCTCGCCGCCGTCAAGGAGGCGGGGACCGTCGCGGTCAACCGTACCCACGCCGGTGAGCACGGCTGGCACGTCGGATCCCGTTTCCACGGGTGGCTGGCCGACGGCAGCCCCGTCGACCTGCGCGTGGGCGCCGTCTTCGACCGGGGGCTCGGCTTCGCCGACATCGTCCTCCCACGCACCGAAGCACGCACCGAAGCACGCACCGAAGCACGCACCGAAGCACGGGCCGGGGCACAGACCGGGGTACGGGCCGGGGTACGGGCCGGGCTCGACAGCGCCGTCCTGGTCCGCGCCCGTCCGGGGCACGCCGACGAGCTGGACCGGGCGCTGGCCGCCTTCGAGCGGGAGCAGCCGGCCGTACGGGCGCTGGACCGGGAGGAGTACGGTGGGGCCGCCGAGACGTCGATCGAGCGGAACATCACCGGGACCTACCTGGTGCTCGCCGTGCTGGTGTCGTTCACGGCGGTGTCGCTGGTGAACACGCTGGTCATGGGGACCGCGGCCAGGACCAGGGAGTTCGCGCTGCTGCGGGCGGTCGGGGCGAGCCGCAGGCAGATCGTCCGCATGATCGGCTGGGAGACGGGAATCGTGCTGGCGATCGGGGTGGTCGTCGGGACGGTGATCGCCTGCGTCGCGCTGGCCGGGGCCAACGGGGCGCTGTCGGGCAGCATGATGCTGACCGGGTTGCCGATGCCGCTCTACCCGCTGGCGCTGGCGGGTGTCGCCGTCATGGGGCTGGCGAGCGGCCTGCTGGCGGCGGGAATGGCGCTGCTCTCCCGCCCGATGGACGCCCTGGGCGGCGCCCGCGAGTGACGGCGCGGCACACACGCGATGCCAGGCAGCGGCGGCGTGACGGCCTGGAGTGACGGCGTGGCGCACGTGCGCCACGCCGTCACTCCAGGCCGTCACGCCGCCGCTGCCTGGCATCGCGTGTGTGCCGCGCCGTCACTCGCGGGCGCCGCCCAGGGCGTCCATCGGGCGGGAGAGCAGCGCCATTCCCGCCGCCAGCAGGCCGCTCGCCAGCCCCATGACGGCGACACCCGCCAGCGCCAGCGGGTAGAGCGGCATCGGCAACCCGGTCAGCATCATGCTGCCCGACAGCGCCCCGTTGGCCCCGGCCAGCGCGACGCAGGCGATCACCGTCCCGACGACCACCCCGATCGCCAGCACGATTCCCGTCTCCCAGCCGATCATGCGGACGATCTGCCTGCGGCTCGCCCCGACCGCCCGCAGCAGCGCGAACTCCCTGGTCCTGGCCGCGGTCCCCATGACCAGCGTGTTCACCAGCGACACCGCCGTGAACGACACCAGCACGGCGAGCACCAGGTAGGTCCCGGTGATGTTCCGCTCGATCGACGTCTCGGCGGCCCCACCGTACTCCTCCCGGTCCAGCGCCCGTACGGCCGGCTGCTCCCGCTCGAAGGCGGCCAGCGCCCGGTCCAGCTCGTCGGCGTGCCCCGGACGGGCGCGGACCAGGACGGCGCTGTCGAGCCCGGCCCGTACCCCGGCCCGTACCCCGGTCTGTGCCCCGGCCCGTGCTTCGGTGCGTGCTTCGGTGCGTGCTTCGGTGCGTGCTTCGGTGCGTGGGAGGACGATGTCGGCGAAGCCGAGCCCCCGGTCGAAGACGGCGCCCACGCGCAGGTCGACGGGGCTGCCGTCGGCCAGCCACCCGTGGAAACGGGATCCGACGTGCCAGCCGTGCTCACCGGCGTGGGTACGGTTGACCGCGACGGTCCCCGCCTCCTTGACGGCGGCGAGCGAGCCTTCCAGGACGCGCAGGTCGAGCACCTTGTCGATGGTGCCGGGGTCCACCAGCTGCGCGGGCACCACGTCGGGCGTGCCGAGAACGTACGACACGAACGAGGTCGCGCGCACGGCGGAGACCGTCTCGGCGCCGGGCAACCGCCGGGCCGCGTCGGCGACGCCGGGAGGCAGCCCGGGGCCGTTGCGTGGCACCAGGACGCGGTCCGCGACGACCCGTTCCCGGCCCTGGGCCGCCGAGGTGTCGTTCAGCACGGCGGTCACCAGCAGCGCGTACCCGGCCATGGCCACGCTGATCATGATCGCCGCCGCGGCCGACGACACCCGGCGGACGGCGGCGGCGGAGTTGGCATGCGCCAGCCAGCCGGTCGTCCGCGTGACGGCCCCGACGACCGCGCCGGCCGGCCGCTCGAGCACCCGCGTCAGGACCGGGGACAGCAGCCCGGCCGCGCCGATGAACAGGATGACCACCAGGGCCAGGAAGGCGACGCCGACCTCACCGCCGAGATGCTGGCTGAGCGCCAGGACAGCCGCCCCGCCGGCCAGCGTGACCAGCGCGAACAGCAGGCGCGGCACGGTCATCACCCGCCGCGGCCCGACGGCCTCCTGGAGCGCCTCGGCCGGGCGGACCCGGGCCGCCTGGCGTACCGCGGTGAGCGCCGACAGCAGCGTCAGCAGCAGCCCGGCGCCACCCCCGATGACCAGCGGCAGCGGGCCCGTCACCACGACGAACTCCGGCGGCGCGAGCCCCTGCCCGACCAGCACGGCGCGCAGCAGATGCGCCAGCGGGACGCCCAGCGCGTAGCCCGGCAGGGCGGCCACCAGTGCCACCACGACCGCCTCCCCGGCGATCATGCGGCTGATCTGTCCCGGTGTGGTACCGATGGCCCGCAGCAGCGCGATCTCGCGGCGGCGTTGCAGGATCGACAGGCCGAAGGTGCCGCCGATGACGAAGACGGCGAGGAAACCGCCGATCCCGGCCATCGGCCCGAACAGCTGCGTCGAGTACTCCAGCTTCTCCGCCGTCTCCGGCGCCCCCGCCCGAGCCCGCTCGCCCCCGGTCAGCACCCGCAGACCGGGATCCCGGAGGGTCTGGCGCAGGCGGTCCGCCAGCTCGGCGTCCGAAGTCCCGGGGCGGGCGAGCACTCCGGCGAATTCCACCGAACCGTCCGCGCCGGACAGCCGGGCGGCGGCCCGCTCGGTGAAGAAGAGCGCCGACTGCGTCGGCAGTCCGGCCCGGCCGCTGTCCAGCCGCGCCACGCCGCTGACCCGGAAACGCTGGGTGCCCGCCACGGTGACGACCCGTACCTCGTCCCCTGGGCGGACGGAGGCGCGCCGCGCCAGGTCGGCGTCGAGCACGACCTCGTCGTCCGCCTCCGGACCCCGCCCGGCGTTCAGCACGAACGGGGTGAGCCGCGCGACCGGCCAGCCGTGCCCCCACGACGGCCCGCTGCCCGGCCCGGCCAGGGCGACGCCGTGCCGGTTCACCGCCTGCGCGTAGAACGGCGTGTCAGCGACCACGGCCGCGACACCGGGCACGGCACGCAACTCGGCCAGCCGCGCCGCCGAGAGGCGGGGCGGTTCCTCCAGCGGCACAGCCTCCTCGTCGTCGCCCGAACCGACGTGCAGATCCGTATCGGCGCGTACGACGGCGGCCGTGGCCCCGAACCGGTCCACCTCGGGCGTCGCGCTCAGCCCCGACTGGATCATCATGAAGCAGGCCGAGATCAACGCCACCGCGACCAGCACGGAGGCGACGGACCCGGCGAACCCGATCTTGCGGGTACGGATGGTGCTCAACGTGAGGCGCAGCATGCCGTCACCCGCCCAGGCGCGTCAGCCGCGAGGCGACCTGGTCGGCGGTGGGCCGATCCATGCTGTCGACGATCGAGCCGTCGGCCAGGAAGAGCACCTGGTCGGCGTACGAGGCGGCGACGGGGTCGTGGGTCACCATCACCAGGGTCTGGCCGAGCGCGTCGACGACCTCCCTGAGCAGCGTGAGGATCTCCCGGCCTGTGGCGATGTCGAGCGCGCCCGTCGGCTCGTCACCGAAGACCACGGCCGGCCGGGTGATCAGCGCGCGGGCGATGGCCACCCGCTGCTGCTGGCCGCCCGACATCTCCGTCGGCCGGTGGCCGATCCGATGGCTCAGCCCGGTGCGCTTGACCAGGTCGGCCAGCCACTCCTGGTCGGCTCGGCGACCCGCCAGCCGCAGCGGCAGCGTGATGTTCTGCCGCGCCGTCAGCGCGGGGATGAGATTGAAGGACTGGAACACGAAGCCGATCCGGTCCCGGCGCAGCTTGGTCAGCTGTGACTCGTTCATCGTGGCCAGGTCTGTCTCGCCCAGCAACACGCGGCCGGATGTCGGCCGGTCCAGGCCCGCCGCGCACTGCAGCAGGGTGCTCTTACCCGATCCCGACGGTCCCATGATCGCGTTGAACGAGCCGGCCCTCAGCCCGACGGAAACGCCACGCAGCGCGGCCACGGCACTCTTGCCCCGGCCGAAACGCCGGGTCACCTCTATCAGCCTGATGGCCGCCGTGGAGTCGAAGTCTTTCACCCTGGAATGCTGGCAACACCGGGCCGGGCTGCCCACCGGGCAGTCCCCCAATCCGCTCAGGGTTAACCCGGAAAGCTAGGGTATGAACCGTTGCCAGCGCTCGCTACACCACCCTGTGGTTGCCAGAAGAACTGTGATCGAAGCGTCCGATCGACCGCTACTGAAAGTAATCATATGGTAATGTTCAGTCACAGCCGGGTGCCTGACTGGCGCTCGGTCCCCGCCCCCATTGGTGTTCGCACCAACGGGACAGCGTCCGGCGGGGCGGTGGCCCAAGAGCCGCACCCCATCTGGGAATGCGGAATCAGGCCCCGACAACGAGGCTCTCAACCACGGTCCGCCCGGCTCGCCGGACGGACGCGGCATCGGCTTCCACCGGATCGCCTCCCGACCTCGGCCGGGAAGCAACGAGGCTACGCTGATGTCCGTTTTACTAAGGTAAACACAGAGAGTTGAAGACGCTGTCCCTCACTATGCGCGTCGTGCTGGCTGAGGACAGCGTGTTGTTCAGGCAAGGGCTGGCCAGGCTGCTCGGAGACTGCGGTGTCACGGTCTCCGCGGAGGTCGGCGACGCCGCGAGCCTGCTGACCTCGGTCCGGGCGGACCCGCCCGACGTGGTCGTCGTGGACGTACGGATGCCGCCCGGGTTCAACGCCGAGGGGCTGGAGGCGGCGCACCTCATCCGCAGGGAACATCCAGGGGTGGGCGTCCTGGTGCTGTCGAACCACATCGAGACGCGGCACGTGGTCGGCCTGCTGGGCGAGGACGCCCGGGGAGTGGGCTACCTGCTCAAGGACCGGGTCGCCGACGTCACCGAGCTGACCGACGCGCTCAAGCGGGTACGCGACGGGGCCACGGTGATCGATCCGGACGTCGTCCAGCGGCTCGTCGGCAGGCGACGCGGCGACGGCCCGGTCGCCCGGCTCAGCGGCCGGGAGCGGGAGGTGCTCGGGTTGATGGCCGAAGGCCGTTCCAACCAGGCGATCAGCCGCCGCCTGCACCTGAGCCCCAAGACGGTGGAAACGCACGTGCACAACATCTTCGTCCGGCTGGGCCTGACCGCGACGGAGGACGACCACCGTCGTGTCCTGGCCGTCCTGACCTATTTGCGCTCCTGACCGGCGAGCGGGATCTCGGCCGTCACGCGGGTGCCCTGGCCTGGTGGGCTGTGCACGTGCAGCAGGCCGTCGAGCGCGGCTACCCGGTCGGCGAGGCCGCGCAGGCCCGTACCTGACTCCGGCCGCGCGCCGCCCGTCCCGTCGTCCGTCACCTCCAGCAGCAGGACGCCATCACGCACGACGGCCCTGATCGACGCCTTGGACGCGTCCGCGTGCTTGGCAACGTTGGCGAGCGCCTCGGCGGCGACGAAGTAGGCGGCCTGCTCGGCGTCGGGCGGCAGCCGTCCGTCCGGCGCCTCCTCCACCACGGCGGGAACGGGCGAGCGCTCCGCGAGCGAGTGCAGCGCGGCGGCCAGCCCCGACTGGCTCAGGATGGCCGGATGGATGCCGCCCGCCAGCTCGCGTAGCTCGGCCAGCGCCGCCCGTACTCCCGTCACCGCCTCGTCGAGCAACTCCGCCACCTCGGCGTCGGCGTTGCGCAGCCGGGCGTGCCCGAGCAGCACCGCGAGGCCGGCGAGCCGCTGCTGGGCTCCGTCGTGCAGGTTGCGTTCGATGCGGCTGCGTTCGGCGTCGCCGGCGGCCACGATGCGGGCCCTGGACGCCCGCACCTCCACGAGCTGGGCGGCCAGCTCGGCCCGCATGCGCTCGTTCTCCACGATCAGCCGGGTGATGGCCGCCACCGACCGCACCGGCTCCGGGTCGAGGTCCAGCGCCGGGTCGTACAGGAGCACGGCGGCCGGTTCCCCACCGACCTCCAGGTACGCGGCGGACCGCGTTCCCGGGACGGTCAACGGGTCGCCCGACACGCTGGCGGACCGCGTTCCCGGGACGGTCAGCGGATCGCCCGCCGCGTCGACGTACCCGTCGCCGGTCCAGTACCCGAGGCGCAGCGTCGGGTCGCGCAGCACGCTCGCGAGCGTCTTCTCCAATGCGCCGGGCGACAGGTCCAGCCCGGTCGCCAGCCGCGCCACCGCCGCCTGGTCGAGCCGGGCGCGCATGAGTCCCGCGAGCACCCCCAGCGGCCAGGTCGCCAGCGTGAGCAATTGCACCCCGTGCAGGACCGCCTGGAGAAGGGAGTTGGTGGCGTCCGGCCAGATGTAGACGGCCTGCCGGGTCCAGGTGGTGAGCAGCATCAGCCCGCCCGCCAGCGCGACCGGAGCGAACGTGTGGCGGCGCGGCGCGGGCAGCCGGACCAGCCAGCGCCAGCCGAGCATCGCCGTCATCCCCAGCCCGAAGAGCCACAGGAAGACGGCCACGGCCGCGATCAGCGGCCGCGAGACGTCCTCGCCGCCGGGCAGCAGCGGCAGGCAGGTGCAGCTGCCGTCGCCGAGCCGGCCGAACCGCAGCCAGACCGCCAGCGCCTGCGCCATGCCGAGGTACAGGACCAGGACCGTGGCCCGCTGCCTGCGCCCGACGGCCCTGCCTTCGGGCATGATCAGCACGACGTGCGCGAGCAGTGTCAGGGCCAGCCACCCGATCACGTTCCCGGTCAGCAGGGCCCAGCGTTCCGGAAGGTAGTTCACGCCCGACAGCAGCAGGCAGAGCCCCACCGCGGCCATCAGCCCGCCCGTACCGCCCATGGGCCGCCTGGCCCTGACGAAGAGGCCCGAGACGACGAATGACCAGCCGCCCGCGAGGCCCACGGCGAGCAGGGGCAGCTGGGTGAGGGGCGGCGTCGCGGCGTGGCTGAGCCCCCAGACGAGGTCTCCCGCCGTCGCCACGAGGGCGACGGCGAGCACGGCGATTCTGAAGATCCGCCCACTCTAACGAGCGGGCCCGCCGACCGACGTCACGGCGGCCCGCCCACGTCCATCACCCGCTCCGGCGGAGCGAGCGGCCCGCCCACGTCGATCAGTCGATCCGGGCTAGCTTGTCCGCTGAGCCACCACGGCCCGGCCCATGGCCGGGTCGTCGCAGAACGCGCCGTCCACGCCCAGGTCGAGCAGCCTGTTCAGCCAGCCCATCACGTCTCCGGTGGCGCGCGGGAAGGCGGGGCTGGCCGGGTTGCCCAGCCGGTAGTCGAGGGGGAGCTGGGAGTTCTCGTTGCGGACGGTCCAGACATGCACGTCCAGTCGCCTGCGGTGGGCGTCCTGGACGAGTGTGGTGGGCTCCGTCAGCTTGCCGTCCGCTCCCACGGGCACGACGCGGCGGGTGTCCACGCCGATCCCGTTCGCGTACGAGGCCACCTCACGCAGCCCTTCCGGCTTCACCATGTCGTCATAAGTACGCTGATCTCCGGCGGCGACCCAGTCGTACGGCGCCCCGCCGAACGTGATCAGCTGGATCAGCGGCAGCCTGGTCTTCTTGCGCAGCTCCCGCAGGTTCGCGGTCTCGAACGACTGGATGTACACCTTGCGCATGTGGTTGCTGTTGAGCGTCTCCAGCAGCGGCTCCTCCAGCGACAGGCCGATGGAGTCGAAGTACGTCGGATGCTTGGTCTCGGGATAGACGCCCACGCCGTGGCGCTGCGCCAGCCGCACGACCTCCTCGAACGTCGGGATCTCCGCCACCCCGTCGAAGGCCGTGTTGTCGGGCCGCAGGTCGGGCACGCGTTCCTTGGCCCGTAGCGTCTTCAGCTCGGCCAGCGTGAAGTCCTCGGTGAACCACCCGGTGATCGGCCGCCCGTCGACCGTCTTGGTGGCGCGCCGGTCGGCGAACTCCGGATGCGCGGCCACGTCGGTGGTGCCGGTGATGTCGTTCTCGTGCCTGGCCACCAGGATGTGGTCCTTGGTGGAGACCAGGTCGGGCTCGATGTAGTCGGCGCCCATGGCGATGGCCGCCTCGTACGAGAGCAGCGTGTGCTCGGGCCGGTGGGCGCTGGCGCCCCGGTGCCCGATGACGACGGGGGCCTGGGCGCGGCGCTCGGCCGTGGCGGTGTTGGGCTGGAGCAGCACGACCGCGACCGTACCACCGGTCAGGACGGCCAGAGCGCTCGCGAATAATCTGCGCGTCAGCATGCCGCGTACGTTAGACCGGCAAAGTGGCCGGTGAGTGACCACCGGGCGCACAACCGTTGATCACCTGTTGCGCGGAAGGCCGCCGCGCGTCATCGAACACCTGTATGGTCCTGAGGCGTGCTGGCACTCTTCGACCTCGACAACACCCTGATCGACCGCCTGGCCGCCTTCAAGCGCTGGGCCGCCGAGTTCGCCGCCGACAGGGGACTGGGCGCGCAGGATGTGGCGTGGATGATCGAGCTGGACGCTGACGGCTCCATCCCGATGAGCACGTTCTTCACCCACGTCCGCGAGCGGTTCGGGCTCGCCGAGTCGGCCGAGTCGCTGTGGCAGGGCTACCGTGACCGCCTGCCGCACCTCGTCACCTGCCGCCCGGCCGTACTCGAGTCCCTCGATCGCCTGCGCATGTCCGGCTGGCGGGTCGGCATCGTGACCAACGGCATGGCCGACAACCAGTCCGGCAAGATCCACCACAGCGGCCTGGTGGACCGGGTGGACGGCTGGGCCATCTCCGACGCCGAGGGCTTCAGCAAGCCGGACCGCGAGCTGTTCGAGATCGCCGCCCGCCGGTGCGACACCACGCTCGCGGACGGGGACTGGATGATCGGGGACGACGTGGAGAAGGACGTGGCGGGCGGACGCGGCGCGGGCCTGCACACGATCTGGATCGACCGCGGCCTGTCCCCGGGGTTATCCCCGGGGGCGGACCACAAGGTGACCGACGTACTGGAAGCGATCGCCCTGCTCGATGTCGACTATTAGCGGCTCTTCACGCCGGGACCCCGTTCCCCACGAACAACGGGAGCGATAGGTATGCGGCGATGGGTCCTCCGGCTGAGCGCGGCGCTCCTGATCCTGCTCGCCGCGGCCGCCGTCACGCCGCCGCTCACCGGGCTCGGCCGACCGAGCGAGGCGGAGGTGCGAGACCGGCTCGCCATGGGCGAAGCTCCCGCCGTCGCCGCCGGCCACCGCACCGGCATCGCCGCCCTCCTGCCCTTCGACGACGCCGCGCTGCTGCTGATCGGCGCCGCCCTCGCCGCGGCCGCGATACTGCTGCTCCTGGTCGGCCGCCGTCAGGGGATCGGCCCGCGAGAAGTCCTCCCGGTGCGGTGGCGACTGTCGCTGACACTGTGGAGCGTCGCCTTCGCGCTGGTGAGCATCCCGTACGCGAGCTCCCTGTTCTCTTCGACCACGACCGAGTACGACTTGTTCGCGATGTGGGGGAGCTGTCCCGGCTTCGAGGTCTACCTATCGGCCAGCTTCCTGCTGTCCCCCTTGCACCTCGTGCCGCAACCCGCGGTGGTGGCGGTGGGCTTCGGAGTGTGGGCGCTGCTGGTGCGCAAGGGCTACCGGCGGTGGGGCCGCGCGGTCGGCTGGGCCACAGTGATCCCCTTGGGGTTGTTCGGGGCGCTGGCCTTCTTGATGGCCGGATTCGACGCGGTCGCCGGTGAGGGATGCGCGCGAACCTGGGGTCAGATGTACGAGCCCGCCTCGTGGGCCTGGCAGCTCTACGATGTCGTCACCGCCGTTCTGATCATCGTGGCGGTACGCGTACGCCGCGTGCGATGGCCGTACCGGAGTCCGGACGTCCGCGTCGCCGTCACGCTCGCCGTCGTCCTGCTGCTGGTCACCGTGCCGCGCATGGACGCACCGATCGGGAAGATCACAGCGGCGAGCTCCTCGGCCTGCGAACCGTGGCAAACCGCCCGCTACGTCCCCGTGCGACCGTCCGCCGGGCAGCGCGAGCTCGCCTTCGTCTGCCTCGTCAGACAGGACGGTGAGCTGCCGGGGCAGTTCGCCGGTGTGCCCGATGATCGAGTGGTCGCGATCGGCCGGCGGCTGTGCGAGGCGGTCCTGCGCGGCGGCGCACCGAACCGGCTGGCCGAGGAGGGGCCGCTGGGGCCGTACCTGCGGAATTATGAGACGGTCGAGGCGCTCGCGTACTTGTGCCCGGAAGTCGAGCAGCGCCAGGACCTGCAGGCCGAGCAGCAACAGGACGCCGATGTGGCCTTCAAGGAGAAGGCCCGCGCGCGCTGCGCCGAGGTGCCGGGACACCGGCCGTCGATCCGCGCGTCCCGGACCTACCGGGCCACGCTGTGGTCAGAGGCCGGCAGCATCAACGCGTACGAGGACGACCCGGACGACGACTTCCCCGCGCTCGACAACGCCTTCACCAACGGGCTGGTGGGGAGCGCGCCCGGGCAGCTCAGCATCCTGACCGCCGACGAGGCCATGCACGTGTGCGTCACCGGGGAGGCCTACCGCAGGCGGCCCCCCGTCGAGCTCAAGGGCTGGGAGAAGGTGGTGGAGGTGGGGTACCGCAGCGGCAACGGCGCCCTCACCTTCACCGGTGATGACGGGGTCGGCCTGAAGAACCTGGCGATCAACGGCCCGGGCCGCTACCGGGTTCGGGTGCACATGCGCGGCGCGAAGGCCGCGCTGAAGAGGGATGAGGATGCCCGGCAGGAGTTCCTCATCATGGTCTATCCGGGGAAGTCCGAGCGGCCCGCGCTACTGAAGTGACCTGGTTCGGCGATAGGCCATTACCCCAACACTTCGCGACACCCACTTCCGAAGACCAACGAACGGCGCGGTCAGAGCGATTGGTCACTCGAAGATGATCGACGATCTGCAGGACACGCCGGACACGCTCGCCGACAGTCGTGAATAGCCGCAATCCGCTCCTGCGCGCTCGAGCTCGTGCCTACTCTGGTCTCGACGATCGGTCGTGGAGGGACGCGTCCCCATGGGCAGAGCGCGCCGGAACAAGCGCACATCGGTCGGCCGCGACGTCGCGGCACAGCAGCAGGGAGGCGAGGCGTCTGATCCTGCCCGGTCGAAAGGGCTGCTTGCGTGGCTGGCGGGGATCGCCAGCGCCGTGGTTTTGGCCGCGTTCGGCGTCGTGTTCACCGAGTGGTACAACGCGCACGGCTCCGACACGGTCGAGCAGGTACGCGGCACCGCCCCGATCACCGTCGGTCAGGTGGCCGTCGACTATTCCGAGCGCGACACCGTCCTGCGCGAACCGGTGACCGACCCCGAGGACCGGGCGGTCATGCTCGCCGCCCACGCGGACAAGCAGCGTGAGACGATGCTGGCGCGCCACCGGATGGCCCCGATCGGCGGCATGAACGTCACAGTCGCGCTGACCGGCAACCGCAGCAGCCTGCGCATCGTGAACATCGAGCCGCAGGTCCTCACCCGCATGCCGGTGTCGGAGGGCGCCCGCCTGATCGTCATCAAGGGCGGCGAGGCGGGCACCGTCGAGATGGCCGCCGACCTCGACCGTCCCACGCCCCGGTTCACGAGCGGCGGCGAAACCCCGTACTTCCGGAAGAAGCAGATCGACCTCAAACGGGACGAGCCGGTCACGCTCAGCCTGAGCTTCTCCGGCAAGAAGGCGTACTACGAGTTCGATCTCCGGGTCACGGTGCTCGCGGACGGCCGTACGGAAGAGGTCGTGATCAAAGGGCCGGACGGAGGGCCGTTCCGGTTGAGCGGCGAGGCCGCCCGCTACCGGACCTACTACCGGCAGGCGCCGCAGGGAGGCTGGCAGCCGGTCTCCTGTCAGGGGCGCCGGACGTGCTGATCACCCGTTGCGTCAAGGCCCTGACGGCGCTCTCGGTGGCCGCCGCGCTCGCGGTCGCCGACGACGGGCGGCCTGCGCCGGAACTCATCGGGTGGAAGGCTGCCTGGTCGGTCCCCGCCGGGGAGGATGCCCTGCAGTCCCGCCTGTCCGGCGACAACCTGCTCTTGGAGACGCCAGGGACGGTGACCGTGCGCGACGCCGATACCGGCGCGATCCGGCGTACCGTCTCCACCGCGGTCACGAACCCTACCGTCCTCTCCACCGAGGCCGGGATCCTCTTCTTCACCGATTCGACGAAGGGAGTGACCAACTGGGTCGTGCACGCGTACGATCTCGCCTCCGGCAGCGTCTTGTGGCGGCACGCGGTACCCGCGTCGGAGAACGGCGACCTCCCGCAGATCCAGGTGGTAGGGCGCGCAGCCGTCCTCTACCAGCGGAGATCCGGGCTGCTCTCGCTCGACGCCCGAACCGGCGGCGTCCAGGCACGCGCCGGCGACCTGCCGGACCGCGACGGGGTGATCACCGGCACCTCCCGGTCCGTGATGCTCCTGACCCGCTGCAAGAACGGCGGCGTCCAGCTCGCCTCCTACGACCCGCGCACGCTGCGCCGGAACTGGACGCGTCCGGTCACCACCCGGCACACCGCCGCAGACGACGGCGCGCGGCTCGGCTACGAGCAGCCGCCGGAGGGCTTCGTCGTCGCGGACGACGGCGCGTGGATCGGGTACGAGCAGGCGCCGGAGGGCTTCGTCGTCGCGGATGTACACGACGAGCGGTTCCTCTTCGCCGAGGACGGCACGCCGCGGCCTATCTCTGACCTGCCCATCTCTCACGGGCTCGGCGGCAACGGCCGCTGGAGCATGCCGTTGGAGGTCGGCCGTCATCCCGACGTCGAGGACTCCGCCGGATTCGACTCGAACAACGCGTGGCCGCTGCCCGGCTTCCTCATCTCGCGCGACCGCGATACCGGCCGTCTCGGCGCATTCCCCCTGGACAGGCCGCTCCCCCACTACATCACTCTCCTGGGGTCGACCTCGCACCTGGCCCTCATCCACAGTGACGCCCATGTCACCGCCTTCCGTCCCGTCTACGGACGTCCCACTGGGCCCGTCGCGCTCGGCGGCGTCCCGCCGGGCGACTGGCCGGACGCGTGCTCCTTGCTCACTCCGCGCGACGTCGCCCCCGGCGCCCGCTTCCTCCCCGGCCGCAGGTCGCTGGGCCGCCTCACGCTGCCCAAGCCCGTGACCTGCGACTGGGTGCCGCCCGAGGACGACCGCGGAGTCGTCTCGCTCTCCGTGAGCTGGGTGTCCCCGGACGCCGGCGCCCTCTTCGCCGCCGCGGCCGGGCAGATCAAGGGGCACGAGAGCTTCGACTACGACCCCACGATCGAGGGCGAGGGCATCTTCTCCTACACGGCCCACGGCCCCCGCGGGACCTTCGGCGCGACGCTCGTCAACGTGGGCCCGGTCATCGTCCATCTGACGTCGCCATCCAGGCTGGTCCAACGCCTGGCCGCGGCCCGGGTGCGCGACAACCTGATGGCCCGCTACCGGCCAGGGGAGCGCGTCCGTCCTCCGGCGCGGACGGGCGGCTGGACCCACCTCGCCGACGAGGGCGTCCGCGCCGACCCGGTGGTGGACGGCGATGTCGTCTACGCCGGCGCCGACGACGGGCTGTACGCCCTGGACGCCGCCACCGGCCGTATGCGCTGGAGGTCAGGACCGGCCGCGCCCATGCTGGTGGACGGCCTACTCTACGGCGCGAGGAGCGACGGGGTGGCGGCCGTCGACGCCGCCACCGGCCGGATGCGATGGAACCGCCAGTTTGACGCCAGTGACATCGTGATCCAGGCCGGCGGCGTGTACGCGGGCGTCGGCTTCACCCACGTCATCGCGCTGGACGCCGCCACCGGCAAGCAGCGGTGGCGATTCCGCGTCCCCGGCTCCCTGGGCAACGTGGCCGTGGCCGCCGGCACCGTCTACGTGAGCAGCCAGGAAGGTCGCGTGGGCAGCGAGCAAGGCCTGCTGTCCGCCCTCGACGCCAAGACGGGCGCCCTTCGCTGGCGCTCCCGTCTGGGCGCCGCCAACTCCATCCCGGCCGGTTACCTCACCGCGACCAAGGAGGCCGTCTTCGCGGTCACCGGCGCGAGGGTGGTCGCGCTCGACCCCGCCACGGGGAAGGCGCGATGGCGCGCCGGCTTCGGCGACCTCGTCCGGTACGACCCCATCATGATCGGCGGCACCGTCTACCTCGGCGACCTCGCCGGACGCACGTACGCGTTGGACACCGCCTCCGGCCAGGAGCGATGGAGGCTTACCACCGCAGGCGACAGCGGCCTCTGGAGCGTGACCGAGTCACGAGGGACGGTCTACATCGGCGGCCAGGACCTGCACGCCCTCGACCCCGAAACCGGGCAAGAACGGTGGCGCAGGCCGCTCACCGCCAAGGTGTCGGTCCACGGGGACACTGTCTTCGCCCGAGACGAGGGTGGCATGCTGCACGCGCTGGACGCGGCCACCGGCGCGCCCCGCTGGCGCTTCCAGACCGGCGGCCATTTCCAGACGCTGCCGGTCGTGGCCGACGGTCTTGTCTACGTCGGCAGCTCGAACGGCAACCTGTACGCGCTGCGCGCCACGGACGGACTCCCCGGGCCGAATCCGGCCGAGCTTGACCGGCGCCCCGGGTGAGTACGGGTCGTTCGGTGCGAATCGCCGGTGAGCCGGCCACCCGGCTCGCGCTGCTGGAAACCCTGTCCGCGGCTGGCCGCCTGTGCCAGGCCTGTGGCTTTCGCGTGCATCGTCCGGGCGGCGGCGCGGCGCCGTCCTCCACACGCCGAAAACGCGTACGCGCTGCCTGCCGGGATCAACTCCCGGCAGGCGTCCCACACATCCGGCTCCATCGGCCGCTCGGGACGATGCCCCATCATGCCGCCGGCCTGACCCCCGACCTACATGATCGGAGCCCTGACCAACAACATCATCAGAACACTCCTGGCTGCCGGGTCGCGACGTCGGTCGGGTCGCCCGCTACGTCCCCGTGTGACCGTCCGCCGGGAAGCGCGAGATCGCCGTCATCTGCGTCGTCAGGCATCGTGTGCGCACGCGCGTCACTCGTTCTGGGCGTCCCGGAGCTTCGGCACCGCCAGCCTCGCCGCCCGCTTGCTCAGACCGGGCTCGAACGCTCCGAAGAACCCGTCGCTCACCAGCAGCGTGACGGCGTTCTTGACTCTGATGAGCACGACATCCGCCGCCTGAAGCTCGGCGTTCCTCGTCGCCATCGTCTCCTTGTACCTGATCCCGTACACCCAGTTCCCGACCGTACCGACGGAGAGCTTGGTGATGGCCGACTTGGCGCGCTTGGTCTTCGTCTTGGTGCCGACGCAGTCCCGGACCATGACCTTGCCCACCGTCTGCCAGGCGGCCATCTTGGCCGAGGTGCCGCTGACGGCGAACTGCTTGACGCCCGACGGCAGGCCCTCCTTGTCGATGTAGACGGCTGCCGGGCTGCTGAGGAGGGGCTTCAGCGCCCTCATCGCTCGTACGCACTTCTTCGTGTGGGCCGAGTCGGCGTCCAACGCCTCGCGGATGTGCTTCGGGTTGGGGGCGTAAGCGTCGCCCAGGTCCTCGGGTGTGATGAGGGCTTCACTCAACTGGGCCGAGGTCAGGGGCTTGTCGGGGGCGGTGGCCAGCGCGGGGGTGGCGGAGGCCAGAAGGAGGGCGGCGGCAGTGCCACCTAAGATCACGGAGCGCATGGGATCGCATCCTAGTGAGGTGATCACCGGGGGTCCCAGGTGTTTCGTCACACGACCGTCTCGATCTCGGTGGCGGTCCGTGGTGGCTGGGGTCCCTCGGGAGATGCCCCCTCTGGGAACGCGCGCGGAAGAAGACGGTCCGTTGTGGCTGAGGTCCCTCCAGAGATGCCCCCTCTGGGAACGCGGACGAAGACGGTCCGTTGTGGCTGAGGTCCTTCAGAATGGACATCCCCTCCCAGGGACGCCGTAGAGACCGCCTTTCTTCATTACGCCACTATGGCCGATGAGCGCGCCTTCCGCGCGATTTACAGCGCGCATGTGAATTGTCCACCAAGGCGCCATATATTCGCCACAATTTCGCCATACGACTGCATCCACCTGCGCAGATGTGAGATTTCAGCATCTTGAGCGGCGATTTGAACATCTACCTAAGCCCCGGCCCTTGTTGAGTAGGTTTCGATCATTTACTGTCCAGGTGATCAATTCACTCACCTTGGAGTGGCGGATGAAAAAGTGGGTTTTATCCTGCATCATCATGGCGTTAGCGGCCACGACAGGCGTGAGCGTGCCGGCCCATGCCACGTCGGCGAATCTGATTGACCAGCCCCCGACGATAGAGCCCGGGTTGAGCGCGCGGCTGGCCGCCGGTGCCAAGATCAGGGTGAATGTGATCACCAAGAGCCGGACGGATCTGCCTGAGGCGTCGAGTGCCGGTCAGGTGCTGCAGACGATGTCCCGGTTCCCCATGGTCACCTTGCGCGTCGACGCGGCGGCGGTGGACCGGCTGGCCAAGCTGCCGAACGTGGTGAGCGTGTCGGAGGACAAGCCCGTACCACCGGTGCTCGCCGAGAGCATCCCGCTGATCGGCGCGGACAAGACTCGGGCGGCCGGGTTGACCGGCGCGGGCAGCGTGGTGGCCGTGCTGGACACCGGCGTCGCCGTCAAGCACCCCTTCCTGGGCGGACGGGTGATCGAGCAGGCCTGCTTCTCCCCCATCGACGCCGACTACGGCGCCACCAGCCTGTGCCCGAACGGCACCGCCACGCAGACGGGAGCCGGCTCGGCCGACTCCGAGAGCGGGCCGTGCGCCGACGCGGCCCTCGACTGTGATCACGGCACGCACGTGGCCGGGATCGCGGTCGGCGACGGCACGAACGTGGCCGGCGCCCCGCCGGCCGGGGTCGCCCCTGGGGCCAAACTCGTCGCCATCCAGGTGTTCAGCAAGTTCACCACCGACGACTTCTGCGGGGTGGGCGCCGCGCCGTGCGTGCTGAGCTTCACCAGCGCCCAGGTGGCGGGACTGGAGAAGGTCCTGCAGCTGAAGGAGGCCGGTACGGCGCTGGTGGCCGCCAACCTGAGCCTGGGCGGCGGCCAGTACACCTCCGCGTGTGACACCGACCCGCGCAAGCCGGCCATCGACGCGCTCCTGGCGGCCGGGGTGGCCACGGTGGTCGCGGCCGGGAACAACGGCTACGGCGACGCGGTCAGCGCGCCCGCCTGTGTGCCCTCGGCCATCACGGTCGGCAGCACCACCGACACGGACGAGGTGTCCGCCTTCAGCAACCGCGGTCCGCTGCTGGACCTGTTCGCCCCCGGCACGTCGATCGTCTCCTCGGTGCCCGGCAACACCTTTGGGTCGCTGAGTGGTACGTCGATGGCCGCTCCGCACGTGGCCGGCGCGCTGGCCGTGCTCCGCCAGGCCTTCCCCCAGGCGAGCATCGGGCAGCTGGAAGCGGCCATGGAGAGCACGGGCAAGCCCATCGCCTATACCAGCGCCACCACGCCCCGCCTCCGGCTGGACAGCGCGGCCCTCCCGCCGACCCAGCCCACCGACGGCGCCCTCTGGCCGATGTACTTCTCCAACTTCAACGACTACGCCATCCCCGACCCGGGCAGTGTGGACTCGCCGATCGTGGTGAGCGACCTCCTCGGCAAGACCCCGTCCCAGGTGCACGTCTACGTCTCCATCCAGCACCCTTGGGTGGGTGATCTGAAGCTCTCCCTGATCAGCCCAGACGGAAAGGCATATGTGCTGAGGTCGCCGTCCTCGGACGGCAGCGATTTCATCGACGAGACGTACGACGTGGACATCAGCGCCGTGACGAAGCAGAACGGGACCTGGAAGCTGCGTGCCGCGGACGGCTGGTCACCCCATGCCGGCATCATCGATGCCTGGTCGATGGACTTCCCCTACTTCGAGAACTGGACCGAATACGCCATCCCGGACAAGGGCCGCCTCGTCAAATCGCCCATCACGGTCACGGGCTGGCTCCCGGGTAACGCACCCCAGAAGATGACGGTCTCCGTGGACATCAGTCATCCCTGGAGAGGCGACCTGAAGATCGATCTGATCGGCCCGACCGGCATCGTTTATCCGCTTCGCGCGGCGAACTCCAAAGACGACGCCGACCAGATCGAGGAGACCTATCCGGTGGATGGAAGATCCTCACCGGCCAACGGGACGTGGACGTTACGCGTCGAAGACGTCACAACCGGCGACACCGGCTACATCAACGGGTGGATGCTGAGGTTCTGAACCGTCGGCACCGGGTGTGAGGGGCCGGTGAGCCCCTCACACCTCAAGCCTTAAAATCGATAAGCCTTAAAATCGATAAGCCTCAAGTCGATAAACCTCAAGGCCAGTCGATCGACGGACGAAGCGGGACGCCGGAGTGTCCCTCCGAGTCCAGCTTGACCCCCAGCACCTGGTGCAGCTGCACCTTGTTGCGTTCGAAGCCCACGATGCAGCCCGCCATGTACAGGGCCCAGACGCGGGCGGTCCCCATGCCCACCTCCTGCACCGCGTCGGCCCAGTTGGCGTCGAGGTTGGCGCACCAGTGCCGGAGGGTCTCGGCGTAGTGCTCGCGCAGGTTCTCCTCGTGGCGGATCTCGAAGCCGAGGTCCTCCATCTGCCTGACCAGGTAACCGACCGACTCCAGCTCGCCGTCGGGGAAGACGTAGCGGTTGATGAAGCCGCCCTTGTTGAACGTCTTCTCGGTGCCGGTCGGCCGGGTGATGCAGTGGTTGAGCAGGCGGCCGCCCGGCTTGAGCTTGCTGTAGAGGAAGGCGAAGTAGGACGGCAGGTTGCGCTTGCCGATGTGCTCCGTGAGACCGATGGAGCTGACCGCGTCGAATTCCGACTCGACGACGTCGCGGTAGTCCATGAAGCGGACCTCCGCCAGGTCCTCGAGGCCGGCCTCGACGATGGCCTTCTGGGCCCATTCGGCCTGCTGCTTGCTGAGGGTGACGCCCAGGGCCTTGACGCCGTAGTGCTTGGCGGCGTGCATGACCATGCCGCCCCAGCCGCAGCCGACGTCGAGCAGCCGCATGCCGGGCTTGAGGCCGAGCTTGCGGGCCACCAGGTCGAACTTGGCGTATTGCGCTTCCTCCAGCGACGACTCCTTGGTGGGGAAGACGGCGCAGGTGTAGGCCATGGACGGGCCCAGGACCCACTCGTAGAAGCGGTTGGAGACGTCGTAGTGGTGGTGGATCGCCTCGGCGTCACGCTGCTTGGCGTGCCGGGAGCCGAGCTTGGCCAGCGTGCTCTGGCGGATCTCCTGCGGCGGCGCCGGGACGCGCATCATCAACGGCTTCAGGCCCAGCGATCGGACGGCCGCCACCTTCTCGGCGGTCGTCAGGTCGTTGGTGGTGATGTTCCACATGCGGTCGAGCAGTGTGTACATGTCGCCGTGGACGTCGATGTGGCCGGAGATGTACGCCCGGGCCAGGCCGAGCTCTCCGGGTGCCTGCGCGAGGTAGGCGACCGCTATCGGGGACTTCACCTCCAGGGCGAGGTCCGCGCCGTCCGGCCCCGCCTTGCTGCCGTCGTAGGCCATGAACGCGATGTTGGCCTGCGGGCCAACGATCTTCTCAAAGATGGATGCGAGAGCCATCTGCTCACCTTCCCCGTACACACTTGTCGTACAGGTCAAGCATTCGGCCGTTCGGGTCGTATTCCTGCTTGACCGGCCAGTAAGCATCGCCGTTGTACAGCTGCCAGAACTGCTCACGGGCGTAGAAAGAAGTCGAGTAAAGCGACTTGTGCCCGTCGAGCTCGTGCACAGAGTTCTCGATGAGACGGTTGTAATAACCGTCGAACTGCCCCCGTGGCAGTGGCACCATTCCCCAGAAGCCGAAGTTCACGTACAGCTTGCCGGGCTCCAGGGGGTAGAGCGGCCAGCGGGAGGAGGCCCGCAGCGGGCACATCCACACCGGCGTCATGCCGACCTTGTCGTGAAAGAACTCCAGGAACTCCGCGCCCCGCTCGACCGGGGTCTCGACGTCCTGGATGACCGATTCCTGGACGGGCTGGTCGCGCCATCTGTCGACCCGCGCGACCACCCCGTATTTCCGGTCGAGCGCGACCAGCCGCCGGTAGACGTCGGAGCGCATCCAGCGGCGCGGCATCAGCGAGCGGACCACCGGCTGCTGCACGCCGAAGGCACGCGAGCACCAGAACCAGTCGGTGTCCCAGCGCCACAGGTAGTCGCGGATGCTCAGCCAGTCGCGGTTGCGCTGCCTGATGGACTGGTAGTAGATCCGCATGCCGGTGTAGTCGGAGGTGTAGGGCGCACGCTCGGCGAAGCGGCCGACCGTGAGATACATCTCCCCCGGCTCGAAGAAGACACCGTCGATGAAGTCGACGGGCTCCCCGTCATGCTCCATGCTGTCGCAGATCTCCTGCATGGCCAGCATGCACTTGTCGGCGTCGGTGAACTTGACGTGCGTCAGCTTGACGTAGGGCTGGACCTTCCTGAGCTTGATCCTGATGCGCAGGGCGTAGCCGAGCGTGCCGTAGGAGTTGGGGAAGGCCCGGAACAGGTCGCGGTGCTCGTTGTCGTCGCGGGCGACGACGATGCGGCCGTCGCCGGTCAGGATCTCGAGCTCCTCGACCGACTCGTGCGGCAGCCCGTCTCTGAAGCTGGTCGACTCGATCCCGAGCCCCGTCACCGCGCCGCCCAGCGTGATCGTCTTGAGCTGGGGCACCACATAGGGCATGAGCCCGTGCGGCAGCGTGGCGTCGACCAGGTGCTCGTAGGTCGTCATGCCCTGGACCTCGGCCGTCATCGTCACCGGGTCGACACTGATGACCTCGTCGAGCTCCCTGGCGGAGAGCTTGGCGGTCTTGCCCGAGTCGCGGAATCTGAAGAGGTTGGACGTGGCCTTGGACAGCCGGGGCGAAGCGTCCCCCGGGATCTCCGCGTACGACTGCCTGATGTGCTCTACTGCCCGTCGGTGTGTCGACATCGTTGTCGTCACGGAAGCACCCCCTTGAGCCGGTAGAGATCGTCCGTAAGAAGGTATCTCCCTGGACTGACATCGACCAGACCGGGGTCGTTAAAGACTCGAAAACTGTTTATCGTGCCCGGTCGAATGCCTACGCGGTGGGCGAACCCGGAAACTTCCGGCAGATGATCGGCGAGACCCCGTTGATCACGTTGGCCACCTCGTGGCCGTCCAGCGCGGCCGTGAGGTTGGCCATCGTGGCCGTGAGCAGGCGTCCGGTGGACTCCGGCGTCACTCCGGCGACGTGCGGCGACAGCAGCACGCCGTCGATCTCGCGCAGCGGGTCGCCGTCGGGCAGGGGCTCGATGTCGAACACGTCGAGCGCGGCGCCGCCGAGATGCCCGTCGGTGAGCGCGCCGGCCAGCGCCGCCTGGTCGACGACCCCGCCCCTGGCCGCGTTGACCAGTAACGCGCCCTGCTTCAGCCGCCTGGGGTCGATCAGGCCACGAGTCTCGTCGGACAGCGCGATCACCACGACGACCACGTCGGAGTCGGACAGCAGCGGTGCCAGCTCCTGGTAGCCCGGCTCGGCGCGAGGCGTGCGGGTCCAGTAGGACACCTGGCAGCCGAACGCCCGGAACAGCCGGGCGCAGGCCGCGCCGATCGGACCGTAGCCGACGATGCCCACCTGCCGGCCGTGCAGCTCGCGGGGCTGCAGCCCCTGCTGCGGCCAGTGGCCCGCGCGGACGGCGGCGTCGGCCTCGGCGAGCTTGCGCGACAGCGACAGGGCGGCGGCCAGGCACCACTCGGACACCGCGACGGCGCTGACGCCCGCCGTGTTGGCCAGCGGCACGCCCGCGGCGGCCAGCGCGGTTAGGTCGTGGCCGTCGACGCCGACCGAGGGCTGCTGGACGAAGGCCAGCCGGGGCGCGGCGGCCACCGCCTCGGCGTCGAGCGCCAGCAGCGCCGTCCAGTCGCCGAGCACGATCTCCGCCTCGGCCAGCGAGGCGAGGAGCGCGGCGCGGTCGCGGGCCGGTGGCACCCGCACGGCCACCCGGTCGCCGAGCGGCGCGAGCAACTGCCGCAGCACCTCCTCGGGGAGCGGCGCCAGCGCGAGCAGATTCCAAGGCGTCATGCCACACCACCGGCACTCTGATTCCGGGGCGTCATGCCATCACCGGCATGACCGTGGAGGGGTTACTCATGCCGCTACCGTAAAGCTGGCGATCACCTGCCGCATCAACCCCTGGTCTTGTTTCCAGCGCGCCTCGGTGGCCGTCCACGACAGGACGTAGGCGGTGTCCCCGATCGCCACCGCCCGCTGCACCTCGTGGTACTTCACGCCCTGCGTGCTCCACGGCGCGTCGCCGGTCGGCCCCGCCGTGTAGGTGAACTCCCATTCCACGGCCTTGGTCCCCTGGTGGGTGACGGACCTGCGGCGCAGGGTCCGAACGTCCTGGTCGTTCTGCCCGGCGGTCTCCTGCGAGTCGCGGATGATCTGGTTCGGGTCCGGGTTGACGTAGATGGCCTGGACGCCGAAGTGCCCGCTCCGGTCCCGGCGCGTCCACTCGGTGTAGGCCTCCTTGCGGGCGCCCCGCCAGCCGATGGGCCGCATGATGGACCAGCCGTCGGGGGACTTCCAGGCCCGTACCGTCGCCACCACCCTGGTCGGGGTGGGCGTCGGGGTGGGGGTGGGCGTCGCGCTGGTCTCGGCGCTGGGCGGCGGCGTGCTCGGCGGCGCGCTGGCCACGGCGCTCTGCGTGACGCGCGGCGCGCCTTCCGCCGACCCGCTGAACTTGAAGAAGGCGAACCCGCCGCCGGCGACCACCAGCACCGCCGCCGCTGCCGCCGCGAGGAGGGTACGGCCGCCGCGGGGCGGCTTCGGCTCCACCACGACCCGGTCGGCGTTCGGCTGCTTGGCGGCGACGACGGCGGCCAGCAGCGCGTCTGCCTGCTCGGCGTTGACCCGTTCGTGCGGCTCCTTGCGTAGCAGCCCTTGCAGGACCGGGTGCATGATCGGCGGGATCCGGCGGTAGTCCGGCTCCTCGCTCAGCAGCGCGTTCAGCGTGGCCATGGGATCGCCGCGCTCGAACGGCGACCGGCCGACCAGCGTGGCGTAGAGCGTGGCCCCGAGCGACCACAGGTCGGAGGCGGGCCCGGACTCGGCCGCGCGCACCCGTTCGGGAGCCAGGAAGCTCGGCGAGCCGGTCACCATCCCGGTCTGGGTGAGCGACGCGTCTCCTTCGGCGGTGGCGATGCCGAAGTCGGTGAGCACGGCCCGGCCGTCGTCGGTGAGCAGGATGTTGCTCGGCTTGACGTCGCGGTGCAGGATCCCGACCTCATGCGCGGCCCGCAACGCCGACAGCACCTGGCGGCCCACGTCGGCCGCCTGCCGTACCGGAAGAGCGCCGGAGGTGGCGACGACCTCCTCCACCGAGGGGTGGCGTACCAGCTCCATGATGATCCACGGCCGGCCGTCCTCCTCGACCACGTCGTAGATCGCGACGACGGACGGGTGGTTCAGCCGTGCCGCCATACGCGCCTCGCGGGCGGTACGGAGCAGCTGCCGTTCCTGGTCGGCCCGGGGCAGTCCCGCGGGCAGGAGCACTTCCTTAACGGCGATCTGCCGGTTGAGCAGTGTGTCGCGGCCTTCCCAGACCACGCCCATACCGCCGCGCCCCAGTTCGCGCAGTAACTGGTAGCGCTTGGCCACCAGCTGGTTGCTATCCGAAACCATGTCCAACCCTTGTAGACCCACCCGAACAGTGGGCAAGTTTCCCATACCTCGCGTATGTCTGCCTGGAGGTCGGGAAGGCGTCTTGCCAGAGGTCACCGAATGTTGTTCTACTGAGGCCAGCCGAGTCGTAGGAGATGCCGATGTCTGAAGGCCGTCAGGGCCCGCTCGCCGGGATCCGGGTGCTGGAGCTCGCGGGGCTCGCGCCGGGCCCGTTCGCCGGGATGATGCTCGCCGACCACGGCGCCGACGTGCTGCGCGTCGACCGCGTGTCCGCCGTCTCCGACGAGCCGCGGACGGACGTCATGGACCGCGGCAAGCACACCATCGGCCTGGACCTGAAGTCGCCCGAGGGCGTCGCCGCGCTCAAGGAACTGGCGAGGAACGCCGACGTCGTCATCGAGGTGTTCCGGCCCGGAGTGGCGGAGCGGCTCGGCATCGGCCCCGCCGACCTCCACGCGGTGAACGAGCGGCTGATCTACGGCCGGATGACCGGCTGGGGACAGGACGGGCCGCTCGCCACCACCGCGGGCCACGACATCGACTACATCGCGATCTCCGGCATCCTGTCGATGCTCGGCCGCGCGGAGGACAAGCCGACGCCGCCGATCAACATCCTGGGCGACTTCGCCGGCGGCGGTCTCATGCTCGCGTACGGCGTGCTGCTCGCCCTGTTCGAGCGGGAACGCACCGGCAAGGGCCGAGTGATCGACGCGGCCATGGTGGACGGCGCCGCGATCCTGTTCGCGATGTTCTACCACGGCGTGCAGAGCGGCTTCTGGGGCCCGCGCGGCACGAACCTGCTGGACACCGGCGCGCCCCACTACGACACCTATGAGACGGCCGACGGGGAGTTCATGGCGGTCGGCTCGCTGGAGCCGCAGTTCTGGAACGCGATGGTGACCCGGATGGGGCTGACGGACCTGCCGGACCGCGGCGACAAGAAGCAGTGGCCGGCGCTCAAGGCCCGCCTGGCCGAGGAGTTCAAGTCGCGGACGCGGGCGGAGTGGGAGGCGGTGTTCGAGGGCTCCGACGCGTGCGTGTCGCCGGTCCTGTCCATGAAGGAGGCCGTCCGGCATCCGCACAACGTGGCCAGGGGCGCCTTCGCCGACGTCGGCGGGCTCAGCCAGCCGGTACCCGCCCCGCGCCTGCTCGGCGTACCGGACCAGGACCTCTCACCCGCCACCCGGCTCACCGACCTGTCCGCCTGGGGCCTGAGCGCCGAGGCCGCGGAGAAGCTGCGCTCCCAGGGGGTGCTGGCCTGACATGAACCCCGACCTGCTCGACGGCGCCCTGTACGCGGGCGACCCGGCACCCGTCTACGCCTGGCTGCGCGAGCACTCCCCCGTTCACCACGACGCCGCCAACGGGCTGTGGGGCATCTCCCGCCACGCCGACATCACGGCCATCGAGCGCGATCCCGGGCTGTGGACCAGCACCGGCGGCTACCGCCCCCAGCTGCCCTCCGATCCGTCGATGATCGGCATGGACGACCCGGAGCACGCCGAGCACCGCCGCCTCGTCTACCGCCGCTTCACGCCGCGCTACGTCCACGAGCGCTACGCCGCCCGCGTCCGCGAGGTCGTCGTCGAGCTGATCGACCAGGCCCTGGAGACCGGCACCGTCGACGCGGTGCCCGCCCTGGCCGCGCCGCTGCCCGCCCGCATGATCGGCTGGCTGCTCGGCTTCCCCGACACGGACTGGCCGCGGCTCAAGCACTGGTCGGAGACCACGATCGTGGCGGGCGGCGGCCTGCGCTACGTCACGCACGAGGCCGCGGTCGCCGCGGGCGAGTTCGGCGAGGCCGTACTGGCCCTGGCCGCCGAGCGCCGGACGTGCCCGGCCGACGACCTGGTGACCCTGTGGTCCGGCCGGGCCGCCTACGACGACGACCACCTGGCGAACGAGGCGCTGCTGCTGCTCGACGGCGGCGCGGAGACCACTCGTACGGTCATCGCGACCGCGATCGACGCGCTGATCCGGCACCCGGACCAGTGGCGGCTGCTGCGGGAGGACCGCGGCCTGATCGAGAACGCCGTGGAGGAGTTCATCCGCTGGACCACCCCGATCCTGAACATGTGCCGCTCGGCCACCCGCGACACCGAGCTCCACGGGCAGCGCATCGGCCGCGGCCAGCAGGTCCTGCTCATGTACGGCTCGGCGAACCGGGACGAGTCGGTGTTCGACCGCCCGGAGGTGTTCGACGTGACGCGCAAGCCGGGCGGGCACATCGCGTTCGGCCTGGGGACCCACTTCTGCCTGGGCGCGTCCCTGGCCCGGCTGGAGTTACGGATCTTCTTCGAGGAGTGGATCGACCGGGTGGGCTCAGCCGCCTGGGCCGACGACGCGGGCCCGCGCATCCTGCCCAACGCGTTCGTGCGCGGCGTCACGTCCTTTCCCGTCGTGCTCTCGCCGCGCGGGTGAACTGGTCGTCGAAGCGGCGGGGGAAGGGCACCATCCGATGCTTGTGCCGGTACGGCGCGGCCTGCCGTACCACGTTGAACCCGGCGGCGGAGACGATGCGGCCGGCCGTGGCGAACAGCGGCCAGGCCGGGCGGACGGCGAGGTGGGCCACCCCGGCGGGCAGGCCGGGCGGCGCGGCGGGCGAGACGAGCACGAGGCGCGGGCTGAGACCTTCGTGGACGGCGCTCTCGCGGGCGTACGCCACCAGCTCCAGGATCTCGCCCGGCGGCCCGGAATGCACGATCAGCCAGTCCCCCGAAGCCGTCAGCCAGTCTTCCGGAGCCGTGGCGGGCGGGGCCGGTGGATCGGCCAGTGCCAGCGGGACCACCTCGTCCGACACCGACTCCAGGTAGGCCAGGTGGGGATCGCTCACCGGCTCGGCCAGCCACGTCCGGTGGAAACGCAACGGCCGGGCCGGGATCAGCGGCCGGTACGCGTCCCAGCGCAGCAGCCTGGCCAGGTGCACGACACGCGGCCCCGGCGGCACCGCCGCCTCGATCTCGCCGTCGAGCCCGGCGGGAAAGGCGTCCACCACGATCTCGTCGGCCCGCGCGAGCACGGCCGGGTCGCGCGGCCACTCGGTGCGGATCGTGGCCGCGGCGCCCGGATGGACCGTGTGCAGGTAGGCCCGGACCCGCGTGAGATGGCCGAGCCCGCCGCCTCTGGCGTAACAGACGATCATGCGCTCTCGTGGAACACCCTCAGGTAGCCCTCCGTCTCGGCGGTCACCGTGAAGTCCCTGCGTACCCGCTCGGCCGCCGCCGTGCCGAGCTTGGCCAGCTGCTCGTCCGTCGCCCGCGCGGCCTGGTCGACCGCCGCCCGGCACTCGTGCGGGTCCCCGGCGGCGAAGCGGAAGCCGATCTCGTCGTCGACCAGGTCGGCCAGCCCGCCCGCGTCGGAGGCGAGCAGCGGGACGCCGAGGGCGGCGGCCTCCAGGGCCACGTTCGGCAGCCCGTCGTAGAACGAGGGCAGCGCGACCAGGTCGCAGGCGGCGTAGAGCGCGGGCAGCTCGTACCGGTCGAGGAACGGCAGCCGCGTGTGCCCGACCGGCACGTCCAGGTCCGCCTCCAACTCCCCGACGAGCAGCAGGTGGAACAGGTCCGCGTGCCCGGAGGCGGCCAGCGCGTCGAGCAGGAAGCCGACGCCCTTCTTGTTCTTGAGCTGCCCGATGAGCCCGATCGTGCGCCGGCCGGCGGCGGCCCGCCTGGCCAGGCCCGCCGCGCGTTCGGAGGGCAGGATCTGCCAGCCGGCGGTGTCGATGCCATTGGCCACCCACCGCACCCGCGCCTCCGGAACCAGCGCGGACACCAGCGGCGCGTGCCCCGAGGCCACCACGCACACCGTGGCCGAGGCCCGTAACGCGTCGAGCAGGGCGCCCCTCCGGCGCAGCGAGAAGACGCCGGTGTCGAAGTCGTTGCCGCGCAGCAGCGTCACCAGCGGCGCGCCGAGCCACGCGGCCAGGATCGGGGCGCCGAGCATGGCGTATGTGCCGCCGAACGCCACCACGTGCGTGTACGACTCACCGCGCAGCACGGTCCACAGCCGGCGCAGCGCGTGCTCGGGATTGTCCTCCAGCGGCACGGTGAGCAGCCGCCCGCCCCGCTCGCCGCCGGTCTGCCAGGGCCGGTCCCGCCTGGTCAGGTGCGCGACGTCGATCTCCACGCCCGCCTCACGCAGGCCCCTGACGATCCTGTCGCAGGACTCGGCCATGCCGCCCCTGCTCGGCGGGTAGTGCTCGGTGAGCCACAGCAGCCGCATCAGCTGTCCACGAAATCGCGCTCGTCGCCGTCGCCGAAGTCACCGAAGTCGCCCTGGTCCTCGGGGTCGAAGGCGCCTCTGTCGTAGTCGTCGAACGTGCCGTACCAGCCGGGGTCCTGGTAGGTGGAGGAGGTGCTCTGGTAGTGGTCGCGGCGGAAGCCGCTGGTCCAGAACGGGTCGTAGGCGGAGCCGTAGCCCTGGGCGGTCGCGCACTCGGGACAGACGCCGCCGGGACCGACGTGCCGGTCACAGATCGGCCTGCCGCACCCGGCGCAGGCGGCGACCGGCGCCCGGCCGCAGCGGCCGAGCACGAAGAATCCGGTGCTCACCATGCACGGGATCACGCGGCCCGCCTCCTTTGCGTCCACCTGAACGGTTCGGTCGCCACCGTCATGATCGCCCCGAGCTGGTCGCGCTCGGCGGGCAGCGGCACCTTGGCGGCGGCCCTGATCACGGTCTTCACGCCCGGACGGACCTTCACCCGGATCCACCACGGCGGCGGGCTGCCCGGCCGCGCCGGCACCTGGCCCTTGGCCAGCGAGCGGCTGGTCCGAATGTGCTGTACGGCCTTCGTCTTGGTCTTGGTCTTGTGCTTGCCCCGCGGGTTGACCTTGACGACGCGGCGGCGCCTGACCAGGTCGGTGACGGCGAGCGTGAGCACGCTGCCGTCGCGTAACTCCGAGCGGACGCTGAGCCACGGATCGCGCACCCACCACTCCTCGGCCCGCCGCACCGGCCGTACGACCGGCAGGGACCGGCGCGGGCTCTCCTTGCCGGGGACGCCGTGGCCGCGCAGATCCGCGGTGATACCGACCACGCCGCCGCCGACGTCTTCACAGAGCACCCTGATCAGCGGCACGAGCAGGCTCTCCGTACGCGCGGGCAGCCGCCACTTGGGCCGGCGGACGAGCCCGCGATGCCGGGAGAGGCTGGCCAGCAGCGCCGCCCATTCCGCCTTGGGCAGCGTGGCCGAGAGCGTGTGCTCCCAGATGAGGGTCTGGTGCAGCGGGTGGAACCCGGCGATCGCCGCCCGTGTCTTCCGCCAGAACATGGCTCGAAACACTACACACGGCGATAAACCTCGGCGAGCCTCGCCCGGGAATCCGCCCAGCTGGGCACCCTGACCCTGGCCCGCTCCGCCATCGCCCGCGCCTGGTCGGGGTACTCCAGGAGGATCCGGATCGCGCGAGCCAACTCGGCGGGCCGATCGGGCGCGACCAGCCGCCCGTCCTCCCCCAGGATCTCCCGTACGGCCGGCAGGTCCGAGGCCACCACCGGTGTGCCGGCCGCCATCGACTCCAGGATCTTGAGCGGGGCGCAGCCCTGGTCGAGGTTGCGCGGGCAGGCGGTGAGCGGGGCGGCGGACACGGCCGCGCCGGCCAGCCAGCCGGCCACCTCGTCGTGGGGCAGCGTGAACCGCCACACGATCCGCTCGGCCACCCCCAGGCGGTCGGCGAGGCGCTGGAGGGGTTTGGCGCGACGTTCCGGGACGGAGGAACAGACGACCAGGCGCAGCTCGGTCAGGTCGGCCAGCCTGGCGAAGGCACGGAACAGCACGTCCACGCCCTGCCAGCGCTGGAGGGCGCCTACGTAGATCAGGTAGTGCTCGGGCGCGGCGGTCGGTGCGGTCGGTGCCGGGGTGACGGGGTTGGCGGCGTTCGGAACGAGGAACACCTTTTCAGGTTTTATCCCCATTTTGCGGATGGCGTCCCCGATGACGGTCGATGGCACGACAACCGCGTCCGCCTGTTCCAGACAGTGCGCCTCCAGCCGCCGCAACTTGGCCACCGTGGCGGGGGCCGCCTGGGGCCAGGTGTGCGGCAGCTCGATGGACGGCAGCCCGTTCACCTCGTACACCACCTTGTGCCGGTGGCCGAGCACCGGCAGCGCGCTCCAGGGGTCACGCACGTGGACCAGTTCCAGCGTGTCCAGGTGCGGTGCGAGATGGCGGGCGACCCAGTGCGAGTACGCCTCGGCCCGGTCGATCAGGTTGGGGATCTGCTCGTCGAACCTGGCGATCTGGACATCGCCCTCGCGCTGGTAGCGCGGCAGCCCGCCCCCGCCCAGCACCCCCAGCAGCCCGCCGCCGAACCGGTCGAACAGCTCGGCGGCCATCTGCCCGATGTGCACCGCCGACCCCTTGCTCGAAGGGAACCGGTCAAAGGCGAAATAGGCGGCACGCACGGCGCGCAGTCTATTCGCGCCGTTTCCACTGACGCATAGCTGGCGTACAGCTGGCTACTGCCGCACGCCCTCGTACGCCGAGTAGTCCTTCAACGCGATCGAGTCGTGCAGCCGCATGCCCTTGCTGCCCAGCTTGGTAGCGGCCTTGGTCACCGCGACCGGCAGGTGGCCGATCAGCCGCGCGGCCTGGGTGAGCGTCCACAGGTCGAACCGGTTGCCGGGCACGATCCGCTTGGCCGCCCCGACCGCGAACGTGCGACTCCGCAGTACGTACTCACCGATCTCTGCCTCGTAGGCCGGGAAGGCGCGCTCGTGGTCGCCGCGCGCGGCGGCCAGCTCGCCCGCGAGAATGTACGCCCCGACGACGGCCAGGCTCGTGCTGCCGCCCACGGCCGGTCCCGGGCAGTAGCCCGCGTCGCCGACCAGCGTCACGCGGCCACGCGACCAGGTGTCGAGGCGCAGCTGGGTGATCGAGTCGAAGTAGAAGGCCGGGGTGCGGTCGAGCTCGGCCAGCAACCGGGGAACCTGCCAGCCCATCCCCGCGAACCGCTCGCGCAGCAGCTTCTTCTGCCGGGCGATGTCGCGATGGTGATACTGGAGCTGCTCCGGCGTCCTGAACAGGAACAGCGCCCGCGCGTCGGACATGTGCGCCGCGCCGTACATCCCGGCCATCCGCCCGATGCCGGACAGCCCCTCCATGCGGCCGTCGAGGTCGAGGTAGTTGGGCACCGAGAAGACGGCCAGATAGGCGCCGACCCAGGTGGAGAAGCGCGACTCGGGGCCGAAGACCAGGCCGCGCACGTTCGAGTGCAGCCCGTCGGCGCCGACGACCAGGTCGAACCGCCTGGACGGCCCGCGCTCGAAGGTCACCGTGCCGTCCTCGGCGATGGCGGTGATGGAGTCGTCGAAGACGTACTCGATGTCGGCGCGGGTGGCGTCGTAGAAGATCTCGCTGAGGTCGTCGCGCATGATCTCGACGTGCCGGTCCGACACGGCCGTGAAGACGCGCCGGAGGTCCAGCTCCACGGCCCCCTCCTGGCCTTCGCGATACATGGTGAGCCAGTTCGTGCCGGTCTTCTTGGCCGTGATCGGGTCGATCAGGCCCATCTTCTCGACGATGTCCATCGCGGGTCTGAACAGGTCGATCGCGTGGCCGCCCGTCTTGCGGAGCGACGGGGCGCGCTCCACGACGGTGACGTCGAAGCCGTACCTGTTGAGCCAGTACGCCAGCGCGGGTCCGGCGACACTCGCGCCGGAGATCAGGATCTGCATGGTGACACCCCCTTACCTAACGGATGGTAAGCGACCCGGAGCGACGCCCGCAAGAGGTTACTTAACGATAGGTAAGAGGTGGACCATGAAGCCACGACCCGAGCCCGTTCGGGCTCGGGTTCAGCGATCAGTAGACGGCGATGTAGAGGTCCGCGCCACCGGGGTGGTGCACCTCGAGGTCCGTCCTGAACGCCCGCGCGGGCGTGCCGCCCGACTCGGTGTGCTTCCACACCTGCTGCCAGGCGTCGACGATCGCCTGCGGCATCTGACCGCGCGCCTCGACCCGCAGAGCCGGGCCCGCGGGAACGCGTACGGCGACCATGCCCTCGGGCAGCCTGGGGACCGTCCGCACGCCGATGCCGACGATCTGCGTGTAGGCGCCGTGATGGTCGCCCTCGTAGTCGGTCAGCACCGCGTAAAGGTTCTCGTCGACGCGTCCCGGAATGTGGGCGAACGCCCCGGGCGCGCCCGCCCGTTGCCACAGCACGGGCAGCTTCGCCCTGGCGGGGTCTATCTCGTCGGCGTTCGAGGTGCGTACGGCGATACCGACGACTGTCAGCTCGTTTCTCTCAGTGACCTCCACAGGCCCTCCATCCCCCTAAGTATCCCGGCCGATCATATGGCCATAACAATCGGGAAACTCCTCATAAGCCACCCAGCGCATAAGATGGACGAACGTGAAGTTCCTTAACGGCCTCGAGCCGCAATACGACCTGACGTACAGCGACGTGTTCATGGTCCCGTCGCGTTCCTCGGTCGGTTCCCGGCTCGCGGTCGATCTTTCGACGAACGACGGCACGGGTACCACCATTCCGATCGTCGTGGCGAACATGACCGCGGTCGCCGGCCGGCGCATGGCCGAGACGATCGCCCGCCGGGGCGGCATCACCGTGATCCCCCAGGACATTCCCATCGATGTCGTGACGGAAGTCGTCGACTGGGTCAAGAAACGCGACCTGGTCCACGACACTCCGCTCACGCTGACGCCGCACGACACGGTCGGCGAGGCCATGCAGCTGCTGCCCAAGCGCGCCCACGGCGCGGTCATCGTCGTCGACTGGGACAACCGGCCGACCGGCGTGGTGACCGAGGCCGACTGCCAGGGCGTCGACATGTACACGCAGCTGTCGCAGGTGATGTCGAGCGAGCTGCTGACGCTGCCGGCCGGTCTTGAGCCGCGCGCGGCGTTCGACCGGTTGCACGGGGGCCGCCACCGCCTGGCGCCCATCGTGGACGCCGACGGCCGCCTGGTCGGCATCCTGACCCGCACGGGCGCCCTGCGCGCCACGCTCTACCAGCCCGCGCTCGACGCCGCCGGCCGGCTGCGCGTCGCGGCCGCCGTCGGCGTGAACGGCGACGTCGCGGCCAAGGCCAAGGAACTGCTCGATGCCGGGATCGACTGCCTGGTGGTCGACACCGCGCACGGGCACCAGGAGAAGATGGTCTCCGCCCTGCGCGCGGTCCGGGCCCTCGACCCGGGCGTGCCGGTCGCGGCGGGCAACGTGGTGACCGCCGAGGGCGTGCGCGACCTGGTGGACGCGGGCGCGGACATCCTCAAGGTGGGGGTCGGCCCCGGCGCCATGTGCACGACGCGGATGATGACCGGGGTGGGGCGGCCGCAGTTCTCGGCCGTGCTCGAATGCTCGGTGGAGGCGCGGCGGCTCGGGCGGCACGTGTGGGCCGACGGCGGTGTCCGGCACCCGCGTGATGTGGCGCTCGCCCTGGCCGCGGGCGCGGCCAACGTGATGATCGGCTCGTGGTTCGCCGGGACGTACGAGTCGCCCGGCGACGCGCGCACCGACGCCGACGGACGCAGGTACAAGGAGAACTTCGGCATGGCGTCCGCGCGGGCCGTGCGGCTGCGCACGGCGGAGGACAGCCCGTTCGATCGGGCCAGGAAGGCGCTGTTCGAGGAGGGGATCTCGACCTCGCGCATGTACCTGGATCCGCGGCGGCCGAGCGTGGAGGACCAGATCGACGCGATCGTGGCCGGGCTGCGGTCCTCGTGCACGTACGCGGGGGCGGCGAACCTGGAGGAGCTGCACGAGCGCGCGGTGGTCGGCATCCAGAGCGCCTCCGGCTACACCGAGGGCATGCCGCTGCACCAGAGCTGGTAGCGCGGCTCAGGCTCCGGCTGGCTCAGGTGCGGCGCCAGCCGCCTGCCGCGTGGATCCCGCCGTCGACGTGCAGCGTCGTGCCGGTCACGAACCTGGCCAGCTCACTGGCCAGGAACACCGCCGCGCCCGCCGCGTCGGCCGGCTCCCCGAGATGCCCGAGCGGCGGCAGGCGTACCGGCTCGAAGGGTCCGTCCGCCATCCGCTCCCGCACCTGTGTCTCGCCCTCGGTGGGCAGCCCGTCGGGCGCGATGGCGTTCACCCTGATGCCCAGGGGCGCGAACTCCAGCGCGAGCGACTTCGTCAGGCTCTCCAGCCCCGCCTTCATCGCCGCGTAGACCGCGAACCCCGGCGCCGCCTGGTGCGCCTCGCTGGAGGTCACGTTGATGATCGACGCCCCGGCGCCCATCATCGGCAGCATCCGGCGGATCATGCCGGTGACCTGCGTGAAGTTCTCCTCGATCAGGGTCCGCTCGCCGCGGGCCGTGGTGTCGGCGAACGCGGCGTGGAAGGTCCCGCCTGCGTTGTTCACCAGGATGTCCACGCGCCCCCACCGCTCGTGCACGGCCTGCGCGAACACCTCCACGGCGACCGGATCCCGTACGTCCAGGGTCATCGCCAGCTCGCTGCTCTGCTGCGGCTTGTCGCGGTCGCAGATCGCGACATGAGCCCCGAATGCCGCGAACGTCTCCGCGATCGCCCGCCCGATCCCCCGCGTCGCCCCGGTGATCACGGCGACGCGCCCGGTGAGCAGGATCGCATCGGCGGAAAGGGCGGCCATGAACGATGACCATATCCCGACCGCATAGAGTCGTCGGGTCCATTCCTGATCGCCAATATTCGTAACAGGAGCAATTCGTGGCACTCGAGAAGCCGGAAATCGACTTCCCGGAGGGCAACCCGCCCACCGACCTGGAGATCGTCGACATCGTCGAGGGGGACGGCCCCGAGGCCAAGCCCGGCCAGAACGTCAGCGTCCACTACGTGGGCGTCGCGTTCTCGACCGGCGAGGAGTTCGACGCGTCGTGGAACCGCGGCGAGGCGTTCGAGTTCCCGCTCGGCGGCGGGCGTGTCATCGCCGGCTGGGACCAGGGCGTGGCCGGGATGAAGGTGGGCGGTCGCCGCAAGCTGGTGATCCCCGCGCACCTCGGCTATGGCAACCGCGGCGCAGGCGCCCGCATCAAGCCGGGCGAGACGCTCATCTTCGTGGTCGACCTCCTGGGCGTCCGCTAACACCCTGGGGCGGGTCGCACACCCGCCCCACCCCTCAGGGGGCCCATCGCCGGGCAAAATGCTGGTCTTGGCGCGACGGATTTGTCGGCGAAGTACGGCAACATAGGGCATGTGCTGTTGATCGACGTGGTACGGGTTTCGGAGGCTGTGACGCGCACGTCCGCCCGGCTCGGCAAGGTCGGCCATCTGGCCGAACTGCTCGGCAGGGTCGGTGCCGACGAGGCGGAGATCGCCATCTCCTACCTGTCGGGTGAGCTCCCGCAGCGTCAGGTGGGCGTGGGCTGGCGGACCCTTCAGGATCCGCCTCCCGCCAAGCTCGCCGCCACCGCCACCCTGACCCACGTCGACGCCCTGCTGTCGAAGATCAAGTCCGTCTCCGGCCAGGGCTCGCAGGCGGCCCGCAAGGCTCTGGTCACCGAACTGTTCGCCGGGCTGACCAGTCAGGAGCAGGCGTTCATGCTCCGGCTGCTCGGCGGCGAGCTGCGCCAGGGCGCCCTCGACGGCGTGATGATCGAGGCGATCGCCAAAGCGTCGGGCGCGCCGTCCGCCGACGTGCGGCGGGCGCTCACGCTGCGCGGCTGGCTGCCCGCCGTGGGCGCGGCGGCGCTGAGCGGTGGCGTGGCGGCGTTGCACGCCTTCAAGCTGGAGGTGGGCCGGGCGGTCTCGCCCATGCTCGCCGGCAGCGCCCCGAACGTCGCCGCCGCGCTGGAGAAGGCGGGCACCCCGGCCGCGCTGGAGTGGAAGCTCGACGGCGTACGCGTGCAGGCGCACCGCTCCGGCGACCAGGTGCGCGTGTTCACCCGCACGCTCGACGACATCACCGCGCAGGTGCCCGAACTCGTGGAGGCCGTGCTCGGCCTGGCCTGCGACGATCTCGTGCTCGACGGCGAGGTGATCGCGCTGCGGCCCGACGGGCGGCCGCACCCGTTCCAGGTGACGGCCAGCAGGGTGACCACCAAGACCGGCGTCCCGCGACTGCGGGAGGACACGCCGCTGAGCGTGTTCTTCTTCGACGCGCTGCGGGTGGACGGGGCCGACCTGCTCGATCTCCCCTACGCCCAGCGCCAGGAGGTCCTCGGCCGGACCGTCACGCCCGGTCTGCTCACGCCGCGCCTCGTCACGGGCGAGGTGCCGGAGGCGGAGAAGTACTTCATCGACGTGATCAAGGCCGGCCACGAGGGCCTGGTCGTCAAGTCGCTGGCCTCCCCCTACGCGGCCGGCCGCCGGGGCGCCGGGTGGATCAAGGTCAAGCCGCGGCACACGCTCGACCTGGTCGTCCTCGCGGCCGAATGGGGTCACGGCCGCCGCGAAGGCAAGCTGTCCAACCTCCACCTCGGCGCCCGCGACCCGGAGAGCGGCGGGTTCGTGATGCTGGGCAAGACCTTCAAGGGGCTGACCGACGAGCTGCTCGCCTGGCAGACCGAACGCTTCCTGGAGCTGGCCGAGGGGCCCACCGACGAGTGGACCGTCAGTCTGCGGCCCGAGCTGGTCGTGGAGATCGCCTTCGACGGGGTGCAGCGGTCGCCGCGCTATCCCGGGGGGATGGCGCTGCGGTTCGCGCGGGTGCTGAGGTACCGGCCCGACAAGCGGGCCGCGGACGCCGACACGGTGGAGACCGTCCGGTCGCTCATGCTCTGACCCTTTTGGTACGGCTCTACTCCTGTTGGGACGTCCTCACCTATCCCCAAGGTGACAGAGTCGGCGTTTTCCGGCTGCCTCAAGATCCCCGGCGTACGCTCAGCGTTCTGGTCGACTCGTGACCAAAGTGAGATATTTCACTGAATGTCCCATTAAGTTGTCTTTACTCGCTGTTTGTCGCATATGTTCGACCACGTTCGCGGGGCACCCGCCCCGAGCGAGGGATCGGCCGACGCGCGCCCCCATATCCGCCCCGACCTGGCCTTTCCCTGTCCTGTCCCCTAGCTAGGACTGTGGTTTACCTTGGGCCAGCACTCCTACAACCCGAGCCGTCCGAACCCGGAGAGCCACAAGAAGGCTCCAGGCAAGCGCCGTTGGGTCACCGTCGCGGCCGGTGCGGCCGTCGTAGCCGCCGCCTCGACCACCGCCTGGGCGGCCGTCGCCAACGACGACGCCCCCAAGCCCACCGCCGCGCTGGACGTGTCTCCGTCCCCCACGTACACGAGGACCGACACCCCTTCCCCCGCCCCCAAGACCCCCGAGCCGAACAAGCCCAGCACCAAGTCGGCGGCCCCCAAGCCCTCATCCAGCCCCAAGGCCACCGCTCTCCCGAAGGCCGAAGCCGCCCAGCCGCCGACCAAGCCGACCGACAAACCGAAGACCGAGCCGGTACGCAAGGTGAAGACCGAGGTTCACAAGCTGAAGACCCGCGTCCTCAGCTCGGGCACCTGCGGCGCGTCCTACTACGACGAAGGGCAGATGACCGCCAGCGGCGAACGCTTCGACCCGTCGGCCATGACCGCCGCCCACAAGACGCTCCCGCTCGGCAGCAAGGTCCGCGTCACGAACCCGGCGAACGGCGACTCGGTCACGGTCCGCATCAACGACCGCGGTCCGTACGTGGGCGGACGCTGCCTCGACCTCTCGGCGGCCGCCTTCTCCGCCATCGGCGACACGGGGTCCGGGGTCATGCGGGTCAAGTACGAGGTCCTCGCCCGCTCCTGACGCCGAGGCCCGCGGTGCGTTAACCTCCACCCATGCCACACCTCTGTGACTGATCAGCAGCCGCCCGGCCCATGACCGGCCGGGCATCCCGCGAAGCGACCCCCCTCTTCGCCCGTCCGGCCCAGGACCGGCCGGACGGCTTGGCTGCTTGGAGTCACCAGGTGTCATCCGTTCCTCCCCGCCTGCCCGGAAACTCGCTGCTCGCGCTGCTGCGCGGCAACCCCGACTTCCGCCGGCTCTTCCTCGCCTCCGCCCTCAGCCTGACCGGCGACTGGTTCACCTTCGTCGCCCTGAACGCCTTCGTCTACCACCGCACCGGCTCGGCCGGGCTGACGGCTCTGCTGTTCGCCGTCGAGTCGCTGCCCGGCATCCTGCTGATGCCGCTCATCGGCTCGCTGACCGACCGCCTGGACCGCCGCCGCCTGCGCATCGCCTGCGACCTGGCCGCCATCGTCCCCCTCGCGGGCCTGCTCGCCGCCTTCCACCTGGAGTCGGTCCCCATGGCGCTGGTCTCGCTGGCCGCGCTGTCGGTGTCGGCCGCGGTGTCCAGCCCGATCCCCGAGGTCGTACTCCCCAACCTCGTCGCCCCCGACCGGCTGCCCACCGCGCAGGCCGCGCTCGGCAGCCTCTACTCCTCCGGCCTGCTGCTCGGCGCCGGGCTCGGCGGCCTGGCCACGGCCGCCTGGGGCAGCACGGCCACGCTGCTGGTCGACGCCGCCTCCTTCGCCGCGTCCGCCGTCCTCATCGCCCGCATCCGCCGCCCCTTCTCCACGGCGACGGAGGCCCGCCGGACGCGCGTACATACCGACACCGCCGAACTGTGGCGCTTCATCCGCGCCACTCCCACCGTGGCGGCCCTGCTCCTGCTGACGGCGGGCCTGCGCTTGTGCTACGGCATGGTCGGCCTCCTGCCCGTCTACGCGCTCGAACGGTTCGGCACCACCGACGCCGGAGTCGGCGTCCTCTACATAGCGCAGGGGGTGGGCGCCGTGCTCGGGCCGTTCGTGGGGCGGTGGCTGATCGGGAAGTGGCGACCGCTTGGGAAGGGGCGGCTGATCGGGACGCCGTCGCGGCGGCGGTTGATCGTGTCGGGTGGCGCTCTGGCGGTGTTCGGGCTCGGCTACCTCGCCCTGGCCCAGGCCGGTGGGCTGTGGTCGGGCGTACCCGCCGCCATGGCCGGCCATCTCGGGGTGGGCGCGTGCGCCATCCTGGCCATCAACGGGCTGCAACTGGCCAGCCCCGACCACATCCGCGGCCGCGTGATGGTCACCGCCTTCGGGCTGTCGTCGGGGCTGCAGGGGGTGTCGTCGCTGGCGGTGGCCCCGCTGGCCGTCGCGCTGGGCATGGCGGGGGCCACGCGCGCGCTCGGCGTACTCGCGGTCGGCTTCGCCCTGGTCTGGCTCTTGTACGCGCTCCGGCTGCCGGAACCAGCGGAATGAGGCTTCGACAGGTCGGATGGTGGGCGTAAGGACATGCGTCCGCAAAGCCTCGGCCCTATGCGCTCAAACCCAGCCTGACCAGCGCATATGCGGGTAAACAGGCATTGACCGCAAGGCCACGCTCCGCAGCGGACACGCCGTCCATCGGTCCGGAAAGGCGTGGCCGACGCGAGATCGCCTGTGCCGCGCAGACATACGGAGGTGCAGTACCCGTGTCCAACGACTCGATGGACAGGACCGCCGATCAGGGGAGCTCTGCGGCGTTCGGCCCCAAGATGCTGGCGGACATCCAGCCGCCCTTCATTCCCGACGGTGCCTCGGCGATGACCGTCCTCGTCGACTGGCCTCCCGGCCACCCCGGCGCCGCTCCGCACCGCCACTCGGGGCCGGCCTTCGGCTACGTGATCGAGGGCGCGGTCCTGTTCGAGCTCGAGGGTGAGCCTGAGCGCGTGATCAAGGCAGGAGAGACGTTCTGGGAGCCGGGCGGCGACGTGATCCACTACCAGGACGGCAACGCCTTGCCGGACGCGCCGACCAAGTTCGTCGTGTTCATGCTGTGTGAGCCGGGTCAGCCGATGCTCACGTACGTCGAAGAAGAGGAGCTGGCGCAGCGGGCCCACCTGCGCGCCCCGCGTCCCACCGGCGGCTGATCCGCCTGTTCGATACAGCGGACCCCGCGTCTTTACCTGGCGGCCGGAGAGCCGGACATCGGCTCTCCGGCCGCCGAGCTGTCGGACCGGTGATCAGGTGCGCACAAGGGTGCGCATGGACGGCAATGCCGTGGCGCCATGGGCTCAGGGGGCGAGGTTGATGGTGCCCGGGATGCCCTGGCGGGTCATCTTGGCGTACGGGGACAGCGCGCTCGCCTGGGCGAGCAGCGGGGTGGCCGTGTCGCGTTCGACTCCGGGCCAGGTCACGACGAGGTCGGCGCGTAGCTCGTAACCGCCGTCGGCGGGGTCGCGGCCGAACGCGACGGTCACCTCCACGGTGATCGGTCCGGGGTCGAGGAGGTGCCGGCGGGCCAGCAGGCTGAGGGCGCCGTGGAAGCAGGCGGCGTACCCGGCGGCGAAGAGCTGCTCAGGGTTCGGGCCGGTGACGTCACCGCCCAGTTCCTCGGGCATCCGCATCTCCAGATCGAGCACGCCGTCGGCGGAGCGGGCCCGGCCGGTGGCCCGGCCGTGAGCGGAGCTGCCGCCGCTCACGGCGACGCGCGTGACATAGAGCGGTTTGAACGTGGAGCCGCGGTAGTCGTGCTCCGTGGACAGTGTCGGGTCGTTCACCGGTACGCCTTTCAGCGGCACACGGGGCGCCTGCGGTAGGGGGAGGCTGGTCATGGGCGGTGCCAGCGCTGCAACTTGTCGGGGTTCAGCACGATCCACACTGCGGTGACCTCGGCTCCGGCGACGCTCACGTCGGCCACCGCCACCGCTCGGCCCGCCTGGCGCAGGACCAGGCCCGTCCGGCCGTTCACGGACTCGACGGCCACCTCGGTGCCGGACTGGCCGGTCAGCAGGGCCGTGACGAACCGGGCTACCGCGTCCGCGCCGTAGGTGGGGCGTACGGCGGCGCGCAGTTTGCCGCCACCGTCGCTCACGACCATCGCGTCGGCGGCCAGGACCGCCCGCAGGGCCGCCGCGTCCCCCGTGTCGCAGGCCGCGGCGAACCGGCGCGCGACACGATCGTGTCTGGCGAGCATCGCTCGGTCCGGCCTGGGCGGCTGGAGCACCGGACCCGTGCCGGGCTCGGGCCAGCGTGCCGGGCCGGCGGCGGGCTCCGGCCGGCGCACCGGACCGGCGGTGGTGAACGCTCCGGGTCGCGGTGTGCCGCCGGGGGCGTGGCTCGGGGCGGCAGTGGCGAGCAGGTCCAGGCAGAGACCTCCGGCGACCCGCGTCAGCCAGGCGCGCGGTACCGCGATGACGGCGCGTTCTTCGTCGTCGAGGGCGTACCAGCGGCGATAGGTCTCAAGGACGATCCAGTCGGCCGTCACCTCCGAGCCGAACATCCACAAGGCGATCTCGAGGAGGTGCTGCCGTTCGTCGAGCATCTCCGCCAGCGTCCCGGCGCTCACTTCGGTCATGTCCTGCCGCCCTGTTCTTTCGGTGTCGGCAGTTAAGACCACGCAGCCGGTCTTGTTGTGACACCACGAGAGGCGGACGTACTGGGCGGCGGCGGACGGTCTGTCAGACCAGGTGGTGTGACCGTTCGAAGGCGCCGAGTTTGGCCGGGTTGACGATCCACATGACGTGGTGGATGCCCTGCGGCGAGGCCTCGATGGTGAGCAGGACGACGTCGGTGTGGTTGCGAGGGACGAGCACGCCGGCGCGCCCGTTCGCTTCGACCCACGTCATCTCGGCGCCCGGCCAGAATCGTGGCGCGTACGCGGCCAGGAACTTCGCCACGCGGGTGCTGCCCAGCAGCGGGAATCGCGCCGCCCCTCTGATACCGCCGCCGTCGGAGGAGCTGACCACGTCCGCGGCGAAGAGGTCTTCGAGAGCGGCGACGTTCCCCGTCTGGGCGGCGTCCAGGAAAACGGCCAGGAGACGCCGATGCTCCATCTTGTCGATGGGCTCGCGTCGTGCGGCGGTCAGGCGTTTGCGGGCGCGGCTCACGAGCTGACGAGCGTTGACCGGGGTGAGCTGAAGGATCTCCGCGATCTGCGTGTACGGGTAGACGAAGGCCTCGCGCAGCACATAGGCGGCCCGCTCGGTGGGGGCGAGCCTCTCGAGCAGCAGCAGGAAAGCGAGTTCGAGAGCTTCGCCCCGTTCGGCGCCCAATGTGGGGTCGAGGCTGGTGTCGACCGGCTCGGGGAGCCAGGGCCCTATATAGGTTTCGCGTCGCGAATGAGCGGAGCGAGCGACGTTGATGGCCAGGCGGGTGGTGATCAACGCCAGGAAGGCCGAGGGGTTCTCGATGGTCGCGCGGTCGGTGTTCTGCCAGCGCAGCCAGACTTCCTGAAGGATGTCCTCGGCTTCCACCGCGCTGCCGAGCATCCGATAGGCGATGCCGAACAGGCGCGGGCGCAGCTCGACGAAGGCGGATGCGGCCTGATCGAGTGCGCTCACCTGTTCCAGGGATTCCGCAGGCATACCTACCCCCGTCTCCGCGGCATCGGCGGCTCACGCACCCTGATCGCCGCGCCGGGAGTCGTCCTCCAGCGCCTCGACCGCGCCGAGCAGACCCCGCAGGCCGATCTCCTCGCGCTCGGCGTCCGTCGGATCGAAGAGCCATTCGGTGACCGGCAGTTCGGCGGCCTCCTCCGCACGGCTCGCCTCGATCAGGGTCACCTCCTCCTCGACCTCGATCTGGAGTTCGTACAAGAAGCCGTCGTCGCCGCTCGGAGCGCTCATGATTCCTCCATACGTGGCTTGGGTGTGCGGTCAAGGCGACCGGAAGTGAAGACGGGTGGCTACTGGGCGGTGCTCTGCTCGAGCCAGTCGCGGTAGCGGATCTTGCCCAGGGTCGCGCCCTCACCCGGCACCAGCGTCCGCTCGCCCGGCACGCTGCCGTAGTAGCGCGCCTGCGGGTCGGCGACCACCGTGCGCGGGTCGCCCCACGCGGTCAGGGCGTCGCGGAAGAACTCGTCCATCCGTGACTGCTCGGGCCCGGCCACCTCGACCCGGCCGTTCAGTGGCTGCCCCACCGCGACCCGGCCGACCGCCTGCGCGACCTCTTCACCCGCGATGGGCTGGAACCGCACGGGCGCGATCCGTACCTGGTCGCCCTCCGTGGACTGGTCCGCGATGCTCCGGATGAACTGGAAGAACTGGGTCGCGTGCACGAGCGAGAACGGGATCCCCGACTTTTCGATCAGCTGCTCCTGAGCGATCTTCGCCGCGAAGTAGTCGTTCTCCGGCATCCGCTCCGTCCCCACCACCGACAGCGCGACATGATGCCCGACCCCGGCGACCGCCTCGGCGGCGAGCAGGTTGCGGGTGGAGGTCTCGAAGAACTCCATCACCGCGGCCCGCTCGAACGACGGCGAGTTCGACACGTCGATCACCACCTGCGCGCCCGCCAGCACCTCCGCCAGCCCTTCACCGGTGAGCGTGTTGACGCCGGTGCTCGGCGCCGCCGCCACCGCCTCGTGACCGTGCTCACCCAGCTTCGCCACCACGTTCGATCCGATGAGGCCAGTACCGCCGACCACGACGACCTTCATGGCACAGCCCTTTCCGTCCGCCGGGGCACCCATGTGCCAACCGGTCCGCCAGCTAAGACAGGGCAGCCTCCGGCCTTGTGACAGCTCCGGCGAAATTTCTTTTCTCGGGCCGCGGGTGACGCCGTCCGTACGTCGCTACTCCACGAGTCTTCCGACGCTGGAGACCTCGCGCATGAGCGCCGCGACCTCGGCGGGAATCGGCGGGATGGCCTCCCTCTCCACCGATCCGGGACCGGACCACACCAGGTTGACCTGCAGCGAGGGGTCGAGTTCTGGGTAGTCGGAGCGGTTGTGGCAGCCGCGGGTCTCGCGACGCTCCAGCGCGGTCTCGACCGTCGCGCGGGCGGCGAGCGCGGCGGACTTCAGGTCGAAGGCGTGGGCCAGGTCCTGGAAGCCGGCGATGTCCGGATGTACCCCGACGTCGGCGATGCGCGCCTCCACCGCGGCGAGTTCGGCGAGACCCTTCCGCAGGCCGCCCTCGTCACGTACCACGCCGGCATGCTCCGTCATGATGTCGCGGAGGGCTCGCTGCAGCGCGCGTACGTTCTCGGGGCCGTCCGCGGCGAGGAGTTCGTCCACCTCCGCCCGTGCCGCGTCGAGCGCCTCGGCCGAGCGGCGCTGGGCGTCGAGGCCCGCGGAGTACTCGGCCGCCGCCTGGCCGACGATGCGGCCGAAGACGAGGAGCTCGATGAGGGAGTTGCCGCCGAGGCGGTTGGCGCCGTGCAGGCCGCTGGCCGCCTCCCCGATCGCGTACAGGCCGTCGACGCCCGTGCCATGGTCTTCGGGTCGCACCCAGACCCCGCCCATCGAGTAGTGCGCGGTCGGCGCGATCTCGATCGGCTCCTTGGTGATGTCGAGCATCTGCAGCTCCAGAAGCGTCTGGTAGACGCGCGGCAACCGGGTCATGATCGTCTCGCGTGGCAGATGCGACACATCCAGCCAAACGCCGCCGTTCGGGGTCCCGCGGCCTTCTTTGATCTCTGTGTACGCGGCCAGTGCGACGCGGTCGCGCGTGGACAACTCCATCCGCTCCGGGTCGTACTTGGACATGAACCGCTCGCCGAGCTGGTTGCGCAGGATTCCGCCCTCGCCCCGGGCCGCTTCGGAGACGAGGGTGCCGGCCGCGTTCTCGGGGGCGATGAGACCGGATGGGTGGAACTGCACCAGTTCGGGGTCGCGGATGCGGCAGCCGGCCAGGACGGCGAGGCGGAAGGAGTCGCCGGTGTTCTCGTCCCTCCGGGAGGAGGTGCGCCGCCAGATCCGGGTGTGGCCGCCGGCGGCCAGGATCACCGCGTCGGCATGGATGACATAACGGCTGCCATCGGTCAGGTCGAACCCATACGCGCCGAAGACCGCGTTGTCACGGACGAGAAGGCGGGTGATGTACACGGTGTCGAGGATGGGGACATCCAGCTGCGCCGCACGGTTGATCAGGGTGCGCTGGATCTCGAGCCCGGTGTAGTCGCCGGCGTAGGCGGTGCGCCGGTAGGTGTGGGCGCCGAAGAAGCGCTGCGAGATTCGCCCGTCCTGTTCGCGGGCGAACGGCATGCCGTAATGCTGAAGGTCTTCGATGCCACGTGCCGCCCCCTCGGTGACGATTCTCACCGTCTCCGGATTGGCCAGGAGATAGCTCTCCTTGAGGGTGTCCGCCGCGTGTTGTTGCCAGGTGTCCTCGGGGTCCATCGTGGCGAGCGCCGCGTTGATGCCGCCCGCCGCGAGCGAGGTGTGCGCGTCCGCCTTCGGCCGTTTGCCCACCGCGAGGACGCCGACCCCGCGCTCGGCGAGTTCGATGGCGGCCCGCAGGCCGGCTCCTCCCGTCCCGATGACCAGGACGGACGTGGCGATCCGCTTCTCCGGCACGTGCATGGTGCTCCTTTGGCCGCATGGATGAAAGCCGTTACGGGAGCAAGACCGGGTAGCGGCGTGATTTGTGACATCCATCGAGGTGCTTCCCTCGTCCCTGGCCTGTCCCCCCACTGCCCAAGAGATAGGCGGCAGGTAATATGCCAGAAATATCCCAAAGCTCGCATTAGCCGACAAAAGGGATGCCGGAGCGGGGGCGATGGCAGTGGCTGATCCTGGAGATCTCGAACATGCGGCGGCGGTGTTCGTCAGTGTGCGGCCGCGCCTGTTCGGGATCGCGTACCGGATGCTGGGCGCGACCGAAGCCGAAGACCTGGTGCAGGACGTCTGGCTGCGCTGGCAGGCCTACGATCGCGCCACGGTGGGCAGCCCGGGCGGGTTCCTGGCGACGGTGACGATGCGGCTGGCGATCAACGCCGCCCAGTCCGTACGCATGCGCCGCGAGACCTGCGCCGGCCCGTGGCTGCCCGAACCCGTCGACACCGGCGCGGACCCGTACCTCGGCGCCGAGCGCGGCGAGGTCCTGGAGTCCGCGGTCCTGCTGCTCCTGGAGCGGCTCACGCCCGCCGAACGGGCGGCGTACATGCTGCGCGAGGCCTTCGACTACCCCTACCGGCAGATCGCCGACATCATCCGGCTCAGCGAGCCGGCCGTACGCCAGCTGGTCAGCAGGGCCCGCAAACACCTGCTCGTCGAACGCCGCACCCCCGTGGCCAGGGCCGAACAACGCAGACTGCTGACCGCCTTCGTCACCGCCGCCCGCTCCGGCGATCTGACCGCGCTGGAAGCGCTCCTCACCGCGGCCTGGTCGAGCACGAACGCGCGGTCTGCTTCACGAGTCGCCAGAGCTGGAAAGCCGCGGGTCCTGGCGACGCGCTCCGGCGCGGGCCCCGACAGCCGCGGCCATGATCGTGACGGCGACCAGCAGCACGCAACCGGCCGCGATGGCCGCGACCACAGCGGCCACGCCGATCCGCGGTGTCGCGAGCGGCATTGACAAGATGAGGGCGACGCAACCCAGGACGGCCGCCGGAGGGATGACGGGCTCGGTGGTGACAAGCGCGTGGACCGCCCACAGCGCGGCGAGATACACAGCGGCGGGGATGGCGACCGCGTAGCCGAGTGCCGGCGGTGACGCCGCGACGCCGCGCCCGCTCTGCTCCACCGCCACTTCGAGCCCGGCGCCGAGTGCCGCCAGGGCGGCGAAGATGCCGTAGTGGCCGTACCCCCACTGGTACGACCGATGACGGCGGTCACTGAGCCCCTCCCCGGCTTCCACGAGGAAGTAAAGCCACCAAAGAGCGAACAGCAGGACGAGGCCGCACCCGGCGATGACGACCAAGGGCGCCCTGATCTCGCCCGTTGCGAGCGCCCCTTCGACGCCCCGGCTCGCGGCCAGGACGCTCTCACCGAGCAGGATGATCGTGAACAGGCCGTAGCGCTCGGCGATGTGGTGCGGATGCCAGTTGGTGGCCCTGGCCCGCTCCGCCCACAGGGGCACCGCGAGTTCCAGGACATCCAGGAGAACGAAGGACAGCAGCCCGGAGAACCAGGGAAAGGCTCCCGTCTGCGCGATCAGGAAGCGAAGCGCCCAGCCCAGTGTCACGAGACTGATGGCGCCGGCGTAGCGCAGCGCGGTGCGGCGGCGCGCCCGGTCTTCGAGACCGGCCCGCAGCCATTGGCCGACGAGCCCGATCCTCATGATGACGTAGCCGAGGGTGACGATCCCATAGTCGGAGTGATCGGCCGCGGCGGGCACACCGGCGGCGAGGGTCAGCACGCCGGCCATCTGCACCATGGTCAGCAGCCGGTAGGCGACATCGTCGGTGTCGTAGGACGAGGCGAACCAGGTGAAGTTCATCCACGCCCACCAGATCGCGAAGAACACCTGGAGGAACGGGACCAGCCCGGCGAGACCGTGACCGGCGGCGATGCTGTGCGCGAGCTGGGCGGTGACACTGGCGACCGCGATCACGAAGGTGAGGTCGAACAGCAGTTCGAGCTGGCTCGAAGTGCGGTGCGGCTCGTCGATGGGACGAGCGCTCATCCGGACTCGGACTCGGATGATGCTGCCGGGTGATGGCAAGGTCTCGCTCCTGTGGCTGCGCGACGTCCTGGTACGTCGGAAAGACAGAGCAGCGGGCCGATCTGTGACAACCGGTTCTGAACCGTCCGGGCCCCGCAGCGATGACATTGGGAGGGAGGCACCCCGTCACGCCGGATGCGATCGCCGTGCTACCCGTCGACGAACGTGACCGTCTCGTCGAGCGGCGCCCGGCCCGTACGGATGTAATCCACCGTGACGTCCTCGAACCCGATCGACATGCCGCAGAAGAGGATGAGCCCCTCCGGAGGCGACACGACCTCAGCGACGGTCTTGCGGAACACCGACCAGGCCATCTGCGGGCAACTGTTCAACCCCTCGGCGCGCAACAGCAGCATGACAGTCTGCAAGAACATGCCGAGATCGGCCCACTGAGGCCGGCCCATGTCACGGTCGATGTAGCAGAACAACGCGGCCGGCGCACCGAACGCCTGCCAGTTGCCGGCTGCGGCCCGCTGCCGCGCCTCCCAATCCCCCCGTGGAATACCGAGCGCGCCGTACCGCTCCTCCCCAAAAGCCGCGCGGCGCTCCTGGTACGGAGACTTCAGCGCAGGCGGGTACATCTCGTACTCCCGCTCATCCCAAGCATCACGCGCCGCCACCCGCTCACCCGCACGCTTCTTCAGCTCGGCCAACGGCTCGCCCGTCACCACATAGGCCCGCCACGGCTGAAGGTTCGATCCGGACGGGGCCCAAGCCGCCGCCGACAACACCCGCTCCAGCACCTCGCGAGGAACAGGCCGATCGATGAACCCCCGCACCGCCCGCCGACTCGTGACCGCCTCATAGACGTCCAAGATCGCCATCTCCGTTCCTGCCCAACGTGTTTACACAATTGACAGTAGAGGAGCGGAAAATGTGACAAGCAGCGGTCAGGAATCACGTCCGGCTTCCAGGCTCGGTCCCCGGGGGATCCATGGCGGTTACAGGTCCGGGATGTCGTGATGGTGGCGTCGGATGTGCGCCGCGAAGGCCCGCATGTATCCGGTCAGAAATTCGGCGGTGGCCGGCACCTGGATGTCGCCCTTGTCGTCGATCAGTCCCTTGCTGAAGTGGATGTAGGCCTCGGGCTGCCCCAGCACCGGGGAGTTGGTGAAGGACAGGATGGTCTTGAGATGCTGCTGTGCGACCGCGGTGGAGATCGGGCCGGGTGAGGTTCCGATGATCGCGGACGGCTTGCCGTTCAGCACATTGGATCCATAGGGCCGGGTCGCCCAGTCGATGGCGTTCTTCAGCGCGCCGGGGATGGACCGGTTGTACTCGGGGGTGACGAACAGGAGCGCGTCGGAGGCCTTGATCGCGTCCTTGAACTCCAGGGCCACGGCGGGGTAGTTGGGGTCGTGGTCGTGGCTGTACAGGGGCAACTCGCCGATGGGGATCTCCGTGAGGCGGAGCTCCGGCGGCGCGAGCCGGCTCAAGGCCACAGCGAGCTTCCTGTTGATCGACTTCTGGGACAGGCTCCCGACGATGTAGCCCACGGTGTAGGTCATTGCGTTTCCTCTCGATCTCTTTATGTGCCGACGTCGACATCGACGGTCTGGCCGGTGATGAAGAACGGCGTCCGTGATCCTTGTTCGGCGGACTAACCGTCGACGAACATGACCGTCTCGTCGAGCGGCGCCCGCCCTGTACGGACGTAATCCACCGTGACGTCCTCGAACCCGATGGACATGCCACAGAAGAGGATGAGCCCCTCCTCGGGTGACACGACCTCGGCGACGGTCTTGCGATACATCGACCACGCCATCTGCGGGCAACTGCTCAGGCCCTCGGCGCGCAACAGCAGCATGACGGTCTGCAAGAACATGCCGAGGTCGGCCCACTGAGGCCGGCCCATGTCACGGTCGATGTAGCAGAACAGGGCCGCGGGAGCACCGAAGCACTGCCAGTTGTCGGCAGCGGTCCTCTGCCGCGCCTCCCAGTCATCCCGCGCGATACCAAGAGCGCCGTAACGCTCCGCCCCGAAGGCGGATCGGCGCTCATAGTAGGGAGACTTCAGCGCGGGCGGATACGTCTCGTATTCGCGCTCGTCCCAGGGATCACCCGTGGCCACCCGCTCACCCGCACGCTTCTTCAGCTCGGCCAACGGCTCGCCCGTCACCACATAGGCGCGCCACGGCTGCAGATTCGACGCGGACGGGGCCCAAGCCGCCGCCGACAACACTCGCTCCAGCGCCTCCCGAGGAACAGGCCGATCGGTGAACCCCCGCACCGCCCGTCGGCTCCTGACCGCCTCATAGACGTCCAAGATCCCCACCTCCCATCTTTGTCTCGATCACGACGGTATCATTCAATACCATTCGATGACAAACGTGTCCGACACAAGTCAAGCTGGGGTCGCGTCCGGGAGGCCGCGCCTGTACGAGTGGCGACCACCCCCAAGCCTGGTTCGGTCGGCCGTTGTGGGAGATGGAGCCGGCCGATGCCGACATCTACTTCGGGAAGGCGCCGCGCGGCACCGCGAAGGGCACCCGGCCGTCACGGGCCCAGGCGCTCAAGTCGTTCGTCTTGTCCCGCTTACGCCTCGTCGCCCGCGGGATAGGCGAACCGGGTCAGCAACTCCCTCAGCTGCTCGGACCCGTCAGACCCCAGGTCGGCGACCAGATGCTCAGCCAGCGGCTCCGCCGCCACATGGGCCGCGTCGAAAAGCTCGACACCCTGCGGAGTGATCTCCACCGCCCGCACCCGCCGATCCCCCGGAACGCTCTTGCGTACGGCCAGCCCCTTACGCTCCAGGTCGTCCACGACCCGCATGATCCCCGCCTTGTCCGTCCCCGTCGCGGCCGCCAGGTCCCGCTGCACCGTGGGCCCGCGGTCGACCAGCACGATCAGCACGGCGAAGTGCCGCAACTCGATGCCGAGCGGCCGGAGCGCCTCTGACATGACCGTGGCCGCGCGCCAGTGCGCCTGACGCAGCAGCAAGCCGAGAGCGAAGGGCGAGGCATCCCCCGGACGGTCGGTCGCACGCGAGGCGGCGGTCCTACGAGGAACATCGGCGCTCATGAGCGCTATATTACCGGCCATCTTTTCATTCGATACCGTAGCAAATGAAATCAATCACGTGCCGACGGTGTGGGCGCTCAGTCCCGCCCGGGTACGGCCATCTCACCGAGCAGGGACCAGTCGTCCTGAGGAACGGTCGCGTTCACGATGCGCGGTGTCTCGGCGAGGTACGGCGGCAGGGTCCGCTGCGCCTGCTTGAAATGCTCGGACTGGACGTGCGCCGCCCCGGCCTCGTCATCGCGAAACGCCTCGACCAGCACATACTCGCTCGGATCCGCCACACTGCGCGACCAGTCGAACCACAGGCAGCCAGGTTCGTCGCGGGTCGCCTGGGTGAAGTCGCCGACGATCTCAATGAACCGGTCGGCGTGCTCAGGCAGGACGCGGAACTTCGCGGTAATGAAGATCATGGAGGCCATTTCCTTCGGTGAGCTGCGTACAGGTCGAGATTAGCGTCAGCACCTCGCCGAATCGACGTACCCACCAGTGGTCTCCGGCAGACATAAGCGCGAAGGCTCGTACAGTCGGCTGGCGTCAACACACGCATTGACGTCAGCCGGCGGCACGAGCCCGAAGCGACAACCCGCTCAGGAGCCTGACCAGGCGTTACTTCACCAGGCGAACCGTCATTGGATAGCGGAACGGGTTCTCCGAGAGCGCCGAAATGCCACCGGCAATGGACAGCACGACCGCCGCCACCCAAATGACGGGAAGAAGCACGACACCGATAATGGTGAACGGCAGCAGGAACGTCGCCCCCACCACCGTGAGCTGGAAGTTCAGGGCCTCCAACGCGTGCCGCCGAATGTAGGGCGAGGTCTTGCCGCCCGTCAGCAGCAGAATCAACGGCCCGATGACCGGGAACCCCACCAGCGTCAGCAGATGAGCCGCCGAAGCCCCGAGCCGTTCGTTGCTCTCCGGCGACGCCTCGGGGCGAGCCGGCGCGGGCATGGGGCGAATCCTGGGGATGGCACTCGTGCCGTACAGCTCCGCCATGATGGGCATCAGATCACCGTGCGTACGCGCGGTCATGGCGCGCTCCAGACGGTCGTCGAACTCGAGCTTGTCGAAACGCCCCTCCGCGTAAGCCGCCTGAACGTGCTCGACCACGTGCTCACGGTCCTGGTTGGTGACGCGCAGGTGAGCCGGCGGCACCTGTCCCGGGCCCCGGTGTGTGGGTACCCCAGCCATAACAGCCATGCCTCTCCTTAGATTCGTGCAGTCTCCCTCCATACTGACCGCCGCACGTCATCATGGCCATCGGGAGAATCCCCGATGTGTCCCCTAGATCACCCCGACGCGCGTGACCGTTTGGCGGTATAAAAAGGACTCATGAGATGGCGAGACCGCTACGGCATTCGGCGGCTGCGCGGTTCCAAAATCGCGAAGTTCGACCGGGAAGCCACTGACGCCGATATCGAGGCCCTCATCGCCTTCGCCAAATCGCGGCGAGGCGTCGAGTTCTTCGTCGAACCCGAAACCTTCGCGACCGACACCACGGCCGTCGCCGTGGCCGACGACGGCGAGTGGACCCGCCGCCGGGTCGGCTCCCCCGCCGTGATCCACAAGGTCGCCCGCGACCTGGCCCTGCCGGTGTACGACGTTCAGATCATGGGCTACCCACCCCGGATGCGTGCGTACAACGAACGGCGGCGTCGCGAGGAGAACCAGTAGCCGTCACAGCCCCCCGTCATCACGTCTCCACCCGCTCGGCGCCGGCCAGCACGTCACGTACCGAGGACCATCCGGCGAGAGCCTCCCGTACGTCCGTCCGGGTCTCCTCCCGCAGCGCCTGCGTGTGGGCCCGTTCGAGCACGTCGTCCAGGCGCTCGATCCGGCCGCTCGTCGCCGACCGCACCGCCGCCTCCACCATCGCCAGGCTCATCACGTTCTCGTGCACCTCGCCGGACGGCGGCTCCCCGGTCCGGAGCGCCCGCGTGAACACCTGCAAGGCGCCGGCGATCCCGGAGTACGGCGGGCCGGCCGGTTCACCGGCGTCCACCTCGGCGTCGAGGACCGGCTCGTGGTCGCCGTCCCAGAGCGCGGTGCCCTTCTCACCGCTGACCCGCCAGCTCCCGTTCCACGAGGTGATGTCGCCGGGACTGCACCAGCTGCCGTTGTAGACGTACCGGGTCCCGCCGTCCATCTCGAACACCACGGTCGCGTTGGCGTCCCCCGCGAACCAGCTCCACGGCGGGTTGTACGACTGGCAGTACGCCGTCACCGGCTCGGCCCGGAGCAGGAAACGCGCCGAGTCGAAAGCGTGGATCGCCATGTCGACGAGCAGCGGGTACGCCATCAGATCGCGAAACCCGCCGAACCGCTCGGACCGGAAGAACGCCGTGCTCACCGTCCCGATCGCGCCGAGCCGCGCGGTCATCCCCCGCAGCGCGGCGAGCTGCGGGTTCCAGCGGCGGGACTGGCTGACCATGAACAGTTCGCCGGTGACCTCGGCCGCGGCGGCCATGGACAGCGCCCGGCTCACGTTCTCCGCGACCGGTTTCTCACCGAGCACCGGCAGACCGGCGAACAACGCCTCGGTGGTCACCGGGTGGTGCGCCTCCGGAATGGTCACGTTGATCAGCGCCTGGGCGCCGGTCTGCCGGGCGAGGGCGACGGCGTCGGCGCCGACAGGGAGGTCCGGCAGGCCGGCTGAGTCGGCGACCTCCCGGGCCAGCGCCACGTTCAGGTCGGCGATGCCGGTGAGCAGCACCTCTGGCGAGTCGGTGACGGTGGACAGCCAGGCCCGGCCCATGCCGCCGGCGCCGGCGATGACCACGCGGAGCGGATCCGCGGGGCTGGAGGGGATCGTCCGAAAGCTCACTGGAGCGGCCCCGTGTAGCCCTTGCCCTGGAAGAACTCCTCGGTGGCGTACCTCAGGAGCACGGGATGGCTCCGCTCCGGCCGGTCGGTGCGGGCCCAGGCGACGCCGTTCGCGATGACCCGGCGCACGTCCTTGTGGTGGTAGGTGGGGTATGCCTGGTCCCCCGGCCGGAAGTAGAAGATCTTGCCGTGGCCCCGGCGGAACGTGCAGCCGCTGCGGAACACCTCCCCGCCGCTGAACGAGCTGACGAACACGAGCTCGTCCGGTGCCGGGATGTCGAAGAACTCCCCGTACATCTCGTCCTCGTCGATGATCAGCGGGTGCGGCACGCCCTTGGCGATGGGGTGCGTGGGGTCGACCGTCCAGATGAGCTCACGGTCGTGCTCGTCACGCCAGCGCAGGGTGCAACTCGTACCCATGAGCTTGGTGAAGATCTTCGACCAGTGCCCGGAGTGCAGCACGACGAGCCCCATCCCGGACAGCACATGCCGGTGGACACGCTCGACGACCTCGTCGGCCACCTCGTCGTGCGCCGCGTGACCCCACCAGGTGAGCACGTCGGTGTCGGCCAGCACCTCCTCGGTCAGCCCGTGCTCCGGGTCGTCCAGGGTGACGGTACGGACGACGCACCCGTCGGCGAGGTTCTCCTCGATGCCCTCCGCGATCGTTGTGTGCATGCCCTTCGGATAGATCTTCGCCACGTGCTCCTCGATCTGCTCGTGACGGTTCTCGCCCCACACCGTCACACGCAGCGGGCCGGCAGTTCCGTTTGTCATGTCGAACCTTTTCTGCTGGGGGATTTACTTGACCGCGCCTGCCGTCGTGCCCGCGGCGACGTAGCGCTGGGCGACGACGAGCAGGACGATGGCCGGGATGGAGGCGAGCACGGCGGTGGCCATGACCGAGCTCCAGTCGTTCACATATGTCCCGATGTAGGTGTAGAGCCCGAGCGTCACCGGGCGCACGTCCTCGGTCGTGGTGAGGGTGAGGGCGAACAGGAAGTCCGCCCAGGAGAAGAGGAAGGTGAACAGGGCGGCGGTGATGAGCGCGTTGCGGCTCATCGGCAGCACGATGGAGACGAACGTCCGGACGTGACCGGACCCGTCGACCCGGCCGGCCTCCAGGACCGCCCGCGGGATGTTGATCATGAACGCGCGGACGATCAGGATCGCGAACGGGATGCCCGCGGTCGAGTCGGCGAGGATCAGGCCCGGGATCGAGTTGAGCAGTCCCAGGTCGTTGTAGGCGGTGTAGAGCGCGTTCGCGATGACGATCCCCGGGATCATCTGCGAGATCAGGATCCCGAAGAGGAACGCGCCCACGAAGCGGATCTTGAACTGCGCCAGGGCGTAGGCCGCCGGCATCGCGATCAGCAGGCTGAACACGACCGAGCCGAGGGCGACGACCAGGCTCGTGACCAGGTTGCGGCCCTGCTGGCCGAGCGCGGTGGCGTAGCCGTCGAAACTGAAGTCGAACGGCAGCCACGGGGTGCCGACCGCCGAGCCGCCCGGCTGCAACGAGACGTTGACCATCCAATAGATCGGGAACAGCAGAACGGCGAGGATGACGATCCCGGCGACAGTGCTGCCCCAGCCGGCCCGGGTGCGCCTTGTGGTGGTGGTCATGACGGCCTCACTCGTCCACGGCACGCCGGTTGGCGCGCAGATAGAAGATGGCGAACACCAAGGAGATCGCGATCAGGATGTTGCCGAGCGCGGCACCCTGACCGAAGTCGAACTGCTGGAACGACAGGTGGTACGACTGCGTCGCGATGGTCTGGCTGGCGTTGGCCGGCCCGCCGCCGGTCAGCGCCAGGATCACGTCCAGCACCTTGATCGTGTAGACCACGCCGAGCACCAGCACGACGCTCACCACCGGGCGCAGCAACGGCCAGGTCACATATCGGAACCGCTGCCAGCCCCCCGCCCCGTCCAGCGCGGCCGCCTCGTACAGGTCCTCCGGAATGTCCTGGAGCCCGCCGTAGAGGATGGTCAGGTTGAACGGGATGCCGATCCAGATGTTCACCATGATCACCGCCACCAGGGCCAGTGAGGTGCTGGTCAGCCAGCCAGGGTGGTCGCTCGCCACTCCGATGGCGGCCAGGAACCGGTTGAGCGCGCCGTTGTCCTTGTCGAGGATCCACCGCCAGACCGCGCCGGAGGCGATCAGCGGGATCAGCCACGGCAACAGCAGCAACGACCGGAGCACACCGTTGAGTGGAAAGCGGCGCCGGAAGAACATCGCCAGGGCCAGACCGATGACGAACTGCGCGGCGATCGAGCCGGCGGTGAACAGGACGGTGTTCAGCATGGCCTTGCCGAACACCGGGGAGGACACCACCGCGGAGTAGTTGGCGAACCCGACCCACGGCGCCTCGCCGGTGTAGAAGGTGCTCGTCGAGTACTCCTGGAAGGCCATCAAGAAGTTCTTGACGATCGGGTAGCCGAAGAACGCCACCATGTAGACCACGGCCGGGGCCAGGAACAGCACCTGCGCGGCGCGGTTCTGGAAGTGGAGCGAGTGCCAGAAGGGGGGTCGGGCATCGATTCCGTCGTCCGCGACGATGGCCGGCGGTGGTTGATCTGTCTGACGCACCATTGTGGACTGTTGTGGGTGCTCAACCATTCTGGGCCGTTTCCAGGGCTTTGGCCGCTGTGGCCTGGCCGGTCAGCGCGGACTGGAACGCGGTGTAGATCTTCGTGGCCGCCTTCGGCCAATCCGCGCCGAGTTCACCGGTGCGGGCCCGCGCCGTCGGGATCTGGTCGACGAATCCGGCCATGTTCGGGTTGCTGGAGCTGAACTTCTCCAGCAGCGCCTTTTTGGTGGGGATGGTCTGGGTGTCCTTGGCGAGGCTGAGCTGGTTGTCGTCCGAGTTGAGACAGGCGATGACCTTGGCGGCCTTGGCCTGCTTGTCCTTGTTCCCGGTCTGCGGCACGGCCCACGTCTCACCGCCGAGCGGCGCGACGATCGGTTTGCCGGCGACCGGTGCCGGGATCGGCGCCACCGCGTACTTGACGCTCTTGCCCTCGGCCAATGCGGGGAACTGCCACGGACCGTTGATCGCCATCGCGGCCTTGCCCGCCCGGAACTGGTCGTTGACGTCCGCCTGGGTCCAGTTGAGAGCGGACTTCGACACCGAACCGTCGTTCATCAGGTCGACCCACAACTGCACGGCCTGCGCGGTCTCCGGCGTCGCGATGTTCTTCTCGTCACCGCCGTTGGACCACATGAACGGCAGGAACTGCCAGGTGCCCTCGTAGTTCGCCGGTGCCGAGAACGCCAGCCCGTACGTGCCGCCGGAGGTCAGCTTCTTGGCCACCGTCCTCAGCTCCGCCCAGGTCTTCGGCGGCGTCACGCCCGCCTTGGCGAGCAGGTCCTTGTTGTAGAACAGCCCGATGGTGTTGGTGATCGGCTGCAGGCCGTAGAGCTTGCCCTTGTAGGTCGAGGCGCTGACCACGCCTTCCACGTACCCGTCGGCCTTGAGCCCGAGGTCGTTCAGCGGAGTGAGGGCGCCACTCTGGGCGATCTGCTGCAGATCGGGGTTGTCCAGCATCAGGACGTCCGGAAGGGTCCGCGAGGACGCCTGCTGGAGCACCTTCTGGATCAGGGTCGCGCCGGGCACCGCCTCGCGCTGGATGGTGACACCGGCCTGCTTGCCGCAGGCGTCGATGGCCTTCTGCCAGACCGCCTTGCTCGGGTCGTTGTTGTAGTAGTCGAGCACCCGCAGGGTCGAGGAGTCGCCGCCGCTGTTGGAGCCGCCGTTCGAGCCGCCGCCGCAGGCGGTGACTGCGAGAGACAGGGTGAACATCGAGGCGAGGGCGGCCTGGGCTCGGCGGGATCGGGAGGAACGGGGGGTGCGGGGGGAGCGGATCATGTCGCGTCCTTTCGGATACGGAAATTTCCGGGTGAATCGATTCGTCGATACGCATCGACGTCGGTTGTACAAGTGTCCGTCGATACGCATCGACGATGCATATCGCTGGCCGAGCCTGTCGGTGATCAGTTGGAGGGAGTAGGCATCACGGTCGTACGCCGGGTGAGTCGTGGCGCGACCAGGTCGATTGCGGGACGTTCCACCCCGGAACTCGGATCGAGTAACCAGAACAGCGTCTCCATCGCGCGCCGGGAGACGTCGCGCGGTTCCACGGAGATATTCGTGTACGGCGGATCGGACTGCTCGGCCCAACGGTCGGAACTGAGTCCGATGAGGGAGATGTCACGACCCGGCACGACGTCCTTCTTCCGCAGTGCGGTCAGCAGCGGCATGATCGCGTCGCTGTGCGGCACCACCACTCCGAGACGCCCGCCGGTCTGCCAGGCGTCGTCGCCGTGCGGCACCACCGCTCGGAGACGCTCGCCGGTCCGCCGGGCGAGGAGCCGATCGGCCGCGGCGGCCTCCTGCCCATGGTCGACCGGTTCGATCACCGTCAACGGAAGGCCGCGCACCTGCGCCTGCCGCCGCACCGATCGCAGGAAGCGGCCGACGTAGTTGAGTCCACGCTCCATCGCCGCGGCCGGGTAACCCACTACGACGATCTCGTCGTGGCCGGTGTCGGCCAGCTCCTCAACCGCCATCCGGGCCGCCGCCTCGAAGTCGAGGTCGACGCAGTGCAGCCCGGCCGGGTCGGCCGGCACACCGATGAGCACCACAGGAACGGACAGCGCGGCGGCCACCGGGACCCGCTCGTCCTGCTCCTCGATGTCCATCATGATGATCGCGTCACACAGGGCCCGTCCGGCGAGACGCCGCAGACCCGCGGAGCCCTCGTCCGCGGTCACGAGCAGAACCTCGTGATCGTGGGCGCGGGCCGAGCTGGCGATGGTCTCGATGAACGGCAGCAACCCGAAGGCATCGCCCCCGGCCCCGAAGCGCACCACCAGACCGACCACTCGGGTGCGGCGTCCCGCGAGAGCCCGGGCGCCGGCGTGCGGCTCGTAGGTGAGCTGTGCCATCGCGTCCAGGACCCGCTGCCGCGTGCGCTCGGAAATGGGTCGCTTGCCGGTCATCACATAGGACACGGTGCTTTGCGAGACACCGGCGATACGCGCGACGTCCTTGCTGGTGAACGCCGCCATGACACCTCCCTGGAGGATTCGTCGATGCGTATCAATCGCAAGTCCCGACAGGCTACGACGTCGGTCGTCCGAGCCACAAGACATCTCCCGGCAACATTTCCGCAATCCGGCCACCTCGTCATGATCAGCTAGGAATCGTGGCGATGGGCTGTCATATGCCCCGGATCGCCGAAAGGCTGGCCTCGCCGTGGGCACCGCTGCGACAAAGGGCCGGTCCTGCCGTGGGCACCCTGCGCCGGCAGGTGGTTCTCTGATTGTGAATCAGCACCGCGCGAAGATCGGATCGCGCAGATACGGCGTCGACGACCCGGAGCGTGCGTTCGACGGTCTGCGCGGCCCCGTGTACGCACGCATCGACCTGGACACCTTCGAACCCACCGTCTTCGGCGCGACCTGGTACCGGAGCCTAACGGCACACAGCCACAGCGACCGATCGACTTCGTCTCCCAGGTGGACGACATCATCGGAGCAGCCATCACCGAATGCGTGCACGTCAACCCCTGCGAGGCCGACATGATCCGCTGACTGGGCGCCGCGCTGACACACTGACGGTCGGCATGTCCTCGCCCTGCCGGTGTATGACGTGCAGATCCTGGGCCGTCCGCCTTGGATGCGTGCGTACAACGAACGGCGGCGACACGAGCTGAACCAGTAGCGACCGGCCCGCTCTGGCAGCACTACGCAGTCCTCATCTCGTCATCGACCGTCTGCCGGGTCGCCGCGATGTCGCCCTCGTAGTCGGCGTCCGGCATCCCTGCGGTTCTGACCAAGGACGCCTTGACCGCCCGTCCGGAGGCCGTGGTTGCGGGACCGGTCACCGCAATCCGCATTTCACCGCTGGTCACCATATTTGTGTCAGCTCGTTTTCCGATGTCAAGGACCGTCGAGAAGCTCCGAGACGGTCCAGTGGCCGTCACCTTCATCGAATCGGATGATCTGACGTCGTAGCTTCCAAGAGCAAACGAAAACCGCCGTCCGTATGGGGGAGGGTGTCGGTCGGGACAGTCAGTGCCAATCGGAAAACTGTGACCGGGCCCGTCGGATCCTCAGGCGGCTTGTGCGACCCGGTGGCATGAGGCACTCATACTCGATGGGGTACCACTTATGATCATGCTTTTGCAGCACTTTCGGTGGCGACGTTTAGACCCAGCTCGCAGAAGTTGCAGGCGCTGGCCCACCTTCGTAACAGCGACACCTGCGCGTGCCTGACCGCCGATCTCACGATTAGCACTACCATGGCCTGGCATTACGTTCACAGCGGGAACACGGGTGCCGCGGGCCAACTGGCGGGGGTTTCGCGCCCCTTCCCCGGCCACGCATGCTCTGACCGTGGGCCGGATAGCCAGCTTGATCCACGCCCTGACCAGCACTGACGTGAGGGCCAACGGGGGCTGCCGGGGGTGAGCGGCACGATCCACACGCCGTTCACGCTATGGCTACGCTCAACGAACTTAGGGTCATCGCATATAACGCTCAATTGTACTCATATACATCTATAACGATAAGAGGCTTTTTCTTGGTTAATATCTTTTCTGCAATCTTAGGATCTGGAGCGGTCTCGGACTTCTCCGGATCGAGGGTGGCGATACTCAAGTGAGCCTTGTCCCACTTGTTTGATTTCATCAATATCTTCACTGGCCGATTCTCGGCCAGAATTTCCCATTCGCGCTTTCGGAGACGTTCGACTGCCGCGTTGAGTGCGTCCTTTGCATCCGCAGCCTCAACATCTACTACCAGCGTGCGCGTAATTTCAATCCCACCGTCTACGGCAGCCTGGCTGCTTGTCTCCTCCACTACAGAGCCGATTCCACGTACATTGTCGAGAACAGCCGGGGCCACCTGAAACGTTCGCGGTGATCCGCATCCTGCAGCTAAGATAATGACCCCGAACAGAGCTAAGGCCAACCTGCCACGTCGGCGTTGCCGCACGAGATCTCCCTTCAGACCCTTGGTAGACCTACATTCAAATCATCTGCTTGTCCAGCATGCAGCGCGACCACACCTCCAGAATTCTTCGACAGATCCATTGCTCCATAGATGTTCCAGATCCCTCTGGCGATTGACAACGCTAGTTGAGTCTTTGCGGTCGAGGTATCCCGTCTCCTTCCAATCCTTATATGTCTTGAACGACAGTAATGGATAACCGCCTAGTGGATTGTCGACCGTTACCCCAGAGCAACCACAATAGGCTTCGGCGGCTTCCCTGTCTGTTAGATTATGCCTGCTGCCATCCTTATTTTCATACCAGACATTCTGCTTCAGATATTCCATCCATGCCGCAGCCAATTGTATGGCCCGAGGTGCATGCAGGAGCTGATTAGTAACCTGTCCGAGCGTTGCCTTCCCCCAGTCCCTTTCTTTGTAGTAGTACTTTATGAGCATCATTCGAGCTTTGTAGATTTCAAGCTGAGTGATACCGACAGACACACCCCAGCCTTTGTAGCCGTCAATCAAATCGTCTTTTGCCTTAGCCGCCTCCGCACCCATTCGACCGGTTCCCTCCCTGGCGTGTGCGCTCTCCCATATGATGACAGCCGCGAGGACGTTTTTATTGATATGGTGATTAGCGGCGGCGGACTCAATATCTCGCCAATATCTCACGACTTGTTCATACGCACCGTAGTACTTGTAGCGAGATGCGGAGCTGCCATTCGGGGCGGCTACCGCGCGACTACCCCCCTGTCCGGCATTGAGCTTCGCCGCAACCTTCTGCATATTTCGCCATTCACCAAGCCTTGAGTCGTGTGGGTTTTCCTTAGCCGCCCTCTCCATCGCTTTGAAACTCTCCAGGCCACCGGCCGACACCCAGCTGAAGGCCAGCTGCTCGTCAGTCATTGTGGGTGACCAGTTGGACATGTATTCGTTCTGTACTTTTTCGCTGGCGAACCAGAAGTTGGGCTGGTCGACGGGTCGGCCGTTGGGCATGATTTTCCAACCCAATCTCTTAAGTTCGTCTTCCCCGGCCCAGAATCTCTTTTCGTTCTCCACCTCGCGCATCCGAAGGTAGCTCGGATCGACAATTGCTTCTCCAGCGCACCCGTGGCACACCCATCAGCTGCCCGGGGTGCGGGCAGCCCTCGACCCGGCTGCACGGACACTACCGGCGGCTGCTCCAGGACCTGCCCGCCGGCGGGCGCCAGGTCCTGATCGATCTCACCGTACGGCGGCTGAAATGCGGGAACCCTGGCGTGCAAAATCCGGACGTTCGCCGAGCCCATCAAGGGCTTGGCCGACCGGCACGCACGAAACACCCGGCTTCTGCGGCACATGCTGGAATGGTTGGCGCTGGCCGGCCGGGCCGCTTCCCGGCTGCTGAGCATGCTCGGCGTCATTGTGTCCCGCGACATCATGATCCGGCTGATACGAGCCCTGCCCGACCCTTAGTTCGCACAGGTCACCGTGCTGGGGGCGGAAGACTGGGCGGAACGGCGCTTGAGAGCGAAATCATCGACACCCAGCACATGCGGGACCCGCCGCGGTGGCAGCGGCAGCCGCATGAGCAATCGCAGTGCCGTGGACCTGTGCACCGCCACAGCCAGGACCGCCGAGAGCCGAGCACCCACCCGACCAGCCATCTCTTTGACCACCGCGCCCAGTTGGCCGGTGAGCCTGCTTGTCCGACGCTGGTAGCGCTCGAGCGGCCCGGGGGGAACGCCACAGACGCACCGTTGTAAGTTCTACAGCCCCAAGATCAGGGCTGGTCAGTAGCCGGACCAGGATGGTTGGCCTGGTCAGGGTCTGGGCCGGTCGGTGCCTGGACTGACCGCGGACGGTCGGGGCAGGTGGGGGCGGTTGGGCTCGGGGCTGGGGTTGGGGTGGATTGGCTTAGGCGGCCGTTTCATGGTCCTCGTCCAGGTTGTTGATCAGGGGGATTAGCCAACCCGCATTGACGGGCCCCATCGCGGTGTCCAACTCGGACGGGGTGGGGAGGCGGTCGAGCAGGGTGGTCGGGTACAGGAGTTGTTGCAGGGCGTGCATGAGCAGGTTGGCCATCGAGTAGCTCGGGTCGGTGGTCAGGGCGCGTTCGAGGGCGATGGTGGCCAGGACGCTGTCGCCCGTGCGCCAACTGGCCATCGCCAGCAGGGACGCGGCCGGTGGGGTGAAGCGTGGCTCCAGGCGGCGGGTGAGGTCTTTCCAGAGGGCGGCGTGGGTGTCGCCGGCGAGGGTCCAGGCTTCGTCGCGGACTCTGATCACCGCCAGGTCGAGGCCCAGTCTGGCCGCTTCAGCGTCGTCCAGGCGGCCACCGGCGGCGTGGGTGGCCAGGGCGGCGCGGACTCTTACCAGGCCCCGGGTGACGAACTGCTGGGCGAACGCGTTCACGTCCGTCGCCTCCATCAGCCGGGCTCGGAACTCGGCGACGGCCTCCGCCGTGGCGCGGCGCATCGACACCCGGACGGGGCCGGTGAGCGGGGCGATGGTGCGTTCCAGGCTCTGGCGGTCGGGCAGGGCCACCAGGCCGTGCACGGTGGCCTCGGCGGCGATCTGGCTGGTCGAGGTGTCGTACGGAGTGCCTTCGGGAGGGCAGCACTGGGGCACGTCGCACACGTACGACCAGTAGCGGCCGCCCTCGGCTCTCAGGGCCTCGTCCACGCCGACACCTACCCGGGCGGCCAGTCGACGGGCCTCGTCCACGGCGGGGGTGACCCGGTCTCCAGTGCCGTAGCCGATCAGGATGATGTGGGTGATGGCCTCACGATGGAACAGCGCCGACAAAGGCTCCAGCGTGCCCGGCGGAAACGGTAGTGGCCAGCGGGTCGCCAGCTTGGCCTGGCCCCGGGCGAGACCGAGCACGATGAGGCTGTCGACCGGGTGGAACCCCACGAGGTAGGGCACCGCGGCGAGGACGTCGGTGGGGCTGGTCAGAGTCAGGCAGGGCTCGGAGGCGTTGGTCGTCATGAGGCATGAGGGTGCCTGAACGGAGGGGGTGTCGAAGGCGCCGAACCGCGTTCTGGGGATAAAGGAACGTCAGGGGGCGGGGGTTGGGGCCAGGCGGTTGCGGACGAACAGGGCCGCCCCCGCCACCCCCGCCGGCATCGCCACGACCGCCACAAAAGGCACCAAGAACAGCAAGAACACCACCACCCCGAACCCCAAGGCCCCCGCCTTGTTCCCCCGCAGCAGCGCGAACCGCTCCTTACGCCCCATCCCCCGCCGCTCCAGCGCCAGCGTCGTCAGCTCCACCGTCAGGAAGAACCCGGAGACCATGGCCCCCAGCACCGGCACCACCGTCTGCCCGACCACCGGCACGAATCCCAGGAAGAACAGCGGCACGGTGAAAAGCAGCACATAGCCCAGCGTCACCAGACTGTCCCTGATGGATCGGGGCAAGGTACGCCACCACGGCTGCTCCTCCACCCCCGGCAGCGGATCCACCGTGGCGGACAGCTTCTCGTAGAACGGCTCCCCGATCGCCAGCGTGAGCGCCGTGAAGGTCAGCACCGCCAGCGCCAGCCCGCCGAGGACCAGCGCGATCCCGATCAGCGTACGGAAGAGGTCCCGCCACCCCCACGTGTCGGCGAACGGCGTAAGAAATTCCGCCATATCCGACGCGTTCGTGCCAAGGAAGATCAACGCCACCACGTACACGACAAAGGCCAGCAGCGCCGGGATCAACCCGAACAGCCACCGCCGGCCATTCTTGGCGACCCAGCCCACCCCCTGAAGGAAGAAGCCAACACCCGCCAAGAAGTCGCGTACTGATCGCATGCCCGGCACGCTAGCGCCAGAACGACGTCACCGCGTAGCCCAGTTCGCCGAAAAGGTTGCGGATCAGCGGCAGCGAGATGCCGAGCACGTTGCCGTGGTCACCCTCGATGCCCTCGACGAACCAGCCGCCCCGCCCCTCGATGCTGAACGCCCCGGCCAGGCCCAGCGGCTCGCCCGTGTCAGCGTAGGCGGCTATCTCCTCGTCGGACGGCCGGCCGAAGTGGATCACGGTGGTGGACACCTCGGCCACCTGCCGGCCGGCGGGTACGTCGATGACGCAGTGGCCGGTCACCAGGCGTCCGGTCCGGCCGCGCATGATCCGCCACCGCTCGAGCACCTCCTCGGCCGTGGCCGGCTTGCCGTACGGCCTGCCGTCGAGCTCCAGGATCGAGTCACAGCCGATGACCAGGCCCTCGTCGAGCCCGCTCGCGACCGCCGACGCCTTGGCCTTGGCCAGCTCAAGAGCGAGCGCGGCGGGCGAGTAGGCGGAGTATGACTCCTCGTCGACGCCGCTGACGATCACCTTGGGGTCGAGTCCGGCGCTGCGGAGCAGGGCCAGCCGGGCAGGGGACGCTGAAGCCAGGATGATCACCGCACCAGCTTACCGTTCAGCGGTCGAAGTTCGGCTGGCCGGGTACGTCCATGGAGTCCCCATCGAAGATCGCGCCGAGCAGCTCGGCCAGCTCGGTGGGGAGGGTGGCGCTCTCCTGGTTCAGGGCGTCGGCGACGGCGGCGGCCTCCATCCGCCCGCGAGTCGCCCGCCCGGCCAGCAACGACATGATCATGGGCGCGATCAGCGGCAGCAACCTCATGATCGTGCGGCCGTCGACCCCCACCAGCCGTGACAAGCCGTCGGCCGCCTGCTCGGTGCCCTGCCCGCCGAGTACGTGCCCCAGGATGCTCTGCCCGTCACGCGACAGCGACGCCACGTCGCCGTTGAACGGGTCGGCGTCCACATGGTCGTCGAGGGCGGCGCGCAGCGCCTCCGCACCTTCAGGGTGCGCGGCGTTGCGCGCCAGGCCGCCGATGATGGTGCCGGACACCGTCGTGAGCACGATGCGGGCCGTTACGGTGTCCGTACCGAGCAGCCCGGCGACCTCCTCCAGCCCGGCATCGCCGAGCTCTGCGAGAAGCTCGTCGTTGAGTGTCACATCGGAGACCTGCCCGGCGCGGCCTCAATTTACGTTACGGGCTTGCCCAAGTCCCCGGAAAGCCCGGCCGCGGCGTAGGCGCTCGCCTCGTCCAGCGTCTCGTGCTCCAGCAGGGCCGCGACGATGGCGTCGAGCTTGTCGCGGTTCTCGCTGAGGACACGCAGCGCGCGCTCGTAGCACTCGTCCACGATCCGCCGCGCCTCCTCGTCGACGGTGGCGAGCATGGCGGGCGAGGCCTGCGGCGGCTGACCGTCGCTGGGCAGGATGGTCAGCGGCCCTACCTTCTCCGACATGCCCCAGCGCCCGACCATGCCACGGGCGATCATGGTGACCTGCTCCAGGTCGTTCTCGGCGCCAGTGGTGATCACGCCGAACACCACCTGCTCGGCCGCCATCCCGCCGAGCGCGCCGGTGATGCGCCCACGGAGATACTGCTCGTCGTAGGCGTAACGATCGGTGTCGGGCGTCGACAGCGTGACGCCGAGCGCCCGCCCGCGCGGGATGATCGAGATCTTCCTGACCGGGTCGGCGCCCGGCTGCAGCATGCCGAGCAGCGCGTGGCCGGCCTCGTGGAAGGCGGTCCTGGTGCGCTCCTCCTCCGGCATCACGATGCTGCGCGCCGCGCCGAGCTGCAGCTTCTCCAGCGCGTCGGCGAAGTCGGCGATGCCGACCTTCTCCTTGCCGCGCTTGGCGGCCAGGAGCGCGCCCTCGTTGACGAGGTTCGCCAGGTCGGCGCCGGTCATGCCGGGCGTGGTCTTGGCGATCTGGTCGAGGCTGACCTCGCCGTCGAGCGGCACGCTCCTGCTGTGCACGGCCAGGATCGCGGTACGGCCGGCGGCGTCGGGCAACCCCACCTGCACCGTACGGTCGAACCGGCCCGGCCGCAGCAGGGCCGGGTCGAGGATCTCCGGCCGGTTCGTGGCCCCGATGACGATGACGCCCTCGACGCCGGAGAAGCCGTCCATCTCGGTGAGGATCTGATTGAGCGTCTGCTCGCGCTCGTCGTGCCCCCCGATGCCGCCGGCGCCGCCCCTGGCCCGGCCGATGGCGTCGATCTCGTCGATGAACACGATCGAGGGGGCGACCTTGCGCGCCTCCTCGAACAGGTCGCGTACCCGCGACGCGCCCACACCGACGATCATCTCGATGAACTCCGAGGCGCTGGCCGAGAAGAACGGCACGTTCGCCTCACCGGCCACGGCGCGGGCCAGCAGCGTCTTGCCGGTGCCGGGAGGACCGGCGAGCAGCACGCCCTTGGGCAGCTTGGCGCCGAGCCTGCGGTATTTGTCGGGGTCCTTCAGGTAGTCGACGACCTCGACGAGCTCGTTCTCGACCTCGTCGATGCCCGCCACGTCCGCGAACGTGGCCCGCATCTGACCCGCTTCGACCGGCTTGGCCGCCTTGGACCGGCCGAGGCCGCTCAGCCCGCCGCCACCCATCATGCTGGCGCCGCGGCGCATGACCCAGATCCAGAGCCCGGCCAGCAGCAGGACGGGGAGCAGGGAGAGCAGCAGGTTGACGAAGAAGCCGCGCCCGCTGTTGATCGGGTCGGCCTTGATGTCGACCCCGTTGCTCTCCAGCTGCTGGTAGAGCTGGTCGTTGTTGGCGAAGGCGGGGATCTCCGTCTTGAACTTCGTGTACGACTTGTTGCCGCTGTCGGGATCCTTGGCCGCGGCCCGCAGATCGCCCTCGACCGACAGACCCGTGGCGTAGATGTCCTTGACGTTCTTCGAGGTCACCTGCTTGGTGAACTCGGTGTAGGACACCGTCTCGACCGAGCCGGAGTCGAAGAAGGACGAGACCAGGAAGAACGCCGCGTACACGACGAGCAACGTGACGACGAAGCGCCACCAGTTGATCTTCGGGCGACCACCGCCGGACGAGCCGGGCAGCCCTTCCGCCCGCCAGGGCGGCTTGGGCTTGTCTCTGTCAGGCGCCTGCGGCTGTCCCGAGCGATTGTCAGGCGCCTTCGGCTGACCTGGGCGTTCCACGGCGTCACTCCCCCATATCGCCGTACATGATCTTCTAGCCTAGAACACGCACCCCGGAAACCACGCGCGTGATGTCACGCCACCTGGTCCGCTGCGACTCCGGCACTGTCACGAACGCCAGCCCCGGCTTGGCCATTCCCCCGTCGAGCACGACCACGGCCGCTCGCGAGACGTGCTTGCCGTACCTGACCTGGTAGGCGAGCAGCCAGCCGCGCTTGATCGGCTGGGAGACCAGCCAGCGGATCCGGGCGCCCTTGGGGTGGTGGTTGAGCGTCCAGCGGGCGGCGAGCAGCGCGGTGTCACGCGCCGACTTCTGCTCCTCGATCGGGAGCGGGCAGGTGACGAGCATGCCCCGCTGGTTCGAGCCGCGCTTGAGCGGGAGCACCTGCTTGCTGGTGAACGGCGCCGCACGATGCGCCTTCCACGGCTTGCCGAGCCTGGGCACGACCAGGCCGGTCCGCCGGTCCTTGATCGCTGCCTTGCCGGGCTTGGTCATCTTCAGCCGCGCGACCTTCTTCGGCAGCTTGGGGACCCGGGGGTCGGCGTACAGGGCCTCCATGGCGGTGTATCCGGGCGCGATGGTCGAGCCGGGAGTCGGTGTGGCGCGGGGAGCGGCCGCCTCGGCGGAGTCCACCGGCGAGGGAGACACCGACGGCTCGGACGACACTGTGGCAAGGGGCGGCGCGGACGAGGTCGGCACGGTCGATGGCGCGGCAACCGGCCGTGCGGCGACCTCGTCCGGCCGCGACGGGAGCAGCATGACCAGCGTGACAGTGACGACCGCCACCGCGGTCACGACTGCGAGCCCCCGGTATACATCCCGCATCCGAAGATCGCCGATGCGGGATCGCCTGGGTGAAGAAACAGGGGTTCCCGGCCTGGCAGCAGTTCTCACACGGGAACCTTCGGTCCCATCATCCCCATCGAGCACGATCGGGAGCGTACGACAAATCCCGGCATTCCGCTTATGAAGCGGCCGAAGTGTCATCATGGCTTCGTGGAACAGGTGGAGCTCCGATTCGACCCGGCCTCGCAAGCCTCCCAAACGCACACGAACCTCTCCGCGTTACGGCACGACGGCAGCGGCCTGTGGCTGGCCGGGGACGAGACCGCCACCATCGAGCATCTGGCCTGGACCGGCGTGAACTACACGGGTCAGCGCACCTTCCGGCTGGCCGACTACGTACGACTGCCCGCGGGCCCCGAGGACGAGGCGGACATCGAGGGCCTGGCCAGGGCCGACGGCCACCTGTGGGCCGTCGGCTCGCACAGTCTCAAGCGCCGCCGGATCAAGTCGGCCAAGGACCCGGCCAAGGCCGTCAAACGGCTGGCGACCGTGGTCCGCGAGGAGAACCGCTTCATCCTGGTACGCCTGCCGCTCGACCCCGCCACCAACGCCCCGCTGCCGGGCGCGATCCTGTCGGGCCGGGACAACATCGCCGCCCATCTGGAGGACGACCCGCACCTCGCGCCGTTCCTCGCGCTGCCCGGCAAGGACAACGGCCTCGACATCGAGGGCATCGCGGTGCTGGACGAGCGGGTCTACCTGGGACTCCGTGGCCCGGTGCTACGCGGCTGGGCGGTGGTCCTGGAGGTCAGGCCCGTCGAGAGCCATCCGGGCCGGCTGCGGCTGCGCGAGCCGTACCGCAAGCACTTCCTGGACCTGGGCGGGCTGGGCGTGCGGGACCTGTGCCCGTACGGCCGTGACGTGCTGCTGCTGGCCGGGCCGAGCATGAGCCTCGACGGGCCGGTGCGCGTGCTGCGCTGGCGGGTCCATCGAGCGGGCGAGGTGGTCGCGGCGGACGAGCTGGAGACGGTCGCCGAGCTGCCGTACGGCATCGGCTGCGACCATCCCGAAGGGATGGCCGTGCTGGCGGACGGCAGACTGATGATCGTCTACGACAGCCCGTCGCCCGCCCGGATCACCCCGGCGGGCGGCGTCCTGGCCGACGTGATCGAGATCTAACATCTGTCATGACCGGGCCACCCGCCCATAGAGCCACGGCGCGTCGGCGACGAACGTACATGAACCCGGCTCGATCTCGGTGAACCCGGCGTCCCGCACCACGGGCAGCCCCGCGGCCACCTTCGCCTGGAAGTCGCCCGCCGCCGCGGTGCGCACCGTCACGGCCAGCCCGGCCGCCCGCCACGCGGCGCGCTCGGCCTCGTCGCTGGCCCACCAGGCGAGCTGGGCGGCGTGCCCGGCCTGGGCCATGGCCTTGCCCGCCGACATGGCGAGCCCGGGGTTGGCCCACAGGATCGGCGGCTCGGCGGGCGCGAGGTCGCCGGTGTCGGTCAGCTCGGTGCCCGACACCTGCAACCGGGCGAGATCTCTGGGCCAGTCGTCGAGCGGCACGGGCGGGTGCACGCGCACCTCGGCCGTACGGTGCTCGACGGTACGGCCCGGCAGCGCCAGCGCCCGGCGCCACTCGGCGCCCCTGGCCCGGCGCACGACCTTGCGGATCTTGCCGGTGGACTGCCAGGCGTGCAGCTCCGCACCCCACTCGCCGGGGTCGTCGAGCAGGCTCAGCACGGCCATCGCGGCCGCCTCCAAAGCGTCGGTACGCTCCGGCGGCGTCGCTCTCTCGATCCTGACCACCAGCGGCAGGACCATCAACTCTGCGTCACTCATCGCCCTTTAGCATGCCCGATGGCCAGGGACATGCCGGCGGCCAGGAGGCAGAGGGCGCCCGAGACGTACCAGGCCAGGTCGTAAGCGCCCAGGTGGTCGCGGGTGAGCCCGGCGCCCACGGCGGCGAACGCGGCGCCGATCTGATGCGAGCCGAACACCCAGCCGAACACGACCGCGCCGTCCGCCCCGTAGATGCGCCGGCACAGCGCGACGGTCGGCGGCACGGTCGCCACCCAGTCGAGCCCGTAGAACACGATGAAGATCAGCATGCTGGGCTGGGTCGTGGCCGCGAACAGCCCCGGCAGCACCATCAGCGACAGCCCGCGCAGCCCGTAGTAGACGCCGAGCAGGATCTTCGGATCCACCTTGTCGCTGAGCCAGCCGGAGGCGACCGTACCCGCGATGTCGAAGATCCCGATGACCGCGAGCAGCCCCGCCGCGACCGGTTCGGCCATGCCGTGGTCGTGCGCGGCGGGGATGAAGTGGGTGCCGACCAGGCCGTTCGTGCTGGCGCCGCAGATGGCGAAGCCGCCCGCCAGGAACCAGAACGCCCGGGTCCGCGCCGCCGACCTGAGGACCGTGAGCGCCCGCACGGCCGCGTTCCGCTGGACGGGCAGGGTACGGACCGTGCCGGGCTCCGCCCCCAGCGCCGTGGTGCCCACGTCCTCCGGATGGTCGCGCAGCAGCCACCACACGAACGGCACCACCGCCAGCGCGGCCCCCGCCACGGTCAGCGAGGCCACCCGCCACCCCGGCCCCTCGGCCAGCTGGGCGAGCACCGGCAGGAAGATCAACTGACCGGTGGCGCCGGCCGCGGTGAGCAGGCCGGTGACGAGGCCACGGTGCTTGACGAACCACCGGTCGGTCACCGTCGCCACGAACACCAGCGCCATGGACCCCGTGCCCAGCCCGACGAACACGCCCCAGAACAGCAGCAGCTGCCAGCTCGCCGTCATCAGCACCGTGAGCCCGCTACCGGTGGCCACCAGCAGCAGCGCGAGGGACACCACCCGCCGCATCCCGAACCGGTCCATCAGTGCGGCCGCGAACGGCGCGGTCAGGCCGTAGAGCACCAGGTTGACCGACACCGCGAGCGAGATCGTGCCCTTGGTCCAGCCGAACTCCGCCTGGAGCGGCGTGATCAGCACGCCGGGAGTGGCACGGAACCCGGCCGCGCCGAGAATGGCCACGAACGCGACGGCCGCGACGAACCAGGCCCGATGCAACCGCCTGGTCCGAGTGGTGGTGCTTATGGTCATCCGCTAATCCTGATTTATCCACCCTCATGGCCGCGAGTGGCCGGATAGCCAATATGTGAAAGAATTCGGCCATGGCGCATCGTGTCGCGGTCCTCGTTCTCGACCACTTCGCCCCTCTCGACCTGGGCGTTCCCGGCCAGGTCTTCTGGTCGGCGGAGTCAGCGGCCGGCGAGAAGCTCTACGAGGTCGTCACCTGCTCCCCCGGCCGCCGGCCCGTGCGCTGCTCGGCCGGATACAGCGTCCTGCCCGACCACGACCTGGACGTCCTGGCCACGGCCGACACGGTCCTGGTCCCCGGCATCCACGCGGGCCGCACGATGAAGGACGGCACGATCCAGCCCTACCTGCGCGACGCCCTGCACGGCCACAAGCGGATCATGTCGATCTGTACGGGCGCGTTCATCCTGGCCGCCGCGGGCCTGCTGGACGGCCGCCCCGCCACCACGCACTGGCGCGAGGCCGCCCACTTCGCCGCGCTGTTCCCCAAGGTCGACCTGGATCCCTCGGTGCTGTTCATCGACGACGGCGACGTACTCACCTCGGCGGGCGTGGCGGCCGGACTGGACCTCTGCCTCCACGTGATCAGGCGCGACTACGGCACCGAGGTGGCCAACAGGGCGGCCCGCCGCTGCGTCATGCCTCCTTGGCGGGACGGCGGCCAGGCCCAGTACATCGACCGCCCCTTCCCCGACCCGACGGGCACCAGCACCGCCCCGACCCGCATGTGGATGCTCTCCCACCTGGACAAACCACTCGACCTGGACGCCCTGGCCGGGCACGCGAAGATGAGCGTCCGCACCTTCACCAGACGCTTCCGCGAGGAAACCGGCCTGAGCCCGTCACGCTGGCTGACCAAACAACGAGTCGACCACGCCAGACACCTCTTGGAGACGACGGACGCGGGAGTGGAGGAGGTGGCCCGCCGAGCGGGCTTCACCACCACGGTCTCCCTCCGCCAACACCTCCACGCCGCAGTCGGCGTCGCCCCACTGACCTATCGCCACACTTTCCGCCGCTAGGGCGCGCTCTGGGTCCCCTCCTTGGGCCCCAGTCACCACGGACCGTCGCAGGGACCGAGACGGCTGCCCGCTACGGAAGCCACGGTCAACTGAGCGCACGTATCGGCGCCCGGCCCCGTGCGGGCTCAGCGGGCGTTTTCCTGGAGGCCCTCAGCCACGGGCGGCGGGTGGCGGTGAGTGCGGCTTGCCGTAACGGATGGAAGGGTTTGTCCGGACCGCAACAAAGCGGGTCACTCGAATAGATCTGGTTGCTCGCGGGTGATCTGGTCGTGGAGGGGCTGGTAGTTGATCCAGCCGACCAAATCGTTGCCGATCTGCCGGTGGGTCAGGGCCGCGTTGTCCGGTTCGATGGGCACCACCTGCCCGGCCGCCTGCGCGACGAGCTGCACCTGCGCCGAGCGTTCCATCGTGATGAACCACCACGCCGCCGCGTCCACAGTGTCGCCCACCGTCAGCAACCCATGGTTGCGCAGCACGACGGCCTTGTTGCCGCCCAGTGCGGCGGCGATGCGCTTGCCCTCCTCCAAGTCCGTCACCACGCCCGTGTAGTCGTCGAAGAGCGAGACGTCCTCATAGAAGGCGCAGGCGTCCTGCGTGATCGGCTCGATGACCCGTCCGAGCGCCGACAGCGCGCGTCCGTAGACCGAGTGGCTGTGCGCGGCCGCCACCACGCCGGGCCGCGCCTGGTGCACCTGCGAATGGATGGCGAAGGCCGCCTCGTTGACGGGGTAGCGGCCCTCGACCACCTTGCCCTCGTGGTTGACAAGGATCAGGTCGCTCACGCGCACGTGCTTGAACGACATGCCGAACGGGTTGACCCAGAAGTGGTCGGTCAGCTCGGGGTCGCGGGCGGTGATGTGTCCCGCGACGCCCTCCTCGAAGCCCAGCTTGCCGAAGATGCGCAGCGCGGCGGCGAGCCGCTCCTTGCGATGGCGCCGTTCCTCCTCGACCGTCTCGAACGTCGGCGGCAGGCGAAAGATCAGATTCTCCGGCATGAGCCCTCCTCAGAGTCCGGGATCAGGTTAACCGAACCAGGTTCTGACAGCCTCGTCCAGCGAGTCGTCCGGGGTGCCCGCCCAGGCCACGTACCCGTCCGGGCGGATCAGCAGCGCGTCGGCGGGCGGCGCCGCGCACGTGGCCGTGACCACGTCGATCCGGCCGTCCCACACCTCCTTCCGAACGCTTCCCGCGAGGTCGAGCAGCAGCGGCCGCCCCTCCCGCATGAGCGTGGTGAGAGGCACCGGCTCCAACTCCAGGTCGGGTACGAAGTGGCCGGTCAGCGGATGTGCCGGGGCGGCCATGGGATAGGTGACATCCGCGCCCGACATGAGGGCAGATATCCGGCCACGCGCGCTCTTGTCGTGGAGCAGTTCGCCGAACACCTCGCGCAGCGCCGTCACCTCCGGCCCCGGCGACATGAGCGCGAGCTGGGCCTTGCTGTGCATGGTGACCCGCTCGGCGGCCAGCCGTCGCTCCCGATCGTAGCTGTCGAGGAGGCCGGGCGGCGCCGTGCCGCGTACCGTGGCCGCCAGCTTCCAGGCGAGGTTGGCCGCGTCCTGGAGACCCAGGTTCAGTCCCGGCGCCCCGACCGCGGAGTGCACGTGGGCGGCGTCCCCGGCCAGCAGCACCCGGCCCGCCCGGAAGCGGTCGGCCATCCGGGTGTTGCGCCCGCTGAGGCGGCGCAGCAGGTGCGGCCCCGGACCGGGCGGGGTGGCCAGCGCGATGTCGACGCCCAGCACTCTGGACAGGCTCTCGCGCAGCTCGCCGAGCGTCATCTCGACGTCCTCGCCGGGATCGTCGCTGTCCCACTCGACGCAGCTGATCGTCAGGACCTCAGAACTCACGGGCAGCAGGGCGTACGCGCCGCGCTCGGTGCGGTGCCAGGCGTAGAGGGCGATCGTGCCCACGCCGGGCAGTTCCAGCTCGGCCCGGTCCATCCGGATCGTCGCCTCAGGTAGGACGACGTGGGCGGCCCGCGAGATGACGGAGAAGGCGTTCACACCGGGGAAGCCGATGCCGGCCTGCTTCCTGACCGTGCTGTGGGCGCCGTCGCAGCCGACCAGGTAGCGGGTGCGCAGCTGCTCGCCGCCGTCCAGTTCGAGCGTCACGCCCGACTCGTCCTGGGTGAACGAGGTCAGCTCCCGCCCCCGCCTGATCTCCACACCCAGCTCGCGGGCCCGATCCTCGAACAGCTCCTCCAGGCGGGCCTGCTTGATGCCCATGGCGTACAGCGTGTTGCCCTCGATCTCGGCCAGGTCGAGCGGCAGCGCGCCGAACAGGAACATCGGGATCGGTCGCGGCGGCTCGGCTACATCCAGGAAGCGCCGGTAGAGGCCGCGCTGGTCGAGCAGCCTGACGACCTGCCCGACGATGCCGTTGGCCTTGGGCGCCTGGCTCCGCTCCGGCAGGCGTTCCAGCACGATCGGCCGGACTCCGGCCAGGGCCAGCTCACTGGCCAGCATCAGCCCGTTGGGACCACCACCGGCGATGACGACGTCCGCGGTCATTGGGGCTCTCCTTGTGCCGTTGGGTCGGGTAGTCCGGTGGCGAGCTGGCGCATCGCCTCTTCGATCAGAGGAAGGAGCGGCACCGCGGGCTCGACGAGCAGCCAATGGCGGACGGCGGTCTGCGTGGCCGTGATCACCGCCGTGGCGACCAGTTGCGGGTAGAGGTCGCGTTCGTGGTCGGTGCCCGTGCGCTCGGCGACGGCCGCGGCCAGCTCGGCGTCGGCGGAGAAGAGCACCCGCAGCGACTCCCCCTCCATGGCGGGCGCGCTGGTCAGCAGCCGCAGGGCGGCCCGCATCTCAGGGCTGGGCGCCCGCGTGGTCTGCTCCGCGTTCTCCCACGGCGCCAGCATGGCCCGCGTCACCGCCTCCCACAGCGGCTCGCCCGGCGGCCTGTCGCGCAGCACCCGCACCGAGTGCCTGGTCCGGTCGACGTGGCGGGCGGCCAGCGCCTCCCACTTGCTGGAGAAGTAGTTGTTGAACGTCCGCGGCGACACCCCCGCCGCCTCGGCGATGTCCTCGACCCGCACGTTGTCCAGCCCGCGCTCCATGGCGAGCTGGAGCGCGGCGGCCATCAGGGCGTCGCGGGTCGCCTGCTTCTTTCGTTCGCGTAGCCCGGTCATGCCCCCAGACTACAGAAGTTTGCGCACTCGGCAAATTTTCGCATCCCGCAGCTTTTCGTCGCCCCTCCGGCACAGCGGGGAGCCCGCCGATCAACGCCCCAAGCCCCTGAGCCAAGGCGCCATCTTCCGCCACAAAGGATTCGGGAAAGGGCATTCCCGAACACCAACGTGAATAAATCTCACCGCCACCGTCCATGTCGCACTCGGCACTCCCGGCATTCCCAAGGACATAACCACCCACCAACCTCGTCCTTTGGCAAACGCGAAGAGAACACGCAATACTCTTGCGATCTTCAGCTAGGATCAGGTGGCGGTTCATTAAACCGCCCCGAGTTACGCTTTATAAGCACATGGGCGAACTATGCACACATTGCCTTGATGTCCATTTTGTTCGCATGTGCAGGCGATCAAGCAGAAGAATGAGACAGGCGCGCTAACCAGCTCGGCCGCTTCGGAGTTGGCGCCTGGGGGCCCGAACAGCCAGTCAGTACCACTACGAAGATCGAAAGGCAGCCTAGTGGCCATCACCCCCCGATGCCTTGGGACACCAAGGAAAGAGAATCTCGGGCCGACAAAGCTCCACCGCGAGCAGCTGACGCAGCTCGCCAAGATATTCGAGCAGACCGGCGTCTATTTCAGCATCTGGACCGACAGCAACTACGTCGTGTACGAGTCCGACTCGTCGGCGGACATCGCCGACCTCGGCTCGAAGATGACCCCGACGCTGAAGATGGTGCGGATGGTCCGGCGCGACCCCGTGAACAGCGACAAGATCATGGAGTTGACGCTCTCCTCGGGTACGGCTCTACTGCTCCGCTACCGAGTGGACGAGACGGCGAACGACGCGGCCAGGATCAGGGAGATCTGCAACGAGAAGAAGCGGACCTGGGCGCAGTTCGCCCATATCCCTGGCCTGGCCGTCGGCACCCTCGCGGCCATCGTCGGCGCGGCCATCGCCGGCCGCTTCCTCGGCTCGTTCTCGGCCCCGGTGTGGTGGAGCCTGCTCCCGGTCACGATGGTCCCGCTGGTCCTCGGTCTGGGCTTCAAGTACCTGTGGAAACGGCTCGGCGCCGGCCTGACTCAGGCGGTCATCGTCAACGTTCCGGAAGGCTCGCAGGGCGGGCTGCTGTCACGGAAGCGCGATGACCTGATCGTCGCGGTGACCATGTTCGCGCTCAGTACGACCACCAACGTGCTGTTCACCCTGCTGTTGCAGCACAAGTAGGGCTCCCGGCACTTCCCGCCCGGGCGAGGGCCCTGGGCGGGAAGTGCCGGGAGCTCCGATTGACGTGGCGGTGGAAACTAGCTCGGCTCGGACCATCCCCACTGCGGCACCTCTCGGAGCGGGTGGAGTTGGTCGTCGGTTTCGGCATGGGAGTTCTGCATCGCCACCTTCGATCCGAACTCCACATGCGACCGCAGCGCCTCCCGGAAAGGCGCGTCTTCCGGGAGTCCGGCCTGATCGGCGGCCGCCATGTACAGCTCGACGAACCGCTGCCGCTGCGCCTCGCTGATCCCCAGCCCACGGTGCGCGTCGATCAGTCTGGAAAATCCGCCCATTTCCCTGGAGAATGTGTCGGGGCCGCCGAAGGTCTCGGCCGTGAAAGCCGTCAGATGTGTCACGTGATGGGGAAGTCCTTCGCCGAACAATGGCTGGAGCAGCGGGTCGGACAAGACGCTTCCATAGAAGATGTCGATGAACCTGTGGAGCCCTTCTTGGCCGCCTGCGTGCTCAAAGAGAGTTTCCATGATTACATCATTACACCATCAATCGCCCAAGCGCTAGGTAGCTCCCGAGGCCGGGGCGCGATCCCTCAGCAGGCCATCGGCGAGCCGGAGTCCAGGCGATGGAAGCTCCGGTTGAAGTAGACGAGACTCGGGCCGCCCCTCCGGGTACGTACCTGCTCGATCTCCACGAACAGCACGCTGTGCGACCCCATCGGCTTGCAGTCCTTCACCACGCCGATGACGGCCACTAACGCGTCCTTGAGCACCGGCACGCGCTGGCCGCGATCCCAGACGTTCCAGGTGAACCGTTCGGCCATGGAGACCTCCGTCGCTCCGGCGAAGTGCAGCGCCAAGTCCTGCTGGTCACCGCCCAGAACGTTGACGCAGACCCGGCCGTTGGCCCAGAACACGTCGTGCATGGCGCTGCTGCGGTTGAGGCAGACCAGGATGGTCGGCGGGTCGTCGGTCACCGAGCAGACCGCGCTGACCGTGATGCCGCAGCGGCCGTTCGGACCGTCGGTCGTCATGATGTTGACGGCCGCGGGCAGATGCGCCATCGCCTCCCGGAAGTCGGCCTGCGAGGGGGTCTGATCGGGTTCTCTGACGGTCACGGCTTTGCTCCTCTCCGCCTTCGTCTTCCGTCTTCCGTCTTCCGTCTTCGGGTGAGTCAGCGCATGTACAGGCCCGCTGGTGGCATCCCATTCGGATGAGTCAGCGCATGTACAGGCCGCCGTTGGCGTCCCAGCACGCGCCGGTGACCGTGTCCGCCCGCTCGGAGGCCAGCAGCGCCACCATGTCGGCGATGAACTCGGGGCGGCCGAGCCGGCCGACCGGGATCATCGCCTCGATCCCCGCGAGCTTGTCAGGCGCGACGCTCTCGCGGACCACGGGCAGGTCGAGGATGCCCGGTGAGACGGCGTTCACCGTCACACCGCGCGGGGCCAGCTCACGGGCGAACACCTTGGTGAGCGTGGCCACGCCGCCCTTGGCCGCCGCGTAGTGCGCGCCGGTCGCGGTGCCGCCGTTCTGCCCGGCGAGTGAGGCGATGTTGACGATGCGTCCGTGGCCACGCTCGGCGAAGTAGGCGCCGAGGACCTGGCAGCCGAGAAACGTCCCGTCGAGGTTGACGGCGATCACCGAGGAGAAGCTGTCCGGCTCGATGTCCATGAGCGGCTCGACCTTGGAGAATCCGGCGTTGTTGACCAGGACGTGGATCGCGCCCCACCGCTCGACGAGAGCGTCACGCGCCCGTACGAAGGCATTCTTGTCGCGCACGTCCAACCCGAGCCCGATCGCCGACCCTCCGTCCGGGGCGGGCGTGGCCGCCGACTCTCCGTCCGAGGCGAGCGAGGCCGCGACCTTGGCCGCCGCGCGCTGGTCGAGGTCGGTCACCGCTACGCGGTATCCGTCGCCGTGCAGACGAGCTGCGATGCACGCGCCCAAACCGCGCGCCGCTCCCGTCACCAGTGCCACACGAGGAGAGCTCACAGCAGCCATCCCAACGCCGTCACGCTGTCCTGACCGCCGACGAAGCGGCCGGTCGTCCCGGTCATCGCGCGTCCCCCTCGACAGCGTCGGAGGGGACGGGCAGCGGGCGGCCCATGCGCGCCTCGATCTTCATGTACCGCCAGAGGCCGTGCTCGCCGACCTGCACCGTGCGGAACAGGTTGCAGGCCGCGGCGACCGTCGCCTGCTCGGGCACGTCGGCCAGGATGTAGGAGGTCCAGGGCCAGGAGGCGGACGGACCGACCATGTGCCGATCGTCGTCGAAGGTGCCGAGAACGGTCACACCAGGCAGCTCCGACAATTGCCTCAGCATGCTGACGAAGCCATCCCAGACCGGGCCGGCCTGTCCGGTCGGCAGGTCGAAGAAGTTCTGGTTGACGCCGATGCAGAAGAGCACCCGCAGGCGTTCCGGGGTGGTGGGCTGGGCCATGAGGATTCCTTAGAGATAGCCGGGAAAGGGCGGTACGCCCATGAGGACCGCGCCGGCGCCGTCGTACATGCCTTCCTGGAGGAAGGCGTGTTGCGGGACCACCGAGGCGTCGCGCAGGTAGCGCTGCATCGGGCTGCCGTCGGCGATGGCCGGGATGCCGCTCAGTTGATAGGCCGTACGCACGACCTCGAAGGAGGTTCTGGCCAGGTGGGCGGAGGCCAGGCGCAGCAGGCTGGCCTGGTTCGCGGTCGCCGGGTCGCCGGCCAGAACCGTTTCGTACACCTCGTGGGTGATCTCGTAGAAGAAGGCGCGCGCGGATCGCAGGTCGGCCTCCGCCCTGCCGACCGAGATGCGATAGGTGGCGCGATCGGCCGGCTTCGGGGCGCCTGTGTAGCCGCCGCGGCCGCCGTTGCGGATGACGTGGTCGAGGGCGGCCCGGGCGACGCCGAGGCCGACGACCGCGAGCACCTGGGAGGCGTACGGGACGGTCGGGTAGCGGTACAACGGCTCGTCCACGGTCGGCTGGCCCCCGCGCACGAACGTCCACTCAGGAGGGACGACGACGCCGTCCACCTTGAGGTCGTGGCTGCCGGTGCCGCGCAGTCCGATGACGTCCCAGTTGTCGACGATCTCCACCTGTCCGGGGCGCAGCAGGGCGGTCAGGGGACGGCCGGCCTGCTGCTCGCCCGCGGTGATGCCCACGCCGAGGATGTCGGCGCCCATGCAGCCGCTGGCGAACTTCCAGCGGCCCGAGACCTGATATCCGCCCTCGACGATGGCGGCGGGCTGCACCGGGAACAGGCCGCCCGCGAAGACGACGTCCGGCCCGTCGGCGTACAACTCGGCCTGCGTCTCCAGCGGCAGCGCGGCCAGGTAGACCAGCGCGGACCCGAAGCTGGCGACCCACCCCGCCGAGCCGTCGATCATCGAGATCCGCTCGATACGGGCCAGGAAGTCGGCCGGCGGCAGCGCGTCGCCGCCGAAGCGCCTGGGGGTGCTCGCCCGATAGATTCCCGCGCGCTTGAACTCGGCGATGATGTCGCCAGGAACGTGGCGTTTCTCATCGAATTCCGCCCGCCGTTCGGCGACTTTAACCAGAACCTCGTCAAAGGCGAGTTCTTTCGCCGAAGGTGGACCGGCAGGGGCCGGGGAATCCAACGTCCGCGCCATGGTGATTTCTCCCTCGCATTGCCGGCCAGCAGGGCCTTCCGCAGTGATCTCACGCTATGCGCGCCGAGATCGGCCGACAATTGGGAATTGGTTGGACGCCCTAGGGGATTTCCTTAGTCCACGCGCGGGGCGCGGGAGTGACCCACATCACCATCAAGTCCTGTCAGGAATCGCGGCGTTGCCTCGCTCAAGGGGCACAAGCGAACCGATAGGAGCAGCACATGAAGCACCGCGTCGTCGTCCTCGGCGCCGGCTATGCCGGGGTCTACGTGGCTGGGAACCTGGCCCGCCGGTTGTCCCCGGTGGACACCGAGATCATCGTGGTCAACGCTGTGCCGGACTTCGTCGAGCGGCTGCGGCTGCACCAGTTGGCGGCCGGTCAGGAGCTCGAGACTCAACAGCTCGCCGACGTCTTCGCGGGGACGGGGATACGGCTGCGCGTGGCCCGTGTCACCGGTGTCGACCCTGAGCGCCAGGTCGTCACCGTGGCCGACGCCGACGGCGGCGGCGAGCTCGGTTACGACACGCTTGTCTACGCGCTCGGCAGCCACGTCGCCGACAGCGGCGTTCCCGGCGTGGCCGAGCATGCCTTCAACGTCGCCGGCCGCCCCTCGGCGCTGCGCCTGCGCGAGCGCCTGGACGGCCTGGGCAGGCGGGGTGAAGGCGGGAGTGTGCTGGTCGTCGGCGACGGGTTGACCGGCATCGAGACCGCCGCCGAGATCGCCGAATCCCGGCCTGGCCTGTCGGTGGCGCTGGTCGCCCGCGGCGAGCTGGGCGCCCGGCTCTCCGCCGGAGCCCGCAGCCATCTGTGGCGTGCCTGCGACCGGCTGGGCATCAGCGTCCTGGAGCACACCAGCGTCGAAGCCGTCGAAGCGACGCGGGTGTTGTGCGCCGACGGCACCGCCCTGGCGTCCGACGCGACCGTGTGGACGGCCGGGTTCGCGGTCAACCCCATCGCCGCCGCCGGCGGGCTGGAGGTCACCGAGAACGGTCAGATCATCGTCGATCGCACCATGCGGTCGGTCTCGCACCCGAACGTCTACGCCGCCGGCGACAGCGCCTACGCCATCGGCGACAACGGCCGGCCGCTGCCGATGTCCTGCGCTTCGGCCGGTTTCACCAGCATGCAGGCGCTCGCCGCGATCCTCGCACAGCTGACCGGCCGCGAGATCCCCCGCACCAAGCTGGTCTACCTGGGCAACCACATCAGCCTCGGGCGCCGGGACGGGATCCTGCAGGCGGTCGACGACGAAGGGGTGGCGAAGCCGAAGTACGTGGGCGGCCGGAAGGCCGCGCGGATCAAGGCGGGCATCCTCAAGGTCTCGCTGTGGGCCAACTCGCACCCGACCTTCGGCCTGCCCAAGCGCAAGCGCCGCCTGGCCGCCGCACCAGATGCGTCCGCCGAGAAGGCGTTCGCGTAGCCGCCTGGGGTGGTCCGCGTGGACAGCACCGCCACTGATCGCTTCGACACCGATCGGTTCGAGGCCAACCGGAACCGGCTGGCCTCGCTGGCGTACCGGCTGCTGGGCTCCGCCGCCGACGCCGAAGACGCTGTGCAGGACGCGTTCCTGCATTGGCAGGCCGCCGACCGGCAACGGATCAAGGTGCCGGAAGCATGGCTGACCAAGGTCGTCACCAACCTGTGCCTCGACCGGCTCCGCTCGGCACAAGCCCGCCGCGAACGCGCCGTCGGCGCCTGGCTGCCCGAACCGCTCCTCGACGGCGACCCGATGCTCGGCCCGGCCGACACTTTCGAGCAGCGCGAATCGGTCTCCCTGGCCGTGCTGACTCTCATGGAGCGCCTGTCACCCCTCGAGCGGGCCGTCTACCTCCTGCGCGAAGCGTTCTCCTACAGCCACGCCGAGCTCGCCGAGATCCTCGACATCACCGAATCCGCAAGCCAGCAGCACCTTCACCGGGCCCGGCACCGAGTCACCGCCGCGCGCCGCCGCGGCGGTGAAGTCGACCCGGCATCCGCCCGCAGGATCGTCGAGGAGTTCCTCGCCGCTGCCTCCGTGGGCCGCACCGAACGGCTGGTGGCACTGCTCACCGACGACGCGACCGCGATCTCCGACGGTGCCGGCCTGGCCGAGACGCTGCTGCGGTACGACGCTCCGCAGCGCATCGCCGCCGTCGTACGGGCCGGCTTCAAACCCACGCCCGCGAAACGGCGACTCGCCGGCGGCACGCCCGCCATCCACTACGCGCTCGTCAACGGCGCCCCCGCCATCCTCTTCGTGGTCGGCGACCAGGTCGTCGGCGCCGTGGCGTTCGACATCACCAACGGCAAGATCGCAACCGTGCGCGGCATCGCCGCCCCCAGCCGTCTCGCCCGCCTCGCCGAAGCCTGGCGGCGGCACGAACCGGACACGCCGCTCATCACCCAGTGGTGACCCGACACCGACCGCGGCCCGGCGCGGCACCCGCGCCGGGATGAACCGCTCCCGGGCTTCGTCCCGCGCCCGTGCCTCCACCAGCAGGTGGGCGGATCCCACGGCTTCGCCGGCTGAGGCGCCGGTGGGCACATACGACTCGCCCATCCTTGCACCAGCGTGGAGGCGCTGGAGGCAAGGGTGGGCGCCCTCTAACGGCATGGACGCGTAGTCCACCGGGATTGTGCTTACTCCTGCAGGATGGACAGGGCTCGGGACGGGCACAGGATGACGGCTTCGCGCGCCTGTGCCGCGGTCTTGTCGTCGGGGTGCTCGGTCAGCAGGGCCACGATGCCGTCGTCGTCTTGGTCGAATACGGCCGGCTCGGCCAGGACGCACTGGCCGGAGCCGACGCAGAGGCCGGTGTCCGCTTTGATGCGCATCATTGTCATCCTCACCAGGTGACCGGGAGCTCGTGAACGCCGTAGATGACGGCGTCCCTCTTGAACGGCAGGTCCTCGACCCCTGCGGCGAACCGCAGGGTGGGGATGCGGCGGAACAGCGTGTCGAAGACGATCTGCAGTTCCATCCGGGCCAGGTTCTGGCCAAGGCACTGGTGCGGGCCGAACCCGAAGGCGACGTGGTGGCGAGCCCCACGCTCGACGTCCAGTTCGGCCGGATTCTCGAACACCGCCGGGTCCCAGTTCGCCGACAGGCCCGAGACGATGACGCCCTCACCGGCCTTGATGCTCACCCCGCCGATCTCCACGTCTTCGGTGGCCAGCCGGGAGGTGACCCCGTCGGCGATGGTGAAGTAGCGCAGCAGTTCCTCCACGGCCATGGGCGTCTTGCCCGGGTCGTTCGTGATCAGAGCCAGTTGCTCCGGATGGGTGAGCAGCCCGACCACGCCGAGCGAGATCATGTTCGCCGTGGTCTCGTGCCCGGCGGTCAGCAGCAGGAAGGCCAGGCTCACCAGGCCCGCGTGGTCGCCGGTGCCCTCCTGGCGTTGCCGGGCGATCTGTCGGCCGAACAGATCGTCGCCGGGTTCGGACTCCTTGCGGGTGACCAGGTCGTCGATGTAGGCGCGCAGTTCGGCGAAGGCTCGCCGGCGGTCTTCCGGCGAGCCCCGGCGCACCATCATGGTGGTGCGGCTTTGGAAGAAGTCGTGGTCGGTGTAGGGGACACCGAGCAATTCGCAGATCACCAGCGAGGGCACCGGCAGGGACAGCGCCTGCACCAAGTCGACCGGGCGCTGGTCGGCGGCGAGCATGTCGTCGATGAAGTGGTCGACGATGTCCTGGATCCGCGGGCGTAGCGCGGCCAGGCGCTTCACGGTGAACTCGCCGATCACCGAGCGGCGGGCCGCGGCGTGTTCCGCGCCGTCCATGCTGAGCATCAACGGCGGCTGGCTGCGGAGCTGCTGCAGGGTCGCCGCGTCGAGGGTGAAGAGCGGCCAGCCGTCCTTGCGCTTGTCGGAGGAGAAGCGGGGGTCGGCGAGGACGGCACGGGCCTCCTCATGCTCGGACACCCACCACGCCTCGCCACCGCTGGTCATGCGGATCTTGTTGATCGGCGCCTGCTCGCGCAGTTGCTCGTAGACGGCGGGCGGGGCGAACGGGCAGCCACGCTCGACCGGCAACTCCAGGCCGGCGAGTTCGCCGGCAACGCTGTTCGTCATGAAAGACCTCCCACAGGCTGAGATTTCCAGCTCGGCGAGCCAGAGGCGGACATGCACCTCCTTGCGGCGCTCGCTGTGCTCCAGGCACAAGACGCCGGCCCTCACCGCTGTGTGACACCCATGGGTCGGTGGCGTAGGTCACATGACCGCGGGACTTCCGCTCGACGTGACCGACGAGGCCGCCGCCTTCGAGAGCGTGAAGCGAGCCAGGGGCACTTCAGCCGGCTGGACGTCAGCGGCGCAGCGGTGGCGCTTCGTCGACCAGCGGCAGCCGAAGGGCGAACACCGCGCCCTGGGGCGCGTTCTCAGCCGCGTGGACGGTGCCGCCGTGACGTGTGACGATGCGGCGGCTGAGGGCGAGGCCGATGCCGTTGCCGTTCCGCTTCGAGGTGAACGCGCCGTCGAAGATCCGGCCGTGGGGGAAGGCCGCCAAGCCCTGTCCCCGGTCGCGTACCTCGATCTCGCCGAACGCGTCGTCGCGGCGGGTCGCGATGGTCACCACGCGCCGCTCCGCGGGCCAGCGCGTCATTTCGTCGATCGCGTTGAAGGCGAGGTTCATCACGACCTGCCCGATAAGGACTTTCTCGCAGCGCACGACAAGCGGTTCCACCGCCGCCTCCCATTCCAGCGCGACCGCGTTCTGCTGGGCCCGTACGTCGATGAGATGAGCGCAGTCGGCGACGATCTCGTTCAGGTCGGCGAGTTGTTCCGACTGTTCGAGGCCGACGACGTACCGGCGCAGGCTGGCCATGATCTGCGCCGCCCGGTCGATCTGCGCGGTCGCGTTGTCCAGCCCCCAGTCCAGCGACGCGGCGTCCACGCCGTCCCCCGCCAGTCGGCCGCGCACGCCCGCCACGAAGTTGTGCGCGGCGGCGATCGGCTGGCTGACCTCGTGGGCGATGGCCATCGCCATGTCGCCCATGGCGTTGAAGCGGGCGAGGTGGTTGAGATGTTGCGCGTCCCGGCGGTGTTCCTCCTCCGCACGGACCTGGTCGGTGATGTCGTGGAACAGCAGAAGCCACCCTCGCAGGTCGCCCTCGATGTCGATGTACTGGCATCGGGCCGAGAGCCAGCGCTCCTCGCCGTTCGTCGCGCGCAACCGGTAACGGCCGTCCCTCGGCGCCCCGCCCCGCGGTGTCGTGGCCAGCACCTCGCGCAGCCTCGTGGCCGACTCGCGGTCGCAGAACCGGGTGAAGTCGTCCCCGGCGAGCCGCCCGGCGTCGACCCGCAGCAGGGAACCCGCCGATTCGCTGGCGAACAGCACCCGCGCGTCGTCGTCGAGCACCACGATGCCCTCATCCAGATTGCGGAGGAACGTCTGCAGTCGCCCCTCCGTGCGCGACAGATCCAGGCGTGTGGCCTTCTCCTCCGCGATGTCACGGAACTGCACCATCACCACAGGGCCGGCCGCGAGGTCCACGCGGATGGCGACGGCCTCGGTGAGGATGTCCTCGCCCGCCTTGGACCGATAGCTCCACTCGATGGTGGCAGTGCCGTGATCGGCGGCGCGCTGCAACCACGCGACGCCGATCTCGCGGGCGTACTGGCGGGCGTTGGAGCTCATGTCGGGCGCCTTCAAGGGCTTCAGCTCGTCGAGAGTGAAGCCGAGGACGTCGCAGGCGGCCGGGTTGGCCCAGATGATCTCCTTGGTCACCGCGTCATGTACGAGGACGCAGTAGCGCAGCGCCTGAAAGAGCCGGCCCAGGTCGGCCAGCGTTAGGTCGACCATGCGGTTTCCTCCGGCTCAGCTCGCATTTCTCCAGCTCAGCTCGCAGACAGGCGCAGGCCGTATCGCAGCACGTCCGCGACCAGGGCGCCCAGGGTTTCCGCCGCGGTCTTCTCGCGGATGTGCGCCCGATGCACGTCCACCGTCTTCACGCTGATGCCCAGGCGCCCGGCGATGTTCTTGCTGGGCACCCCCTCCACGACCAGCCGCAGAATCTCCAGCTCGCGCGGGGTGAGCACGGCGAGCCGGGCCTCCAGCGCGCGCTGCCCGGCGCGCTCGGCATGCAGCTCCCGCGCCTTGTGCAGGGCGTTTTGTACCACCTCCAGCATGTGCTGGGGGTCGTACGGCTTCTCCAGGAAGTCAACGGCACCCTGCTGCATGGCCCGTACGGACATACGGACATCGCCGTGGGCCGACACGAACACCACCGGAAGCAACGAACCCATCCGATTGAGGATCTCCTGCACCTGGAAGCCACCCGTATGCGGCATACGGACGTCCAGGACAAGGCAGGCGGGCCGTTCCGGATCGATCGCCGACAGGAAGGACGCGGCCTCGGTGAAGCACTCGGCATTGATGTGCACCGACCCCAGCAACCAGGCCAGCGAGGAGCACAACTGCTCGTCGTCATCCAAGATGTAGACCACTTCGCCGGGCTCGTTCCGTCGCGTGCTCACGCTCACGTCATCGGCTCCCACATCGCCGGGGCGGTCCACTACTCGCCAGCCACCAGCAGCGTAATGGGACATATGTCGTGGACCACTGGACCGTCCCGCTCAGTGGAACGCGTATGCCGTCTGAAAGAGAGGCCGGAACGCACTCGGCCTGTTCGCCGGCGCGGCCGTCGCACTCTCCGCCTGGGTGGTGGTCGAGCTGCGCGCCCGCGCACCGCTGGTCGACATGCGCATGATCACCAGCCGGGGTGTGTGGACCACCCTCATCACCGGCGTCGCCTTCGGAGTCGCCACGTTGACAGCCGCCCACGACCAGCACGAGCACCCACGAACCCCGCCACACCAGCAGCCGCACCAGCGAAAACCAAGATGGTGGATCTTCAGGGAAGATCCACCATCTTGACCTCGGTCAGTCGATGCCTTCGACGATGCGGAAGTCGCGCTCGACGCCGTCGGAGAGGACGACCAACGCCTCCTGATAGGCCGCACTCTCGTACGCCGCGACGGCCTGCTCGAAGCTGTCGAACTCGATCAGGACAGTGCGCTCGGCGATTCCGGCGTCACGCGCCACGACCCGACCGCCACGGACGAAGGTCCGACCGCCCCCGGCCTTGACGGCCGGACCGGCCAGCTTGTTGTAAGCAGCCAGCTTCTCAGGGTCTGAAATGGTGCGGTAGACGCTGACCCAGTAGCCCTTGGGCACGGAACCTCCAGTGTTGGGATGAGTGCATCTGACTTTACGGGTTGGTCTCGGACGAGCGTCGGCGGGCGAGAGCGAGGCTTGTCAGCGTCGTGATCGCCATGGCGCCGATGCCCACCAGCGCCGCGGTGGTGTAGGCGCCGTCATCGGGGAAGAGGTGGCCCGGGCCGGTGCCCGCGGCGAGGATCAGGCCGCCGATGGCGCTGCCCAGGGAGTACCCGACACTGCGGACGACGTAGTTGAAGCTCATGGCGCTCGACGTCTCGCTCTTGGGGGTGACGGCCAGGATGACACCGGGCATCGCGGCCGAGAAGCCGCCGACGCCGAAGCCGAGCACGCCCATCGCCGCGAACAGTTCGGCCAGGTCCGACCGGGCCGCCGCGAACAGGGCGAACCCGCCGCCGACCACGACGGCGCTGCCGGCCAGGAGCAGGGGGTCGGCGATCCGCGTCCGGACCCGCGGCGTGAGCTTGCCGGCGACGAACCCCAGCACCGAGAACGGGATGAGGACCAGCCCGGCGACGAAGGTCGTCAGCCCGAAGCCGTAGCCGGCGCCGTGCGGCGTCTGCGCGTACCGGGTGATGAGCGTGAGCAGGAGGTACATGCCGATCCCGCCGACGAACATGGCGAGGTTCGCCCCGGCGACCGCTGGGTGCCGCACCGCCCGCACATCGACCAGGGGCGTCGTGCTGCGCAGCTCGATGACGGCCCAGACGCAGAGCAGCACCACCGCGACGACGGCGAGGCCCACCGCCACGGCGAGGTGCCGGCTCCACAGATTCCGTTCGCCGGCGAGGAACAGCACCAGGAGCAGCGCAGCGGCCAGGACGACCGCGCCTGCCACGTCCACGTGGGCGGAGCGGCCTTCGGGGGCTTCGGGCATGGAGCGCCACGCGGTCAGGAGGGCGGCGGCGGTGACCACCAGGCCGAGGCCGTAGGCGGCCCGTACCCCGCCGAGCTCGGCGAGCAGTGCGGCCAGCGGGTAGCCGACGCCGGCCCCGATGATCGAGACCACCGAGATCAGGGCGATCACGGCCGCGCTGCGCTCCTCGGGGAGGTGGTCCCGGGCCACGCCCATCATCAGCGCCGTCAGCCCGAGCCCGACGCCCTGGGCCGCCCTGCCGGCCAGCAGCCACGCGAACGGCAGCGGCAGCACGGTGAGCGCGCTGCCGGCGACGACGACCGCCAGCGTGACGAGGATCGTGGCCCGCCGGTGCGGGCCGGCTCCGAGCCGGCCCAGGACCGGCGTGGCGACGGCGCCGCTTAGCAGCGCGACGGTCAGCGTCCACTGCGCGCTGCCGAGCGAGACGTGGAACGAGGTCGCCACGCTGGTGATGAGCGGCGTCCCGAGGCTGGCGACCGCCGCCACGACCAGAGCGATGAACACCAGGGCGGGGACCAGCAGCCGCGCCTCGGAACGCGCCACCGGGAACGCCTTCACCGCGACCCCGCCGATCGGGGCTGCCCGGTCACTGCTTCGGCCCTTCGCGGTCCTGGCTTTCGAGCTCTGCCAGATGCTTCAGCGCCGGAAGGGCCGCCACCAGCGCCTCGACCTCGTCGCCGGTGAGCTCGCCGATCAACCGCTCGAACGCGTGGACGCCCGCCTGGCGCCGCGTCCGGACATAGGAGGCGCCGGCCTCGGTCAAGCACACCAGCGTGACCCGCTTGTCGGACGCGTCGCCCCGCCGCTCGACCAGGCCGGACTCCTCCATCACCCGGATCAGGGTGGTCATCGCGGGCTGGGTGACGCCCTCGACCGCGGCCAGATCGGTGATGCGCCGCGGGCCGGTCCGGTCCAGGGTGGCCAGGGTGGCAGCGGACGTCAGGCTCATGTCCCGGGGCAGGCGTCTCGCGGCCCTGGTGGCCAGGCCGTAGAGAGCTGCCCCGATGGCGGCGGACGCGCCAGGAGCGGTGTCTTGACGACTCATGCTCGAAGCATAGCCTTTTTATATTCATAGTTTATGGAAATGGTCGGCCAGCCGGTTCAGCTTCGCCCGCAGCGGCTCCAGCTTGCCCCGCACCTCGACCGGCAGGCCGAGCACCTCGGCCTGCCGGTCCGGACCATGACCGGCCCGGCCGCCTCCCGCACGATGGCCACCAGCCGCTGATAGTCCTGCGGCAGCACGTCGGGGTCGATCGTCCGCGCGAACCACCACAGCGAAAGACCCCAGGCTTTTTGTCTGCACAATGGATACCGCCCGTTTCGCGGTTTTCCCATCTAAGCCGCGCAAAGCCCTAGGGCCTAAGAACGCCTAGGCTTCAGCAGCTCCAGGCATGCTCATCACGATGGCTTTAGCATGCCCCCAAATAGCATCTACGCATTTCTGACGCCATTTCAAGTACTAAGAATCAAACTGACCAATTATTCTCTATCGAGCCCCGAGAGGCACCATCGTGCGGGTGGTCCAGCGATAGAGCCACTCGGGATCAAGAACCCGGTTCTGCACGATCAGCGCAACCTGCTCGACGTCCACAATGACCGGCGCGGCTTCGACCGCGCTCAGGGCGTCGATGTACGGCCTGGCTGGTCCTGGTGTGTTGATGTAGGTCAGGCTGACGTGCGGGTGAAAGCCCTTGGCTTGCTCTGCTGCTGTGGGCGCGTTACCCAGCACCTCGGCGATGCCGCTCCTGATCTCGCCCCACATCTGATGCAGCGGCCCTGTGGGAGTCGGAGCCAGTACAACTCCCTCACCGAGCAAGGCCGGCCGGTGGAAGGTCAGCTCAACGGGGGTCAACCCGCCCAGACGGACCCGTACGGCCTCGGTAATCTGGTCAAGCTGCTCCTCGGACACCTCGTCGACGAACCCGACCGCTTGCACGGTGAGATGTAGCCATCGCGCGGGTATCGGGTTGTGCTCCTCGATCGTTGCGAGGGCCGCTTGGTAGCGCTCGGCGAGCTGATGCAGTTGTGGCGCGTGCTCGAAGGTCAGGTGCCAGGTGTAGACCAGGCGCCCCGGCCGCCACCCTTCCCGAGGCCACCAGTGCGAGCGCACCTCGTCGGTGTCATGCATGCTCATTGAACCGCCTCAGATCTGTGAGGGAACGTCGGGAGCTTGCTCGTCCTGCTCGATTGTGTACTCGTCGATGATTGTGACGCGGTCGGCGGCTAGTGCGGTGACCGGAAAGGTTCACCGGGTTGGGGGACGGCGAATATCCACCCTTGGGTGTTCGATTCGGTGAGCGTTCAAGGGGACCGCGTTGGCGGCCTGCGCGTTCCAGAAGCGAGCGCGCTACGCGTCCTGCTGTGGTGACTCGGCCGGAGCGTTCGCGGTGAGAGGCGTCAACCAGTGGATCTCCAGGTCCTCGCGCAGGTAGTTCATGCGAGTTTTCTGGAACTGGACGAGGTTGGGCTGGGCGAGGTGATTGCGCAGGTCGTCCCCCGAACGCCACAGCTCGTAGAAGACCAGCGTGGTGGGGTCGGAGGCATCGCGATGGACCTGGTACTGCCAGGCGCCCGGCTCGGCACGAGTCGACTCGACGAACGAAAGGAGCAGGCTTTCCAGCTCCTGGGCGCGTTCCGGGCGGGGGCGGGCGTATCCGTAGATGCCGATGGGGCCGGTTCCCTCAGGTATGACGATATTCATACCTGAGGAGGTTAGCCATGCCCGAGGTATGATGCAAGCCGTACCTGAAGGAGGAGATATGGAGCTCGGCAAAGTGCTCGCCGCGCTCGCCGACGACTCCCGGCGGCGCATGGTGGCCGAGCTCGCGGCCGATCCCAAGGATCAGGAGCGGGCATGCGGATCCTTCGACCTGCCGGTGAAAAAAGCCACACGAACCCATCACTTCCGGGTTCTGCGGGAGGCCGGCCTGGTCGCGCAGCGCGATCATGGCAACGGGAGCACGTTGAGGCTGCTCAGGAAGGACATCGAGCAGCACTATCCCGGCCTACTACAGCTACTCGTCGTCGAGCTCGGCCAGTCGGGTGAAGACGACGCCACGTCATGACACAAGGTGAGCACCGTATTCCGCATCATGTGTCTCGTCGAGGGTGACAAGCAACGTGACCTCGCCTTCAACGGCGTGACATCGGACCACGATATTCGCGGGGCCGACAGTCTCGCCGGCCTGACGGTCGAGGCACTCGAGCCGGTGAACCTTTCCGGTCACAGCACTAGATGGATTCCGACGCCTCCAGGATGCTCTTGTCCTCGGCACCCGTGCATGACCTGGCTGCCCTGAGGCAGGCCGAGCGTGGCGGCCTTCTCGAGGTGGCGCTGCGGGCGATCCACTGGTCTCGGGCGCGGTGGTGTTCTCCTTTCCGCGCGATCACTTGCAGACCGCCTGGAGAAAGCGCGTCTGCTCCATGATCTACCTGCAGCCCTATCCGAGCGAATCGATGGCGCGCATTTCCTGGTTGATCAGCGGAATGGTGGAGTAATTGAGCGAGTGGACCACTGATCCAAGAGCGAGACGTCCTGGACATCCATCACGATGTCCATGACACCCCCCCGCAAGCGTGAAGGACGGTGATCCCATGAGCATGGTGAAGACCGCGATCGAGATCGACCAGGAGGCCCTGGCGATAGCCGCCGAAGTTCTCGGCACCAAGACGAAGAAGGACACGGTCAACGCAGCCCTCCGCGAGGTGGGGCAGCGGTTGGTGCGGCTGCGGGCCCTGGCCGCGCTTGGCGAGATGGCCGACCGTGGAGAATTCGATGAGTTCGTTGGCGACAAGGCGGCTTATCGCCTGTGACACACCGACTGCGCTCACCCCTCTTCGGCGGAAGCCGGAAATGATCGATGTCCGGCCGACAAGATTTTCCGATGGTCCGATCGATCAACGGGCAACGCGTGGGCGAAGCCCACGCCCAAAACAAGCGCCCGGAGCGAAACGGAGGCCCTACAGGGGTCGCGGCTACAGCGCGACTGGGCAACGCCTGAGGCCCTTGAGCGCGAAGCGCCCCCTATGAAGCCCTTGAGGGGAAGTGGAGCTATGGGGATTCGAACCCCAGACCTCCTCCATGCCATGGAGGCGCGCTACCAACTGCGCCATAGCCCCTTGAACCGTCCCCAAGTGTATCCGACTCCCAGCCCCGGGCAGCCGCCCCCAAGCAACTGGGCCGCCTCTCAAGGAAGCGGCCCAGCCGGAAAATGCCTGGATAACGGCTACCCCACCGAGCGGGCCTTGTCGATGAGTCCTGCCAGCTCAGTCACCATCGGGTCCTCCGCCGCCTCCGCCAGCCGCTTGGCCTGCTCCCCCAGCGTCGGCAGGGTCAGCCCGAACGCCTCCCGGTCCCGCATGTACACCGCGAAAGCCGCCGCCACCACGTCCACCTGCAGCCGCACCGGCGCCTTCTCCCATACCGACTCCGTCAGCGCCCCCACGTCCACCGACTTGCTCGTCTCGGCGGGGTTCCTGGTGTCGGGGTTCTGCCAGCGTACGGTCGCCTGGGCCAGCTGCCCCGTCGCGCCTGACTTGAGCCGTACCGCGTAGAGAGCCGTGACCGAGTGGCCGGGGCCGATCTCGCCGCCGTCCCTGTTGTCGTCGCGGAACTCCTCGGTGGACAGGGCGCGGTTCTCGTACCCGATGAGCTGGTAGCCCTCCACCACCGAGGGGTTGAAGACCACCTGCGCCTTGGCGTCGCGCGCCCGCAGCTCGATCGTGGCCGGGAGCTGGGAGGCGAAGACCTTGTCCGCGTCCTCCTGCGTGCTGACGTAGACGGCGGCGCCGTCTCCGTTGTCCGCCAGCTGTTCCATCAGCTGGTCGCCGTAGTCGCGGCCGACGCCGACGGTCAGCAGGGTGACCTGCCGGCCCGCGTACTCCTTGACCCGGTCCAGGATGGAACGCCACTCGGTGCTGCCCTGGTTGGCCAGGCCGTCGGAGAGCAGGATGACCCGGTTGGTGGCCGCGGGGCGGAACGCCTTGGCCGCCTGCTCATAGCCGGTGACCAGCCCGGCCTCGAGGTTGGTGCTGCCGGCCACGGTCAGCTGGTCGACCGCCGCGTGCAGCTCGGTACGGGCGGCCAGCGGCGTCATCGAGGCCAGCACCGTGGCCTCGTCGCTGAAGGAGACGATCGACACCTGGTCGCCCGGCGCGAGCTGGTCGATCAGCGTGTGCAGGGACTGCTTCACCAGGTCGAGGCGGCCGGGCTCGGCCATCGACCCGGACACGTCGATCACGAAGGTGAGGTTGGCGGGGCGCCGCGCCGCCGCGTCGGAGGCGCGCGTCTGCAGGCCGACGCGCAGGACGGCCTGGTTGCGTGACGGCATCATGGCGCCGTCGACGTGCACGGTGAACCCGTCGTCCCGCGGCTGTGCGTAGTCCTGCCGGAACGCGTTGACGAACTCCTCCGGCCGGATCTGCCCCGGTTCGGGCCAGCGTCCTTCCTGGAGGGTACGGCGGGCATAGGTGTACGAAGCGGTGTCCACGTCCAGGGCGAACGTCGAGATCTGCTCCGCCGACGTGTCCTTCTGCTCCTCGGGAGCGGCGCTTGCGGACGCGCTCGCCCGAGCCTCGGGCTTGGCATCCGCGGGGAGTTCGGGCCTGGACGAAGCCGACGGTGCGGCCCTGGACGAAGCGGGCGCCCGAAGGCCGGAGTCTCCCTTGTTCCCCCCGGGACCGCCGCCGCAAGCGGCCAGTGCCAGGAGTCCAGCAATTCCGACGCTGATCGCCAAAGGACGAAATTTCATCGCAACCACCTCCGGCCGTATGACGGCTCCCGGAAATGGCCTGGCCGGGCCGGTGACGCAAGCGAGCGCAAACCGCGATCAACACGTGATCCGGTCAGCCGACCAGCGCCGCCTCCTCCACCCGGATGCGAATCGTCAGCAACACCCCGTTCACCAGCGTGAACGCCAGCGCGGTGAGCCACGCGGTGTGGACGAGCGGCAGCGCCACCCCCTCCGCGACCACGGCCACGTAGTTCGGATGACGCAGCCACCTGTACGGCCCGGCGCCGACCAGCGGCATCCCTGGCACCACGACGACGCGGGTGTTCCACTGCCTGCCCAGGGCGGCGATGCACGACCAGCGCAGCCCCTGGGCCAGCAGGACGATCGCGAGCATCGGCCAGCCGAGCGCCGGGATGAAGGGCCGGTCGAGCAGCCATACCTCGGCCGGGCAGGCCAGCAGGAGTCCGGTATGGGCCAGGACGATCCAGGGATAGTGCCGCCGGCCGTACTCGATGCCGCCCTTCGACCTGGCCCAGGCCAGGTTGCGGCGGGCCACGGCCAGCTCGGCCAGCCGCTCAGCGACGACCAACCCGATCAGCAGCGTGTACGGACTCATCAGGCTCGCGTACGCACCCACCAGCCCGATCACCAGCCCGTACGGACTCAAGACAGTCACCAGTGCAGCAGGAGCAACTCGGCCGAGAAGCCGGGCCCGAGGGCGAGCAGCACGGCCGGCTGGCCCGGGCGGCCGCGCGTCTCCTGCAGGACGTGCAGTACCGAGACCGACGACATGTTCCCGTGCTCGCGCAGTGACCGCCACGTGACCTCCAGAGCCGCCGGATCCAGGCCCAGCCGCTCCACGATCTTGTCGATCACCTTCGGGCCGCCGGGGTGGCAGATCCAGGTGCCGACCTGTTCGGGGGTGAGTCCGTTGTCGGCGAGGAAGCCCTTGATGTCGCCCGCGAGCACCTTCTCCACGAAGGCGGTGAGTTCGGCGTCCAGCACGAGGCGAAAGCCCCGCTCGCTCACCTGCCAGCCCATGAGGTGCTCCGTGCCCGAGTACAGCCTGCTGCGCGTGGCCACCACCTCCGGCCCGTGGCCGCGTCCCACCGCGACCACGGCCGCCGCGCCGTCGCCGAACAGGCCGCTGGCGACCAGGTTCGCGATCGAGGTGTCGTCGCGCTGAGTGGTCAGCGAGCACATCTCCACGCAGACCAGCGCCGCCACCTGTTCGGGCCAGCCGCGCAGGTAGTCGTTCAGCCGCGACAGGCCCGAGGCCCCCGCTGCGCAGCCGAGCCCGAACACCGGCACCCGTTTGACGTCCGGCCGCAGTCCCACGCGCTGGATCAGCCGCGCGTCCAAGGACGGCGTGGCGAGGCCGGTGGTCGAGCAGAACACCAGGTGATCCACCCGCCGGGGTGATATGCCCGCCTTGTCCAGCGCACCACGGAGTGCCCGTTCGCTCAGGTCGAGCGCGATCTCAAGGTAGATGTCGTTGGCGCGGCCGAACGAGTCCAGCTTGGCGTAGTCGTCCAGCGGGAGGGCCAGGTTCCGGCTCTGGACGCCGGTGGCTGCGTGGAAGCGTTCGAGCTGATCGAGGTCGGCCTCGGTCAGCCGGGAGAACGCCTCGGTGATCTCCGCCTGCGCGTAGCGGTAATCGGGCAAAACGGTCTGTACCCCCGAAATGTGCATGTATCTCTTCTGCCGCGGAGAGGGGGCGGCTAACCTGCGGCCGCGCTCATGCCCGTACGCGCCGGGCTTCTGAGCCGTTCGAGCCGGAGTACACCGCTCAAACGCCACAGCCTTTCAGCAGGCGAGCCGCCACAAAGACGTCACCTCGGCGGCCCGCGCGGCCCTCAGCGGGTCGGTGCCGTCGGACGCGCGCCGGTGACGCGGCCGTGTGTCGAGCCGATCCATGACCCGCACCCCCGCGCCGTCGAACGCCGCCATCAGGTCGGCACGAGACCGCAGGCCAAGATGTTCGGCCAGGTCCGACAGCACCAGCCACCCTTCACCGCCCGGCTCCAGATGCTCGGCCAGGCCGTCGAGGAAGCCCCGGAGCATGCACCCACCGGGGTCGTACACCGCCCGGTCGAGCGGCGACGACGGCTCGGCGGGCAACCAGGGCGGGTTGCACACGACGAGCGACGCGCGCCCCGGCGGGAACAGGTCGGCCGCCACCACGTCGACCCGATCGGCCAGGCCCAGCCGGGCCATGTTGTCGCGGGCGCAGACCACCGCGCGCCGGTCGAGGTCGGTGGCCACGACCCGCTCGACGCCCCGCCTGGCCAGCACCGCGGCCAGAACTCCGGTGCCCGTGCCGAGGTCGAAGGCCAGCCGCTTGCCGGGCAGCGGCGCCTGGGCCACCAGATCAATGTATTCGCCGCGAATCGGGGAGAACACTCCGTAATGCGGATGGATCCGGGCACCCAGCGCCGGGACCTCGACGCCCTTCTTGCGCCATTCGTGCGCGCCGATCAGCCCGAGCAGCTCCCGCAACGACCCCACGTACGGACCCTCCGCCGGCCCGTAGACCTCCTCGCACGCCTGCCGCACGTCGGGAGCGCGGGTGAGCGGGATGACGTGGCCATCGTCGTACGGGATCAGCAGCAGGCCGAGCGTCCGCGCCCGCCGGCCCTGGGCCTGGCGGTAGCGGTCGAACGTGGCGCCGGGCTCGACCGGCTCGCACCGGCGGCCCATCGCCTGAAGCAGCTGCCGGGCGTTCTGGAAGTCGCCGCGCCACAGCAGGGCGGTGCCCTCGCAGGCCAGGCGGTAGGCGGTGTCGGCCTTCATCCGGTCGTCGGCGATCACCACCCGAGCCGGTGGCGACGCCTCCAGCGCGGAGCGCCACGCCGCCGAATACTCTTCGCCCGCCTCAGTCCATGTGATCATCAGGCTCAGACCGTTTCACGGACGACCGGCCCATGGCCAACCCTTTTAGCAGCAGCCCGGCCACGAGAGCGCGCAGCCCCTCGCCGTAGGTGTCGCGCGCGGTGAGCTCCTCCCACCGCTCACCCACCGCCGCGAGCCGCGGCAACGCCTCGGCGTCGAGCGCGGCGAACACCTGCCGCCGGTACGTCGGCCCGCCCTGCTCCCGCCTGCGCAACGCCGCCGCCCGCGCGGTGATCTCCCCCGCCGTGTAGTGCCAGATGATCCGGTACGCGGCCACGGCCCGCTCCAGCGGCAGCCCGGCGCGTACGGCCGCGTCGATGATCATCTCTGGATACCACAGCGCGTTGACCGAGAGCAGGTCGTCCGCCCTGAGGACGTCCACGATCCACGGGACGCCCGCCAGCGCGTCGTGCATGGCGATGGCCGCCGCGGCCATCCGCTCGCCCGGCTCGTCCGGGAGCTCGGGCCGGGGCATCGCCGCCGCGTAGTCATCGAGCAGCAGCAGCAGGAGTTCCTCCTTGTCGTGCACGTGGTGGTAGAGGGCCATGGGCGTGGTGCCGACCTCACGGGCCAGCCTGCGCATCGTCAGGCTCTCCGTCCCTTCGGCCTCGATGAGCCGGTGGGCGGCGGACACGATGTCCGCCCGGGAGATCTTGGGCGGCCGTCCAGTACGTGCGGGCATCTTGTCATGCTACTTTCTATACGCGTATAGAAACTCAGAAGGGGTATGACATGAGCGCCGAACGACTCATCGCCATGGGTGACGAGCTGGTGAAGCTGCACGACGGCTTCCGGCGGGAGCTCGCGGAGCTGCGGCGGGCACCCGGCTCGCGGCCCGAGCTGCGGGAGCACTGCCTGACGTTCTGCGACGCGCTGCACGCCCATCACACCGGCGAGGACGGCGTCCTGTTCCCGCACCTGGCGGGCGCGCATCCCGAGCTGGTGGAGGTGCTGGCCCGGCTGCGCGCCGAGCACGAGGTGGTGGCGCGGCTGCTCGCCCGGATCCGCGAGCTCCCCGACGAGGGCGATGTCGGCGCCGAGCTCGATCAGCTGTCCCGCGAACTGGAGGCGCACCTCGACTACGAGGAGGAGCAGTTGGTGCCGCTGCTCAACGCGATGACCGACTTCCCTGAGGAGCTCTAACCGACCGGCGGCGCGGGTCTCAAGGCGTCGAGCATGAGCGTGAAGTGGCGCCGCCACCGGCTCGCGTCGGCCTGCGCCACGCGCGAGTTGGCCATGATGAAGAACGCCAGGTCAAGCGGGCCGACGTCGAGCCGCAGCACCCCCGCCGCCTGCGCCCGCTCCACCAGCCGGCGGATCAGCTGATTGATCTCGGCCTGATCGTCCTGGTGGGACGCGCAGGCCAGCTCGGTGAAGGCTTGGTCGGCGGCCTGCAGCTCGCAGGTGCGCTCCAGGAAACCCGCCAGCCCAAGCCACGGGTCGTCGGCGGCGAGCGACTCGCGGGCCAGGTCGCTCCAGGCCGCCATCTTCTCGTCGAGAATCGCGTCGACCAGATCGCCGCGCTCGGGAAAGTGCCGGTAGAGGGTGCCGATCGCGACGCCTGCCCGCCTGGCCACGGCCTCCAGCGGCGCGTCCACGCCCCGCTCGGCCAGCACCTCACGGGCCGCCGTGACCAAGGCCTCACGGTTGCGCTGGGCGTCGCGGCGAATCACACCGGCCATCCTATCGAAGTCGAGGCATACCCTCACTTTCCTGCTAACCTGAGGCATACCCTCGACTTAAGGAGCCAGACATGAAGATCGCGATCATCGGCGCGGGGCCCGGCATCGGCCTGGCCGTGGCCCGCAGGTTCGGCCGGGAAGGCTTCGATGTGGCACTGACCGCCCGCGACGCCGGGCGCCTCACCGCGCTGACCGGCACGCTCGCCCACGAAGGCGTCACGGCGTCCGCGCATCCCGGCGACCTGACCGATCCCGCTTCGCTGACGACGGCCCTCGACGGCATGGGGCCGGTCGACGTCCTCGTCTACAACGGCGGCGGCACCGCCGCCTCCCGCACCTCCGCGCTGGACGTGACGCGGGAGAGCGCGCAGGACGCCTTCGACGGAGCGGTGCTGGGCGCGGTCACAGCGGTCCGCGCGGTGCTGCCCGGGATGCTCGAACGTGGCTCCGGCACGCTGCTGTTCACCTCGGGCATCTCGGCCGTCCACCCGATCGACTTCCTGGGCAACATCGGCATCGCCGTGGCGGGGCTGCGCAACTACGTCCTCGCCCTGGCGCAGGCGGTGTCACACCGTGGCGTCCATGTGGGCCATGTCCCCATCGGCGCCGCCGTCGCCCCGGGCTCCCCGGCCTCCCCCGAGGCGGTGGCCGAGACCCACTGGCGCCTGCACACCGACCGCGACCGCAACGAGGTGATCCTGGGCGACCTGGCCACGGTCCAGGCCGCGATCAACCAACTGACCACCGCCCCAGCCCCCTGACCAGACCGCAGGGCCCAAGACCCGCCGACCCGGTCACGGGCAGGCGGCGGACGGGAGGCCCGGTAACAGGCGAGTCGTGTGCCAGAGGTCCGGTTACGGGCGGGTCGTGTGTCGGGGGCCCGGGTCGAGGACGGCGTAGGCGTCGTGGACCCACTCCGTGAGTACCGGCCGCGTCTGCGCCGGATCGATGATGTCCTCGACGAGGAACGCCTCCGCCGTCCTGAACGGTGATCTGACCGCCTCCAGCCGCTCGGCGATCTCCGCCTTCAGCGTCTCCGCCTCCGGCCCCGCCTCGGCGAGCAGGCGTTTGAAGGCCACCTCCAGCCCGCCCTCGATCGGCAGCGAGCCCCAGTCACCCGACGGCCAGGCGACCCGCAGGCCGTACCTGTCGTGGGGCCGGTGCGCGGCGCCCGCGACGCCGAAGACGCGGCGGACCAGCACGGACGCCCATGGGATGGTCGACTGGTAGACGGCGGCCAGCGCGCGGGCGCCGTGCCTGATGGTGCCGGCCCGCTCGGCGGCGCTGCCGATCACGAAGCCGGGCTGGTCCACGAGGTGGACGACCGGCAGGTGGAACGTCTCGGCCAGGTCCACGAACCTGGCCGTCTTGTCCGCGCCCTGCGCCGTCATACCGCCGCCGTAGACGCGCGGGTCGGCGGTCAGCACGGCCACCGGGTGCCCGGCGAGGCGGGCGAGCGCGGTGATCGTGGAGGGTGCGAACCGCCTGCCGAGTTCCAGCACGCTCCCGGTGTCGAAGACGAGGTCCATGATCCGCCGCATGTCGTACGGCCGGCGCCGGTCCCTGGGCACGATGTCCCGCAGCTCCGACGCCTCCCTGCCGGAAATATCATCAGATTTCGCCACGGGCGGCAGCCGCCACGCGCTCTGCGGCAGGTACCCCAGCACCCGCCTGGCCAGCTCGAACGCCTCCTCCTCCGACTCGGCGACCAGGTCCACGGTCCCGGCCGCCGAAATGGTCCGCCACCCGCCCAGCTCCTCCTTGCCGACCCGCTCCCCCATCCCGGCCTCCACCACGGCCGGCCCGGCGACGAACACCTGGGAGAGCTCCTTGACCATGATCGATACGTGCGAGGTCACCAGGCGGGCCGCGCCCAGCCCGGCGACGGGACCCAGGGCCAGCGCGATCACCGGCACCCGGCCCAGGTTCGCCACCACCTGGTCCCAGCCGGGGTTGTGCGGTACGTACGTACGCCCGAGATCCTCCAGCTGCTTGACGCTGCCCCCGCCGCCGGTCCCGTCGATCAGCCTGAGCAGCGGGACCCGCATCTCCCCCGCCATGCGCTCGGCCAGCACCTGCTTCTCATGGATGGCGGCGTCAGCGGCCCCGCCGCGCACGGTGAAGTCGTCGCCCGCCACAACCACCCGCCGACCGGCGACCACGGCCCTGCCGATGATCACGTTCGACGGGGTGAAGCTCTCCAGCCCGTCCTTCCCGTACTCGGCCTGGCCGGTCAGCGCGCCGACCTCGCGCCAGCTGTCGGTGAGGGCGGCGAGGCGCTCGCGGATCGTCAGCCGCCCGGTCGCGTGCTGGCGGGCGACCCGTTCCTCGCCTCCCATGCGCTCGGCCAGCCGCTTGCGGCGTTCCAGTTCGGCGAGTTCGGGGTCCCACACGGCGTTCGTCCCTTCACCGGCTGATCGGTAACGATCCCTTGAACCTAAGGGCCGAATAGGACGATTGTCATAGAGAGGTCAGGATGGATGGCACCTCCCGTCGTGCCCGGTTCTCGGGAGCATCGGTTTCATGCGACGCATCCTGCCGGCCTTCGGGCTCGTGCTCCTGTCTCCGCTCGTGGCCGAGTTCCTGCTCGGCGACTTCCCGCTCACCTCGCTGTACTTCCTGGTCCTGCTCGCCCCCACGTACGGCGGCGCCGCGCTGCTGATCCGCGAGGTGGCGCGCAGGGCGGGGATCGGCTGGCCGGGCATCGTGCTCATGTCCCTCGCCTACGGCGTGTTCGAGGAGGGGATCATGACGATGTCGCTGTTCAACCCCGACTACGCCGGTCAGCGGCTGCTCGATCCCGGGTTCGTCCCGGCCTTGGGGATCGGGGTGCCGTGGACGCTGTTCGTGCTGGCGCTGCACACTGTGTGGAGCATGAGCGTGCCCATCGCCCTGGTCGAGGAGCTGACCGGTGCGCGGCGCACCACGCCGTGGCTCGGCAAGGTCGGGCTGACCGTCACTGCCGTACTGGCCGTGCTGGGCGCGGCCCTGATGACGGTGTTCAGCTACATGAACGGGCACTTCCTGGCGTCGGTGCCGCAGCTGGTGTCGATCGTGGTGATCGTGGTGGCCCTCGTCGTGCTGGCCTTCCGCCTACCGCGCCGGACCAGCGCTGACCAAGCAGCGGGCAAGGCGCCCGCGCCCTGGCTGGTCCTCGTGGTGACGCTGGTGGCGGGCGTGCTGTTCGAGGCGCCGAACATCCTGCTCGGCGACCAGGTCGGCCTGGGGATCACCCTGCTGGCCGGGGTCGAGGTGGGGATGACGGCCCTGGCCCTGTTCTGGTCGGCCCGGCGCGGATGGGACGGCAGGCACCGGATGGCGCTGGCGGGCGGCGCCCTGCTGACCTACGTGTGGCACGCCTTCTTCTCCGGCCCGGTCGTGCCGGCGACTCCCCTGATCAACCTGGTCAGCCACATCGTGTTCGGCCTCGGCGCGCTGGTCCTGCTCGCGTTCGCCGCCCGCCGCGTCGCCGTGGACGCCAATGTTCCTCAGAGCCGGTAGTCGAAGACGTACGAGTGCGAGCCGTCAGGAGCGATGAGGATGTCCATCTCCCCCTTGAGACCGCTCAGCCCGCCGGTGCCGGAGTCCGGGACGACCGAGACGCGCAGTGACTGCTCGCCCCGGTCGCCCACCGCGAAGTGCTGCAGGACGAAGCTGCCCGACCGGCCTGCCAACGTGCCCACGACCCGCTCCATCGCCACGTACGCACGGGAGTCCGCTACCGGTGTCAACGCCATGATCATGCTGACCGTGCTGGTGCCGGTCAGGTCGCCGTGGAAGGTCTTGCCCAGGGTGACGTGGGCGAGCGACACGCCGTCGCCCTCCTCGTACGGAGGCTGGGGCGTCCAGTCGGCGGTGTCGAAGGTTCCCTTGGCTGTCATGCGTCCCATGGTGCGGGTCATACCTGTCAGATCCGGTCAGGTATCCAGCAGCGTCCCTACGAAGTCGTTGCGGAACTTGCCCGCCGGGTCGTAGCGCCCCACCAGGTCCCGGAAGCGCTCCGGGCACGACGGCCAGCGGGTGAACAGCTTGCCCCAGTGCGGCCGGGGATCGAACGGCGCCAGCCGCTCCTCCACCAGCTCGATCACCGGGAGCACCGCCTCGGTGTCCTTGACCCAGGTGAAGTGCAGGCCCACCGTGTCACGGCCGAGATACGGACTGAGCCACAGGTCGTCGGCGGCGATCGTGCGCACCTCGGAGATCTGCAGCACCGGCCGGAGGCGGTCGCCGATGGCCCGCAGCTCGCGCAGCGCCTCGGCCGCCCGCCCTCTGGGCAGCAGGAACTCCGACTGCAGCTCGTCGCCCGCGCTGCTCGGCGGCGAGTCGGCCCGGAAGTGCGGCAGCCGCTCGTGCCACGCCCCCGGCACGCCGAGCTGTTCGGTACAGCTCCCGGCCGGCATGCCCGGCACCGGGTGGCGGGGCCCGTCGGCCGCGCGGGTGCCGTGCCAGTCACCGGGGGGCAGCTCGCTGCGGCGCTTGAGCCACACGGTGGTCGCCAGCCAGTTGGTGAACAGGCTGACGCTGTAGCCGGCCGACATGACGGCCTCGAAGTCGAAGTCGTCGGGCAGGCCCTCCCGGACGTACTGGCGCAGCTCGAAGGCGGGCACGAGGTCGAGCGTGACCGAGGTGACGACGCCGAGCGCGCCGAGCGCCACGACCGCGCCGGGGAAGTCGGCCTCACCCCGCGCGAGGGTGATCAGGGAGCCGTCGGCGGTGACGAGGTCCAGCGCCGAAACGGCCGCCGACAGGCTCTGGTTGCCGCCGCCGGAGCCGTGCGTGCCGGTCGCGACCGAACCCGCCACCGAGATGTGCGGCAGCGAGGCCAGGTTGCCGAGCGCGAAACCGCTCGCGTGCAGCACGGGCGCGAGCTCCGCGTACGTCACCCGCCCACCGACCCGCACGCGCGCCGCGGCGCTGTCGATCTCGATCTCGTACGGCAGGCGGTCCAGGGCGACCAGGTCACCCGTCGAGTCGGCGACGTCGTTGAAGGAGTGGCCACTGCCTAACGCCCGGATGGAGGTGGTGCCGGCGACAAGGCTCTGGAGCTCGTCGAGGGCGGAGGGATGATGCACGTTTTTCATCTGAAAGGCGATGTTTCCCGCCCAATTCTTCAACGTCACTGCCCTACAGTTCCATAGCTCTTGTCAGCGCCGCGAGGGGGCGCTAGTTTCGGGTGCCGCCGACGAAAGCGCCGACGACAAAGGCGCTCTGGGCGCCGCCGAGGAGAATTCCGTGCTCTACCTGTCCGAGGCCCTCGGCCTGGCCACGCTCGTGCTCTGGCTGTACTGCCTCTTCGACGCGATCACCACGCCGGAAGAGGCGTGCCGCAACCTGCCGAAGATCCTCTGGGTGCTCATCGTCCTGCTGTTCCCGCTGGTCGGCTCCATCATCTGGCTGGTGGCCGGGCGCCCGCAGGCGCTCCCGCCGGCGCGGCCGACCGGGTACCCCGAGTACGACCGGCCGGGGCGCGCGACCGCGAGCAACCCCGACGACGACGAGGAGTTCCTGCGCCGCCTCCGCGAGCGGGCAGAGGAACAACGCAGGAACGCCCCGAAGCCGCCTGACGACACCCCCAAGGGCGACTAGAAGCCCTGCGCCAGCCGGTAGTACGCCTGGTTCCAGCGCAGCTCCTTGGCGAACCCCCGAGCCGTCGTGTCCGCGTCGATGACCAGCAGCTCGACCCCGAGCATGTCGGCCAGGTCGGTCAGCTCCTCGGTGCCCACGGCCGTCGAGAGCACGGTGTGGTGCGGCGCGCCCGCGGTCAGCCACGCCTCGGCGGAGGTACGCAGGTTCGGCCGGGGCCGCCAGACCGCGCGCGCCACCGGCAGGTTGGGCAGCGGGTGCGGCGGCGCGACGATGTCGATCTCGTTGGCCACCAGCCGGAACCGGTCCCCCATGTCGGCGAGCCCGATGACGACGCCGGGACCCGGCTCGGCGTCGAACACCAGCCGCACCGGGTCCTCCCGGCCACCGATGCCCAGCGGGTGGATCTCGCACGACGGGGTGCCCGTGGCGATCGACGGGCAGACCTCCAGCATGTGCGCGCCGAGGATGAGCTCCTCGCCCGGCGTCATGTTGTAGGTGTAGTCCTCCATGAACGAGGTGCCGCCGGGCGCCATGGCCTTGAGCGTGCGCAGCAGCACCGAGGTCTTCCAGTCGCCCTCGCCGCCGAAGCCGTACCCGTCGGCCATCAGCCGCTGCACGGCCAGCCCGGGGAGCTGGCGCAGCCCGCCGAGGTCCTCGAAGTTCGTGGTGAACGCGCGGAACCCGCCCGCCTCCAGGAAGCCGCGCAGGCCCAGCTCGATCCTGGCGGCGTAGCGCAGCGAGTCGTTCCGCTCGCCCAGCAGCTCCGGCGCCACCCGGTAGAGCTCGGCGTACTCCTTGACCAGCGCCGTCACGTCTGCCTCGGAGGCGGCGTCCACGGCCTCGACCAGCTCGTTGACGCCGTAGGTGTTGACCGAGACGCCGAAGCGGAGCTGCGCCTCGACCTTGTCGCCCTCGGTGACGGCGACGTCGCGCATGTTGTCGCCGAACCTGGCGAGCTTGAGCGTACGCACCTCCGCCAGGCCCGCCGCCGCCCGCGACCAGGCGAGCACCCGGTCGGCCACGAACGGGTCACTGACGTGCCCGGCCACGGTCTTGCGCGGCACGCCCAGCCGGGTCTGTATGTGGCCGAACTCGCGGTCGCCGTGCGCGGCCTGGTTGAGGTTCATGAAGTCCATGTCGATGGAGCTCCACGGCAGCTCAACGTTGGCCTGCGTGTGCAGGTGCAGCAGCGGCTTGCGCAGCGTGTCCAGCCCGGCGATCCACATCTTGGCGGGGGAGAAGGTGTGCATCCAGGCGATCACGCCGGCGCACGAGTCGTCGGCGTTGGCCTCCAGCATCACCCGCCTGATCGCGGCCGCGTCGGTGAGCACGGGCTTCCACTCGACGGGCACCGGGAGCGCCGCGGCGATTCGCTGCGACTGCTCGGCGACCTGGCGCAGCGTGTCCTCGCCGTACAGCCCCTGGCTGCCGGTCAGAAACCAGATCTTCAACGCGGGCTCCTCTGTTGTCCGTAGACGTTCTGATAGCGGTCGTACAGGCGGTCGATGTCGTCCTGGGCGATGGCCAGCGGCTCGCCGAGCTGCTTGGCCACGTGCACGGTACGGGCGACGTCCTCGCACATCACAGCGGCCTTGACCGCGGCTTTGGGGCTCGGACCGATGCTGAAGACGCCGTGGTTCTGCATCAGGACGGCCCGCGAGCGGTGCCCCTTGAGCGTCTTCACGATGCCCTGGCCGATGGAGTCGTCGCCGATCAGCGCGAACGGCCCGACCGGGATCTCGCCGCCGAACTCGTCGGCCATGGCGGTCAGGACGCACGGGATGGCCTCGCCGCGCGCCGCCCAGGCGGAAGCGTAGGTGGAGTGGGTGTGCACCACCCCGTTCACCTCGGGCATGTTGCGATAGACGTAGGCGTGCGCGGCGGTGTCGCTGGACGGCGCGTGCTCGCCGGCCACCAGGTTGCCGTCGAGGTCGCAGACGACCATGTTCTGCGGCGTCAGCTCGTCGTAGGTGACGCCGGACGGCTTGATGACGAACAGGTCCTCACCGGGGACCCGGCCGGAGACGTTCCCGGCGGTCCAGACGACCAGGTTGTTGCGCACCAGCTCGGCGTGCAGGTCACAGACCGTCTTCCGCATGGCCTCGGTCATGAGCGGGCCTCGTTCCTGATCGCGCGTAGCGTGTGCAGCATTCGTCCATCCCCGAAGTAGTCGTGCAGCTTGCGGTATTCGGCGTAGAGCCGGTCGTAGGCGTCGGCCCGGTCCGCGTCGGGCACGTAGGCGTTCTCCTGCCGCGCGCCCATCACGGCCGCGGCCTGCTGGATGTCGTCGTACGCGCCCGCCGCGACGGCCGCGTGGATCGCCGAGCCGAGCGCGGGGCCCTGCTCGGAGTCGATGATCGAGAGCGGGCGGCGCAGCACGTCGGCGTAGACCTGCATGAGGAAGCGGTTCTTCAGCAGGCCGCCGGCCACCACGAACTCCGCCACCGGCACGCCCGACGCCTCGAACGTCTCGACGATCACCCGGGCGCCGAACGCGGTGGCCTCGATGAGCGCGCGGTAGACGTCCTCGGGCTTGGTGGCCAGGGTCTGGCCGACGACCACGCCGGACAGGTCGTGGTCGACCAGCACCGAGCGGTTGCCGTTGTGCCAGTCGAGCGCGACCAGGCCGTGCTGCCCGACCCGCTGCCCGGCGGCCAGCTCGGTCAGGTAGTCATGCACCGACTGCCCCCGGTCGGCCGCGAGCCGCGCGTACGAGGCGGGCACGGCGTTGTCGACGAACCAGGCGAAGATGTCGCCCACGCCCGACTGTCCCGCCTCGTATCCCCACAGCCCCGGCACGATCCCGTCACGGACCACCCCGCACATGCCGGGCACCTCGGCCAGCTGGTCGGAGGGCATCACGTGACAGGTGGAGGTGCCCATGATGGCGACCATCTGGCCGGGCCGGACGGCGTCGGCCGCGGCGGAGGTGACGTGCGCGTCGACGTTGCCGACGGCGATGGCGATGCCCTCGGGCAGTTTGGTCCACTCGGCGGCCTGCGCGGTCAGCCGCCCGGCGAGCCCGCCCAGCGGAGACAGCTCATGCCCCAGCTTGCCGGCAAACCCGGAGAAGCCGGGGTTGAGGGCGGCGAGGAAGTCCTCGGACGGATAGCCCCCATCCTGAAAAATCCCTTTGTATCCGGCGGTGCAGACGTTGCGGGTCTCGACCCCGGTGAGCTGCCAGATGATCCAGTCGGCGGCCTCGATCCACCGCTCGGCCCGCCCGTAGGTCTCCGGGTCCTCTTCGAGCACCTGCAGGCCCTTGGCGAACTCCCACTCCGAGGAGATCTTGCCGCCGTAGCGCGGCAGCCAGCTCTCCCCGCGCCGCGCAGCCAGCTCGTTGATCCGGTCGGCGTGCGCCTGCGCCGCGTGGTGCTTCCACAGCTTGGGCCAGGCGTGCGGCCGCTCGGGCGTCTGGAAGCAGAGCGGCGTGCCGTCGCCGGTGGTCGGCAGCACCGTGCACGCGGTGAAGTCGGTGCCGAGCCCGACGACCTGCGCCGGGTCGATCCCGGCCGCGGCCACGGCCTCGGGCACGGCGGTACGCAGCACGTCCAGCCAGTCCTGCGGGGACTGCAGCGCCCAGTCGGGTCCCAGCCGGACCTCTGAGCCGGGCAGCCGGTCTTCGATGACGCGGTGGGCGTACTCGTGCACGGCGGTGCCGACCTCGGCGCCGTCGCCGACCCGCACCACCACGGCGCGGCCGGACAGCGTGCCGAAGTCGACACCGATCACGTATGTGTTGTTGTTGTTAGCGTTCACACAATCTCCCTTGATCCGGTACGGCGGAGGCCGTGCCGGAGGTCAGGTCCGGCGCGCCGAGAATAGACGCTGGAGCAGGATGAAGACGAAGAGCAGAAGTCCGATGAATATCTTGGTCCACCACGAGCTGAGCGTGCCCTCGAAGCTGATGACCGTCTGGATCAGGCCCAGCACGAGCACGCCCAGCACGGTGCCGAGCAGGAACCCCGAGCCGCCGGTCAGCAGTGTGCCGCCGATCACGACGGCCGCGATCGCGTCGAGCTCCATGCCGACGGCGTGCAGCCCGTACCCCGAGAGCATGTAGAACGACAGCAGCACCCCGCCGAGCGCCGAGCAGAACCCGCTGACCGTGTAGACCGTGATCTTCGTCCGGGCCACGGGCAGGCCCATCAGCAGCGCGGACTGCTCACTGCCCCCGGTGGCGTAGACGGCGCGGCCCAGGCGCGTGTAGTGCAGCACGTACGCCGCCACGAGCACCACAACGGCAGCGATGATCACACTCGGCGAGATCCACAGACCGGCGAACAGGTCGATCCTGGTCTGCGCGAACGCCGTGAACGTCGGGTCCTCGATGGGGATCGAGTCGGTGCCGATCGTGTAGCACAGCCCTCTGGCCAGGAACATCCCGGCCAGCGTGACGATGAACGGCTGGATGTCGAAGGCGTGGATGATGTATCCCATCACCAGCCCCAGCGCGGCGCCGATGAGCAGCACCAGCGGGATCACCAGGTACGGCGGCCACCCGGGCCCCTTCATCAGGCTCGCCGAGATCATGGTGGACAGCGCGACCACCGAGCCGACCGACAGGTCGATCCCCCCGGTCAGGATCACGAACGTCATGCCGACGGCCACGACCAGCAAGAAGGCGTTGTCGATGAAGACGTTGAGAATCACCTGCCCGCTGGCGAACCCCTCGTAGCGGATGCCGCCCGCGACGAACATCGCCACGAACAGGCCGGCGGTCACCAGGACCGGCACGTACTTGGCCGGGATCGTCCTGAGGCCGTTGAGCGTCACGGTCGTCATGCCGTCACCCTGACCTTCTCCTCGGCCGCCGGGCTGGGCGGCACGGCTCGGCGGCGACGGCCGAACACCTTCTCGCGGAACGACTTCGACTGGATGAGACAGACCGCGGTCACCACGAGCGCCTTGAACAGCAGCGTGGTCTCCGGCGGCACGCCGATGGAGTAGATGGTCGTGGTCAGCGTCTGGATGATCAGCGCGCCGAGCACGGTGCCGCCGAGCGAGAAGCGCCCGCCCGACAGCGAGGTGCCGCCGATGACCACGGCCAGGATGGCGTCGAGCTCGACCCAGAGGCCGGCGTTGTTGCCGTCGGCGCTGGACACGTTCGAGCTGATCATCAGCCCGGCGACGCCCGCGCAGAGCGCGGCGAAGGCGTAGACCATGATGATGATGCCGCGCGAACGGATCCCGGCGAGCCTGCTGGCCTCGGCGTTGCCGCCGACCGACTCGATCAGCATGCCCAGGGCCAGCCTGCGGGTGAGAAAGACGGTGATCGCCAGGACCACCACGACCAGCAGGATGCCGAAGGGCACGGTCAGCCAGTAGCCGCCGCCGATGACCTTGTACGAGGGGCTGTTGACGGTGATGATCTGCCCGCCGGTGATCAGCTGGGCCAGGCCGCGCCCGGCCACCATGAGGATCAGCGTGGCGATGATCGGCTGAATGCCGACGACCGCGACGAGCAGGCCGTTCCACGCCCCGAGCAGCACCGACAGGCCGAGCGCCAGCGCCACGGCGGTGAACACGCCGGCGTCGTCGCTGATCTGCAGGCAGGCCAGCGCCCCCGCGATCGCCACCACCGAGCCGACCGACAGGTCGATGCCGCCGGTCGCGATGACCAGCGTCATCCCGAGTGAGACCAGGATGAGCGGGGCGCCGAACCGCAGGATGTCGATCAGGCTGCCGTAGAGGTGGCCGTCGCGCATCTGGATCGAGAAGAAGTTCGTGGTGAAGAACACGTTGACGAGGAGCAGCAGGGCCAGGATGACGACCGGCCAGAGCAGGCGTCTCATTCCGCTCGCCCTCCGCCCGCGCCGCCACTTGCGATGGTCTCCATGAGCACGTCCGTGGTGAGGTCGTCGTCGTTGGGCAGCTCGGCGACCAGCCTGCGGTCGCGCAGGACGCCGACCTTGTGGCTGAGCCGCAGCACCTCCTCCAGCTCGGCGGAGATGAACAGCACCGCCATGCCGCCGTCGGAGAGCTGGGCGACCAGGCGCTGGATCTCGGTCTTCGCGCCGATGTCGATGCCGCGCGTGGGCTCGTCGAGGATGAGCAGTCTGGGCTCCAGGATCAGCCACCTGGCCAGCAGCACCTTCTGCTGGTTGCCGCCGCTGAGGTCGCGTACGAGGTGCTCCGGGTTGGCCGGGCTGATCTTCAGCGCGGAGATGTACTTGCCGACCAGCTCGTCCTGCTGCTCACGCGGGACCGGCCTGGTCCAGCCCCTGGTGGCCTGCAGGGCCAGGATGATGTTCTCCCGGAGCGTGAGGTCGGGGATCAGCCCGTCCGACTTGCGGTTCTCCGAGCAGAACGCGATCCGGTGGTTCATCGCGACGCGCGGCGTGCGCAACGAGACGGGCGCGCCCTCGATGGTCACCTCACCGGCGCTCGCGTGGTCGGCGCCGAACAGCAGCCGCGCGACCTCCGTACGGCCCGAGCCCAGCAGCCCGGCCAGCCCCACGACCTCGCCCTCGTGGACGGTCAGCGTGAACGGCTCGATGGCCCCGGCCCGGCCCAGCCCGCGCGCCTCCAGCAGCGGCCGGTCGAACACCTTGGCCTCGCCGTGCAGCTTCTCCAGGGCGGCGAGCTCCTGGCCGATCATCTTGGCGACCAGCTCGACCTGGCTGAGCTCCGCGGTGAGGTATTCGCCCACCAGCCGCCCGTTGCGCAGGATCGTCATCCGATCGGAGATCTCGTAGACCTGGTCGAGGAAGTGCGAGACGAACAGGATCGCGATGCCCTCCTCCTTGAGGGTGCGCATCACGCGGAAGAGCTGTTCGACCTCGCTCGCGTCGAGGCTGGAGGTCGGCTCGTCGAGGATCAGCACCCGGGCCTCGATGTCGATGGCCCGCGCGATGGCCACCATCTGCTGGATGGCCGGCGAGTAGGTCGACAGGGGGGCCGAGACGTCGAGGTCGAGCTCCAGCCGGGCCAGCAGCTCCGCGGCCCTGGCCCGCATTCGCGGCCAGTCGATCCGGCCCCAGCGCCGGGGCTCGCGGCCGACGAAGATGTTCTCGGCGACCGAGAGGTTCGCGCAGAGGTTGACCTCCTGGTAGACCGTGCTGATGCCGGCCCCTTGAGCCTCCAGCGGGCTGCCGAACGCGACGGGCTCGCCCAGCAACTCGATGGAGCCGGCGTCGATGGAGTGGACGCCGGTCAGCACCTTGATCAGGGTGGACTTGCCCGCGCCGTTCTCGCCCATGAGCGCGTGCACCTCGCCCGGCAGCAGTCGCAGGTCCACGCCGTCGAGAGCCTTCACGCCGGGGAACTGTTTGCCGATTCCGCTCATCAGCAGGATCGGCGCGGGTACGGCCATCGGCGCCCCTCTCCTCGCTCTTGCTCGTATGGGTGGGCCGGCCCGCGAGGGCCGGCCCGGTCGGCGGTCAGTACTGGCGGTTGGGCAGAGCGGCCTTGGCCTGCTCCTGGTTGAACGCCGTCTCCTGCGTGATCACGCGGGTCGGCACGGTCTCGTTCTTGACGACCTTCTTGGCCAGGTCCATCAGCTGCGGGCCGAGCAGCGGGGAGCACTCGACGATGTAGTTGATCTTTCCGTCGGCGAGGGCCTGCATGCCGTCCTTGACGGCGTCGACCGTGATGATCTTGATGTCCTTGCCGGGCACCTTGCCCGCGCCCTCGATGGCCTCGATCGCACCCAGCCCCATGTCGTCATTGTGCGCGTAAAGCACGTCGATGTCCGGAGTGGACTTCAGGAAGGCCTCCATGACCTCCTTGCCCTTGGCCCGGGTGAAGTCGCCGGTCTGCGAGGCGACGATCTGGAACTTGGGCTCGGCCTTGATGACCTCCTGGAAGCCCGCCTTGCGGTCGTTGGCCGGCGCCGAGCCCGTGGTGCCCTGCAGCTCGACGATCTTGACCGGGTCGGTGCTGCTCTTGTACTCGTCCACCAGCCACTTGCCGGCCTTGCGGCCCTCTTCGATGAAGTCCGAGCCGAGGAAGGTCTTGTAGAGCGAGGTGTCCTTGGAGTCCACGGCCCGGTCGGTGAGGATCACCGGGATCTTCGCGTCCTTGGCCTCCTTGAGTACGGTGTCCCAGCCCGACTCCACCACCGGCGAGAAGGCGATGACGTCCACCTTCTGCTGGATGTAGGAGCGGATCGCCTTGATCTGGTTCTCCTGCTTCTGCTGGGCGTCCGAGAACTTCAGGGTGATCCCGGCTGACTTGGCCGAGTCCTGCACCGACTTGGTGTTCGCGGTGCGCCAGCCGCTCTCCGCGCCGACCTGCGAGAAGCCCATGGTGATCGCGCCACCGCCACCGCCGCCGCCACTGCCGCATCCGGCCACCGCCATGGCGGTGAACCCGGCGAGCATCAACACCGAGATCCTCTTCAACACGTGGGGTCCCTTCTGATGTGAGCGCTAACACCGAACGCGTGGGTGCGTGCGCGCTTCCTATCGTGTACGGCCTACCGCCGGGCCGTACTGGCCCGGGAGACGAGCGAGGGCGGGACCACGAGGCGTTCGCGCTCGTGGGAGCCTTGGCCCTCGATCTGCCGAAGGAGCACCTCGATGCTGTGCCTGCCCACCGCGCCGAAGTCCTGCCTGATGGTGGTGAGCGGCGGCGAGAAGAACTCCGATTCGGGGATGTCGTCGAAACCGACGACGCTCACCTGGTCGGGCACTCTCACCCCCTGCTCGGTGAACGCCCGCAGCACGCCCAGCGCCATCTGATCGTTGGCGACGAACACCGCCGTGACGTCCTTCATGCTCGCCAGACTCCGCCCCGCCTCGTATCCCGAGCGCGGACTCCAGTCTCCGGCGAGCGGCTCAGGGGCCGAACGGCCCGCCTGCTCCAGCGCGGCCCGCCACCCGGCCACGCGCCCCTCGGCCTCCAGCCAGTCGGAGGGGCCGCGGATGTGCCAGACCGTCTCGTGTCCCAGGGAGAGCAGGTGCTCGGTGGCCATCCTGCCGCCGCGGACCTGGTCGACGCAGACGACCGACACGTCACCGGCCTCGCCGCCCTCGACGGCGACCGTGGGCACCCCGAACGGGAGCTCCCCCAGCGCCTGGGCGGCCGACCGTTGCGGCGCGACCACGACGATGCCGTCGACGCCCTGGTCGGCCAGGTAGTCGAGGGCATCACTGACGCCGATCTTGTCGATGGACTTGAGACTCACGATGCTGACGAAGTAGCCGGCCCCCCGGGCCGCCTGCTCGATGCCGTAGACCGTGCTGGCCGGGCCGTACAGCGTGGTGTCGAAGCTGACCACGCCGAGCGTCCTGGAGTGCTTGGTGACCAGGGCGCGGGCGACAAGGTTGCGGCGGTAGCCGAGCTTGTCGATCGCCTCCATCACCCGCGCGCGGGTCTCGCTGCGCACGTTGGGATGCTCGTTGAGCACGCGTGAGACCGTCTGGTGCGATACCCCGGCCTCTTTGGCCACATCGGCCATGACCGGCGGTCGACGCCCCTGGGTCGCTCCCACTGCCGTGCTCCCTTCCTGGCTTGGCATGACTGTGAACGTTAACAACAGGTCTCGTCAAGAGGTCGTCCGATTACGGTCGCGTCACACGAGCTCTGCCTTGAGCGCTCCTCATCTTTGGCGCCCAGCCTGGAGAGGAAGTTCACTCGAAATGTTAACGCTAACATACCAGGAGGGCCAGGCCCTCTGCGCGCGGTTACGCCGACGACGCCGTGGAGTCGCGGATCACCAGCTGGCAGGGCATGCGATGGATGCCCGGCGTGGCCCGTCCGTCGATGGCCGCGAACAGGTGCTGGGCGGCCGTCCTGCCGAGGAGCTCGAGGTTCATGTCCACGGTCGTCAGGGCCGGGCGCGTCTCGGTCGACAGCACCTCCCAGTTGTCGTAGCCGATCACCGCGATGTCGTCGGGCACCCGCCGCCCCCGCTCGCGGACCGCCTCCACGAACCCGGCCGCGACCTGGTCGCTGCCGCAGAACACCGCGTCGATCTCCGGCTGGGCCATCAGCAGCATCTCCGCCGCGTGCCGCCCCCACCGCTGCGACCACGCGCCCCAGAGCGTCTCGCCCGCCTGCTCCAGACCCGCCTCGGACAGCGCCAGCTCCACGCCCGCCACGCGATCACGGGCCGCCTTGTAGTGCTCGGGCCCGGTGACGTGCGCGATCCGCCGCCGGCCCAGCGCGATCAGATGGTTGACCGCCATCACCGCGCCGCCCACGTCGTCCGGCACGAACGACACGTCCTCCGGATCGTCCGACGGCCCGTAGGCGTAGACCACCGGCACTCCGAGATCGCGGCTGACCGACGGCCGCGGGTTGGTGCTCTCGCCCACCACGATCAGCCCGTCGACGCGGCGCGACAGCAGTGCGCGCAGGTGGTGCTGCTCCCTGATGGCGTCGCCGCGGGCGTCGCAGAGCAGCACCGCCATCTCCCCCGCGCCGAACGCGTCCTCCGCGCCGAGCAGCACCGGGATGCCGAACCGGCCCGCGCTGTCAGAGGTGAGCAGCCCGACCGTCCGCGTCTGGCCGGACAGCAGCCCCCTGGCCAGGGCGTTCGGCTGGAAGGAGAGCTCCTCCGCCGCGGCGAGCACGCGCTGACGGGTCGAGGCCCGCACGTCCTGCCGCCCGTTGAGCGCCTTGGAGGCCGTGGCGATCGACACCCCGGCCAGGGAGGCCACGTCGTTGATGGTCGCGCGCCTACCCGCCATATTTTCGAAACCCTTTTCAGTAACCCGGTATCTAGGACAAACCATAATACCCATTGACAGGCCCCAATGTTTCTTCTACGTTTCCGAAAACCTTTCAGTTCACGGGGGTCCCGAAGGAGACAACCATGAGACGACGGCTGGCTGGGATCGCCTTCCTCGGTTTGTTAGCGCTCACAGCCGCCGCTTGCGGCAGCAGCGGGAGCGGTGGGAGCGAGAAGCAGCCCCAAGCGGCAGGCCCGGTCACGATCACCATGTGGACCCGCGCGGCGACGCAGGCCCAGAGCGAACGGCTGGTGAAGGCCTACAACAGCAGTCACAAGAACCAAGTGAAACTGACCGTCATCCCGACGGACAACTACCAGCCGCGCATCGCTGCCGCGGCCGGGGCCAAGCAGCTGCCGGACGTGTTCGCGGCCGACGTGATCTTCGTCCCGAACTACACCTCGCAGGGCCTGTTCATGGACATCACCGACCGGGTCAACGCCCTGCCGTACAAGGCCGGTCTCGCGCCCTCCCACATGAAGCTGGGCACGCTGGACGGCAAGCTCTACACCCTGCCCCACACGCTGGACCTGTCGGTCTGGTTCTGGAACAAGGACCTCTACGCCAAGGCCGGGCTCGACCCGGAGAAGGGGCCCAAGACGCTGAAGGAGTTCGCCCAGCAGGCCACCACGATCCAGCAGAAGCTGGGCAAGGACGGCAAGGTGCACGGTACGTTCTTCGGCGGCAACTGCGGCGGCTGTTACGTCTTCACCTTCTGGCCCTCGGTCTGGGCGGCCGGCGCCCAGGTCATGAACGCCGAAGGCACCACCTCGCTCAACGACCAGCCCGCGATGACCGAGGTGTTCAAGACCTACCGCGACCTGTACGAGAAGAAGGTCACCGGCCCGACGGCCAAGGAGGAGCAGGGCCCGACCTGGACCGGCTTCTTCCCCAAGGGCGAGATCGGCGTCATGCCCATGCCGTCGACCACGCTCGGCACGATGCCCGCCGACATGAAGATCGGCGTCACCCCCATCGCCGGTCCCGACGGTGGCGAGTCGACCTTCGTGGGCGGCGACTCGATCGGCATCTCCTCGACGTCCAAGAACGCCGACGCGGCCTGGGACTTCCTGTCCTGGACCGTCTCCGATGACGCGCAGGTCGAGGTCATGGCCAAGAACAAGGACGTGCTCGCGCGTACGGACCTGGCCAACAACAAGTACTCGGCTGAGGACCCGCGTGTGGTTTTGATCAACTCGCTGGTCGCCAAGGGTCAGACGCCCTACGCGCTGCGCTTCGGCCAGACGTTCAACGACCCGCAGGGACCCTGGCTGCGGCTTGCTCGCGAAGCGGTGTTCGGCGACGCCTCGAAGGTGCCCCAACTGAACGCCGAGATAACGAAGTCCCTGCAGCAATGATTGCAACTCTCAGCAAGCCCAAGCGGCGGGCGGCCCACACAGTGCCGTCCGCCCGATGGCGGAGGAGACAGGTCCAAGGCTGGCTGTACGCCGCACCGACCGCCGTCATCGTGGGCGTCCTGTTCCTCGCACCGCTGGTGCTGGTCGTCTGGATGTCGCTGAACCGCTGGCCGCTGCTGGGCCAGGCGGTCTTCAACGCCCCCGACAACTACGCCAAGATCCCCAAGAACCCGCTGTTCTTCGACGCGGTGCTCTTCACGCTGAAGTACACCGCCATCACCACCGTCCTGCTGTCGGCCGTCGCGCTCGGCCTGGCGCTGCTGGTGCAGGAGCGCCGCCCCGGCGTCGCGTTCTTCCGTACCGCGTTCTTCCTGCCGGGAGCCGTCGGCTTCGCCGCCGCCGCGCTGCTGTTCTACGGCCTGCTGAACAACGACTTCGGCCCGATCGACCCGCTGCTCCAGACGCTGGGGATCACGCACGAGCCGGTGAAGTGGATCGGCACGCCCAACATGGCGTTGTTCTCCACGATCGCGCTCGTGCTGTGGCGCTTCGCCGGGTTCAACATGCTCATCCTGCTGACCGGCCTGCAGTCGATCCCCGTCGAGGTGTACGAGGCGGCCAGGAGCGACGGCGCCAACCGCTGGCAGATCTTCACCAAGATCACGATGCCGCTGCTGCGCCCGACGCTGGCGCTGATGCTGATCCTCAGCATCACGGGCTCGCTGCTGGCCTTCGACCAGTTCTTCATCTTCACCAACGGCGGCCCGGACAACAGCACGGTCTCGATGGTCATGGTCGTCTACCGCGACGCGTTCTTCCGCTTCGACCTCGGCGGGGCGGCGGCGCTGTCCGTCGTGCTGCTGGTCGCCCTGGTCGGGTTCAACACTCTGCTGATGCGGAGGCTCAAGTGAGGAGTGAACCCGACGCAGCGAACGGAGCGGTCCGCGAGGAACGAGCGGCCCGCGGAGGGAGTGAGGAGCGGTGAACGACCAATGATGCGGTATTACCCCACTGTCACGGCGCTGGCCATTCTGTTCCTGTTCCCGCTGGTGTGGAGCGGCTGGGCGTCGCTGGAGGAGCCGTCCAACTACCTGAAGATGGCCCAGTTCGGCGAGGGCGTCGGCACCTACGCCACCAACAGCGTGCTGGTGTCGTCGATGACCGTCGCCGGCACGCTGATCGTCTCCGCGCTGGGCGGCTACGCCTTCGCCCGGTTCGACTTCCCCGGCAAGAACCTGCTGTTCCTGGCCACGCTGGCGATCCTCATGGTGCCGTACGCGACGATCCTCATCCCGCTCTACGTGCTGCTCGGCTACCTCGGCCTGCAGAACTCGCTGCTGGGGCTGTCGCTGGTGTTCGTGATGTTCCAGCTGCCGTTCGCGCTGTTCATGATGCGCAACGCCTTCGAGGCGATCCCGCGCGAGCTGGAGGAGGCGGCGCTGGTCGACGGCTGCGGCACCTTCCGGGCCTTCTCCCGGATCCTGCTGCACGCCGTACGGCCCGCGCTCGTCACGGTCGGCCTGTTCGCCTTCCTCGCCTCGTGGAACGACTTCTTCGCACCGCTCATCCTGCTCAACGACGGCGCGTCGTTCACCCTGCCGGTGGCCGTGGTCAGCATGACGCAGGGCACGTTCGGCGCCATCGACTACGGCATGCTCCAGGCCGGCGTCATGGTCATGGCACTCCCCTGTCTCATTCTGTTCGTCATTCTGCAGCGCCACTACGTGCGCGGATTCATGTCGGGAGCTCTGCGTGGCTAATCCTGTCCTCCCCTCATCGGGTGTGCTGTCCCCCCTCGGCCTGGACGCGGTACGTCCGGCGCCCGGCTTCTGGGGCGACCGCGTCACCCTCAACCGGGACGTCACCATCGCCCACTGCCAGGAATGGATGGAGCGCGAAGGCTGGATCGACAACTTCCGAGGCCGGCTGCCCCGCAAGGGCAGGGAGTTCAGCGACTCGGAGATCTACAAGCTGCTGGAGGGGATGGCGTGGGCCGACCACCCCGCGCTGCCCGAGCTGGCCGAGACCGTGGCCAGGGCCCAGGAGGGTGACGGCTACCTCAACACCCGATGGTCCGGCAGCCGCTACACCGACTTCGAGTGGGGCCATGAGCTCTACTGCTACGGCCACCTCATCCAGGCCGGGGTCGCCAGGCTGCGCATGCACGGCGAGGACCGGCTGACCGAGGTGGTCAAGCGGGCGGCGGACCACATCTGCCGCCGCTTCATGGACACCTCGGAGACCTGCGGCCACCCGGTGGTGGAGATGGCGCTGGTCGAGCTGTACCGGGCCACCGGCACCGAGCGCTACCTGGAGATGGCCCGCCGCTTCGTCGAACGCCGGGGCCTGCCCGCGCTGGCCGAGATCCCGTTCGGCCGCGCCTACTTCCAGGATGATCTTCCAGTACGGCGCGCGCAGTCGTTGCGCGGGCATGCCGTACGGGCGCTCTACCTGGCCAGCGGCGTCGTCGACGTGGCTGTGGAGACGGGCGACGAGGAATTGCTGAAGGCCGTCGAAGCGCAGTGGGAGCGGGCGGTCGCCAGACGCACCCACCTGACGGGCGGCATGGGCTCGCGGCACACCGACGAGTCCTTCGGCGAGGACTACGAGCTGCCGCCGGACCGCGCCTACTCCGAGACCTGCGCGGGCATCGCCTCGATCATGCTGGCGCACCGGCTGCTGCTGGCCACCGGCGACGCCCGGTACACCGACGTGGCCGAGCGGACGCTGTACAACGTGCTGGCCACCGCGGTGGCCCTGGACGGCCGGTCGTTCTTCTACGCCAACCCGCTGCGCGTGCGGGTGCCGGCCGTGCCGCTGAACGGGGTCAACCACGCCGCCGAGGGCGGGCTGCGCTCGCCGTGGTTCGACGTGTCGTGCTGCCCGAACAACATCGCCCGCACGCTCGCCTCGCTGGCGGCCTACGTGGCGACGAGTGACGCGGGCGGGGTGCAGATCCACCACTTCACACCGGGCGAGATCACCCATGGGCCGCTCGCGTTGCGGGTGGAGACCGGGTATCCGTGGTCGGGCGGGGTGCGCGTGCGGGTCCTTTCGGGTGGCAGCGGGCGGATCTCGCTGCGCGTGCCCGCCTGGGCGAAGGGCGCCACGCTCGCGTACGGACCGGCCGGGCCGGACGGTGGCGCTGGATCGGACGCCGGTGGGTCGGACGCTCGCGGGTCGGACGCCGGTGGGTCGGACATTTCGCATATGTCGGGTAGTCGGGAGGTCGAGCCCGGGTACGCCGTCGTCGCGGGCGACTGGCGGCCGGGTGATGAGATCCGGCTCGACCTGCCCATGGCTCCCCGATGGACCTTCCCCGACCGGCGCGTGGACGCGCTGCGCGGGAGTGTCGCGGTGGAGCGCGGGCCGCTCGTCTACTGCGCGGAGTCCGTCGCCGACGAGCCGCCACTCGCCGACGTGGCCGCCCGCATCTCGTCCGCACCCATCGAGCGTCCGGCCGACCCTCCGGCCGCCCCTCCGGCCGCCCCTCTGGGCGATCAACCAGCTGACCATCCGGCCGACCACCAGGCCGGCTCTCCGGAAGGGGCGTCCGCAGCCGTCCCCGTACCGAGGGCGGCCGGTTCCGAGGCGGGCGCGCCCGATCCCGTCGCGGGCGCGCCCGCCACTGACCCCGCCGCCGATCTCGCCGCCGGTCACACTGTCGGTCCCGCCGCTGGTCCCGCTGTCGATCCTGTCGTGGAGATCGAGGTCGCCGTCGTGCTCGGGACTCCGGCCACCGACGACTGGCCGTACGGGCCGACGCCCGACGCGCCGGATGGCACGGACACCGTGCTGCGGCTGGTGCCGTACCACCGCTGGGGCAATCGCGGCCCCGCCACCATGCGCGTCTGGCTGCCCGTCGCCGACTGACACCCCATGGAGAACTCCGTGCGCAAAACCCTCTCCGGCCTGGCCGCGTTAGCCGTCGCGGGCAGTCTGCTCGCCGCCGGCTCCCCGGCCACGGCCGTCCAGGACGATCTCGGTATGCCGGTGTTCACCGGCGCCGACCCCGTTCCGGCCGAGCCCGTCCGTTACCAGCCGCGCAAGATGATGGAGGAGATCTACAAGAAGGAGAAGGGCGGCGACTCGTACTGGATCGACCGCATGCTGGCCCGCCCCGGCGACGACCCGGCGGGCACGTGGCTGATGTCGCGGGGCCGGACGCTGTTAATGAAGGAGCACGACCCGTCGGTCATCGGCTTCGGCGGCAGCGTGGCGTACTGGGAGAGCATCGACAACCGCGACGCCTACAGCGTCTCGCTCGGCACGGACCTCAAGGAGGACGTGAGCAAGCGGTTGCAGATGCCCAGCCACTGGATCGGCCAGTACGCGGGCGGCGATCTGGCCGTGACCGTCAAGAAGTTCATCACGCACGAGAACGTGGCGGTCACCACGCTGGCGGTCACGAACAGGGGCACCGCGAAACTGGAGGTGCCGGTCACGGTGACCTCTCCGTACACCAAGACCGCGGACGGCGACCGTGAGCTGACCGGCGTGGTGGCGGCGAAGAACCGGCTGACCACGCTCTTCCCCCGGCTCAGCGGCGACGGCCTGAAGGTCGCGGACGGCGCGCTGAAGGGGACGCTGTCGGTCGAGCCGGGCAAGACCGTGCGGACCAAGGTGCAGATGGGCTTCGTCACCGAGGAGCTGGCCGGGTCGCGCGACGAGTACGACGGCTACAAGGGGCGCTCGCCGGAGAAGGCGCTGCGACGGCAGCTCCAGGACTACAACGCCTGGTGGGCGGAGAACCTGCCCTACATCGACGCGCCGGACGCCAACATCAAGAAGTTCGTCTACTACCGCTGGTGGTTGATGCGGTTCAACTTCCTCGACGCCGACATTCCGGGCAACGACTTCCAGTTCCCGACGTCGGTGGAGGGGGCGCTCGGCTACAACAACGCGATCGTGCTGACCGTGCCGATGTTCCTGCAGGATCTGAAGTATCTGCGAGATCCGATCTACTCGTACGGCCCGTGGGTGTCGGCCGGCGAGGTATCACGTAACTCGAAATATACGGATAACCCGGGTGATCCGGAGAACTGGTCGAACAGCTACACCCAGTACATCTCGGCCTCCGCGCTGGAGAGCTACCAACTCCACGGCGGCCAGCCCGCGATCCTGCGCAACCTCGCCCGCTACGCGGAAAAGGACGTCTACGGGCAGCTCAACGCCTACGACTCCAACAAGAACGGAGTCATCGAGTACGACTGGGAGGCGATGACCGGCAACGACGCCGACGCGGTGTCGTTCCACTACTACAACCGGGCGAACGAGCGGCTCGAGGGCGCCTATGTCTACGCCAACGCGATGGCGGCGGCGCAGGCGTACACGCTGATCGGCGACACCGCGAAGGCCGCCGAGCTGCGGGGCGTGGCCGACAAGGTGAAGAACGGCATCCTCACCCTGCTCTGGGACGACCAGAACAAGCTGTTCAAGCACCGCGACCTGCAGACGGGCAACCTGATCCCGTGGAAGGAATCGAACAACTACATCCCGTTCGCCACCGGCCTGGTCCCGACGGACGACCCGAAATATCGGGAGGCGCTCCGTCTATGGACCGACCCCGCTGAATATCCGATTTTCCCGGCCTATACCGCTAATCAGAAGGACAAAGCGGAGGCCGCGGCGGCAGGGCATCCGGGGTCGAACAACTTCTCGCAGATCAATTCGACCCGGAACTTCTCGCTGTTCTCCAAGGCGCTGCGCGAATACACCTCGCCGTACATCACGGCCGACCAGTACAAGCAACTGCTGTACTGGAACGCCTGGTCGCAGTTCGTCGGCGGCGACACCCGTTACCCGGACGCCAACGAGTTCTGGTCGAACTGGAATCCCGCCACCAAGACCATCGACTACCGGTCGTGGATCCACCATACGATCCTCGGTAGTAGCAACTGGACGGTCATCGAGGACGTGATGGGCCTGCGCCCGCGCTCCGACGGCAAGGTCGAGCTGTGGCCGGTCGACATCGGCTGGGACCATTTCACGGTCAACGGCATCAACTACCGCGGCAGCGACCTGAGCATCGTCTGGGACAAGCCCGGCGACGGAAAAACGCACTACGCGGGCGTGCCCGAGGGTTACTCGATCTTCATCGACGGCAAGCGCAAGGTCACGCTGTCCGGGCTCGCGCACGCGGTCTGGGACCCGGCCACGGGCAAGGTCGAGGGCGGCGTTGAGAAGAGCACGGTCGTGCACGCCGAGGCGGCGCGGTCGATGAAGGCTCCGGCCGAGGTGAAGCTGTCGGGTGACCGGGTCGAGGACCTGTTCCAGAAGGCCGGGGTCGATCTCGGCTCCACCCGGCCGAACCTGGTCAAGTCCGCCACGGCCTCGTACGGCGACCCGGCGGGCGCGGTGGACGGGTTCACGATCAACGAGCCGTACTGGGGCAGCAAGGGCTCCGGCAAGGCGCAGGACTGGCTGGAGGTGGACCTGGGCTCGGCCCGGCCCGTCGACCGGCTGCGCCTGTACTTCTACAACGACCGCAAGACCGGGGGCTACAGCGAGCCCGCCCTGTACTCGGCGCAGTACCTCGACGGCTCCACCTGGAAGGACGTGCCCGGCCAGGCCAAGGACCCGGTCTATCCCCGGGCCAACCTCAACGAGGTCCGCTTCAGGTCCCTCACCGCCCAGAAGCTGCGCGTGCTGGTCACCCACCGGCCGGGCTACTCGACGGGTTTGAAGGAGGTGCAGGCGTACGCGACCGGCTCGGCGCCGCCGTCCACAAGCAACCGGGCCCCCTACGTGCTGGCCGTACAGGACGCGACCTTCAACCGTCCCGGCCAGGCCAGGCTGGACGCGGTCGTCAAGGACGACGGGCTGCCGTCGGGGACGCTCAGCATGACATGGAGCGTCGTCGACGGGCCTGGCCAGGCGTTCTTCACCGATCCGGCGAGCCCGGCCACGGTCGCGTCGTTCACCGAGGCGGGCACGTACCACCTGAAGCTGACCGCCTCCGACGGCGCCAAGTCGGCGTCCGGTACGGTCGCCGTCACGGTGGGCGCGCTGGGCACGCAGGTGAACGTGGCGCCGTACGCGACACCGACCGCCTCCTACACCTCGCCGTGGGAGAAGGTGACGGCGATCAACGACGGCATCGAGCCGCCGCGCTCCAACGACGGCGCCAACCCGCGCTGGGGCACCTGGCCGCAGGAGGGCACGCAGTGGGTGCAGCTCGACTGGCCGTCGCCGGTACGGGTGAACAAGGCGGACCTGTACTTCTTCGACGACGGCGGCGGCGTCCGCGTCCCGGCGTCGTGGAAGATCCAGGCGTGGGACGGCGACTCCTTCGAGGACGTGACCGGCGCCGCCTCCTATCCGACCGCGGCCGACGCCTACAACACGGTCTCGTTCGACACGGTGACGACGACGAAGCTGCGCGCCGAACTGGTGTCCGGGCCGGCGTCCGTCGGGGTGCTGGAGTGGAAGGCGTACGCGGTGCCGCCGGACTCGGTGCGGCCGGTGTACGTCCCGACGGTGGCCGGCACGCTGCCCCAGCTTCCGGCCAAGGTGGAGACGCTGTACGCGGACGGCGGCCGGGGTCAGGCCGCGGTGACGTGGCAGCAGGTGACCGCCGACCAGGTCAAGACCGGTGGCACCAGCTTCAAGGTCGCCGGGCTCGCCGAGGGTCTGCGCTCGCCTGTCGAGGCCACGGTGTACGTCAGGACGAGTCCGGCGGTGACCATCACCTCGATCGCCGAGGAGGCGGTGCGGACCCGGGCGGGCACCGCGCCGTCGCTGCCGGCGACCGTCGTGGCCACGTACAACGACGGGTCCAAGGACAGCTCGGTCGCGGTCACGTGGGCGCAGATCGACCCGAGCTCGTACGCCTCTCCCGGCACCTTCTCGGTGACCGGGCAGGTGGCGGGCACCACGGTCCCGGCGAACGCGACGGTGACCGTGGAGTGACCACCACACTAAACCCGATATTTCGCCAATTTTCGGGTAGCTGGGAGCCCTCGCGATCTCATGGAGGGAACCTCGATGGGCTGGAGCTACCGAAAGTCGATCAAGCTCGGGCCGTTCAGGCTCAATCTGTCGCGCGGCGGCGTCGGGCACAGCTGGGGCAACCGGTTGTTCCGTGTCACCCGTACGGCGGACGGCCGCCGCACGATATCCGTCAACCTGCCGGGTGGTTTCACCTGGCGCAAGACCACCCGGCATAACTAGCCGGATATTCCGAAGGGCCGGAGGCGATCGCCTCCGGCCCTTTTTTCGTACCGCTCCCACCTGCGCGTTCTCCGGCTGGCTGACGCGGCCGGGAAAGACAAGACTGCCTCTTTCTGAATTCTCGCCCTAGATTCCTCGGCACCGCTTACCCCTCAAGGAGGATGTCGTGGCTGAACTATGGGCATTGGCCGCCGGAGATCTGGCGCGGCTGATCGGCACCCGCGAGGTGTCCAGCCGTGAGGTGGTCCAGGCCCATCTGGCGCGGATCGCCGAGGTGAATCCGCAGGTCAACGCCATCACGGTGGTGCTGGAGGAGCAGGCCCTCGACGCGGCGGACGCGGCCGACCGGGGCCTGCGCGACGGCACGGCGCCGGGCCCGCTCTGCGGCGTCCCCATGACGGTCAAGGAGAACGTCGACGTGGCCGGCTCGGCGACAACACTCGGCATCGTCCCGCTGCGCGACGCCGTCGCCCAGCGCGACGCCCAGCACATCGCCCAGTTGCGCGCGGCGGGCGCGATCCCGATCGGCCGGACGAACATGCCGGAGTTCGGCATCCGCTGGCACACCGACAACGACCTGCGCGGCGCGACCCGCAATCCCTGGTCGGCCGGCCACACGCCGGGCGGCTCCAGCGGCGGCGACGCGGCCGCGGTGGCGACCGGCCTGACCCCGCTCGGCATCGGCAACGACGGCGCGGGCTCGCTGCGCTGGCCCGCGCAGTGCTGCGGCGTCGCCGCGCTGAAGCCGTCGCTGGGCCGGATCGCCCAGCGAGGGCAGGCGTCGCCGTTCGCGTTCCAGTTGCTGGGCGTGCACGGGCCGATCGCGCGGCGGGTGGCCGACCTGCGGCTGGCCTTCGACCACATGTGCGGCCACGCGCCCGGCGACCCCTGGTACGCCCCGGTCCCCCTGCGGGGCCCCGCCCCGGCGACGCCGATCGGGGTGGCCGCGGTCACCGGCCTCGACGCGGACCCCCAGGTCACCGCCGCCGTACGGCAGGCGGCCAAACTGCTCGCCGACGCCGGTTATCGGGTGACGGAGAGCCTGCCTCCCGCCCTGGACCGGGCCTCGGAGATCTACACCCAGATCATGTCCTCCTACGGCCGCGTCCACGAGGAGCAGCCGCCCGTCGAGACGGTCGCCTCCAAGGGGTTCGTCCAGTTCTGGGCCGCCTACGAGGAGATCTGGACGCGAGCGGGCGGGCGCGCCGCCTTCGACCCGATGATGGAACGCGCCGCCATCCTGCGGGCCTGGGCCGACTGGACGGACTCGACCCCGCTGGTCCTCGCGCCGATCTGCACGATCCCGACGTTCCCGGTGGGCGCCGACCTCGATCCCGAGTGGCTGGCCGGGTGGCCGGCGGCGCTGCGCATGAGCGTGGTGGCCAACCTGCTGGGGCTGCCCTCGGTCGCCGTCCCGACCGGTCTGGCGGACGGGCTGCCGCAGGCCGTACAGATCATCGGACCGCGCTTCCGCGAGGACCTGTGCCTGGACGCGGCCGCCGCCATCGAGGCCGGCACCCCGCCCCTGACACCGATCGACCCCCGATAACCCTTGGGTCGAGGTAGTGACAGGTCTCAGCGGAGCGCTCTGGCCAGCGGCGTGTCGGCCGCCGGGTCCAACGGCTCGGCCAGCATGAACGGCATCTGCGCCATGAACCTGGGCCTCTCTCCCAGGTGCTCCTGCGCGGCGTGCACGGTCAGCGGGTGCACCAGGTAGGCGTCCCCCGGCGAGCCGGTCGCCAGCGCCACCGGCCGGTCCTTGCTGGCCGCGTCCACCAGCGCGCCCGCGCTGACGTGGTCGTACACCTGCTGCTCGTCCAGCGCCCGGAAGCTGTCTCGCTGCGACCCCGCCCTGACCCGGGTCGGCGCGTCCGACTCGCCGACCTCCGAGAACAGCATCAGCACCAGGAGCGTAGTCGAGCGGACGGTCACCCCCCAGCTGCCGTCAGGCCGCGACACGTTGGCGTCCAGGTGCCAGCCGCGGTCGTCGGCCGGCGGTCGCCGCGGGAACCGGATCGGGATGTTGCCCGCCGCGCCACGCGGCTGCCAGCCGCCCTTCCCGCACACCGCGTCCAACCCGGCCGCCAGCTCGGGCGACCTGACCAACTCGCCGAACGGCCCCTGCCCGGTCATGTCCGCGGCCCACACCACCGGCTCGCGCCATCCTTCGGGCTCGTCCGGCGACAGGCCGATCTGCTTCCACAGCAGCGCCTGCGCCGCCTCACCCTGCTCGCGCGAACCGATCGTCAACTTCACGAAGCCGTCCCGCACGAACGACTCCACCAGTGCCTCCATGCCGCCCACGCTATTGATGGCCGCAACCGGTTTTCGAGCGCGACTTTTGTAAGGCGGCTTGCATTTTCTCGGTAAGGCGGCTTACATTTTCCGGATGTACGACACCCCGACCGTCTATGAAGAGCTCGTCGCCCGCCTCGGCCCCCCGCTCGGCGTCGAGGAGGCGCGTGTCCACTGGGGCCGGTTGGTGCGCGCCGCCCAGGACGGCGAGACGACGCTGATCACCCGCGAACGCTGGGAATGGGCCGCGCTGGTCCCCATCTCCGGGGTGTCCGGGCCGCTGACCGGCCTGCCCACCCTGCCGCTGTCAACGGTCCGCCGCAAGCTCGGCGACCTCGTACGACAGGCCGCCCAGCCGCACGACAGCGGCCCGATACTCCTCACCCGCCACCGCGCCCCCGTGGCCGCCCTGGTCGCCGCCCGCAACCTGGCCGACCGGCGCGAACACCGCCTCGCACCGGAGGACCTGCTGCGCGACGGCAACACCATCCTGCTGACCCAGCTGCCGGGACCGGCCTACTCCGCCGTCGCCCGCGACTCCGACGGCAATCCGATCGCCACCGGACAAGGCGAGAGCGTCAGCGAGGCCCTGCGGCGCCTGCGCCCGCCCGAGGCCGGAGCCTGATCACTTGCCGTCCTTGTCTGAGTCGGCGGAGAAGACGATCGCCCCCAGATAGCCGTCGTCCTCCTCGGCCATCTTCAGCAATCCATGGCGATGAACCCCAAGAAGGTCTCCGACGCCTACACAACGGTGAAAGCCCATGTGAAGGCGAGGCTGCGCAAGCCCCTCACCAAGCCGATCGGGTTCCGCCCGGACGCCTCCCAGCCGTTCGACGAGCGGTGCCTGTCCTGGCAGGAACGTCAACCACGTGATTTCCAAGACCATCGTGACCGAGGCTGCACGCACCGGACGCGGCATCGCCCTGGAAGACCTCCAGGGCATCCGCGACCGGGTACGGCTCCGTAAGCCCCAGCGGGTCACGCTACACACGTGGAGCTTCCACCAGCTCGGCCGGTTCATCGCCTACAAGGCGGCCCGCACCGGGGTTGCGCTCGTCTACGTGGACCCCGCGTACACCTCGCAGGGGTGCTCGGCGTGCGGGCACGTGGACAAGCGCAACCGGCCCAACCAGGAAACCTTCCGCTGTACGTCGTGCGGCTTCACACGCTCGCCCCTGTCGAGGTGATCACCGCCGGCGCGTCCTGGCCGCAGGCTGCGAGCAGGCCGCCCAGCCCGAGCAGAACTTCCCTTACGCCAGCAAAGTTAAGAAACACCCCTTGAGACGCCATTTGCGGCGGATGAACTTTTCATGAGTCTCTGTCAGCACAAACCAGGACAAGCCACCCGGACTGCCCTTGGCTTGCTACTGTCCTCTTAGCCGGGTGGGAGCGAAGGAGATGACAAATGAATGACACGCCCCGACGGCCAGGGGTGTCGGCCAACGCTCCCAGCGTCGCCCGCATGAACGACTACTTCCTGGGCGGCAAGGACAACTTCGCCGCCGACCGCGAGGCCGCCGCGCGGGTCCTGGCGCTGATCCCCGACGCCGGGGTGATGGGCGAGTACGTCCAGGAGTTCCGCGAACGGGTCGTGCGCTACCTGGTCGAGCAGGGTGTCACGCAGTTCGTCCATGTCAGCTCCGGGCTGCCTACCAAGCGGAACGTCCACGAGGTCGCCCAGTCGCTCGACCCGGACGCCAACGTCGTCTACGTCGCCGACGACCCGGTCGCGCTCAACCACGCGCGGGCGCTGCTCGCCACCAACGAGCGCACGGGAGTGGTCGAAGGGGACATCCTCCACCCCGACGCCATGCTGGACGATCCCACTCTGAGCCAGCTGATCGACTTCGACCGGCCCGTCGGCGTCCTGATCATTGGCGCGCTCCAGTACATCCCCGACGAGGACGGCCCGTTCGAGCATGTGGCCCGGCTGTGCGAGCGGCTGGCGCCCGGGAGCTTCCTCTGCCTCACCCACGCCGTCTTCGACGGCCGCCCGGAGATAGCCGAGCAGATCGCCGACGTCTTCCGGGAGGCGCTCAACCGGCCCAAGGGCGGTCCGCGCAGCCGCGATCAGGCGGTGCGCTTCTTCGACGGGCTGGAGCTCGTCGAACCCGGCTTCATCTATGTCCGTAAGTGGCGCGCCAGCACCCCGGTCTCCGACCAGGAGACGAAGCGAGCCTGGGTCCTGGCCGGAGTCGCCCGCAAACCGTGATCCTCTACCGCTCCGGGACGGAGGCGCGCGCCGACCGCGCCCTGATCTGGCCGAGCGCGGCGTGGCTGGCCCGGATGTCGGAGATCAGCACGTACGCGACCAGCAACAGCCCGAGACAGAGAGCGTCGGCGCCCCACCAGGGGATCTCGGCGAGCAGCAGATAGCCGTCACTGTCACTCAGCGATCTGATCACCACCGTCACCGCGGCCACTACCACGGTGACCATCAGCCAGCTGCGTATACGCGGTAGGTTCCCGTTGTTCCACAGCCGGATCCGCCAGCTCATGAACACGGTGAGCACGCCGAGCAGCGCGCAGAACCCGATCAGCCACCACGGCAGCGCGAAGGCGGTCTGCTCGGCGATCTGCGCCTGCGTGGTGCGCAGCTCGGCCTCGGCCTTCCGCTTGGCCACCATGGCGGCGTCGAGCTGCTTCTGCAGCTGGGCCACGCTCTGACGCGTCTCCTGACGCGGCGGCGTGGGGACGTCGGTCGGCAGCATCCGCGCCACGACGGTCAGCATGATCGCCACGAAGGACAGCGCCAGGACGATGGACATGAACAGGTCGATGAAGCGCAGGTCGAGCGGCGGCGCGAACGATCTGACGGCCCGCTTCCTCACTGCTCCCTCACCAGCGTGTACTTCTGCGGCCGGCTCTCGGCGGCGCTCAACCGCTCCACCGCGGTACGCAGCGCGTCCAGGCCCTTGACCAGCTCCTCGGTCCTGCCTCTGGACTGGGACAGCTCCTGGGTGAGCCCCGTCATGGCGGGCGCCACCTGCTTGACCGGCAGGCGCGCGATGTAGATGAGGAACACCTCGTCGGCGGCCACCACGCTGGCCCGCTCCGCCCGCTCGATCAGCGCCATCCCACCGAAGGCGAGCACGCTCAGGAACAGCGCGACCAGGGTGACACCGAACGCCGACGCCAGCTCGGGCAGCACGTGCTGCTTGAGCGCGGTGATCAGCACGCTGGGGTCCCCCTGGTTGTCCAGGGCGTTCGAGAAGGAGCTGACCATCGCGGCCATCGTCAGCGCGGTGCCGATGAACCCGAACACCGGCAGCGCCCAGATGAGCGCGTGGTCGAGGTGGTGCTTGTTGGCCATCTCGCTGTCGTCCAGCGCGGACCGGGCGCCCAGCACCGCCTCACAGTCGTTCCCGGCCTCGGCCGCCTCCTTGAACAGCTTGAGCCGCCGCCCCACCAGCGTGTCCTCGTTCGGCTTCACCGCCTGCACGTTCGCCACGGCCCGCGCCGTCGCGGCACTCTCCCGCCGGATATCCGGTACGGCCCTGACGAGCCGGAGAACGGTGGTCAGGAACACCGCGATGATCAGCGTGACCACGACCTCCGCGGCCGGCGGGGCCGTGGTCGCACCCACGGACACCAGCAGCGTTTCCACCGCTCCGGCCACGAACAGCAGCGCGGAAACCATCAGGCCCACCGCAGGCGCGAACGCCGAGTGACGCCAGCCGTACTTTGACACCCTTCAACCCCACTCCGGCCCACAAACTTGTCAAAGGACTACCTAAGCACACGTAAAGCAACCATTGGGTTACGGAGGGCAGATCGGCCCGCTGCGTTTCGACCGCCGGGCCGACCAGCTACCTGCCGACCGGCCGGATCCTCATGGTCGAATGCCTGGTCGCTCCAGATACCGAGTGATTTCGCCGAATATCATCGGCTCGAGATCAGTCCATGACGCCCATGAGTTCGGCCGCGTGCGCGCGGGGGACGGGGGATGCGTGAGCGCCTGGCGACCGTTAGCCGATTCGCTGAGCCCGGAGATGCGGCTCCTCACCGGCGAACTGCGCGTCATGAAGGACCGCACCTCGCTGAGCCTGGGGCAGCTGGCGAAGAAGACGGCGTGCAGCAAGTCGGCCTGGAGCCGGTACCTCAACGGCCAGGCGCTCGCCCCATACGCGGTGGTCGCCGCGCTGGGCGAGTTGGCCGATGCCGACCAGGCCCGGCTGCGGGCGCTGTGGGAGCTGGCCGCCGAGTCCGGCGGGCGCGCCGGCGAAGGGGCGTACACGGCGACCGGCGACGGCCCCGGGGTGGACGAGGAGGATGACGCGGAGTCGACCATGCCCTTCAGGGTGGTCAGAGACTCCTCACCGACGCGGCGGTGGCTCGCGATCCTCGCCATCGGGGTCGTGGTGGTGGCCATCGGGTTGGTGGTCGCGGTGCTGACCGGTGCGATCTCCCGCCCGGTGGCCTCACCGACCGGGCCGCGTACGCCCGCCCCGGCGGGCAGCTGCCAGGCGAGCGACTGCACCGGGCGGACGGCGGAGCCCTTGGGCTGCGCTCGCGACGCCGTCGTCACCGCGTCGGTGCAGGTGGACTACGCGCGGCTCGAACTGCGCTACAGCGCGGTGTGCCGGGCCGCGTGGGCCGTGCTGACCGGCGCGCGCCGCTACGACCGAGTCAACGTCACCGGTGACGCCGGAGCGGAAGCCAAGGGCAAGGACCGCGCCGGCTCCGCCGCCGCCACGCCCATGGTCGCCGCGGCCGGCCCGGAGGTGGGTTACGCCTGCGCCGAGCTCACCAGCGGCGCCAGGAAGTGTGCGGCCGCAGGGCGCTGAGCGTCCCGGGATTTCCCGGCTTTCCGGGCGTCCCCGCAGGTCGGAGGTGGGCTTTCCCGCGGTTTCCCGCGTAGTGCGTGATCCATGTACTTCCCTCGCCGGGGCGGCGACGATTCACCCGCCCGTGAATCGGCGGCGCTTCCCGACAGGAAGGACTTCCCACGTGTTCAGGTTTCGCCGGCGGCCGGTGGCCGCCTTGGTGGCCGTCTTCGGCTTAGGCATGGTTCCGGTCGCCTGGGCCGATGGCCCGTACCTCGCGGTGAACGGGGTCCCGCTGGCCGGGGGCAGCGTGACCGCGCCCTTCACCGCGGACCTCGTCGATCCGGGCGTGGTGACCGACGGCGTGAAGTTCCTGCTGGACAACGCCTACCTCGGCAAGGACACGACCGCGCCGTACCAGTGGACGGTGAGCGCTTCGACCGGTGGCCACGAGCTGAAGGCGAGATGGAGCGCGGCCGGGACCACGGTCTCCGCCGAGGCCACGTTCACGGTGACCACACAGCCACCCACCCCGACCCCGACTCCCACCCCAACCCCAACCCCAACCCCCACGCCCACGCCCACGCCCACTGTCACCCCCACGCCGCCCGCCGACGGTGAGGCGCGCACCGGCCTCGATCTGACGACCGGCAACCGCCGTGCCCCCGTGGCAGGGCTCTACGACTGGTCCAAGGCGGGCTACCGGGAGGGCGCGCCCCTCCCCGGCGCGTCCGACTACACCACCGACACCGCGTGCCGCCTGACCCCCGCGACACTGGCCGCCACGTACCACGTGCTCCCCGGCGACGGCGGCGACGACACCGCGGGCCTGCAGGCGGCGATCGACTTCGTACGAACACAGTGCTCCCCCACCGCGGCCCCGAACAGGCTCAGCTCCATCCAGCTCCCCCAGGGCGAGCTGCTGGTGACCGGCGAGATCAAGGTGGACGCCGACTACCTGGTGATCACCGGCGCCGGCGCCGACCCGGCCACCGGAACCAAGATCGTCTACCGGCCGGGCTCCGCCACCATGTACGACACGCTGACCTCCGACGGCTCCGACTGGGACCAGTCCGCGATGGAGTGGGGCAAGGCCAACGGCGGCTGGCTGTGGCCCGGCCGCGGGCTGTTCCGGGTCGAGTCGCGATGCGTGGCGGCCCAATACCGGGTCGGCGCGCAGACCGGCTGCCCCGGCGCAGGAACCGCCGACGAGGACGACGAGACCTACGACGACGCCCCGGCCAACCGCAAGGACATGTTCGAGGGCACGGTCAACGCGCACTGGGTGTCGGGCGTCAAGCTGCGCGCCATGCCCGGCACGCCGGGATTCGCCGGCAAGACCGGCCAGGACACGGTCTACCTGAGCACGAGCACCTCGGCGGCGCTGATGGCGGGCATCAAGGTGGGCGGCTACGTCAACGTACGCGCGGCCAACACCCGAAACTTCTACGCGCAGATGACCGTGCCCGCCGGCAGCGGCGAGGTGGAGAACCTGCACATGCGGCAGCAGCTCTTCAAGGTCAAGGCAGTCGACACCACCGCGAAGACCGTACAGCTCGACAAGCCCCTCGAATTCGACGTGCCGGTCGACTCGACCTCGGACGGCTCCGCGGCCATCGACAACACCGTGTACGCCTCCAAGGTCGCGCCGCTGATCGACCCGGTGGTGGGCGTGGGCTTCGCGAATTTCTTCCTCACCCAGGACATGCCCGGCCTGGACGAACAGGCCGCCGTGCACAACTACGGCAACATGGCACCGGCCGCCGAGATGCACGGCATCGTCGTCAAGCACGCGGCCGACATCTGGATCAAGGGCATCCGCACGCACATGACCGGGTCGCACCCCATCGTCACCGAGGAGGCCAAGAACCTGTCGGTGGTCGACAACACGCTCGACGGCGCCTGGAACAAGGGCAAGGGCGGCAACGGCTACCTGCGCGGCTCGCGCGTGTGGGACTCGGTCTACGCCGGGAACACCACCACCGGCCTGCGGCACTTCACCTTCCAGTGGTCGGCCTCCGGCAACGTGGCGATCGGCAACAAGTTCGACTCCGACATCAACCTGCACGGCGGCTGGGAGCGCAACAACCTCTTCGAGCTCAACCGGAGCACGGTGCCGTACGACCACAGGTCCGGCAGCTGCACCGCGCGCTGCGGGGGCGAGGGCGGCGGCACGGACGACGGCACGTGGTTCCCCGTCTACTGGTCGGCCGGTCCCAAGGCCGTCAAGTGGTCCGGCTCGTCGGGGCCGAACAACGTGCTGTTCAACAACGTGCTGAAGAAGCAGGCCGACGGGCCGGCCGCACCGTACGAGGACTACTACCCGAGCCCCACGACGATCTACCGCTTCGGCTGGAACGGGACCGGCTGGCAGCACCTCGACGTCGGCGGCGTCCCGATCACCGACTGGGCCGGCAACGAACGCCGCGACTACACCGGCGGCCACGGAGTGGACGCCACCGGGACCGACACACAGTCGTCCCTCTTCCTCACCGTCATCCCCTAAGGAGCTGGCAGGGTGTTACAACGCTTATCGAGGTTATTAGCGGTTTTCGCTGGACTCATCGTCATCCTCCCCCTTCTGACCGGAATCTCGGCGGCGGCCGAGCCTGCCCCGCCGCCCACCACCACCCCCGCCGGCAGCGTCCCCGCCGCCGACGCGGACTGGGACACTCCACTGACCGGTTCCCGGCTCAAGGTGCACGACGGCTGCTCCGCCGCGGCCGTGAAGCTCTTCGGGGGACGGAAAGACGGCTGCACGAAGCCGAAGACCGCCGACCTCACCACGCGAAAGGCACGCACGGCCACCCGCGCGGCCGCCACGTCGCTGCCCGCCGGGTGCGCGGCCTCCCCGGAGGGGGCCTGGCACTTCATCAGCCGGGTGGAGGTCTGCGCGCGAACCCCGCTGCAGGCCGCCAAGGTCTACAACCGGGACCGCACCGAGCAGCTGGGCCAGCTCAACTACTTCGTGACGCAGTACTGGCACGCCGAGGTCAACGCCGACGGCCGGGCCATGAACACCTGGAGCTACGAGGCCGAGGTCGTCGCGATCCCCCTGGGCAGCTGGGGCGAGGTGAACGGCGCCGGCGTCGCGGCCAAGGCGTTCTACTGCGAGAAGCTCGGCGTCAAGCCGTCCTGCCCGAGGGTGCTCGACGACGGGAGCGACTACAAGGAGTTCCCGCGCGGTGATGGCCTGCCCACGCACCCGCTGGTGTACGACGCTCCGGTGCGCGGCACCTGGACCACCGACACCGTCGTGTCGGCCCGGAGCGGTGAGGTGTCCTGGGCGACGGTGCTCGGCCGGGTGGAGATCATCTTCCCGGAGCACCCGGATCAGCCCGCGATGTCGGTGCTGGCCACCGAGCCGGACATCCGCTGCGACGGGATCGACTCCACCATCAAGGACGCCGGTTGCGTGTTCCCGCAGCAACCGGACACGATGACCTTCGCCCTCGACAACAGAGAGGTGCAGGAACACGCGCTGCACATCCGCGACGCTCAGCGACGGCGCGGCGTACCCGGCATGAAGGACGGCGGCCCCGCCCCCGGCGAGCCGGGCGGCGTCCCGCTGACGCGGGGCGCCAAGGAGGGCGACAACCGGGACATCGCCTGCCCCCGCAGCCTGCCGCGTCCCCCGGGTGATCTAGACAGCTGCGACGAATATCCCTTCAACTCCACGGCGGAGGGCGCGGCCGCGGGCAAGGGGGTCTCGTGCCGGATGATCAACGCAGCGCAGAACAGCCAGGGCGGTACCGATCTGAATCGCTTCTATCAGAACCACCACGTCCTGAAGATCGACAATCCCGCCGATCCCGCGGAGAAGGGCGACGCGTTCTACGTCCAGATCACCGGTAAGTACAACGCGGTGTCGCCACGCGCCTGGTCGCCCAACGCCGAGCACACGTGCGGCTACCCCGACCTGTACATTCCCCCGCCCGCGCCGCTGAAGGACCTGGACCTGTCCGCGGGGAACCGCCGCGGGCTCCAGATCGGCCTGCGCGACTGGACCAAGGCCGGATATCTGGACGGCGGCGACCTGCCCGGCGCCGGTGACTTCAACCCGAACGGCGCGTGCGCCATCACCTCCGCCGCCATGCGGAGCCAGTACGGCGTGCGGCCGAACGACGGGCAGGACGACACCGGCGGCATCCAGAACGCCATCGACCACATCAAGGGCACGTGCTCACCGAGCGCCGGATACCACAGCCTCAGCCAGATCACCCTGCCGGCCGGAACGCTCAACGTGACCCACCAGATCTACGTGGACGCCGACTACATGGTGCTGCGCGGCGAGGGCTCCGATCCCGACACCGGCACCCGCGTCGTCTACACCCCCGATGCCAACACCCGCTACGACAAACTCACCGCCGACGGAGCGGACTGGGACGAGGACGCGATGACCGTCGACCGCGGGGACGGCAATGCCGAACCCGCTCCCGGCGGATGGATCTGGCCGGGGCGCGGCCTGTTCCGGGTGCAGGCCAGAGAGCGCCATCCCGACTACGAGAACGGCTGGAAGGCGGCGCCGCAGAACCGCAAGGACATCTTCGAGGGCACGGTGAACGTGCACTGGAAGGTCGGCGCGAAGCTCAAGGAGAGCGCGAAGTGGGGCGAGGGACTCGCCGCGCGGACGGGCGACATGACGATCGCCCTGGCCGACAGCACCAACAGCAAGATCATGGCGAACTTCAAGGCCGGCGCGTACGTGAACATCCGCGCCGCCAACACGATGAAGTTCTACCAGCAGATGGAGGCCGTGCCGACCGAGCACGAACTCCAGAACCTGCACATGCGGCAGCAGATCTTCAAGATCACGGCGGTCAACGGCAAGACCATCACGCTGGACAAGCCGCTGGAGTACGACGTGCCGGTCAACTCCACCTCCGACGGTTCGGACCCCATTCCCGGGCTCGACAAGCCCTTCGACTCCAAGGCCTCGCCGATCGTCGATCCGGTCCTGGGGGTGGGGATCGAGAACCTGTACTTCACCCAGGACATGCCCTCCGAGGAGGCCGTCTCGGCCAGCCACAACTACGGCAACATGGATCCGGCCGGGGAGATGCACGGCATCGTGCTGAAGTGGGCGATCAACGGCTGGGTCAAGGGGGTCCGGTCGTACATGACGGGTTCCCACGCCATCGTGACCGAGGAGGCCAAGAACCTTTCGGTGATCAACAACTACCTGGAAGGTTCATGGAACAAGGGCAAGGGCGGCAACGGCTACTTCCGCGGCTCCCGCGTCTGGGACTCGGTGTACGCCGGCAACGCCACCCGCAACCTGCGGCACTTCACCTTCCAGTGGTCGGCCTCCGGCAACGTGGCCATCGGCAACGACTTCGACTCCGACCTCAACCTGCACGGCGGCTGGGAACGCAACAACATCTTCGAGCTCAACCGCGTCAACACGCCGTACGGGCACCGGCCGGGGAGCTGCTACAGCAACTGCGGTGACGAGGGCGGGAGCCCACCGGACGACTCGCAATGGTTCCCGATCTGGTGGGCCGCGGGAAAGAAGGCGGTGAAGTGGTCCGGATCATCCGGCTACAACAACATCTTCTTCAACAACATCATGAAAAAGCAGCTCGATTCCAGCAATAACGCATCCATCACCTACTACCCCGACCGCACAAAGATGTACTCCTTCGGCAGCACGCTCATCGACGGCACACTGCCGACCTGGAAGCACCTCACGGGGCCGGACGGCGGCCCGATCGCCAACTGGGCCGGCTACGAGCGGGACGACTTCTGCACGGGCAATCGTGGCGTGTGGTGCGAGCCGATGAGCGGCAAGTCCCTGTTCCTGAACAACGTGCCGTCATCATGGCCGGGCAACTCCGGCTGATCGGCGCTCGGGACGCAGGTGAACGGCCATCACGCGATCATCTGGAGATCGCGTGATGGCACCCAGCGGAGCAGAGTCACCACGCATAGATCACCCGTCTATGCGCGCAGCATCGCCGAATCCCGCGTCCCCGCACTCACAAGCGTCACATCAGCCCTGGCGGAGGTAAATTTTTTGCACGGTATTCCATGCGGAGGCTATGTTCCGCCTACACTCCTCAGATGCGTTACGTCCCTTTTGTCCTAGTTATTGCGGCCACGGTTGCTTATTCAGCTACGCCCGCGGCAGCCATCACCAACGGCTCGGACGACGGTGACGCCCACCCGGAAGTAGGGGCCCTCGTCGCCGAGAAGCCGCACTCCGACGGTACCTGGGCGTACTGCACCGGCACCCTCGTCTCGCCGACGGTCTTCCTCACCGCCGCGCACTGCGGGGAGCGGAATCAGAAGACGGCCCAGGTCTCCTTCGCCCACCACTACACGCGCGGCGACCAGCTCTACTCCGGCCGGTACATCCCCGACCCGCGGTTCACGACGGACTCGGATCTGCACGACATGGCAGTCGTCGTCTTCGACAAGCCCGTCACGGGCATCCGCCCGGCCCAGTTGCCGGAGGTGGGCATGCTCGACCGCCTCAAGGCCGACGGCAAGCTGAAGTCCGCCCATTTCACCCCCGTCGGGTACGGCGCCCTCTCCCCGGCCAAGGGTGAGCACGGCGCCCAGGACAAGGGAGGGCACGGCGAGCAGTGGCATTACACCGACACGCGCCGCCAAGCGTCCATCTCCTTCGAGAACCTGTCCGCCAAATGGCTGGACCTGTCCCTGGCTTCCCATGGGGACGGCAGCACCTGCTTCGGCGACTCAGGCGGCCCGAACTTCCTGGGCGGCCCCGACTCGCACCTCCTCGTGGCCACGTCGATCAGCGGGGCCGACGACGCCTGCAAGGGAACCAACTACGACTACCGCCTGGACAAGCCGACAGCCCGGCAGTTCCTCGGCAAGTACGTTCCTCTTCCCGAAGCTGCCAGCGCTTCTGCCGACCTCCGGTAGTGCCCCTGGATGAGCCCGGAAAGTTTTGCCACAAATCCGGGAGACGTGTCGGATCGGGGCGGTGGTGTTCGTAGCAAGGGTGAGGCCGCGACAAAGCAGGCGCGGCCAACTTCCCGCAAGGAGACACCCATGACTGCCACGTACACCTTCGACATCTTCTCCACGCTCGACGGCTTCGCCAACCACAACGGCGACTGGGGCGGCTACTGGAGCAAGCAGGGCCCCGAATTCCTCGCCCATCGCGCCGCCGCCTACCGCGACCCGCTGCGCATGGTGCTCGGGGCCAAGACCTACTCGTCGAACGCGCCGTTCCTTGACGCGGGCTTCGACCGCAGCCTGTTCGACGGGTGGATCACGCGCATGTTCGACTCCCCGGTCACGGTGCTCTCCAGCCGGCTGACCGAGCCGCTCGATTGGCCGGACACGACCATCGAGTCCGGCGACCCTGTCGAGGTGGTCACGCGCCTCAAGGCCGAATCCGATGTGCCGCTGCGCTCCCACGGCAGCCTGACCCTCAACCGGACACTGCTGAACGCCGGCCTGATCGACGCCATCGAGGTAACGGTCTTCCCAGTGATCTCCGGGACGACCGGCGTGGACCGGATCTTCGACGGTGCGGACGACTTCGACCTCGAACTGCTCGAGGCCCGGACCTTCGACGGCCACACGCAGGTACTGACCTACCGGCCGACCCGACACGGTTGATCGGCGACGGGGCGTCCGCCCTGGGCTTCCGCAACCTCGCCGACCACGAACGCCTAGAACCCGTGAAGCCGCTGGGGCCGAAGAAGCCCCAACACGGGGAAACGGCCTCCCGCGACTTGCGCCCATGCGGGCGAACGTAGTCACACGATCAACCGAGATGACGTCCCGCAGAGCGGTGCGGTTTCTCGGCCACACAGCGGAGCAGCCGTACAACGAGATCGTGGATCACTTGGCGAGGCGCGCCATCTCGACAAAGTCGCCGTGGGGAAGCGAAGCCCCCGTAGGGGGCGAGCAACCACGAAAACCCCGCCGATCGAGTGGAGCTATGGGGATTCGAACCCCAGACCCCCTCCATGCCATGGAGGTGCGCTACCAGCTGCGCTATAGCCCCTTGGTGCGATCTCAGTGTATAGGAATCCTGCGGCGGCTGTGTCACACACGATCCCCCGTGATACGTCTTAAGTCTCATGTCGACCTTCGAAGACCACCGCGGCCTGCTGACCGGCGTCGCGTACCGGATCCTGGGCACCGTGACCGATGCCGAGGACGTGGTGCAGGAGGCGTGGCTGCGCTGGTCCGGCGTGGATGAGACGACCGTCGCCGACCCCAAGGCGTACCTGGTCAGGATCACGTCGCGGCTGGCCATCGACCGGCTGCGGTGGGCGAAGTCGCGGCGCGAGTCGTACGTCGGCCCTTGGCTGCCCGAGCCCATCAGCACCGCGCCCGACGTGGCGGAGCACGCGGAGCTGGCCGATTCCGTGGAGTTCGCGCTGCTCGTGGTGCTCGAAACGCTCTCGCCGCTGGAGCGGGCGGTGTTCGTGCTGCGGGAGGCGTTCGATCTGCCGTTCTCCGAGATCGCCGAGGTGATCGGCCGGGCCGAGCCCGCCACGCGGCAGCTGGCCAGGCGCGCCCGCGATCACGTACAGGAGAAGCGGCCCCGTTTCGATGTGGACCGCGGCGAGCGGCGGCGCATCACCGAACGCTTCATCCGCGCCTCCACCAGCGGTGACCTGGACGGGTTGATCGAGCTGCTGTCCACCGACGTGACGTTGGTGAGCGACGGCGGCGGCAAGGCCCGGTCCCCGCTGCGCGCCCTGACCGGCGCCGCGAACGTGACGCGCTTCATGACGTCCATCGTCACCCCCGGCGGCATCGCCAAGTTCATGGCCTCGATCGGCGTAAGCGACTTGGTCACCCTGTCGTACGATCTGGCGAACGTGAACGGCGCACCCGCCATAGTCGCCTCGGCCGCGGGCCGGGTCGTCACCGTCATCTCCCTGCTCGTCACGGACGGCAAGATCGACACGATCTACCTCATCGCGAACCCAGACAAGATCACCCACCTCAACGTCCCGTCCTGACGCAGCACTACGCTGCCTGGGCCACCGGCATCCCCGCCTCCACCGGCGCTACGCCGTCTGGGCCACCGGTATCCCCGCCTCCTCCACCAGCGCCCGCAAGTCCACCCCGCCGTCCCGCAGAATCCGCCCCACTCCGTTCGAATAGTCGGCCAACAACCCCCAAAGCAGCCGCTCCCCCGTCACCGCCCCCGGCCGCCACATCGCCACCTCCACCGCTTTGCGCGCGTGCATGGCCAGTGGTACCGCGCCCAACGGCCCGTACAGGGTCATCCGCAGCGGCTTGAGGCGCGACCTCGTCAGTCGCCACCGCGCGGGGTCGGAGGTCCCCTCCCTGGAACGGCGGTGCACGGCGTCGAGGTCGATCCCCAGGGTGGCGAGCAGTTCACGGGCGTCACCGAGATCCACCTGCCCCCGTACATCCTCAGCCGTCACGGTGAACCGCTCCAGCGAGAAGGGCCGGATCTCGGCCAGGGCGAGCAGCAGGAGGTCAGGGGTGAGCGCCGGACGCCCCGCGTCGAGGGCCAGCGTGCCGGCCCTGATCAGCGTGCGGCGGGCGGGGTCGGTGAATCTGGCGAGCATGTGGCTACCTTCCGACTCGGCGGGCGTGCTTGCGGTGCGCGGACTGCCGTCTGACCCCGAGGGCGTCGGCGATCTGCTCCCAGGACCACCCCTGGTCCCGGGCGTTGGACACGTGCGTGGCCTCGAGCTCCTCCAGCAGAGCTCTCAGGGCGGCCACGGCCGCCAGACCCACGCCGGGATCGCGATCGGTGGCCGCCTCGGCCAGCTCGTTGACCTTCATGGTGTCAGCATGCGCTGACAAGCATCCGCTTGTCAACACATGCTGACACGCCTGTCGGCCGAGTCGGTGCTTTGGTAATTTCGCCCCATCATGTGCTACGACGACGATGCGCAACCACCCGTCCCCACCGCCCCCATCACCGGCACGAGCGCCTCCGGCATAAGGCTGACCTCGGCCGACGGCACCGTGTTCGCCGCCTACGAGGCTCGTCCCGACGACGTCCGCGGGCCGGGCGTGGTCATCCTGCCCGACCTGCGCGGGCTGCACGACTTCTACAAGCAGCTGGCCGTACGGCTGGCGGAGCAGGGTCACCCGGCCATCGCCATCGACTACTACGGCAGGACCGCCACCGACGACGATCGGGGCGAGGACTTCCCCTTCATGGAGCACGTCTCCAAGCTCGGCAGGGAGAGCATCCAGGACGACATCATGGCCGCGGCCGACCGGCTGGGCAGGCCGGCGGTGGCGCTCGGGTTCTGCGCGGGCGGGCGCAACGCGTTCCTGGCATCGGCGCCGCGCTTCGGGCTGGCGGGCGTGATCGGCTTCTACGGCGCGCCGGGCATCGTGGGCCCGTACGGTCCCGGGCCGACGCAGCACGCGGCCGAGCTGGGCGCGCCGATCCTGGGCCTGTTCGGGGGCGCCGACGAAAAGATCACCGGTGAGCAGGTGAGCGAGTTCGGCGAGGCGCTGACGGAGGCGGGGGTGGCGCACGAGCTGATCACGTACCCGGGCGCCCCGCACGGCTTCTTCGACGCCACCGCCGCCGGGCACGAGGAGGCCTGCGCCGACGCCTGGCAGCGGGTGCTCGCCTTCCTCAGAGACAAGTAGTCCTCAGCGACAAGTAGTACGCATGGTCAGCGCGGCATCCGCCAGATCCAGCTCGACCGTGACGACCCCGAGCTCCGCCGTACCCCGGACATGCGTGCCGCCGCACGGGATCGAGGTCTCCCCTTCCGGCAGCGCGCAGTGCCACGTACGGCGGGCCGTCAGCCCGGGCCCCGGCACGTCGAGCCAGACCGCCGCGTCGGCCGCGACCCACGCCTTGAGCCGGTCGTTCATCTCCGAGGTGACCTGCGAGAGGTCCAGTCCCTCGGCGGAGAACCCCTTCTTGCGCAGGGACTTGCCGAGCCGGTAGACGTCCTCGCTGCCGAAGGGGGAGATCCGCGACGAGGTGATCGCGCTCTGGTCGAAGTCCGGGTGGCCGAGCCCGTCGGGCGCCGCGGGCTTGCGCCAGTGCCCGGCCAGGGCGGCGTTCAGGGCGAGCGCGGCCAGGTGGCAGGCGGTGTGCCCGGCCGACAGGGCCGCCCGGTGGCCGGGGTCCACCTCCAGCGCGACCTCGGTCCCCACGGGCAGCGGGGTCTCGGTCACGTGGACGACCAGCCAGGCCCAGCCCTCGGTGCCCCGGCGTACCGGGATGTCGGGGCCGAGGAAGATCTCGCCGGTGCCCGACTGGGCCCCCGTGACGCAGTCGGCCACCGGCAGCCCGCCGATCGTGCCCCGGTCGGCGGGCTGGTCCGGCCAGGTGTGATCGAGCGGGTGGAACGGTGTTTCGGCGACGACGAGACCGTGCCGGCCCCCCGCCGGCACGGCCCCGACGATTTCCGAGCGGCCACTGACATGACCGTCGGGGAAGGTGACAACTGTCGAGTTCATCCGCCCATTCTGGCAGGGACGGGCTTGTTCACCGGCAGGGACTCGTCCTCGAGATACCGGTCACGTCCCGCGTACAGCCCGGTGAGAAGCTGCACGACCAGCACCGCGAACATCAGCGCGTACGGCAGCGTCCACCCACCGGTCATCTGGTGCAGCACCCCCACGAGCAGCGGCCCCGCACCCGCGATCAGGTAGCCGGCGCTCTGCCCGAACGCCGACAGCGCGGCGGTGGTCTCCGGCGTACGCGTACGCAGGGCGAGCATCATCAGCGCCAGCGGGAACGACCCCATGCCGATCGCCACGAACGTCACCCAGACCGCCGCCGTCGAGATCGGCGCGAGCCACAGCCCGGCGAACCCGATGGCGTAGCAGGCGACGAGCCCGACGACGACCGGCCGCTGGTCGCGGAAGCGGGAGGCGAGGACGGGCACCAGGATCGAGACCGGGATGCTCAACGCGGTGAACACGCCGAGCAGGAGCCCGGCCTGGCCGGTGGTGTAGCCGCCGTCGGTGAGGATGGTGGCGAGCCAGCCGAACATGATGTAAGCGATCATGGACTGGGTGCCGAAGTAGATCGCGACCATCCAGGCCAGCTTGCTCCTGACGAGCCGGCGGATGCCCGCGTCCTCCTGGCCGATGCGCCGCTCCGGCTCACTGCGCAGGAGCGCAAGCCACGGAATGACGGCGACGGCGGCCAGGGCCGCCCACACGCCGAGCGCGATGTGCCAGTCACCTGACGCGCGCTCGATCGGCACGGTGGCCGCGGCGGCGAGCATGGTGCCGACGGCCAGCGCCACGGTGTAGACGGTGGTCATGACCCCGGTACGACCCGGGAAGTGACGCTTGATCAGCGTCGGGATGAGCACGTTGCCGACGGCCCCGCCCGACAGCGCGACCGCGCTGCTCAGCAGGAACACCGGCGCGGAGTCGACCAGCGAGCGTACGAGCAGGCCCACGCCGAGCGTGACGAGCGCGAGCAGCAGCAGCCGGTGCTCGCCGACGCGCCTGGCCAGCGTGGGCGTGACGGCGCCGACCGTCGCGAAGGCCAGCACGGGTAGCGTGGTGAGCAGTCCGGTGCCGACGCTCGACATGCCGAGCGCGCCGGCGAGCTGGTCGAGCAGTGGGCCCACGCTGGTGACGGCGGTACGCAGGTTGAGCGCCGCGAGAACGATTCCCAGCACGAGGAGCCAGACAAGGGATCTGCCTTTGGACTCTTGGTCGGTCTCTTGGACGAGCACGCTCATGCGGGGACGGTCCTCCACTCATCAAGTCATGGGATGAATCGCCATGTTAACAGGCCCGAAACCCGCATTTATTCCTAAACATGGCAAACCCCCCGAGAACACCCGGGGGGTTTGCGGTAAAGCCATCACAGGATGGGGCGCGGCTCCTGCGGCGGCTCGTCACGCGGAGGCACCGGGCCGGGCGGGGGGCTCGGCACGGGGCCGGGCGGCGGGAGCGTGGCGCCGCCGGGGAACTCGCCGCCACCGCCGATGGTGCCGGGCGGCATCGGCCGATCACCACCACCGGGCGGCGTCGGCCGGTCCCCGGTCACGGGCGGTACCGGCTGGTCGCCCTGGTCGTAACCGGAGCCGCTCTGGTGCGGCCCGGGCACGTCGCCGCGCCAGCCGCCGGTCTCGCCGCCGCGCGCCTCGATGAACGACTTGAAGCGTTCCATGTCGTTCCTGATGCGCAGGCGGACGATCTGCAGCCAGTCGCCGACCGTCTCGACGAAGCCCTCAGGGTCGTACTCCATCTGGAGCGTGACCTTGGTCGTGTTCGGGTCGAGGTGGTGGAAGGTCACCACACCCGCCTGGTGCGGCCGGTCGACCGATCGCCAGGCGATCCGCTCGTCCGGGTGCTGCTCGGTGATGTCGGCCTCGAACTCGCGCTTGACTCCCGCGATCTCGGTGACCCATGCCGTACGTGTGTCGCTGAGCTGCTTGACTGATTCGACACCCTCCATGAACTCGGGGAAGCTCTCGAACTGCGTCCATTGGTTGTATGCCACCCTGACGGGGACCTGGACATCTACGGAGTGCTCGATCGTGCTCATGAGGGGCCCCTGCCCGAGCCCTCGGCCCGTTAACGCCTGCGCAGCAGCCAGTAGAGGCCGACGAACGGCAGGACCAGCGGGATGAACAGGTAACCCTTCCCGTAGACCGACCAGACGGTGGCCTCCGGGAAAGCGGCCGGATCGAGGACGCTGGCCGTGCCGATGAGCAGCACGCCCGCCAGCTCCACGCCGAGCGCCGCCAGCGCGAGGGTGCGCGCGCCACGGGCCAGCGCGACGGTGAGCAGGATGTAGACCAGCGCGGCGAGCGCCGACAACGTGTAGGCCAGCGGCGCCTCGCCGAACTTGGTGAGGATCTGCACGGTGGCCCGCGCGCCTGCGGCGAGCGCGAAGAGCCCGTAGACGGCGACGAGCGCCCGGCCCGGCCCGCTGCCGATCGCCGGCCCGCTCACGGGAGGCCCTGCCAGATCTGCATCAGCCGGCCCGTCATCACCGCGATCGCGAACCCGGCCACGACCAGGATCGCCGGCCCCCACCGGCTCCGCTCGGCCAGCGCGAGGAAGACGCCCGCCGGCGGGATGACCGCCTGGCCGGCGAGATAGCCGTAGAGCGTGCCCTTCTCGGCGGGGCCCTGGCCGCCGACCACTGCGGCGATCACGATGCCCGCCTGAACCAGCACCGCCACCTCCAGCACGGCGAACCCGACCAGCAGGATCATGCCCATGGACCGGTTGCGGATCGCGGCGATCAGGCTCGCCAGGGCGAGCAGCAGCGAGCCGACGATCACGATCGTGGCGACGGTGGTGTTCATCGGGAAAAGGCTATCGCCCGGGTAGGTCGCCCTCGATTCCGTCCAGCAGCCAGTTGAGACCTCGCTCGTAGGTGTCGTCGGCGCCCGCCACTCCGCCCTCGATCAGCGGCGCGAGCCGGGGGAACGCGCCGCTGGCGACCAGCTCCCGCATGTAGGGCTCGGCGAGGGCGGTCCGCTCGGCGTCGCTGACCCCCATCCGGCGGGGCGCGGCGCGTTCCAGCGACTCGCGGACGATGAAGCCCAGCGAGTAGTCGTCGATCGCGGCCAGGATCCGCCACTTGGCCGGCTGGTCGACCGCCAGCCCGTCGAGCGCGGCCAGCGACTGCTCGACATGACGCAGGCCGTTGGGGCCGACGGAGACGCGCTGGGAGACCAGGTCGACCCGCCACGGGTGCCGGAGCACCATCTCCCGCTCACGCCGGGCGATGGTCAGGATCGCCTCGCGCCAGTCCTCCGGCAGCGGCTCGTCGACCAGCACCTCCGCGGCGATCTCGTCGGCCATCAGGTCGAGGAGGTCTTCCTTGCGCTCGATGTAGGAGTAAAGGGTCATCGCGCGGGCGCCCAGCTCGGTGGCCACACGCCGGATCGAGACGGCCCCCAGCCCTTCGGCGTCGGCGATCGCGATCGCGGCGGCCACGATCGCCTCCCGGGTCAGCGCGGGGCGTCGCTGCGGCGCGGGCCGCGACCAGACGGAACTCACGAGCCCAGTCTAAGCGGGGCGATACGCCGTACGAGAAGTGTTACGGTGTACGTCATGCGATACAGCGTACGAGATCCCCTCAAAACGACCGGCCTGGTGGTCCTGCTGGGCGTGATCATGACGATTCTCGACACGACGATCATGAATGTGGCCGTCAACGTCCTGGCCCGCGACTTCCACACGACGCTCGCCACCATGCAGTGGGTGATCACCGGCTACCTGCTGGCCCTGTCCATGACCATCCCGATCACCGGCTGGGCGGTCGGCCGGTTCGGCACGAAGGCGGTCTGGCTGACCTCGCTGGTGCTGTTCGCCGGCGGCTCCGCCCTGAGCGCCACGGCCTGGTCGGTGGGCGCCCTGATCGCCTTCCGCGCGGTCCAGGGGCTGGGCGGCGGCCTGCTCATGCCGGTCGGCCAGGCGATGATGGCCCAGGTAGCGGGCCAGGACCGGATGGGCCGGGCGATGGCCATGATCTCGGTGCCCGCGATGCTGGCCCCGGTGCTCGGGCCCGTGCTCGGCGGCGTGATCGTGCGCGACCTCGACTGGCACTGGCTCTTCCTGATCAACCTGCCCGTCTGCGTCATCGCCCTGGTGGCCGCGATCAAGCTGCTGCCCGGCGGGCAGCCGACCGGCGGGAGCCGCCTCGACGTGCTCGGCCTGGCGCTGCTCTCCCCCGGCCTGGCCGCGCTGGTGTACGGCCTGTCGGAGGTGGGCAACGGCGCCTCGCTCGCCCATCCGGCGCTGTGGGGCGGGCTCGCGCTGGTGGCGGTGTTCGCGGTGCAGGCGGTACGGACGCCGGGCGGGCTGCTCGACCTGCGGCTGTTCGGCGACCGTACGTTCGCGGCCGCGGTGGTCGCGCTGATCTGCTACTCGGCGGCGCTGTTCGGCGTGACCGTGCTCGTCCCCCTCTACAGCCAGCTCGCCCAGGGCGGCGACGCGCTGGACGCGGGACTGCTGCTGGCGCCGATGGGAGTCGGCGCGGCCCTGACCATGCCGATCGCCGGCAAGCTCACCGACCGGAGCGGGCCGCGCGGGGTCGGTGCGGCGGGCGTGGCGCTGGCGACGCTCGGCGTGCTGGGGTTCGTGCTGTTCGGCGGGGTCGTCCCGATGTTCGTGCTGGGCCTCGGGCACGGGCTGGTCGCGCCCTCCGTGGCCGCCGCCGCGTTCAAGACGCTCGACCGGGCCGCCATGCCCGCCGCCTCCACGCTGAGCAACATCTCGGTACGGCTGGCGTCGTCGTTCGGCGTGGCGCTGCTGGCCGTACTCCTGCAGGTCTTCACCAGGGCGGGCGTCGCCGAGCCGTTCACCTACGCGTTCGGCTGCGCGATCGCGCTGGCCGCCGTCTCGCTGGTGCCGATCGCGCTCCTAAAATCGTCGGTATGGAGAGAGTCCTCGTCAGCGCCTGCCTGATGGGCCGGCGGGTGCGCTACGACGGCGGCGCCAAGACCAGCGCCGACGCCCGGCTCGCCGCCTGGCGCGAGGAGGGCCGCCTGGTGCCGTTCTGCCCCGAGGTGGAGGGCGGGCTGCCGACCCCGCGCCCGGCCGCCGAGATCGAGGGCGGGGTCAGCGGCGCGGCCGTGCTGTCGGGAGCCGCCCGCGTGCTCACCGCCGACGGGTCCGACGTCACGGCCGAGTTCCTGGCGGGCGCGCAGTCGGCGCTCGCCGTCGCCCGCTCCTTCGGCGTCCGGGTGGCGCTGCTTAAAGAGGGCAGCCCCTCGTGCGGCTCGCTGACCGTCTACGACGGCACGTTCCGGGGCCGCCGGACACCCGGCCAGGGCGTCACCACGGCGCTGCTGGAGCTCAACGGGATCCGCGTCTTCACCGAGGACCACATCGCCGAAGCCGATGCCTATCTGCGTACCCTCGACACGTAACCGGCGGCGGCCAGGCCCGCGATCAACAGTGCCGCCATCGTGCGGTGATACCAGGTGTTCAGTGCGGTCGTCTCGCCCGCGCCGAACGCCATCGCGAGTATCCCCATCAGCACCCCGGCCAGCGCGCCCGCGTGGGTGTGGAACAAGCCGTCCCACGCCCACGGCCGGCGGCTCAGCGCGCCGCGGGCGCCGACGAGCATGGCCAGGCCGCAGAGCGTCTCCACGATCGTCGCCGGCACGATCACGGGCTCGCGCAGCGGGCCGAGCGGAAGCCCGGTGTGCAGCAGCGCCGCGCAGAAGAAGATCAGCGCGTAGGCCGCTGAGAGGGCTCCCAGCGCTTTCCGCAGTGCGTCCATGCGGTCACGTTCGCACCTGGGGCAGCGCTGGGAATCGGCTGTACGGCTATGGCTCGGCTACTCCGTCCGTAGTAGTGAGCGCCATCAGTACTCCCAGGTGTCGGTGCGCTGCTCGCCACTGATGCACCAGACCCCCGAGCCGTGCTCGCCCTTGACCAGGTCCACCCTGATCCAGCCGGTGTTCCTGGCGACCTTGGTGGAGTAGCCGCTCCTGGGAGTGGCCGACACCAGGCGGCAGCCGTCGGGGCCCAGCGTGAACGCCACCTCGCCGCCCTTCACCGACACCACCCGCAGGTTCTTCGGGGTGCTGGTGGGTGCGGGCGCCTGCGTCTTCCGCGCCGCGGGCTTGGTGGGAGCCGCCGTCCTGGTAGGTGTGGGCGTCTTCGTGGGGGCAGGCGTCTTCGTGGGAGTGGGCGTCCTGGTGGGAGCGGACGTCTTGGCGGGAGCGGGCGCCTGGCCGGGCGTACGGTCGCCGTCCGCGACCGCCTGCGCCAGGAACGGCTCAACCTGGACATCGTCCACGAACTCGGTACGCAAGACACCGCGCACGCCGAACCACGACACTGAGACCGCGATCACGGTGGCTCCACACCAGACCACGATGTATCCGAGGGCTCGACGCATGGGACGAATTATGGACGGTTGGTGCGCATGGCGACGGTTCTTGTAGTCGAAGACGATGAATTCGTCCGATCGGCGATCATCCGCGAGCTGGCCGGCCGGCAGCACGCGGTGCGCAGCGCGGGCTGCGCCCTGGACGCGCTCCGGGAGATCTCGCAGAACCCGCCGGACGCCGTCATCCTCGACCTCGGCCTGCCCGACCTCGACGGCTCGGAGGCGCTGAAGATGGTGCGCGGCATCTCCGACGTACCGGTCATCGTGGCCACGGCCCGCGACGACGAGGCCGAGATCGTCAGGCTGCTGGAGGCGGGAGCCGACGACTACCTGGTCAAGCCGTTCTCCGGCGACCACCTGGGTGCCCGGCTGGACGCCGTACTGCGCCGGGCCAGGTCCGCGCCGCCGCCACAGGTGCTGCGCGTCGGCGGGCTGGTGGTCGACGTCAACCGGCGGACGGCCGCGCTGGACGGCGGGCCGCTCACGCTGACCAGGCGCGAGTTCGACCTGCTCGCCTACCTCGCCACGCGGGCCGACCGGGTCGTCACCCGCAAGGAGTTGCTGACCGAGGTCTGGCACCAGGCGTACGGGGACGACCAGACCATCGACGTGCACCTGTCCTGGTTACGCCGCAAGCTCGGCGAAAGCGCCTCGAACCCCCGCTACCTGCATACCGTCCGGGGTGTCGGCTTCATGCTGTCAGCGCCCCGATGAGACGCGCGCTGGCCGTGCTGATGGTCGCCGTCACCTCGATGGTGGCGCTGGCCTTCCTGGTACCGCTCGCCCTGATCGTCAAGGAGACGGCGCAGAGCAGGGCGGTCTCCGGTGCCGAACGCCAGGCGTCGGCGCTGGTCCCGGTGCTGGCCCTGACCACCAAGACAGACGACCTCGCGCACGCGATGGCGCGTACCGAGGCGGGCCGGCGCGGCCTGCTGGCCATCCACGTCAACGGCGGCCCGACCACGGGCACGTCCCGCGCCCCGGCCGCCGAGGTGGCGCGGGCGGCGGCCCAGACCAGGGCCGACTCCGTCGAGCTGCCTGCGGGCCAGGCGCTGCTCCGGCCGGTCGCGCTGGACGGTGACCGGGGCGCGGTGATCGAGGTCTTCGTGCCCGCCGACGACCTGAACCGGGGAGTCGGCACGTCGTGGGCGGTGCTGACGGGTGTGGCCGTGGTGCTCGTGCTCGGCTCGGTGCTCGTCGGCGACCGGCTGGGCGCGCGCGTGGTCCGCTCGGCCCGCCGGCTCGGTTCTGCGGCCACCGCGCTGGGCGCGGGCGATCTGAGCGAGCGCATCTACCCCGAGGGGCCGCCGGAGCTGGTCGCGGCGGCCACGGCGTTCAACGCGATGGCCAACCGGGTCACCCACCTGCTCGCCGCCGAACGCGAGCTGGCCGCCGACCTGTCACACCGCCTGCGTACGCCGCTCACGGCGCTCCGGCTCAGCCTCGACCAGCTCGGCACGCAGGCCGAGCCGAGCAGGCAGGCGCTGGCCCGGCTGGAGAGCGAGGTGGACACGATCATCTCCGCGGCCAGGCGGCCGTCACGCGCCGACCGGGTCTGCGACGCGGCGGAGGTGCTGCGCGACCGGCTGACGTTCTGGTCGGCGCTGGCGGAGGACCAGCAGCGGCCGTGGCAGCTCATCGGCGCGACGCTGCCGGTACGCGTGCCGGTGCCCGCGACCGAGCTGACCGCGGCGGTCGACGCGCTGCTGGGCAACGTGTTCCGGCACACGGCCGAGGGCACCGCGTTCAGCGTGTCCTTGCACGAGGGCAAGGACACGGTCGGCATCCTGATCTCCGACGCCGGTCCCGGCATCGCGGACCCGGAGGCGGCGCTGGAGCGGGGCACCAGCGGCGCCGGCTCGACCGGGCTCGGCCTGGACATCGCCCGCCGCCTGGCGGAGTCGTCCGGCGGGTCACTCCGGCTGGACCGCTCGTCGCTGGGCGGGGCGCAGGTCCAGGTCTGGATCCGCCGCACTGAAAAGGCACCTAAGTCAACCTTAAGAGCGGTTTAAAGAGCATTTTTCGCCCCTTTTCATGCTTCAACGTGATCTACATGCAGATCAAGCGCAAGGCGCTCGCCGCCGCCACCCTCACCGTTCCCACGCTGCTCGTCCTGACCGTCGCGCCCGGTGTCGCCAACGCCCACGGCACCATGAACAACCCGCCCAGCCGGACCCTGGTCTGCTACAACGAGAACCCGGAGAGCCCCAAGTCCGCCGCCTGCAAGAAGGCCGTGGAACTCGGCGGCACCCAGCCGCTCTACGACTGGAACGAGGTCAACCTGGCGAACGCCGCGGGCAGGCACCGCGAGCTCATCCCGGACGGCAAGCTGTGCAGCGCGGGCCGCGACAAGTACCGCGGCTTCGACCAGGCACGCGCCGACTGGCCCGCCACCAGCATGTCGAGCGGCGCCTCGTTCACCTTCCGCTACCGGTCGACCGCTCCGCACAAGGGCTCCTTCGAGCTGTACGTCACCAAGGACGGCTATGACCCGTCGAAGCCGCTCAAGTGGTCGGACCTGGAGTCGAAGCCGTTCCTCACCCAGCGCGATCCCGCGCTGACGGACGGCGCCTACAACCTCCAGGGCAAGCTGCCCGCCAAGCAGGGCCGCCACCTGATCTACTCCATCTGGCAGCGCAGCGACAGCCCCGAGGCGTTCTACTCCTGCTCGGACGTGACCTTCGGCGGCGGCACGACCACCCCGACCACCGCCCCCACCTCTGCCCCGACCAGCAAGCCCACCACGCAGCCGACCAGCGCTCCGCCGGCCCAGCAGCCCGGCGGCATCGCCCTGTCGGCGATCAACGCGGGTGCCGGGGTCAGCCCCGCCTCGGTCAGGGTGGGCGGGCAGGTGACGGTCACGGCGGTGTGCGGTGGGTCCAAGGTACGCGGCGTGGCCTCCGGCGCCTTCAGCCCGCGCCAGGCGTTCGCTCCGGCGTCGGCCGCCGCCTGGACGCCGTCGTTCAGGGCCGCCCGAACAGGTACGTACCCGGTGATCGTCTACTGCCGGAACGGCGGCCAGGCCCGCACGGTCGTTTCCGTACGGGCCTGACACTCGCCCTCTGGCCGTCCCCATGTGAACTTCTGTGACAAATGGGTCTTCTCAGGATCAAGTCCGCTAGTTACGTTCAGGCAGCGCGGCTGTTTACGGGCTGTCCGCGCCTGCCAAACATCCCAGAACGGGATCTAGCGACCTGACCTCTGTCCACCCCCCACGGAGGACCCCCGATGAAGCTCCTCGCGGCATTAGGCACTCTCGCGCTGGCCTTACCCCTGGCGCTCAGCGCGCCCACACCAGCGGCCGTCGCGGCGGCACCACCGAACATCTCCCTCACCAACGTCAAGGCCCACCTGACGCAGCTGCAGACGATCGCCACCAACAACGGCGGCACCCGCGCGCACGGCCGGCCCGGCTACCTGGCCTCGGCCAACTACGTGAAGGGCCAGCTCGACGCCGCCGGATACACCACGACGCTGCAGTCGTTCACCTACAACGGCGCCACCGGCTACAACGTGATCGCCGACTGGCCGGGCGGCGACCCCAACGACATCCTCATGATCGGCTCCCACCTCGACAGCGTCACCGCCGGACCCGGCATCAACGACAACGGCTCGGGCTCGGCGTCGATCCTGGAGGTCGCGCTGGAGGTCTCGCGCCAGGCGCTGCAGCCCACGAAGCACCTGCGCTTCGCCTGGTGGGGCGCCGAGGAGCTGGGGCTGCGCGGCTCGCAGTTCTACGTGAACAACCTGCCGGCCGCCGAACGTACCAAGATCAAGGCGTACCTGAACTTCGACATGGTCGGCTCCCCCAACCCCGGCTACTTCCTCTACGACGGCGACAACTCCGACGGCACCGGCTCCGGGCCGGGCCCGGCCGGATCGGCGCAGCTGGAACAGACCCTGGCGGCGTACTTCTCCTCCATCGGCGTCCCGACCCGCGGCACCGACTTCGACGGCCGCTCCGACTACGGCCCGTTCATCGCCGTCGGCATCGCGGCGGGCGGCACGTTCACCGGCGCCGAGGGGATCAAGTCGAGCGCGCAGGCGCAGCTCTGGGGCGGTACGGCGGGCCAGGCGTTCGACTCCTGCTACCACCGGTCCTGCGACACGACCGCCAACATCAACGACACCGCGCTCGACCGCAACGCCGACGCCATCGCCTACTCCGTCTGGACGATCGCCACCGCCACACCGCCCGTGACCGTCTGGTCGGACACGTTCGAGACCGCCAACGGCTGGGTCACCAACGCCGGTGGCACCGACACCGCGACCACCGGCCAGTGGGAGCGCGGCGACCCGGAGGCGACGACCTCCAGCGGCACCAAGCAGCTCGGCACCACGGTGAGCGGCACGAACGACCTGGTCACCGGCAGACTGGCCGGGGCCAGTGCGGGCGAGAACGATCTGGACGGCGGCACCACCTCGATCCAGTCACCGGCGATCACCCTGCCGACCGGCGGGACGCTCAAGCTGTCGCTCTCGTGGTATCTCGCGCACGGCAGCAACGCCTCCAGCGCCGACTTCTTCCGCGTCAGGGTGGTGGGGAACACTTCCAGCACGGTGTTCCAGCAGCTGGGGGCCGCGAGCAACCGCGACGCCGCCTGGAGTACGGCCACCGCCGACGTCTCCGCCTTCGCCGGGCAGAGCGTCCGCATCGTGATCGAGGCCGCCGACGCGTCAGGGGCCAGCCTGGTCGAGGCGGGCGTGGACGACGTCAAGATCACCCGGTAGGGAAATGACCCAATGAGCCCGGGCCGCGCGGGGCCTGGGCTCATTGCTGTCCGGAAGCCTGAAGGGTGGAGGCCGTACCGTCGAGCAGCCGCAGCGCCGTCTCGATCATCGTTTCGCGACTCAATCGGGGCCGCGTGGCCCTGTTCATCAATTATTAGCTTAGTTGCGCCAAACGGGCCGTCACCTGCGGTTCTCCGTTTCCAGTGGTACGCGATGGCACTACGGGGCACATGTGACTGCCGTCCGGCTTACTTCCGGTTTAGACCCGCCGGGATTGAATCGGAGCAACTCAGCTGGAGGACATAGTGACGCCAACGCGTTCTGACCACCCAAACGAGGACCTGTCGATCGGACCGGACGCGCCGCGCAGGCGCGTCCCACGGCCGCTGATCGTTGCCGCGACCATCGCCATGGTGGCGACGAGCGGGATCGGAGTGGCCGCCGCGGCGTCGGGAACGCCGACGGAGACGCCGACTCCCACGCCGACAATCAGCGAGACACCTACCGAGACCCCGACCGAGACACCCACAGAAACCCCCACAGCGACCGAGTTGCCGCCCATCAGCCCTTGGGGCTTCGTCGGTGCGATGCACGGCGAGTTCGCGGTGGCGACCAAGGACGGTTGCGGCGTCGTCACGCTGCTCGCCCAGACCGGGCAGGCGACCGCCGTCGCCGAGGACTCCATCACCGTGAAGAGCCAGGACGGCTTCGAGAAGGTGTACGCGATCAGCGAGTCCACCCGCACGATCGCGGGACGCCGTGGGACCAGCAAGGTCAAGGAGGGCGACTGGGTATCGGTGACCGCCACCGCCAATGAGGACACGGGCACAACGCCGCCCCCAGAAACACCCACAGAGACACCGACCGAAACACCGACCGAAACCCCAACAGAGACACCGGCCCAAACGCCCACCGAAACGCCCGCCGAGACGCCGACCGTGACGCCCACAGTCACGGCGACATTGGCGCCCACCGAGACGACCGCACCAACAGCGACCGCGACAGCGACAGCCGCTTACGTCTTCGACCTGTCGAGGCCCACCAAGAACTTCTGGCGCGGCCACGGCTGGTGGCAGTCGAAGCAGTCGTGGATGAACCCGCCGACCTGGCGTACCCCGACCGCCTGCCCCACACCCACCGAAACCGTGACCCCACCCGAGACCCCCACAGACACCCCGACCATCGACCCGACCCCGACAACCTCCGAGACCCCGACCCCGACCCCGACCCCCACGCCCACCCCGAACTCGTGAGCATCCGGTAGCGGCGCGGCTCCTGTCCCGAGCAGCCCCCTCACCACCCCGGAAGTGCTCCGACCAGCCGCTCCACCCCTGAAGCGCGGTGGGGCGGCCCATGCGAGGCGGACCTCGCCGCCCATCTTCGGTCTCACCCGCGCGCCGCCTATCATCGGACGCCGGGGGTCTACATGTTGCGGGCGTTCTTCAAGACCGAGACCGGCAGCACCAGCGTGCTGCTGGCGGCCACCCTGCTTGCCCTGCTGTGGGCCAACTCCCCCTGGGGCGGCACGTACGAATCCTTCTGGCACACCAACATGGGCCTGTCGTTCGGCAGCGCCACGTTCGAGCTCGACCTGCGCCACTGGGTCAACGACGGCCTCATGACCATCTTCTTCTTCGTCATCGGCCTGGAGATCTCCTACGAGGCGCGGCTCGGCCAGTTGCGGGATCGGCGGCTGATCGCGGTGCCCGCGCTCGCGGCGCTGGGCGGGATGATGGTGCCCGCCGGTGTCTATCTCGCGCTGAACGCGGGTGGGCCCGCGGCCGGTGGGTGGGGGGTGCCGATCGCCACCGACACCGCGTTCGTGCTCGGCATGCTCGCCATCGTGGGAGCGCGGTGCCCGGAGCCGTTGCGGGTGTTCCTGCTGACGCTGGCGATCGTCGACGACGTGCTGGCGATCATCATCATCGCGCTCTTCTACACCGAGAGCCTGGACGTCATCGCCCTGGTGGTCGCGGCGGCGCTGCTGGCGGCGATCGTGACGCTGCGGTGGCTGAGGATCTGGCGGGCGCCCGCGTACATCGTGCTCGGGTTCGCGCTGTGGGTGGCCACGCTGGAGAGCGGCGTGCATCCGACGCTGATCGGCATCGCGCTGGGCATCCTGGTGTTCGTGTACGCGCCCAGCGACCGCAAGCTGCTCCGCGCCGACGAGGCCGTACACGAGTTCACCAGCGACCCGAGCCCCGAGGCGGCCAGGGTGGCGGCGCGCACGCTGCGGCGGGCCGTGTCCGTCAACGAGCGGCTGCAACTCCTGCTGCACCCCTGGAGCAGCTATGTGATCGTGCCGATCTTCGCGCTGGCCAACGCGGGTGTCCGGCTCGACGCCGAGACGCTGCGCACGGCCTTGACCTCGCCCATCACGATCGGAGTGGCGGCCGGGCTGCTGCTGGGGAAATTCGTCGGCATCTCGCTGGGCACCTGGCTGCCGCTGAAGTCCGGCTGGGGGATCCTGCCCGGCAACCTGGTCTGGGGACAGTTGCTGGGCGGGGCGGCGGTGTCCGGCATCGGGTTCACGGTGGCGCTGTTCATCGTGGACCTGGCCTTCGACGACCCGGCGGTGCAGAGCCAGGCGAAGATCGGCATCCTGGCCGGGTCGCTGCTGGCGGCGCTGATGGGCGGGGCGATCTTCCGGATGGCCTGGGACCGCGGCGGGGTGTGCGCGCCTCCCGACGCCGAGCCGGAGGAGGAGCTACCCGAGTTGCTGACCGAGCCCGTGGGACCCGACGACCACGTACGGGGGCCGGCGGACGCGCGGGTAACGATCGTGGAGTACGGCGACTTCGAGTGCCCCTACTGCGGAGCTCTCCATCCGGTCCTGAGCGAGCTGCTGCGGAAGTCCGCCGACGTGCGCCTGGTGTTCAGGCACTTCCCGCTGCGGACCATACATCCTCGGGCCTTTCCCGCCGCGGTGGTCGCCGAGGCCGCGGCGATGGAGGGCCGGTTCTGGGAGATGCACGACACCCTCTTCGACAACCAGCGCTTCCTGACCGACACCGACCTGGCCCGCTACGCCGCCGAACTGGACGTCGAGCCGTGGCCCGACGTGCCCGCGCAGGCCGCGCGGGTCGACCGGGACGAGGAGTCGGGCCGCGCGAGCGGCGTCCGCGGGACGCCCACGCTGTTCCTGAACGGCGTCCGCTACCAGGGCGACCTGGATCTCCGTTCGATCACCCGGGCGGTGGAAAGCGCGCGTCAATCCCCGTAAGGTCGCGTCTCGACAAGAGAACGTGCGAAATGCGTACTGCGCGCCTGAGCCGAAAGATTGGGACATATGCTTTCCCAAGTTCTGTACACCATCCTCGCGCTGCTGATGAGCGGCCTGCTGATCGTGGGCGTCGTGCTGACAGCCAAGGCGAAGGCGGAGCACGGCCGGGCGGCCACCTTGGGGATGTTCGGCTGCTTCGTGCTCCTGTTCGGCGAGCTCTACAGCATCGTGCGCATTTTCACGTTGGACAGCCTGGCTCGCGCGATCGGCTCCGACTCGTTCCCCATAGTGCTGTTCGTGATAGACGCGATCGGCACGCTCATCACCGCCGTCGGTGTGGGATTGCTGATCTGGGCCGTGGTCGCCCGCCGCACCCCGGCCCAGCCGCAGCAGACGCCGGGCTGGCAGCAACCCCAGCAGCCACAGGGCTGGCAGCAGCCTCAGCAGTCGGAGTGGCAGCGGCAGTCCCAGTCGCCGCCCGAGTGGCAGCCGCAGTCCCCGCCGCAGCCGCCCTCGGCCCCGCAGCCCGGCTGGCAGAACCCCGAGCGGCCCGGCTGGCAGAACCCGCAAGGCTAACCAGCCGCCCGATCGCCTAGGAATGTGACAATGTCTGGATAAAGCTCTCTGCGCCGCGTCCGAGGGGATCATGACTCCAGAGCAGCCGGATCAGCCCGGCCCCGACCCCAACCGGACCATCAGGCACCGCTGGCCGCAACCCGAGCCACCCCGCCAGGAACCCGGCCAGAGCCCTTACACGCAGCGCCTGCCCTACACCCCCGACATGCTCCCCGACGTCCCCCAGTACGAGGCCAAGCCGCCGAAGTCGGGCTGGTGGTGGGTGATCGTGGTCGGCGGGGTGGCGGTCCTGGTGGTCGCCGTGGCCGTGGTCGCCCTCCTGTGGGCCCGGAGCACCGTCGAGCCGCCCGTCAAACCGGGCTCGCAGTCGTCCGTCAAATCGGGCCCCGCACGGATCACCGACACCAAGGCCCAGGTGTCCTACCTCATCCCGGAGGGCTGGACGAAGGCCGACCGGCCGTCCTACACCTCGGGCATCGCCGCGGGCGGCGCGGTCGTGGTCGCCTTCCCGCAGCAGCAGGGCGGCATCGGCGGCGCCGCCACGTCCGAGCAGTTACAGGCCAGGGCCGACGCCGTGGCGCTGGACACGGCCCGGCGGTTCCTGCCCGACCTGGGCAGCCGGGACGGCCTGCGCACCCAGGCGCTGGAGGTCGGCGGCCAGCCGGCGGCCACGGCGTCGTTCCGGGTGGTGTTCAAGAGCGCCACCAAGGATCCGGCTTATGTCCGCATCGTGGCGGTGCACACCGCCGATGGCGGCCTCTCCTACGTGTACGGCAGCACGGTGCCTGACGGCGACGCCGCCCGCCGGGCCCTCGACGGGGTGCTCGACAGCGTCACGCCCGCGTGAAGTCCATGGTCCAGTTGGTCTCCCAGGTCTGCCCGCCGTCCGCCGAGAAGGCCTGCTCCCACCGGCAGGAGTCCGGGCCGCGCACGGTCCAGATGAACCGGCAGCGCACCGGCGCGCCGTCGTACCGCTCCTCGCCGTAGAACTCGCCCCGGTCACCGTCGAAGGCGCCGACCATGGGCGTCGTGTCGAGCGTTCCCCGGGAGGTGCTGGCCCAGTAGATCGACCACTGCTGTGTCGCGGGGTTGAAGATCCGGATGGTCAGCCCGGAGAATCCCCTGGCCGGACACTTGATCTCGTCGAAGCTCGCCGCGCCGTCGAAGTGGCGGCTGGCCACACTGATGCCGGGGAACTCATCCCACTCGTCACTACCTGTCAGCGGCTTGACGAGCCTGCGGTTGATGACGTTCCAGGAGCCGGAGAGGAAGTCGAAGTCGTTCATGCGGACGAACGTAGAGCAGGGTCACTGACAGGTAGTGTCAGTGAATGCGCGCCTCCCGGCTGGTCTCTCTCCTCCTGCTGCTGCAGACGCGCGGCCGCATGACCGCCCAGGAGCTGGCCGAGCGGCTCGAGGTCTCCGTACGGACGATCTACCGCGACGTCGAGTCGCTGCACACCGCGGGCATCCCGCTGTACGGCGACGCCGGGCCGAAAGGCGGCTACCAACTCCTCGACGGCTACCGCACCCGGCTCACCGGGCTGACCACGGACGAGGCGGAGTCGTTGTTCCTCGCCGGGCTGCCGGGTCCCGCGGCCGAGCTGGGATTGGCCGCCGTGGTGACGGCCGCGCAGCTCAAGCTGATGGCCGCGCTGCCCGTCGAGCTGCGCGACCGGGCCGGGCGGATCCAGGAGCGCTTCCACCTGGACGCCCCGACCTGGTACCGCGACGCGCAGCCGGTGACGCACCTGCCGGCCGTGGCCGACGCTGTGTGGAACGAGCGCGTCCTGGAGGTCAGATACCGCCGCTGGCAGGCGCCCCAGGAGGTCGAGCGGCGGCTGGAGCCGTACGGGCTGGTGGTCAAGGCCGGGCGCTGGTATCTGGTGGCGCGGGCCGGTGAGCAGGTGCGTACCTACCGGGTGTCACAGATCCTCGGCCTGCACGCGCTGCCCGAGCGCTTCACCCGGCCCGACGACTTCGACCTGACCGTCTACTGGCAGGCGTACCTGGCCGAGTTCGAGGCCCGGCTGCGGTGGGGCGAGGCGGTGATCCGGCTGTCGCCGCAGGGGATGCGGCTGCTGGCCAACCTCATGACGCCCGGGGTCTCGGCGGCGGCGAAGGAGAGCGCGCAGCCGCCGGACGGCGAGGGCTGGACTCAGGTGACGGTCCCGATCGAGTCGATCGAGCACGCGGCGGGTGAGTTCCTGCGGCTCGGCACGGACGTCGAGGTTCTCGCTCCCACCGAGCTCCGCGACCGCGTCGCCACCACGGCCGCGGAGCTGACCCGCCGCTACCACGGGTGAGCCGACCCGCGTGAGCCGACCTGACGGGAGCTCACCGCGTGAGCGCCGTCTCCTCGGCCTGCCGCTCGGGGATGGACAGGCGTGGGTGGCCGCGCTCCCGAGCGTGAGGTGCAGCAGCGTCGCGCGGTCGCCGCGCAGGACGTGCTGGGCGAGCCCGGCGCCCGCGGTCAGATCCAGGTCGCCCGCGTGGGCCCCGATGGCGAGCACATGGGTCACGCCGACCGCCTCATCACGTGGAAGCGCCTGGTCACCTCGTAGCCTGCTCTGCTGTAGAGGTGACCGGCCGGGCTCGCCTCGCCCGTCCACAGGAACCACGAGGAGTGCAGGGCTTCGGCCCGCATCATGGTCATGGTCAGGTGGAGGAGGATCTTGCCGAGCCCGGTGCCCCGCTCGCCTGGATCGACCCCGAACGGCCCGAACCTCTCAGGGATCCCCCGGTAAGCCCCGTATAACGCGAACCCGACTATTTCCGCGTTTTTCGCGATGATCATGCGTTTGGTGTCGCGGTGCTGCCTGATCGCCTCGCCCCAGTCCGGGTTGAAGACGTCGGCCGCGAACCGGATGAGCTCCGGTAACTCCCCTTCACGCGGGCTGCGGAACTCGTACCCCTCGCCCTCCCGCTTGGCCCGCAGCGCGCGCACCTCGTCGGGCGTCACGTAGCCGACCAGCGTGCGGTCCATCGCGACCGGCGAGTAGAGCGTCTCGAACCCCAGCCGTTCCAGCAGCCGGTACCCGTCGGGGTAGAGCGCGGCATCGGCGCCCGGCAGCACGTAGTTGGGCGTGTAGGAGGAGAAGTCGATCCTGGTCCTGCCCCGGGCTTCGAGGAAGGCGACCGCCTCGCCGAGCAACCGCCGCCCGAGCCCGGCCCCCCGGTGCTCGGGCGCCACGAAGAAGAACGGGATCCAGCCCGTCTCCGGCTCCAGGTCGGTGCCCGGGGCGAGCGGGATCAGCCGGCGCACGGCGTACGCGCAGCCGGCCACCCGCCCGTCGATCACGGCGACCCGCAGCCCCTCGGGGTCGAAGTTGGGGTCGAGCAGCACGCAGTCACGGAACCAGCCGGAGGTCGTGGGGTCGCCTGGCATGCTCTGATTCCAGGCGTCTATGAGGGAGACCTCGTCCCCCGAGGCGAACGCGCGGACAGTGACCATGGGGGTCCTTTCACCCTGGGCTCTGCCTTCCCACCCTCCCCAGTGATGAAGAGCCAGGTCAAGAGGTATCAGGAAAGAATTTTCCCCGACAACGTAGCCCTGGAAACTTTCTTTCGCCTCCGGTAAGTATGGAACGTTGCCCCTGTCAGAGCACGCGGAACCAGAGGTTCGTCGCCTGCGGCGCGCTGGTCAGGCTCAGGCGTTCGAGCTTGACGTCGGCCCCGCCCGGCCGGTCGAACAGCCGGACCCCGTCGCCGAGCAGGACGGGCGCGATGAACACGAGGATCTCGTCGAGCACATCGGCCTCGAGGCACTGCCGGGCGGTGTCGGCGCCGAGGACGTTGACGTACTTGTCGCCCGCGGCGGCCTTGGCGGCGGCGACGGCGCCGTCCAGGTCCCCGACGAAGGTGACACCCGGCACCGGCGTGTCCGGCGCGTGGTGGGTGAGCACGAACTGCGGTCCGGCCCATCCCCCGCCGAACGGCTTACCCTCCTTGTCGGTGCCCCTGTGCGGATCGTCGCCGCGGAAGGTGCGGTTGCCGACGAGCAGGGCGCCGATCTTGCCGATGACGTCGTCCACCAGCGGATTGGGCCCGATGTGCTCGGTCAGCCAGGACATGTCACCGCCTGCCCCCGCGATGAACCCGTCCAGCGACATGGTGCACGAATACAGCAGCTTGCTCACGGCGTACCTCCATCAAAGCGGTTGACCCTTGATGAGACGGAGGTTCGGCCGAGAACTCATCGGTGCGCCGCCAGCGCCGCCACGACCGCGTCGCGTCCCTGGAACCACATGGGGTACGGCGGCATCGCCGTCCGCACATCCTCGGCCAGCAGCGCCGCGACCTGCCTGGCCGGCCAGCCGAGCACGTCACGCAAGATCAGCACCGCGCGCTGCCTGGGCGGAAGGTGCTGGATCGCGGCCAGGAACGCCAATTCGTCGCGATCCGGTACAGCCAGGCGCGGAACGTCGAGCGCCCCTCGAACCCACGAAGGCTCTTCCAGGCCCGCAGGAACGTCTCCTGCACCAGATCCTCCGCCTCGTCGAACGAGCCCAGCATCCGGTAACAGTGCACCCGCAACTCCGCCCGATGACGCTCCACCAGCACCGCGAACGCCGCCTCGTCACCCGCCCGCGCGGCAGCCACCACCACATCATCGCGATCCGCGTCCACCGGCCGCCCCATCCGCGCGTACTCGACTCCCGGAAGGAACGCTACGACAGGCCGGACGGGACCGGCTCGTCCCACCGGCCCGCGTCCGCCTGCGCTTTACCCCGCCGGCTACCCCGTGCCGGCGGTGAACACCACGTCTACCCAGTAGTTGCTGGCCTGGTAGCTCTTCGTCGGGAAGCCGTTCGTCGCGCCGTACCGATAGACGCCGTTACCTCCTCCCGCCCCGCTCGCCAGCGCGAGGAGCGGATCGTTGTTGTACTGGGTGGCGAAATACTGCCGGTCCACCGCGTAGTTCCCCGAGGTCGTGAAGTACGAGACCACGTAGGTGGTGTTGGCGGCGATCGTGACAGGCGTGGCGAAGTTCATCCGCTGCCAGCCACTCGCCGTCTCATTGGTGAACGTCCCGGACGCCAGCAGCGCCCCGGCGCTGGTCCACAAGTACCCGGTATGGGTCCCAGTGTTCTGCGCCCCCTTGTAGAACCGGACCCCCAGGATTCTCCCGCTCGTCGTCGCCCTGAACTTCACGCCCAGCGCGACGGCCACCGGATCGTCCGCCGACGTCGTCGCCGGAACCGACGAGTCAGGCCACAGGCTGTTCGTTGGGGTCGGCGTCGGAGTCGGAGTGGGCGTCGGAGTGGGCGTGGGCGTCGGTGTTGGCGTGGGGCCGGAGGTGTTGAGGACGACGTCCACCCAGTAGTTGGTCGCCATGTACGTTTTGTTGGGGAAGATGCTGCTCCCCGCGTAGGTGTACACGCCGTTGCCGCCGCTGCTCGCGCTGTCCGGGGCGGTGAGAGGACCCCGCACGACCGCGTTCGAGAAGTACGAGACGTCCCTGGCGTATCCGCCGTTGGGCGCGAAGTACGAGGCCACATAGGTGGTGTTGGCGCTCACCGGGACCGGGGTCGAGAAGTTCACCTGCTGCCAGCCGGTCGCCGTCTCACCGGTGAACGTCGCCCTCCCCAGCAACTGGCCGCCGCTGGTCCACAGGCTCCCGACGTGGGTGCCGGTGTTGCCCGCGCCCTTGTAGAACCTGACCGCCGAGACGGTGCCCGCCGTCGAGGTCTGGAACTTCACCCCGACTTCGACCGGGCTCGTGTCATCGGCCGCGGGCACGGAGGGCACCGTGGACGACGTCCAGAGGCTGCAGGGGCAGTCCGTGGTCGAGTTGACCGTCCTCGTGGTGACGGGCGACTGGATGTTGCCGCTGTCGTCGACCGCCCTCACCATGATCGTCTTGGCACCGGTGCCTTGGATCGTCCATGCGTACTGCCAGGTGGTTCGGCCCGTCGCCTGGCGCCAGGTGGCGCCGCCGTCGACCGACACCTCCACGGCGCCCACCACGCCTCCGCCGGTGTCGGCCGCCGTTCCCAGGACCTGGATGGTTCCTGGGGTTACGTTCTCGCCGGCGGCCGGAGCCGTGATCGCCGAGGTCGGACGGGTGGTGTCGGTCGACGCCGTCGCCGCCACCAGCCCCGGTTGGAGACTGGCCGGCTGGGCTTTCATGTCGGCCAGGATGTTGACCGTCGCCTGTTGCATCCGGACATCTGTGGGAGTGCCCGCCCGGTCATGGACGCTGTCCAGGCCCCACGCCCACTGGACCGTGCCGGCGCCGAAGACCAGCGCGCCACTCGGCGCCTTGGAGAACGTCAGATTGTGCGTCGCGGTCCCGGCACCGTAGGTGCTACCGAAGTCGAGCAGGTATTTGTTGGACGAGAACAGCGTCGTCTGGGCGAGCCGCACCGTCCCCGGCGGCTCGAAGTCGTTGTCCGGGGCCTCATCCCATTCGAACCCGAGCGTTCCCGCCGGGAACGTCGCCGTCTGCCCTGGTTGCAGGCTTGCCACGGACGTGTTGCGCCAGAACCGCAGCGGCCCGTACTCCGCCGGAACGGTCATCGCGTCGTTGACCATACCGTTGATCCTGAAGAAGGTTCCGCTCACGCGGTTCTCCGGCCTGCCTCCGTCCGACGGCGGCGAGAAACGCGGGTCGCGCCACGTCCCGGTCCATTCCGGGCTGGGGTCGATCTTGGCGTTGGCGTGTGTCTCCTTGTAGCAGACGATCGTCCGGAAGGGCGTCATCGCACCGGTGATGCTCGGTTCCCATCTGGTCTTCCAGAAGATCTCGTTGCCGGAGAAGAAGGCCACGTTCACGCCGCTGTCGCGGGCGGTCTCCACGGTGTTGCGCATCTGGTTCGACCAGTACTCGTCATGCCCGACGGAGAGGAACGCCTTGTGCTCCAGCAATTCCTGACCGCGGGTGGCGCTGTCCACGCCGCTGAAATAGCTCACGTCATATCCGTTGGCCTCAAGCCATCGGACCATGGGGTATTCGGCGTTGAAGAAGAAGGTCTCCGGGGCGTCCATGGAGAAGGGGTCGCGCGTCTTGAACGGGCGGTTGTAACTCACCTTGTAGGCGCGGCCGACAGGATTGCCGAAGTAGAGGCTGTTCCCGCCGTACCTGTTGTACGCCTGCCAGGTCGTGTCGGAGGTCTGCACGAGAATGTCCGAGCCCCTGGTGTCGTCCCGGACGACGAAAATGATGTGGCTGGCACCGGTCGTTCCGTCCTCCCGGACCAGCTTCGCGATATAGACCCCCGAGACGGCGTCGCTGGGCACCGCCCATGAGGCCGACACCGCCCAGTTCCCGCAGTCGATGAGCCCGGTCGACGTGTCCTCCGCGCATGCGGGTTGCGACTGGGGCAGGGGGGCGGACGGCTGGACCGTCGTTATCTTTCGCGCTCCCATTCCGCCGTAATAGCCGATGCGGTAGATGTCGAGGCGGTAGTCGGTCGCCACGGTGTCGACCTTGAACAGCACGGTCTCCCCGTGATTGACGCTCATCTGCGTCGCATAGCCCTGGATGGTGCCGCTGCCCGCCCCCGAGATGTCCCATTCGCTGGCGGGGTTGCCGGGCTTGTTGTTCTCTATGCAGATGACGGAGGTCGGCGGGCAGACAGCGGGCCTCCGAGCGCCGACCGGCACTCCCGAGCGGGTTTCCCGCGCCTGCCGACGGGTGCCTTCCGCGACACGGGCCGCGAAGTCCGACGCGCTCCGCGCCGGTTCCGCACGGCCCGTACCCGCCGATACCGCACTCACAGAAGCTGTACTCGCAAAAGCTGTACCCGTACGGACCATGCGCGCCTCCGCGCCGGATCCTCCCCCAGCCCCGCAGACCAAGCCGGCCGCCATGGCGACGACCAGCCCGACGCAGGGCAGCCGACGCCTCCTCATGGCCTTCTTCTCACGCTCCGACATGTGCCACCCCCGGTCGCAGTACCCCACGCAAAAGAGCCGGGCAGAAGACGGCGACGCAGGCCGTCAAGATCATCGACTCAGTGAGGAATGCTATGGGCCGGACTGGTTACTCCTGGAGCGAGCGGTGATACGACAGCAGCTCTTATGAAATGGGCGTGTCGCCGCTTATAACGAGGAAAATCCCAGTAACCCGCGCCTCCATAGGAACGCGGCCAGGGCCGGGCTCGGCCGAATCAGACCTCGTACCACGCTCTGGCGACGTTGCAGCCGTACGGGTCGCCGGAGACCTCCGACACGAACCTGTCCGGCCCACTGCGCCGGTATATCCATGGTCCCCAGATGGTGGTCGTGCAGGGCCAGTGCCCGGAATTGCATTCGGCCCGCACCCGGAAGTTCCCGAACCCTGAGAGACACGTGGCCGAGGCCGTGTTGTAGGCGACGTCGATATAGGCGGAGCAATCCCAGACCGCGGCCTGTGCGAGTGAGGAACATCGTCGCGCCACGCCCTTTCGCCGCACTGTCGCGAGCAATGGAACGAGGAGAAAAGACCTTTTAGAATCCAGCTCTTGTCGCCCGGCCGAAGATCTCGACGAGTTCGTTCGCGCAGTGGTCCGGGTCAAGGCCGTCGACGATGCGCTCGGCCATCGCGTCGATCGACGCACGCAGGGCCGTACTCATCAGCACACTGTCGAACACCCGGAAAGCCCCCGTACGCTGCCCGTCCGTGAACAGCGCCACCAGCCTGGCGATCGCGGCGTCCCGCTCGTGGTCACCCGCGAACGCCTGGTTGTGCGCGATCTGCTGCACCGCGCGCACGTGTCCAGGATGGGTGGCGATGAAGGCGATGTTGGCCCGGATGAACGCCTCCAACTGCGCACCGGCTCCGGAGGCGGCGTCCAGTGTCGGACGCATGAAGGCGGCCGCGTCGGTGATGACCTGACGCACAACGGCCTCGAAAAGCTGCTCCTTGTTGGAGAAGTGATAGGAGATCAGCCTCTTGCTGCTGAGCCCGGCGTGCTCACAGATGGCCTCGAACGTGGTCTCCGCATAGCCGCGCTCGGCGAGCACGGCGATGGTGGCGGAGGCGATCTGGGCTCTGCGGGCCTCGGTGGCTTCGCGGCGAGTTCCGGAGGTCTGCATATCACCCCAGCTTGCCACGCTTCGGGTACGCCTCACGTACGGCACGACGGTTGACGATGACCGCGACGGCGGCGACCAGGACGCCGACCACTGCCTGCTCCGCCTTCATCCAGTCGGGATAGCCGCTGTCCGGCGCGAGGAGGATGAGCACGATTCCGATGGGCGCGGCGAAGGTGATGAAGCGGATGCGCAGGTAGGCCGATCGCTTGCCTCGTGCGGCCTGCCCCGCCAGAGCCACGAGCCAGACGGAGGCGGCGGCCACGGCGGCGCCGCGCAGCCAGACCACCCAGTTGCCACCGATGACGGCGGCCACCCCGAGCGTCGCGATCGAGATGACCAGCACGGCGACGAAGAGCGACCGGACCAGATTCCACGGTTTCTTATCCATGCGTATAAATTTACACAGGCGGATAATGTTCTGCAAGAGCCCTGGTGGACCACAGAAGGAAACATTCATCCAAGACACCCAGGCCCGGAGCTTGTGATGCTCGACCTCGTGTCCGGAACGTCGATAGGAGAGGTAATAACGAAGACCGTGGACAGCGCGCCAGAGGTTCAGGTGTCGAGTGGCCGGCTGCGGGGCCGCCATGACCAGGGAGTGGCGGCGTTCCTCGGGATCCCGTACGCCGCCCCGCCCTTCGGGCCACGCCGCATGCGACCTCCCGAGCCGCCCGTGCGGTGGGAGGGCGAGCGCGACGCTACCGATTACGGGCCGACCTGCCCGAAAGACAACGACGACCCGGAGGGCGCCGCGCTGTTCCCGGAGGCCGTGATCCCTGGCGAGGACTGCCTCAACCTCAACGTGTGGACCCCCGATCGCCAGGCATCCGGATTGCCGGTACTGGTCTGGATCCACGGCGGCATGTTCACGAAGGGGTCCGGATCCATCGCCGGCTACCGCGGCACCTCCTTCGCCCGCGACGGGGTCGTATGCGTCACGATCAACTACCGGCTCGGTGCCGAGGGCTTTCTCTACCTGGATGACGGCACCGCCAACCTGGGGCTGCTGGACCAGATCGCCGCGCTCGAGTGGGTCCAGGACAACATCGCCGCCTTCGGCGGAGATCCGGGGAGGGTGACCGTCGCCGGCCAGTCCGCCGGGGCCATGAGCATCATCACCCTCATGGCCATGCCCCGTGCCCGAGGCCTGTTCCACCAGGCGATCACCCAGAGCGGGGCGGCCGCCCAGACACTCACGGCCGAGAGCGCCGCAGGCGTCGCCTCAAGGCTGGCTGAGTCGCTCGGGGTTGCCCCGACCCGCGAGGCCTTCAGCGAGGTGCCAGTCGAACGGCTCACGCGGGCGGCGTCCGCCCTCGTCAAGGAGGTCCAGAGCGTCGCGGATCCGACCAAGTGGGGCAGCCTCCCCTTCGCCCCGGTCATCGACAGCGACGCCCTCGCCGACCATCCGCTCGACGCGCTGAGAAGGGGCGCCGGCAGCGGCGTGCGGCTCCTGGCCGGGTGGAACCGCGACGACACCCGGATCGGCCTCGTCCCCACCGGCATGATCGACCTCGCCGACGAGCGCATCCTCTCCGCGGTCGTGGGCGCCTACGGCGGGCCCGACGGGACGATCGAGCTCTATCGGGCAGCCCGGCCGGGAGCGAGCGACGGGGACCTGCTCGCCGCCGTGACCACCGACTGCTTCATCCGGGTTCCGGTGATCCGGGTCGCCGAGGCACACCTTGAGGCCGGCGAGGCCGACACCTGGATGTACCGCTTCGACCACGAGTCGCCGAGCTTCGCCGGCCGCCTCGGCGCCGCCCACGCGGTGGAGCTCCCGTACGTGTTCGACCTCCTCGACGAGAAGTCCACTCATGCCCTCATCGGCGACGAACCACCACAGGTCATCGCCGATACGACCCACGGCGCCTGGGTCCGCTTCATCGCCGAGAGCGACCCGGGCTGGCCCCGATACAACCTGGCCAACCGGTCCACCGCCCTGATCGACGAGCGGATCACCATCGCCGACGACCCCGACGGCGCCGAACGCGAGGTGTGGACCAACCGGCCCTGACCGGCGGTGCTGAGCGCGGGGTGTGTGGAGCAGCCCGGCGCTGCCCGGGAGTTGCCATTCGGTGTCGACCGTGCGGCTCAGCGGTAGCGATCCGTTTCTCGCCACCATCGGCCTATGGTGCTGAGCCAGGACCCTTGCCGACCCCGGAGGCGCGTTGTGGCATTGCGACACCGCGAAGTGGCTCCTACCATGTCGGCTGTGCGATCAGCCGAGTCGGCTCGCGCCGGTGTGCCTCGATGGGAGATCACGGTTCCATCGCGTCCCGGCCGGCTGCCGGGGGTCACGATGGCCGGGTTCAGCGATCAAGCGAATGAGCTGCGCAACGTCGCGCTGGTCCCGCACCCCACGGTCATGGTGATCTTCGACCTCGGCGACCAGCCATTCGTCATCGAAGACGACTGTGGTTCGCGGCAGCGAGAACGCGTCGTCGCCGGACTCGCCCCCCACAGGGCTCGAGGGCGGGGGTTCGCCAGCAGCTCCGAATGCCTCCAGCTGCGGCTCTCGCCGATGGTCGCACACGCGGTCTTGGGCGCCTCCTCGGAGCTGGGCGGGACGCTGGTCGCTCTCGACGACCTGTGGGGACGAGACGCCGTACGAACCCAAGAGCGATTGCGCGCCGCCGCCTCGTGGGAGGACCGATTCGCGATCGCGGAGGCCGCGCTGGCACGGCGGGCCGACGCGGGCCGAGCCCTCGACCCGGAAGTCACCTTCTCCTGGCGGCAGATGGTGGCCAGCCGAGGGCGGATACGCGTCGAACGACTGGTCACCGAGATCGGCTGGAGCCGCAAACGCCTTTGGTCCCGGTTCCGCGCCCAGGTCGGCCTCACCCCCAAGCGCGTCGCCCAGCTCATCCGCTTCGACCACGCGGCCCACCGCCTGGCCGCCGGCCATAGCGCCGCCTTGGTAGCGGCGGAGAGCGGCTACGCCGACCAGTCCCACCTTCACAGAGACGTCATGGCCTTCGCCGGGATGACGCCGGCAGCGGTCGCGGTCCAGCCGTTTCTCGCGATCGACGATGTCGCGTGGCCTCCCAAGCATGCATCTGTCATGTGACGAGAGCGAGCGTTCCAGAGGGTCCTGTCGCGCTGACCACGAGGAGGGATCATTCGGACTCGACCACTACCGGGTCCGCCGCGCAATCTCCTGATACGACTTCATCATCTTGGTCATGGTCGCCCACGCCCACCCGGCCTTCCTCGCCGCCCAGCAGCCGGCCCCGGTCCAGCACACAGGGCCCTCCGCCGGACAATCACCGCCCCAGCCCGCCGACCCCTACAGTTGGACTTTTCAGAAGATCTGGTCCCGCTCACCGCCTACGAGATCTGTCGTCCCCATGCCCGTCTCTACCAACCCCAGCACCCAGCCTGGCATTGTTTACGCTGGCCACGATGGAGACGCCGCCACCAAGCCCGCGCCCGCCGCTGCCGCTACCAGCGACAACAACACCTCCTCAACGGCTAAGTACGGCTGGAGTACTAAACAGCCGAATACGCCCTGACTCGCCCATCGATTCTCTCAGCAAAGGTGGTCCCGCTCTTCTTCTCGGCGTGTCGCTTTTACCTGCGCGGCGGGATTCATGGCTGGTGCGGGGCCAGGCCGCCACGATAGCCGGGAACGATGGCCGTGTTCTCCACCAGTGCTTTCCACTGGCCATCCGCCTTCAGACGCCATCCCAGGAGGATGCCCGCCTTTGGCGTAACGGTCGGGAAGACGTACGGCTGGCAGGTGGCCCACGAAGGACACAATACTCAGCCTGTCGCTGTTTCCTAGATGGACTTCACCCAGGAACGGGCCACCTTGGGAGGCATCGCCAATTCCTCCTGTACGAGCCGGACCGCCTGCTCTTCGTATCCGCGAACCTTGAGCTGGCGCACACGACCGGTGAGTTCGGTAGCTCTGACGGCGTCCGTGTACTTGAGGACACGGCGCTGCCGAAGTATCCGAACGACCATCACAACCCAGAAGACAAGGAAGCAGGCGAAGAGCCCTAAGAAGCCCAGAGGAATCACGGTGTCAAGCATGAGCTGATCTTAGGTGTCATCTTCAGCTCCAGCGAAGGCCGGCTCGGCGGGATCTCAACTGCCCCATGTTTCGCTAGCCAGCGACCCCAACCTCCATCTCCTATGGGAAACCCTGATCGCATACGCGTAAGAGACTCGGCCAATACTGGCGCGTCCGATACAAGAGAGCCGATGGCAGCTTGGCGCCCGGTCCGTACTGTGACGACGGAAACGCCTTCAAAACTAAGTAGGCCGTCATAGACCACGGCGAAGAAACAGGAAGCGGCCACCACAACTTGGGGCGTGACGGGCGAACCGCCCCGGGCCGAGGAACGGAAGCGGCGAGGCAGCCGATCGCCCCAGCCCTGACCTGTCATTGCTGTGGGCCGCGGCCGCCTTACTCGTGCCCGACCCGGCCGTCACCATAAGCATCGCCAATGTCGTGCTGATGCCGCTCTTGTTCGCCGGCAACATCTTCATCCAACCCGAACCATGCCCGGCCGGCTCCAAGCCTTCATCGAGATCAAGCCGCTCAGCCACGTCGCGATCGCAGCCAACGACACCGGCGGCACCGGCGGTTCTCTCGCCTGGTCGCTCATCGCGACCGCGGCCATCACCGCGCCCCTCGCCCTTCGCCTCTACAGGAAGCGGGATGACGCGCGCGTGATCGCCGACACCAAACCGAAGGACGAAGCGCTAGTACGCACTCTGGGCGCAGACGTGATGCCGCCCTGCGGAGGCGACTTCCCCCGGTAAATCCGAGTTCCCCCGTCACATCCGAGTTCCCCGGCGCATCTGGGCCGAAGTGCAGGCCGGCGTGGACAGGTGTGGTGGATGCTGCTGGAGCGGAAGGCGCTGCCGACCCTGTACGACAGCGGCCAATAGCTCACCGCAGTCTGGAGGCGGGCGGCATCACGCTGGCCTTCTGAGCCGGTCATCCGCAGGCCTGCTGTGCCGGGAGCGCCATGTGACCCACGCCGCCGCGGCACCACAGCCCACGCGAAACCCAGACTCGCACATGTACTGACGCAGGTCATCGCGGACACACCCACCACCCGCAGGTATCTGGTCAGCACCGAAACACTCGTCCACACGGCACTCATCCAGGCGCAGAGCCTACGGGTGACGACAACACCGGACCGCCGAACCGGTCAAATGCGCTCCACGCCCCGCTGGCATCTGCTCGGCACCGAAACACTCGCCCACGCGCCACTCATCCACATGCAGAACCCACAGGCGACAACAACACCGGAGGGTAACTGCGGCCAACCTGCCCACACCGATGGTCCCGAGCAGTCCTCATGCGCCCTACCCGACGACGAGCACACTCCGCCACATGCTCCCAACCGAGGACCCAAATGACCACAAGCAGGCGAAGCGCCAAATAAGAACGCCCGAGCGAAGCGAAGGCCCTACAGGGGTCGGGACCAGGCCCGACTGGAAGAAAACGCCTGAAGCCCCCAAGCGCGAAGCGCCAATGAGGCGAAGCCGATTGGAAAACCAAAAAAGAAACAGCCCGGAGCGAAGCGAAGGCCGATTGGCCCGACGCTGGGGGTCCGGGGGTTATCCCCCGGGGTAAACAATGAGGAGGCCGGGGGGAGCGAAGCCCCCGTAGGGGGCGAGCGACCATACCAACCCCGCCGACGAACGTGGAGCTATGGGGATTCGAACCCCAGACCCCCTCCATGCCATGGAGGTGCGCTACCAGCTGCGCTATAGCCCCTGGTCACCGTGACGAGCTGGCTCGTGACGGCGCTCCGAGAGCATATAGCCATCGCGGGGATTCGCCTAATCGCGCCGTCCATGCGCCGCACTGGCCACCAGTACGGCCAGCCCGTCCAGCTGGCGCCGCAGCCCGAACTCGAAGAGCGAGTCCAGGTCGAGGTCGAGTCCCGGCTGCACGATCACCCTGGCCATGGTCGGAAAGCCGCCGGAGGAGAGCGCCTCGGCCAGCTGCCCCTCCCTGACCGCCGCAAGCCCCTCATGGTCGGCCTCCGGGGCCGCCGCGACCCCTCGTACGAACCCGGCCAGCGACACGCTGGCGTGCAGCATGGCGTTGGGGGTGAGGCCGAGGCCGTCGAGGGCGCGCAGGATCCATTCGGTGTGCGCCATCGCGTTGCGGACGAACTCTGGCCTGGTGAGCGGGATGGCCTGGGACAGCCAGGGATGGCGGCGGTGGAGGCGCCATTGAAGCCTCAGCGACACCTCCAGCTGGGCGCGCCAACCGGGCGGCGGCTGTGCGGGCAGCGGAATCTCGCCGTAGGCGGCGTCCGCCATCAGGTGTACGAGCTCGTCCTTGCTCTGTACGTGCCGATGAAGCGACAGGACCGAAGCACCGAGCTCGGTGGCGAGCCGGTCCATGGAGGCGGCGGCAAGCCCTTCACTGTCAGCGATCTTGATGGCCACGCCGAGGACGCGCTGCTCGGTCTGGTCCGCGGGGGCGGACTCCAGCCCCCCACCGCCGTCAGCCGCCTCGGGCAGAGCGTCGACCCGGTAGACCACCACGGTGCCGATCCCGGGCACCGGGCGTACCAGCCCTTCGTCACGAAGCGCGCCGATCACCTTGCTGGCCGTGGCCATCGCCACTCCCCAGTCACGCATGATCTGCCGGGTGGACGGGATCCTGTCCCCTGCCGCCAGCTCCCCTGCGGCGATCCGCCGCCGCAGCTCGCCGACGATCCGGAGGTAAGGCACCTCACCTCGGTCCACCGCGAAGTCTCCTCATCGCCCTAGCGCACTAAGACGAAATAACACCACATCCCCTCCGCCACCCGCACTAGAGCTACAAATCCGCTATCGCCGGAAGAATCCGCCCACGCAGCAGCCCCGGCTCACGCGACACGACTCGGACTCGACGCGACCCGGGCTCGACGCGGCAGACCGAGGGCCAGGCGGGGCTAGGCGTCCGGACGGTCGTCGCTGTTGACCGGCTCAGGCAGCGTACCCGCGTTGTGCTCGAGCAACCGCCACCCCTTACGCCCCTCCTGCAACACCGACCAGGAGCAGTTGCCGAGCCCGCCCAGCGCCGGCCAGAGCTCCTCAGGCAGCCCCAGCAGCTCACAGATGCCCAGCCGCAGCGCCGCCCCGTGTGAGGCCACGACCAGCAGGCCGTCGTCGTCGAGCCGGTCGGCCCAGCGGCGCATGGCGGCCGCCACCCGGCCGGCCACGTCGGCGACCGGTTCGCCGTCGGGGGCCTCCCAGGCCACGTACTCCTCCGGCCAGCGGGCGGCGATCTCGTCGCGGGTCAGGCCCTCCCACTGACCTCCGCCGCGTTCGCGGAGGTCCTTGTCGACGGAGACCTCGAGGCCGACGATCCGGCCGAGCGCCAGGGCGGTGTCGTTGGCCCGCTGGAGGTCGGAGGAGACGATGACGGTGGGCCGCAGCGAGGCCAGCAGGGACGCCGCCCTCGCCGCCTGGGCGACACCGGTCTCGTCGAGCGGGATGTCGGAGTGGCCTTGGAAGCGACGCTCGACGTTCCACAGCGTCTGGCCATGCCTGAGGCAGACGATCCTCTTGCTCAAGTGCGAGCCCGCTGGATGTTGGCCTGCGCCACGCTCTCCGGGAGCGGGATGGCCGGGCAGTCCTTCCAGAGGCGCTCCAGCGCGTAGAAGGTGCGGTCCTCCTCGTGCTGCACGTGTACGACGATGTCGAGGTAGTCGAGGAGCACCCAACGGCCCTCGCGCTCACCCTCGCGGCGTACCGGCTTGGCGTCGGCCTCGATGCGCAGCCTGTCTTCGATCTCGTCGACGATGGCGCGGACCTGGCGGTCGTTCGTGGCGGAGCAGAGCAGGAACGCGTCGGTGATGACGAGTTGCTCGCTCACGTCGTAGGCGAGAATGTCATCGGCCAGCTTGTCGGCCGCGGCCTCGGCGGCGATCTGGACGAGCTGGACGGCTCTTTCGGATGCGGTCACGATGCGGGTCGGTCCTCCTGTGTCGGCAACATGCCCCTATGTTGAGGGTACCCGTTACGGCTCCGCAGCCCCACGTATGGCACGAGCACCTTCACCCCTCTGCGTGGTAAAGGCCGCGTTTGTTGATGTACTGCACGATTCCATCCGGCACCAGGTACCAGATCGGCTCACCCTTCTCCACCCGCTGCCTGCACTCCGACGAGGAGATGGCCAGGGCGGGGATCTCCAGCAAGGTCACTTTCCCCGGGGGCAGGCCCGGATCGTGCAGCGTGTGGCCGGGCCGCGTACATCCCACGAAATGGGCGAGTTCGAACAGCTCCTCGGCGTCCTGCCAGCTGAGGATCGCACCGAGGGCGTCGGCTCCGGTGATGAAGTAGAGCTGTGCCTCAGGTCCGTAGATCGCGGAGATCTCACGCAACGTGTCGATGGTGAAGGTGGGCCCGGGCCGGTCGACGTCCACCCGGCTCACCGAGAAGCGGGGGTTCGACGCGGTCGCGATCACGGTCATCAGATAGCGGTCCTCGGGCGCGGACACCTCGCGCTCCGACTTCTGGTAGGGCCGGCCCGTAGGCACGAAGACGACCTCGTCGAGATTGAAGTGGTGAGCCACTTCGCTGGCGGCGACCAGGTGACCGTGGTGAATCGGGTCGAACGTCCCACCCATCACTCCCACGCGTCGCTTTCCCTGGACACTCGGCGCGTTCATCATGAAAGGACCCTACGCGTCGGCTATCCGACACCCACATGGCACCCCCCGCTGACCAAAGCGGTCACCAACCCCGTCACGAACCCAGGTGATGAACGCGCGCCGTCCCGGCTGCCGACGTAGCATGCCGGGCATGACGACCACCCCGGACCGCAACCGCGTCCAATTGCCCGGCATCTCGTCTCGTGCCTACGAACACCCCGCAGACCGGTCCGCGCTGGTCGCTCTGCGTAAGTTGAGTGGGTTCGACACGGTTCTCAAGCAGATGTCCGGCCTCATCAGCGAGCGCCGCCTGCGCCTGATGTACCTGGCGTCGGCCGTGCGTGTGAGCGAGACTCAGTTCCGCTCCCTCTACGACATGGGCCGCGACGCCGCCTACGTCCTCGACCTGCACCGGATCCCCGAGATCTACGTCCAGCAGGACCCGCAGGTCCAGGCCAAGGCCATCGGTTTCGACGACCCGTTCATCGTGGTGACCACCGGCCTGCTCAACCTCATGAACGAGGAGGAGCAGCGCTTCGTCATCGGTCACGAGACCTCGCACATCCTGTCGGGCCACGCCGTCTACCGGACGATGCTCGACATCCTCACCCGCCTGGCCACCCGCGTGGCCTGGATCCCGCTCGGCTACATCGGCCTGCGCGCGATCGTCGCGGGCCTGGAGGAGTGGTACCGCAAGTCCGAGCTCTCCTCCGACCGCGGCGGCCTGCTCACCGGCCAGGACCCGGACGCGGCCAAGCGCGCGCTGATGAAGCTGGCCGGCGGCGCCTACACCCACGAGATGAACATCGAGGCGTTCCTGGAGCAATACCAGGAATACGACACCGCTGGCGACCTGCGCGACGGCTTCCTCAAGGTGCTCAACCTGCTCGGCACCACCCACCCGTTCGCCGTGGTGCGCGTGGCCGAGCTCGACAAGTGGCACCGCGGCGGCGAGTACGAGCGCATCCTCGGCGGCGACTACCCGCGCAGGGAAGACGACGCCAGCGCCCGGGTCACCGAGGAGATCAAGGCCGCTGCCGAGTCCTACCGCGCGTCGTGGTCGCAGTCGCAGGATCCGTTCATCGGCGTACTGCGCGACGTGGCAGAGGGTGCGGTCAACGCGGGCGAGCGCATCTTCAACCGCTTCTCCCGCCGCGACGGCGGCCAGGGCTAACCCACAGCCGGTCACAGAAGCAGCGCGATAGCGCGCACCGCCGCCGCGCACAGGGCGACGAACCCGCCCAGCACGGCCAGTGCGCGCAGCCCTTCCCTGCGCAGATCCGGCAGGTGAGCGCCGACCCGCTCGATCTCGCGTCCGGTGATGCCGCCACACAGCATCCCGAACACGACACCCGCGGCGGTGACCGGCGCGGGCTGCTGCCACCAGTCGGCATCGATCTGGCCGCCGCCGATCAGCCAGAGCGCGCCACCCGCCGCCACCGCGACGGGCACGCCCGGCCACACCACGGCGGTCGCGGTCGCACCGGTGAACGCGAACGGGAAGAGCACCACGCGCAGGGTCACCCTGACCCGGCGCGAGACCCGCTTCCTGACCATCCAGTGGCTCATCCAGAGCGTCCTGGTCAGCAGGACGAACGCGGCCGTGATCCCGATCGTCGCGATCGGCCAGATCACCGACGCCACCACACAGGGCACGGCCAGCACCGCGAGCAGCAACAGCGCGGCGTTGCCCGCGGGCAGCGTGGTGGAGCCCGACTCCGACCTGAGTCCGGTGTTGCGCGTGCCCGGCGTCCGGGGTTTCCCGGTCACGGCCTTCGTGCGGCTCCGTACGGGTGTGGCCTTGACGCCCTCGCCTGTGCGGAGCCGTGGCCCCGTGCCCTTTCCGTCCGTACTCGTGCGGCCGCGGGGTGCGGGCACCTTCCCGTCCGCACTCGTACGGCCGCGCGGCATGGGGACCTTCCCATCCGGGTTCGTCCGCGTCCGCGGCGCGGGCACCTTCCCGTCGTCCGCGATCCGGCCGCGCGGTGGCTTGGCCTCCTCACCGGTCCGGCTACGCGGCTTGGCCTCCTCCGCCGTACGGCTGCGGGCTTTCGCCTCCTCTGCCGTACGGCCGCGCGGCTTGGCCTCCTCACCGGCCCGGCCACGCACCGCGACGCCCTCCTCTGCCGCGGGCACGGCACGGGCGGCATCGGGCTCGGCGGGACTGGTCGCCTTGGCCAGCCGTGACAGGCGATCGGCCAGCAGCGCGGCCGTCGGGCGCTTGCCCGGCTCCCGATTCAGCGCGGCCCGCACCAGCGACAACAGCGCCACCGGCACGCCCTTGAGGTCGGCCTGCCCGTTGAGCACCGCGTACATCTGCGCCTCGGCCGTCCCCCGCCCGAACGTCGGCCGCCCGGTCGCCGCGAACGCCACCGTCGCCGCCCACGCGTGGATGTCGGCGGGCGAGTCGACGTGCTCGTCGGCGAAGATCTCGGGCGCGGTGTAGCCGGGCGTGCCGAGAAAGGTGCCGGTCAGGGTGAGCCGGGTGGCGTCCAGCACCTGCGCGATGCCGAAGTCGATGAGGACCGGGCCCTCGGCGCCCATGATGATGTTCGCGGGCTTGAGATCGCGGTGCACCACGCCGGCCGCGTGGATGATCGCGAGCGCGGTGGCGATGCCCTGCGCCAGCTCCACCAGCTGCGCCATGTTGAGCGGGCCGCTGTGGCGCACCATGTCGAGCAGCGTGGCGCCCTCGATGTTCTCCATGACGAGGTACGGCCGGTCGCACGAGAGATCGGCGTCCAGCACCTTGGCCACGTACGGGCTCTCGACCCGGCGCAGCGCCCGGACCTCGCGTTCGAGCCTGACCCGCATGGAGTTGTCTTCTGCCAGGTCGTGCAGGACCTTGAGGGCGACCCGCTCGCCCCGGCGGGAGCTGGCGAGATAGACCTCGCCCATGCCGCCCCGACCGAGCCTCTCGAGCAGGGTGTACGGCCCGACCTTGCCGAGCTTGGTCACCGTCCCTCCCCGCCCGGCGCGCCCATAAGGGTCAACACCCTAGCGCTGGGACGCCTGATAGCGCGTGCGGCGCGCCGAAGCTTTATCGGCGGGATTGCTCGGACAGCATGCTGTCGAGCTCTGTCGTAAGCTCCGCCGACAGGTCCTTCCTGCCCTTCCCGCGCCAGTGGATGTGGCCGCGGCTCTCCATCCACAGCAGCAGCCGATCCGCGCCGACCAGCACCACGGCCGCGAAGGCCAAGGCGATGACGATCTCCATGTAGACCAGTCAACCGAGCTCCTCCGCTGACCGGTCACGCCGACACGCCACCGCTGCCCAACCCCGTCAGGCGCCTGACCTTGGGATGACCGTGCCTGCTGATGTACGCAGATGCCCTTCGCCGGTATAGACCCATTTGGTGGACGTCAGCTCGGGCAGTCCCATCGGGCCGCGCGCGTGCAGCTTCTGGGTGGAGATGCCGATCTCCGCGCCGAAGCCGAACTCGCCGCCGTCGGTGAACCGGGTGGAGGCGTTGACCGCGACGGCCGCCGAGTCGACCAGCGACACGAACCTGCGCGCCGCCTGCTGCGACCGGGTGACGATGGCGTCGGTGTGGCCCGAGCCGTAGCGCCTGATGTGGGCGACGGCCTCCTCCAGCGAACCGACGACGGCGGCGGCGATGTCGAGCGAGAGGTATTCGGTGCGGAAGTCGTCCTCGGTGGCCGGCTCCACCTCGCCGTAGGCGGCGATCCGGTCGTCGCCGTGCACGGTCACGCCCGCGTCCTTGAGCGCCTGGAGCGCCCGGGGCACGAACGCGTCGGCCACCCCGGCGTGGACCAGGAACGTCTCAGCCGCGTTGCACACCGACGGCCGCTGCGCCTTGGCGTTGACCAGGATGTCGACGGCCAAGTCCAGATCGGCGTCGGCGTCGATGTAGACGTGGCAGTTGCCCACGCCGGTCTCGATCACCGGGACCGTCGACTCCTCGACCACCGAGTTGATCAGCGACGCGCCCCCGCGCGGGATCAGCACGTCGACCAGGCCGCGGGCCCGCATCAGCTCCTTGACGGAGTCGCGCGTCAGGCCCGGCACCAGCTGCACCGCCCCGGAAGGCACCTCGGTGCCCTCCAGCGCGTCCTGCATCACCCGCACCAGCACGGTGTTGGAGGAGTAGGCGCTGGACGAGCCCCTGAGCAGGGCCGCGTTGCCGCTCTTGAGGCAGAGCGCGGCGGCGTCGACGGTGACGTTGGGGCGGCCCTCGTAGATGATGCCGATCACGCCCAGCGGCACCCTGAGCTGGCGCAGCTCCAGGCCGTTGGGCAGCGTGCTGCCCCGGATCACCTCGCCGACGGGGTCGGGCAGGTCGGCCACCTGGCGTACGGCCTCGGCGATGGCCTCGATCCTGGGCCCGTCGAGGCGCAGCCGGTCGATCATGGCCTCCGGCGTGCCCTGCTCCCGCGCCTGCGCGACGTCCTTGGCGTTGGCCTCGACGATCTCGGCGGTGTGGGCGACGAGGGCGTCGGCGACGGCGCGCAACGCCCGGTCCTTGGGCGCCCGCGGCAGCGGGGCCAGCTCGGCGGCGGCCTCTCGCGCCGCGCGGGCGACCTTCAGGAACTCCTCGGACATCACACGCTCCTCTGCCGACCGCCGGCGAGCCGGCTGCCTGCCTAGTTGTGGCCTTCGGTATCCGGCCGCCTGGTTGCGGGCTTCCGGTGTTGCTTTTGGTATCCGGCCGCCTGGTTGCGGGCCTCCGGAGACCGATGGCCTGGTTGCTTTCGGTGACCGGTGGCCTGGCTGCGGGCTGCCGGTTTCGGCTGTCTAGTTGTGGGCTTCCAGTATGACGATGTCGTCGCGGTGGATCAGCTCGCGCTCGTATTCGGGACCGAGCTCATTGCCCAGGTCTCGCGTCGAGCGGCCGAGCAGTCCGGGGATCTCCACCGCGTCGAAGTTGACCAGCCCGCGCGCCACCACCCCGCCACGCGGCCCGCACAGGTCCACCGGGTCGCCGGCCGCGAAGTCGCCCTCCACCGAGGTGACCCCGGCGGGCAGCAGCGACTTGCGCCTGGCCACGATGGCCTCCACCGCGCCGTCGTCGAGCAGCAGCCGCCCTCGTCCGGTGGTCGCGTGGGCGAGCCAGAGCAGCCGGGTGCCGGGATGACGGCCGCCAGGGTGGAAATAGGTCCCGACATCGGCCCCGGCCAGCGCCTGGGCGGCGTGCGCGGCGGCGGTCAGCACGACGGGCACGCCGGCGCCGGTGGCGATCCTGGCGGCCTGCACCTTGGTGACCATGCCGCCGGTGCCGACCGCCGCGCCGTTCTTGCCGAGCTCGACGCCGACCAGGTCTTCTGGGCCGCGGATCTCGGCCAGCCGCCGGGACCCGCTGCGGCTCGGCGGCCCGTCGTAGAGGGCGTCGACGTCGGAGAGCAGGACCAGTGCGTCGCTGTGGATGAGATGGGCGACCAGGGCCGCCAGCCGGTCGTTGTCGCCGAAGCGGATCTCGTCGGTGGCGACGGTGTCGTTCTCGTTGACGATCGGCACGATGCCGAGCTCCAGCAGCCGGTTGAGGGTGCGCTGGGCGTTGGCGTGGTGGGCGCGGCGCATCATGTCGTCGGCGGTCAGCAGCACCTGGCCGACGCGCAGGCCGTAGCGGGCGAAGGAGGAGGTGTAGCGGGCGACGAGCACGCCCTGGCCGACGGAGGCGGCGGCCTGCTGGGTGGCGAGGTCGCGGGGGCGTGCGGTCAGCCCCAGCGGGCCCAGGCCCGCCGCGATCGCTCCCGAGGAGACCAGGACCAGCTGGGTCCCGGCGCGGCGGCGGGCGGCCAGCACGTCGACCAGGGCATCGACCCGGTCGACGTCGATCATGCCTTGGGGGGTGGTGAGCGACGAAGAGCCGACCTTGACGACGACCTTCGACGCTGAGCTGATCTGTTCCCGCACGTTCGAAGCCTATCGGAGACCGGCGACCCGACCTTCCCGGCCGGTGCTCCCGCCGTCGGCAACCGGCCGAGGACCGGGATGCCGCCGGGGCCAGGCCCCCCGGGACGGAAAGCCGGGGACGCCAGAGGGCGGGCCGGGCGACCTAGGACCGAAAGCCGGGGGTCGGGCGCCGCTAGAACCGGTTGTCGGTGCCGCGCGGCCCCTGCCGTACGGACTCGGCGTTGAGCGTGGGCTGCCAGTCGAAGACGTAGCCACCCTCCATCGGCCCGATAACGACCTCCGCGCCCGCGGTGGCACCGGCCTTGACCAGCTGATCCTCGATGCCCAGCCGCTCCAGCCGGTCGGCCAGGTAACCGACGGCCTCGTCGTTGCTGAAGTCGGTCTGCCTGATCCAGCGCTCCGGCTTCTCGCCGGTGACCTGGAAGAGGTTGTCGTTGACCCGGCGGACGCTGAACCCGGCCTCGCCGAGCTGCTTGGGCCTGAGCACCAGCCGCGTGGGCTCCTCGACGGGCTTGGCGGCCCTGGCCGCGGCCACCCATTCGCCCATCGCGAACGTCAGCTCCCGCAGCCCGTCATGGGTGGCGGCCGAGATGGTGAAGACCCGCAGCCCCCGCTCCTCGAACTCGCCCCTGACCAGATCGGCCAGCTCCCGGGCGTCCGGCACGTCGGCCTTGTTCAGCACGACCATGCGGGGCCGGTCCTCGAGCTTGCCGTAGGCCTCCAGCTCGGCCTCGATCACCTCGTAGTCGCTGATCGGGTCGCGTCCCGGCTCCATGGTGGCGCAGTCGATGACGTGGATGAGCATGTCGCACCGCTCGACGTGGCGCAGGAACTCGTGCCCGAGCCCCTTGCCCTGCGACGCCCCCGGGATCAGCCCCGGCACGTCGGCGACGGTGAAGACGGTCTCGCCCGCGGTCACCACGCCCAGGTTGGGGATCAGGGTGGTGAACGGGTAGTCGGCGATCTTCGGCCGGGCCGCGGACAGGGCCGCGATCAGCGACGACTTCCCGGCGCTGGGGAAGCCGACGAGCGCCACATCGGCGACGCTCTTGAGCTCCAGCATGACGTCGAGCGCGTCCCCCGGCTCCCCGAGCAGCGCGAACCCGGGCGCCTTGCGCTTGGTGCTGGCCAGCGCCGCGTTGCCGAGCCCGCCGAAACCGCCTTCGGCGATCACGTAGCGGGTGCCGACGCCCACCAGGTCGATGAGCACCTCACCGGTGGCGGCGTTCTTGACGACCGTCCCATTGGGCACCGGAAGGATGACGTCCCCGCCATTGGCCCCGTCGCGGTTGGACCCCTGGCCCTGCTTGCCGTTGTCGGCCTTGCGATGCGGCCGGTGGTGGTATTCGAGCAGTGTGGCGGTGTTGGGGCTCACCTCAAGGATCACCGCGCCGCCGCGCCCGCCGTTGCCGCCGTCGGGCCCGCCGAGCGGCTTGAACTTCTCCCGGTGCACGGACGCGCAGCCGTTGCCGCCGTCACCCGCCTTGAGATGCAGCACCACTTGGTCCACAAAGTCAGCCATCCCGGCCCCTCCTCCTAGGCCGATCAAGGCCCGTCACATAACCCAGTCCACGGACCGGGGCCAAGAATGCGCACGTCACGGCGCGCGACCACGTCCACCGGAGGAGCGTGCCCCTGGACGGGCCCCGGCCCCGCACGGCGGGTGGGGCCCACCGCGCTGAGCCGTACACCATAAAAGCCATACAAACGCACTCAGGGACGGATCGAGAACCCGATCCGCCCCTGAGCAGGAAACTCTGAGAATCTACTCCGCCACCGGAACGATGCTCACCGCGCGGCGACCGCGCTTGAGACCGAACTGCACGTGGCCGGCGGCCAGCGCGAACAGCGTGTCGTCGCCGCCGCGGCCGACGTTGTCGCCGGGGTGGAAGTGGGTGCCACGCTGCCGGACGATGATCTCGCCCGCGTTGACCAGCTGGCCGCCGAAGCGCTTGACGCCCAGGCGCTGGGCGTTGGAGTCACGGCCGTTCCGGGTGGACGACGCGCCCTTCTTGTGTGCCATCTCTCTAACTCCCCGATCAGGCCTGGTCGATACCGGTGATCTTCACCTGGGTGTACCGCTGACGGTGACCCTGGCGCTTCTTGTAACCGGTCTTGTTCTTGTACTTCAGGATGCGGATCTTCGGCCCCTTGGTCTCACCGAGGATCTCGGCGCTCACCAGGAACTTGCCCGCCTCCGTGGTCACATCGCCGTCGTTGACGACGAGGACCGTCGGCAGCGAAACCGAAGTGCCGACCTCGCCGGCGACCTTGTCCACCTCGAGGACGTCACCGACGGAGACCTTCTGCTGCCTGCCGCCGCAACGAACGATCGCGTACACCGCGGAACCCTTCTACTGACTTCTGAATGCTGCGCCCGGCATTCGGTGCTGTCTGGAACCGACGAACCGAGTAGGCGCGCGAACAGGGCGCGCCGCTGGACGCACCGATTCTCAAGAGTACCGGATTAACGGTGCCCTGGTCGAACCGGACGGATCGTCGGGGCAGTCCGCCGAGGAGCGCTCCCTTGCGGGAGCGCCTGGCTACTCGGCTGACTTGGCTCGGCGAGAGCGTCGCCGCCCTCTGCCGGAAGTCTGGCCCGCCTGGTCGTCCTCAGCCGGGACGTCTTCAAGCGCATCGGTCACGGTATCACGGCTACCGGAGTCCTTGGCCGCGGACACCTTGTCCGAGACCGCCTTCTCGATGGCCATCTTGCCCTGAGTGCCGCGCGGCTCCGGCTTGGACTCGACCGGCTCCGTGGAGACGATCAGACCACGCCCGTTGCAGCAGTCACACGGCGTCGAGAAGGCCTCCAGGAGGCCCTGACCGACCCGCTTACGCGTCATCTGGACCAGACCCAGCGAGGTGACCTCAGCCACCTGGTGCTTGGTCCTGTCGCGCGCCAGGCATTCGAGCAGCCGCCGCAGCACCAGGTCGCGGTTGGACTCCAGCACCATGTCGATGAAGTCGATCACGATGATGCCGCCGATGTCGCGGAGCCTGAGCTGGCGGACGATCTCCTCGGCCGCCTCCAGGTTGTTGCGGGTGACGGTCTCTTCGAGGTTGCCGCCCTGCCCGGTGAACTTGCCGGTGTTGACGTCGACGACGCTCATCGCCTCGGTACGGTCGATCACCAGCGAGCCGCCGCTGGGCAGCCAGACCTTCCGCTCCATCGCCTTGCCGAGCTGCTCGTCGATCCGGTAGGACTCGAACACGTCGCCCTGCTCGGTGTCCCACTTGGACAGGCGCTCGCCGAGGTGCGGCGCGACATACTTGACGTACTCCTCGACCGTCTCCCACGCCTCCTCGCCCTGCACGACCAGCGAGGTGAAGTCCTCGTTGAAGACGTCGCGGACCACGCGGACGGTCAGGTCCGGCTCGGCCGAGAGCAGCTCGGGCGGGCTGGCCGACTTGGCCTTCTTCTGGATGTTCTCCCACTGCGCCGACAGGCGGGCCACGTCGCGGGCCAGTTCGTCCTCAGAAGCGCCCTCCGCGGCCGTGCGCACGATCACGCCGGCGTTCTCGGGCATGACCTTCTTCAGGATGCTCTTGAGCCGCGTGCGCTCCTTGTCGGGCAGCTTGCGGCTGATGCCGGTCATCGAGCCGTCGGGCACGTACACGAGGTAGCGGCCCGGCAGACTGATCTGCGACGTCAGGCGGGCGCCCTTGTGGCCGATCGGGTCCTTGGTGACCTGCACCAGCACCGACTGACCGGACTTCAGCGCCGCCTCGATGCGCTTGGGCTGGCCTTCCAGGCCCGCGGTGTCGAAGTTGACCTCACCGGCGTACAGGACGGCGTTGCGGCCCTTGCCGATGTCGACGAAGGCGGCCTCCATCGACGGCAGTACGTTCTGGACCTTGCCGAGGTAGACGTTGCCGACATAGGACTGGCTGGCCTCACGGTTGACGTAGTGCTCGACGAGCACGCCGTCCTCCAGCACCGCGATCTGGGTGCGGTCGCCCTGGCGGCGCACCACCATCATCCGGTCGACCGACTCGCGCCGAGCCAGGAACTCCGACTCGGTGATGATCGGCGGACGCCGGCGGCCCAGCTCGCGGCCCTCACGACGGCGCTGCTTCTTGGCCTCGAGCCTGGTGGAGCCGCGCACGCTCGTGACGCCGTCGGCGGAGATGTCATGGCCGGCGGCGCGGCCCGTGCGGGGCGCGCGGATGCGTACGACGGTGTTGGGCGGGTCGTCCCCGGCCGGCTCGGCGCCGTCGTCGGCACCACGGCGCCTGCGGCGGCGACGCCGGCGGGAACTGGACGCCTCTTCTTCCTGAGGCTCCTCGCCCTGTTCGTCGTCGGACTCGTCGGACTCGTCGTCGGCGTCGTCACGCTCGCGTGTTTTGCCACGGCCCCTGCCGCCACGACGGCGGCGACGACGGCGGCTGCCGCCCTCCTCCTCCGTCTCGTCGGCGGTGTCGGCCTCCTCGTCGGTGACCGTCTCCGCGGCCTCCTCGGGCTCCGGGGCCGCCTGCTCGGGCTGCGGTTGCGGCTGCGGCTCTGGGCGCCGGGTCGCGGCGGGCTTGGCCTGGGTCGGGTCCGGGGCCTGGAACAGCGGCGCGAAGATGGCGGCGGGGCGCTGGAACGCGGTCCCCTGCTGGCTCTGCGCCCGCGCGGACAGGCCGAACGGGTCGGCGAGCAGGCTCGGCCGGTCGACCTCGTCGAGGTCCTCGCCGGCGGGCTCGTCGTCCAGCGGCTCGTCCTCGGGCAGGAGCTCGGTGACGTCCTCTTCGGCGTCGGCGCTGCCGAGCCGCTCGGCGGCCGCCTCACCGACGCCCGCCGCGACCTCGGCGGAGCGTCCCGGAGCCGTCTCGACGCTCTCAGCGGCCGCCTCAGGCTCTGTCTTCTTGCGAGTGCGGCGACGCTTGGCCGGGGCGGCCTCGACCGCCTGCTCGCCCCCCTCAGCCGCTTCCAGGGTGCTCACGGCCTCACCGCCGGTGCCGGTCACGCTCTCGGGGACCCCACCGCTGGTGTCCTGCGCGCTCTCCGGCGCCTCGTCCGCGGCCTTCTTGCTGGTACGGCGGCGCGTCGTCGTGGCCGTCGACCGCGTCCTCGCCGCCCTCTTGGGCTTCTCCTCAGCGACGATGTCGGCGGCCTGCGCCACAGCGTCATCCATGGCCTGCGCCACGGCGGCCTCAACCGGGCTCGCCGGCTCGACCGGGCTCGCGGGCTCGGTCGCAGCGGCCGCGACCGTGGTCGTGACCGTGGGCGACGGCTCCTCTGGCAGCTCGGGCGGCGGTCCCGCCGGCCGGCTCGCGGCACGGCGACGCTTTGTCACCTTGGACTGTTCAGTTGTCTCCCCGCCGGGGCCGTCGGCCCCGCCGTTGGGCTCGTTCTCGAGCATGCGGGCGCTCTCCCGTCAGCTCCCGGGCGCGTCGCCGCGCCGCGCAGGAGCTCTCGTGTCTCGTTGTCCGCCCGCGCCCCCGGAGGGGGGCGCAGGCGCCAAGTCCTGTCAGCGGTCGTACCCCGCTCGCGCAAGGCACGTCCTTAACCGTCGACCTGCTCACCCGCCGAAACCGCCTCGCCGCCGCGCGTAGTGTCGCGGTCCAGGCCGAGCGGATCGGCAAGCGCACCGGTGCTGACGTCGAGCGGCCCCTGCGCCAGCCTGGTCACCTCGGGGGGAACCGGCGGCGCGAAGTCGGCCACAAGGCGCAGCCCTGTGAGCACATCGTCGGGTCGTACGGCAGGAATCACGTGCCGAACAACCATGCGCAGTATGACACACGACTGTCCTGGCACCTGAGCTGCGGTTCTGTCTGCTCCCTCGGGCACCTCGAGCCTCAACACCGCCTCCCGGGCGTCGAAGCGTCGGGGGCCCTTCTTGGTGAGGCGTTCGACCTCCACGGTCTCGGCGGCGAGGAATTTCGCCACCGCCGTCTCCGCGAGCTCCCAGTCGGCGCCGGGCAACCGCACATCCCACTCAGATGCCTCCAAGCGGTCGGCCAGCCCACCAACGGTGGCCTCCACGACGTCGAGCACGTCGAGACCAGGCGGCAGAGAGCCGTCCAGGTCGACACGGATCCGTCCGGGTTCGCACGGTTTCGTGACGCCGATCTCGAGGTATTCGGCCTCGCTGGCGACGCCGGTCGGCGCCGCGCCCGCATAGGAGATCTTCGGATGGGGTGAGAAGCCCGCACTGAAGGCCACCGGAATGCCGGCACGGCGGACCGCTCTCTCGACGGCCCGCGAGATGTCGCGGTGGCTGGTGAAGCGCAGACGTCCGCGCTTGGCGTAGCGCACACGCAGGCGCTGCACCGTAGGCGCGGGCGGGGGCCCATCGGGAACAGGTTTCAGAGCTGGTCGTCCTTCCCGTGTAAGTGTTTCCTTCGTCTCAGGATATGCCGCTCCGGAGACTCAACGTCCCAGATCATGTACGGCGAGGTACGGGCCGCGCACTCAGCGCGGCTAGACCACCGTGAGAGGAAGAAGTTTCTTACCCGTCGGGCCGATCTGGATCTCCGTCCCCATGGTCGGGCAGACGCCGCAGTCGTAGCACGGAGTCCAGCGGCAGTCCTCGACCTCGCTCCCGGACACGGCCTCCTGCCAGTCCTGCCAGAGCCATTCGCGGTCGAGCCCGGCGTCGAGGTGGTCCCAGGGCAGGACCTCGTTCTCCTCGCGCTCGCGCACGGTGTACCAGTCGACGTCGACGCCGGCCTTCTCGGCCGCGGCCATCCAGCGCTCGTAGGAGAAGTGCTCACTCCACCCGTCGAAGCGCCCGCCGTCCTCCCAGACGGCCCGGATCACCGCGCCGACCCGGCGGTCACCGCGCGACAGCAGGCCCTCCACGATCGACGGCTTGCCGTCGTGGTAGCGGAAGCCGATGGCCCGGCCGTAATTCTTGTCGCCACGCAGCGAGTCACGCAGCGCCTTGAGCCGCCGGTCGACGGTCTCGTGGTCGGCCTGGCCGGCCCACTGGAACGGCGTGTGCGGCTTGGGCACGAATCCGCCGATGGAGACCGTACAGCGGATGTCGCGCGAGCCGGTGATCTCGCGGCCCGCCTTGATGACCTTCTTGGCCAGGTCGGCGATGCCGAGCACGTCCTCGTCGGTCTCGGTGGGCAGCCCGCACATGAAGTAGAGCTTCACCTGCCGCCAGCCCTGGGAGTAGGCGGTGGTGACCGTGCGGATCAGGTCTTCCTCGGTGACCATCTTGTTGATCACCCTGCGCATCCGCTCGGACCCGCCCTCCGGGGCGAAGGTCAGACCGGAGCGCCGGCCGTTGCGGGAGAACTCGTTGGCCAGGTCGATGTTGAACGCGTCGACGCGGGTCGAGGGCAGCGACAGCGAGGTGTTGGTGCCCTCGTAGCGGTCGGCCAGGCCCTTGGCCACCTCGCCGATCTCCGAATGGTCGGCGGACGACAGCGACAGCAGACCGACCTCGTTGAAGCCGGACTCCTTGATGCCGTTCTCGACCATGGCGCCGATCGTCGTGATCGACCGCTCGCGGACCGGGCGGGTGATCATCCCCGCCTGGCAGAAACGGCAGCCGCGCGTGCAGCCGCGGAAGATCTCCACGCTGAACCGCTCGTGCACGGTCTCGGCCAGCGGCACCAGCGGCTTCTTCGGATAGGGCCACTCGTCCAGGTCCATGACCGTGTGCTTGTGCACCCGCCACGGCACGTCGGGCCTGTTGGGCGCGACCCGCGTGATGCGGCCATCGGGGTGGTAGTCGACGTCGTAGAACTTCGGCACGTAGACGCCGCCGGACTCGGCCAGCCGCATGAGCAGCTCGTCGCGCCCGCCGGGGCTGCCCTCGCCCTTCCACTCGCGGATGACCTCGGAGATGGCGATCGCGATCTGCTCGCCGTCGCCGAGCACGGCGGCGTCGAGGAAGTCGGCGATCGGCTCGGGGTTGAAGGCCGCGTGACCGCCCGCCAGCACGATCGGGTCGTCGTCGCCGCGCTCGACGGCCAGCAGCGGGATGCCGGCCAGGTCGAGCGCGGTCAGCATGTTGGTGTAGCCGAGCTCAGTGGAGAACGACAGGCCCAGCACGTCGAAGGCGCGCACCGGCCGATGGGCGTCCACGGTGAACTGCGGGATGCCCTCCGCGCGCATGAGGGCCTCAAGGTCGGGCCAGACGGCGTAGGTCCGCTCGGCCAGCGTGGCGGGCAGCTCGTTGAGGATCTCGTAGAGGATCGCGACGCCCTGGTTGGGCAGCCCGACCTCATAGGCGTCCGGATACATCAGCGCCCACCGCACGTCGGTGGAGTCCCAGTCCTTCACGGTCGAGTTGAGCTCACCCCCGACATACTGGATGGGCTTCTGCACCTTGGGCAGCAGCGCTTCCAGGCGGGGAAAAATCGACTCGACAGTCATGACACCCAGACTAGCGGCGCTCAGACCGTGGCAGGTCCCGGGATGTCGATGTCGTTGCCGCTGAGAACGATCAGTTTGTGTCCCTCGTAGCAGGTCAGCTCGATGGCGATGACCCCGCTGGCGAGGTTGTGTACGGCGGTGATGTGGCTGGCGGGCAGGAGGAAGCGCTCCTCGCACTCGTCGCAGTAGGCCAAGAACATACTGTCAATTAAACGACTGTTCGCGGATCCGGATCGACTGTAGAAGCCCAATCGAGATGAGATTGGCGAATGTGGCCGTGCCGCCGTACGAGACGAACGGCAGCGGCAGCCCGGTGATCGGCATGATGCCGATGGTCATGCCGATGTTGACGAACGTCTGGAACGCCAGCCAGCACACGATCGTCCCGGCCACGAGCGTGCCGAACCTGTCCTCGCACAGCCGGGCGATCCTCAGCCCGCGCACCAGCACCACGCCGAGCAGGAGCACCACGGTGAGCGAGCCGAGAAACCCGAACTCCTCCCCCGCGACCGTGAAGATGAAGTCGGTGTGCTGCTCGGGCACGAACCGGCCGGTCGTCTGCCCGCCGTCGAAGAGCCCCTTGCCGAACAACTGCCCCGAGCCGATGGCGATCAGCGACTGCGTGCTGTTGTAGCCGACGCCGCGCGGATCGACGCGCGGATCGAGAAACGCGGTGAACCGCGCGACCTGGTACGGCTCCAGCATCCCGAACGCGAACACGCAGAACACCCCGACCCCGGCGATCAGCGTCAGCAGGATGATCCACCTCTTGCGCACTCCCGCGATCACCAGCCCGGCAGCCGTGATCACGGCCAGCACGAGCGTGGTGCCGAGGTCGGGCTGCAACATCACCAACCCCATCGTCAGCAGCGCGGCGAACAGCGCCAGCCAGACGTCGAGCCCGCGCGGCCGATCGCTGCCCTCGCCGGGCTGGGCCAGCAGCATCGCGATGATGAGCAGCAGGCCGAGCTTGGCGAACTCCGACGGCTGCACGGCGAAGCCGCCGCCCAGCAGGATCCACGAGTGCGAGCCGTTGATCGTCGCACCCAGCGGCGTGATCACCAGTCCCAGGCCGACCAGCGAGAGCAGGAACGCCAGAGGCGCGTACGCCCGCATCGCCCGATGGTCGATGACGGTCACCGCGGCGCAGAGCAGCGTCCCGATGGAGAGGTTGAGTACGTGCTTCTTGACCAGCCCCGTGGAGCCGGGCGCCCAAGTGCGGGTCGACGACCAGACCAGCAGCGTGCCGATCACGCAGAGCGCGGCCACCGCGACCAGCATCACCCCGTCCAGCCGCCACATGGCCGACTGCGCGCCCACCGCCCGCCGGGCGAACGAGCGCCGCCCGCCCATCAGCGTGCGGTCCATCATCCTCCCGCCTCCGTGCCGCCCTCCTTTTTGGTGCCCTTGCTCTTGCCGTCCTCCCCTGTTCCGCCCGCCACGGTGCCACCCGTCCCCGCGTCACCTGTCTTCGCGCCGCGTTTCCCCGCGCCGCGTTTCCCCGCGCCACGTTTCCCCGCGTCGTCTGTCCCCGCGCTGTCTGTCCCCGCGCCGCTCTTCCCCGCGTCGTCCGCCCCCGCGCCGTCTGTCCCGGGGCCGTCTGTCCCGGGGCCGCTGGTGCCCGCGCCGCCCGCCACCGCGCCATCGGACCCGTCGGCCACCGCGCCATCAGCCGTCCCGCCGTCGGCCACCGTGCCATCGGCCGAGATCTTCGGCAGCTTGGACACCGGCCGGCCCGCGGGCAACGCGGGCTTGTTCTTGGCGAAACCGAAGATGCCCTCGTAGATCTCGCGTGCGGCGGGCGCGGCAGTGGAGGCGCCCATCCCGCCCTGCGAGACCATGACGACCACGACGAAGTGCGGGTCGTTCGCCGGTGCGAACGAGGCGAACCAGGAGGTGTCCTCCTTGCCCCACACCTCCGCGGTGCCGGTCTTTCCGCCGATCCGCACCTTGTCCATCGGGAACCCGGCGAACGCCCCCGCCGCGGTGCCGTCAGAGGGCACGTCGCTGAGCGCGTCCTTGATGTAGAGGCGCTCCTTCTTCGACAGCGGCAGCTTGCCGACCACCGGTACGTCGATCCGCCTGACCAGCGCGCCGTCGGGCCGGACCGTGGCCCAGCCGATGCGCGGGCTGCGCAGCTTCCCGTCGCTCACCAGCGCCGCGTACGCCCTGGCCAGCTGGAGCGGCGTCACCAGCACGTCGCCCTGGCCGATCGAGAAGTTGGCCGAGTCACCCGCCCGCAACAGGAAGCCTTCGAGGCAGTTCTCGTTGGCCAGCCGCTTGAGGAACTCCGCCCGCGACTTGTCGGCCACCTCCGGATAGCCGCTCTTGGCGCGCCGGCAACTGGTGCCGCTCGTCTGGGCCCACATGTTCTTCTTCCAGGTGCGGTCCGGGATGCGCCCGGCCGACTCGCCCGGCAGGTCGATGCCCGTCGGCTTGCCGAACCCGAACGCCTTGGCCGTGTTGGCGAACACCTCCTTCGGCGCCTTCTTCGGATTGAGCCCGCCGTCCTTCAGCCACTGGTCGTAGCCCGCCCGGTAGAAGATCGTGTCGCATGACTTGACCAGGGCGGTGTGCAGGTTCATGGAGCCGAGGCCGATGCCGTGGAAGTTGTGGAAGGCCCGGTCGCCCACCATGACCGCCCCTGGGCAGTCGTACGTGCCGTTCAGCGGATAGCCCGCCCGCAGCATGGACGTCACCGACGACACCTTGAACGTCGAACCGGGCGCGAACATCCCGTTCAGCGCCCGCGACACCAGCGGCTTGCCCGTGGCGTCCGACAGCAGCCGCTGGTAGCCGCGGTCGGAGATCCCGCCCGCCCAGACGGCCGGGTCGTAGCCGGGCATGCTGGCCAGCGCGATCACCCGGCCGGTGTCGGGTTCGAGCACGACCGCCGCGGCGCCGTCCGCCTTGGGGGCGTTCTTCATCGCGTGCTGCAACGCCTGCTCGGCCAGGTCTTGCACGCGGGCGTCGATGCTGGTGACCAGGTTGTCGCCGCTGACGGGCGCCACCTGCTCCTCCACCCCGATGGCCTTGCCCATCCGGTCGACCTGCACCCGCCGCAGCCCGGCCTTGCCGCGCAGTTCGTCGTCGTAGATGTACTCGAGGCCGTCGCGCCCGACCAGGTCGACGCCGGAGAAGGCGGCCTTCAGCCCTTCGCGCTTGGCCAGCTCGGCCTCGGTGACCGGCTGCAGGTAGCCGAGCATCTGCGCGCCGGCCTTGCCTCCTGGGTACTGCCTGACGGACTGGATCTCGGCGGAGATGCCGGGAAACTCCTCCTGCCGCTCCAGGATCTGCAGCGCCTGACGGGTGTCGGCCCGTTCCTCCACCGGGATCGGCTGGTACGGCGAGCCGGTCCAGCAGGGCTTGGTCACCCCGGGCCCGCACGGCGTGATGCGCTTCTGCAACTGCTTGACCGGCTGTCCCAGCACCTCGCTGAGCTTGCGCAGCACCGGGACCCCCTGCTCGGGCATCCTGATCAGCCCGGTCCGGTCGACCGAGACGACCAGCGAGGTCTGGTTGCGCACCAGCGGCCGCCCGGAGGAGTCGAGTATCTGCCCGCGCACGGCCGGCACGATCACCGACCGCGTCCTGGTCTCCGTGGCCCTGGTGACCAGCTCCTGCCCCCGCACCACCTGCACCTGCCAGAGCCGCAGGCTGAGCACCGCCAGCACGCCCATCACGATCACCTGCAGCACGACCAGCCGGGTCCGCATCCTGATCATTGCGGGAACCTCGGGTGCGGCCTTTCACGGGTGACCAGCCAGATCGCCAGCGGCGAGAGGATCAACGTGTAGACGACGGTCACCGGCACCTGCTCGGTCAGCGTCGAGAGCGTCACCCGCGGATCGGCGATCAGCCCGCCGAGCGCCGCCGACACCAGCGGCGCCATCAGCACACACAGGACGACAGTGGTGGCCGGACCGCCGACGCCCCGCCCGGCCACGTAGCCGACCAGCGCGAACACGAACGCGTACTGGCCCACCAGATGCGCCGTGGGCGGCACGATGTCGACCAGCAGTCCCGCGCAGAACCCGATGATCGCCCCCGCCGCCGGCCCGCGCAGCAGCGCCATCGCCACCACGACGAGCAGCACCACGTCGGGCGCTCCCCCGGCCGGCAGCGGCAGCCGGTTGATGAGCATGACCTGCAACAACACCGCCGCCAGCACGCACAGCCCAACGATCATCGCGGCTCCTCCTTGGGTGGTAGCACGGCGTCTCTCGGATCCTTCGCCGGCGCCCCCACCACCACGCCGACCACGTCGAGCGCGGTCAGATCCGCGTACGGCCTGGCGTACGCGATACGGGTCAGCTCGCCCGGCGTCGCCTCCACCCGCTCGATCACCCCGATCGGCACCCCGGCGACGTACGGCGCGCCGCGCTGGGAGCCGAAGCTGACGATGCGACTCCCACGAGTGATCGCCGCCGTCGAGTCCAGCAGCCGGAACCGCACAAGCCGCCCGTTCTCCCCCACCCCGTGCACGACGCCGATCTCCTGGCCGCCTTCGAGCCGGGCGCCGGCGGCCGAGCCCGGGTCGCTGATCAGCACCACGGTCGAGCTGTCGGCGGACGCCTGGATGACCCGGCCCACCAGCCCTTCACCGTTGAGCACGGTCATCTCGGGGCGTACGCCGTCGGAGGTGCCGACGTCGATCTCGATGGCGTCCTCGAAGCCGGGCTGGCCGCGCCTGGCGACCACGTTCGCCGTCACGATCTTGTAGCCGCCGAGCCCCGCCACGCCGAGCAACCGCTTCAGCTCCGCGGCGCGCGCGGCGTCGAGCCGGCCCGCGGCCAGACCGGCCCGCAGCCTGACATTCTCCGCCTTGACCCGGTCGAGCTCGGCCTGGGCGGCGGGGGCGTTGACGATGGCGTGGAAGAAGCCGCCGACCGGGCGGACCACGGAGCCGCCGACCTGCTCGACCGTACCGAAGAACCACGAACCGGCCGTGCGCAGTGGCCACAGCGGCGAGGCCGCGCCGGCGCGGTGGTCGACGGTCAGGATGACCAGCGCCACCGTGAGCAGCGTCCCCAGGATCAGCCGGGCGTGGCGGGAGTCTCTCATCAGCGACGTGATTCCGGTACGAGCACCTGGTGCAGCGCCTCGAACTCCTCGACGCACTTGCCCGAGCCGAGCGCCACCGAGTCGAGAGGGTTCTCGACGAGGTGGACGGGCATGCCGGTCTCGGTCTTGATGCGTTCGTCCATGCCCTTGAGCAGCGCGCCCCCGCCGGTGAGCGCGATGCCACGGTCCATCAGGTCGCCGGACAGCTCGGGCGGGCACTTGTCGAGCGTGACCTTGACGGCGTCGACGATGGTGTTGACCGACTCCTCCGTCGCCCTGCGGATCTCATCGCCGGACACCACGACCGTCTTCGGCAGGCCGCTCACCAGGTCACGGCCGCGGATCTCGGCGTGCAGGTCCTCACCAATGGGACACGCCGAGCCGATGGCCATCTTGATCTCCTCCGCGGTGCGCTCGCCGAGCATGATCGAGAACTCCTTCTTCGCGAAGGTGATCACCGCCTGGTCGAGCTCGTCGCCGCCGACCCTGATGGACTGGCTGGTCACCACACCACCCATGGAGATGATGGCCACCTCGGTGGTGCCGCCGCCGATGTCGACGACCATGTTGCCCGTCGGCTCGTGCACCGGCAGCCCCGCGCCGATCGCCGCGGCCATCGGCTCTTCGACGATGTAGACCTTGCGGGCCCCGGCCTGGTATCCGGCCTCCTTCACCGCCCGCTGCTCCACCCCGGTGATGCCGCTGGGCACGGCGATGATGATGCGCGGCTTGGCGAAGTGCCGCCTCTTGTGCACCCGCTGGATGAAATAGCGCAGCATCCGCTCAGTGACGTCGAAATCGGCGATCACACCGTCCTTGAGCGGCCGGACGGCCACGATGTTGCCCGGCGTCCGGCCGATCATGCGTTTGGCCTCGATGCCGACCGCGACGATCTTCCCGGTGGCAGTGTTGATCGCGACGACCGACGGCTCATTGAGCACGATGCCCCGGCCGCGCACGTAGACCAGCGTGTTGGCGGTGCCGAGGTCGACCGCCATATCACGGCCGAGAAACGCGAGCTTGCTGCCCATGGGGAACGGAGCCTTCCGTAACGTCGTTCGCGAATGACTACGGATCGAATTCGAATCGTAACGTGACGTTACCCACCAGGGCGCGCAATGAGCCCCCTGTGCCCCACAAATTCTTCAGCCCATCCGGGAGCCCCGATGTCGCCGCAGGCGAAGGACAACATTGGGCCTCCGTCTTGCACCGTTTTGACCCACCCACCGTCAGCGGCCGATCATCGGGCACCTGGGGATCTAACTCCTCTGTACCGTGGCCGGCCCCATCCACGGAAGACGGCCCACAGCGCGCACGTCACGGCGCCCGGCCACCTCCACCGGAGGAGCGTGCCCCTGGACAGGCGCCGGCCCCGTGCGGCGGGTGGGGTGCACCGGGCTTGCCGTACAAGATCGCAAAAAGCCTGTCATATCTCCGACGCGCGCTGCCGCGCACGGCCGGGTGGACCGGACAAAATTTGCGCAAAAAAAGCGCCCGCCATCATGGCGGGCGCTCGGCACCTCAGAGACGTCAGAGCAAGCGGAGACCTCAGAGAGGGCAGGAGAAGCGGGAGAGACTAGAACCGGTCGGGGAAGAAGATCTTGATCTCCCGCGCGGCCGACTCGGGCGAGTCGGAGCCGTGGACGATGTTCTCGCCGATCTCCAGCGCGTGGTCGCCGCGGATGGTGCCGGGCGCCGACTTGACCGGGTCCGTGAGCCCCGCCAGCGCGCGGAACGCCTCGACGGCGCGCGGCCCCTCCAGCACCAGCGCGACCAGCGGCCCCGAGGTGATGAACTCGACGAGCTCGCCGAAGAACGGGCGCTCGGAGTGCTCGGCGTAGTGGGCCTTGGCGGTGTCGACGTCGAGAGTGCGCAGGTCCATCGCAGCGACCTTCAGGCCCTTGCGCTCCACGCGGGCGATCACGTCACCGATGAGGCCACGCTTCACTCCGTCGGGCTTGATCAGGACAAGAGTGCGCTCGGACACTTGAGGTTCTCCTTCGAACAGGGTGTGGTTCGGGGCTGCGGCCACATGCACCGGCTTGGCTCCACGGGGAATCGGCCCGGGGGCGCAGGCCCTCGCGTCGAGGTGGCTGCGGCTCAGCTTACCGCCCACGACGGCTCCCCCGTTTCGCCGCGACCGAGCCCATCAACGCCGCACACACCGGCACGCCTCGCGCCAGCCACACCTGTACAGGCCTCGCTCGGCAACGCACCATCGACCAACGGCCTGGGAGGTGGCCGTCCATGGAACCCACTCCTACGGGCCGGTCCCCCAGGGCGGTCGCCCTACGCGGGCCCTACGGACCGGTCCGGCGGGCCAGCGCAACCCTGTGGTCCTATGGGCCGGTGCTACCGACCAGTCCTACACACCAGCTCCACGCAAGGCCCTTACGGAACGGTGCTACGGACCGGTCCTACAGGCCAGCCGCACGCGGGATCCTACGGGCCGGCCCTTCGCGGGGTCCTATGGGTCGTGCCTCCGGCCGGTCCGGCGGGCCAGCACAACCCGGTGCTACGGATGGGTCGGTGCTATGGAGTGGTGTCCTCGGGCGATTGAGCCTGCGGCGGGACAGGTGGGACAGGACCGGTCACCTCACCCACCCCCTCCACACTCGCGACATTCCGGTCAGCCGCGCCGGAGGAGTCGGGCGACACGGGGATGCGCGGTATCGCCCCGGCAGGCCGATCCTCTGCCCCGGCTGCCGGCTGGGCGGGCACCTCCAGGGCGTCCACCGCCATGGTCGGCCCGCGGCGCTCAGACCGGCGGCTCCTCACCGTAGGGACCGCCGCCTCAGCGGCTGAGCCTTCCCCCGCCCCCTCCGCGACCACGTCCGCGCCCGTGGAAGTCCCCGAAGAGGCCGAAGACGCCGAATGACCGTCTGCATCCGGCGAAGACACCAAAGACGGCGAAGGCGCCGAATCACCGCCCGTCGGCTCGGCCGCTTCATCTGCCTCAGATGCTTCATCGGCCGGAGCCGCGCGCCGCGAGAGCAGCTCCGCCAGGACGATGACCGCGACCACCAGGAACCCGCCGATCAGCGACCACAGATGCAACGTGCCCACAAACCGGTCCACCAGTTGCTGCGCCACCGTGACCCCGCGCAGCATCATCAACTGCACCCCGGTAGCCAGCAGATAACCGGCCAGCACACCGGGAAAACAGAGCGCCAGGCCGAACAGCGCCGCCCCGATGCCCGACTGGCTGAGCGCGGACGTGAGCGCCACCGCCGCGCCCGCCGCCAGCAGAGTGAACGGGATCACCAACACGAGCCCATCGGCGGCCGGCACCAGGACGCGCACCGAGCACAGACCGACCACCATCGCCAGCAACCCCATCGGCGCGAGCCACCGCGCTCCGGCGAACAGCCGCACCGCGATGGCGGAGGCCAGCCCCAGCACACCCGCCACCACGAACGGGATCCACAGCCCGGTCATGCCCGGACCGCCGAGGCCACGCATCTCCACGTAGGTGATCTGGGCCAGGCTCGGGAGCAGCACGATGCCGACCGCGACCATGACGTACGCCAGTGTGCGGCCCTCACGGCTGCCGAAGGAGGCCATCACGAGCAGCGCGACGACCGCCAGCACGGCCAGCAGGATGACCAGGCCGGGCCCCCACTCCTCGCTCGCGGTGCTGATGGCCACCACCGAGATGCCCACCGCGGGCACGCTCGCGAGCAGCAAGCGGCTGCGTTCGGCGGCCCGTGGCGAGGGCATCGGCGGCTGGCCCTGCAGCAGCCAGACGACGAAGTAGACCGCTGCCAGCGCGAGCGCGATGCCCGTCAGCAGCGGGTACGGCTGGAGCGTGATCTTCCAGTCGCTCACCTGATCGAGCGGCCACAAGGCGAGCGCCTGGGCGGCGAGCAGGCTGAACGCGAGCATGCCGGTCCAGATCGCCCGCAATGCCATGGAACGCTCCCAGGCCGCGACCAGCGTGGCCGGGATGAGCAGGCCCGCGCCGATCCCGTGCAGCACGCGCAGCGTCGCCACCAGGAACGTCGAGCCCGCGAATCCGCCCGCGACGTCGGCCAGCGCGAGCACCGTGAGCCCGCCGAGCAGCATGTGGGGGACCTTGACGTGACGCAGCGCCACCGCGGCGAGCGGCACCGTGAGGATCATCGCCGGGAGCGCCAACCCGTGCGCGCGCATCAGCGCGAGCTTGTCGAAGCCCTCGGGCAGCAGACCCGAGACCACGGACACGGTGTTGGGGATCGCGAGCATCGCCAGTGGCAACGCGACGATGATGAGCAGCCCGAGCACCGAGTCGAGCAACCATGGGAACCTGACGCGTGCGGTGGGTCCCGCGCTGTGTGCGTTCGGGGACCGCTGGATCGGGGGGACGGCCATGTTCGCCGACTTTAGCGGGAAGTCACGCCCTCGACACGGCGAGCGACGAATATCGCGGTAATCCATAGCGCCGCGAAGATCACCCCTAGGAAGAACATCGTCGGCACGAGGAACCCCGTGCCGATGGCCAGGACCTGCAGGATAGTGCCTGCGACGTACGCGAAGGGCCGCTTGAGCAGCCCGGCGACGATCACGCACAGCACCGCCAGCCCAATACCGACAGTGACCGCCACCGCCGTCTGAACGCCGCTGTTGATCGCCACCGGCGTAATCAGCGCGGCGACGATGGCCTCCATGCCGAGAACGCTGGCGCCGAGCCGGCGCATGCCCGGGGTGACCTGGAAGTTCATCACACACTCCCCGCCTTGAGCAGGTGACGCGCGTCCCCGGCCGTCACGACCGAGCCGGTGATGAGCACACCCGTGCCGCTGAACTCACCCTGGGCGTCGGCGATGCCGATGCCCATGTCGATGGCCTCGTCGAGGCGTTCGACGACCCGCACCCTGTCCTCTCCGAACAGCGGTATGGCCACCTCCGCCAGCTCGGCGGGCGACATCGACCGAGGCGAGGAGTTACGCGTGACGACGATCTCGTCGAGAATCGGCTCCAGCAGGTCGAGCAGGGTAGCCACATCCTTGTCGCGCATCACCGCGACGACGCCCACGACCTTGGCGAAGTCGAACGCCTCTTGCATGCCCTCGAGCGACGCCTGCATGCCGCCGGGGTTGTGCGCCGCGTCGACGACGACCGTGGGATTGCGGCGCAGGATCTCCAGCCGGCCCGGCGAGGACGCCCCCGCGAACGCCTGGCGTACGAGCTCCACGTCGAGCGGATCGTCGCCCCCCGTCAGAGCCTCCACAGCGGCCAGTGCGCAGGCCGCGTTGCTCGCCTGGTGCTCGCCATAGAGAGGCAGGTAGACCTCCTCGTAGACGCCCTTGAGGCCCCGCAGGGTGAGCAGTTGTCCGCCCATCGCCACCTCGCGGGCGAGCACACCGAACTCGAGCCCTTCGCGGGCGACCACCGCGCCGACATCGACGGCCCGGCGCATCAGCACCTCGGCGGCCTCGAGCTGCTGCTGGGCGAGTATGGCCGTGGCACCGGGCTTGATGATGCCCGCCTTCTCCCCGGCAATGCTCGGGATGTCGGGCCCGAGCCGGTCGGTATGGTCGAGCGAGATCGGGGTGACGACGGCGACGGTGCCGTCCGCGACGTTCGTCGCATCCCAGGAGCCGCCCATGCCGGCCTCGACGACCGCCACGTCCACCGGAGTGTCGGCGAAGGCGGCGAAGGCCATGGCCGTGAGCAACTCGAAGAACTGGATCCGCCGCCCCTGCGTGTCGGCGAGCTCAACGTAAGGGGCGATCTCCTCATATACCTGGGCGAACCGCTCCTCGCTCAGCGACTCGCCGTCAACGGTGATGCGCTCGCGCACCGAGACGAGATGCGGGCTCGTGAACCGGCCCACACGCAGATTGCGCTCCTTGAGCAGCGCCTCGGTCAAGCGCGCCGTGCTCGTCTTACCGTTCGTGCCCGCTATGTGTACGACAGGGTATGCCTGCTGCGGCGAGCCGAGCAGGTCCATGAGGGCCGCGATCCGGTCCAGCGTCGGCTCGAAGTCCCACTCGACGCCTCGCTCCATGATCGCGCGTTCAACCGCACGAAAGTCCACCCCTCAACCCTACTGACCGTACGGAGCGCTCTCCCACGCCACCACCTGATGATCAGCGGTTTCGGTGCCCGGCTTTGCCGGCAATGGGCTGGCAACTCGCGGTACGCGACCCGCACGGCCGACGGCTTGCGTCGTTGATGCCGGCCGTCTGCCGGACGGTCGCCCACCCGTGACACTCCATGGCCGGTCGTCCAGCCGTGACACTCCATGGCCGTTTGACGGATGGTCACCCACCCGCGGTACTCCGGCATTACCGTCCCCGTCAGCTCCCCGTCGATCTGAATCTGCGTGCCGCGAACCGGAGGGCGGGTCGCGGGCATTTCCTCCACGACATCGCTCCGCACGCTCGAAGACACTGCAGAGGACAAGGGAAACCACGATGACGAGACCGTGGATTACCGCTCTCAGACGTCAGCCGCAAATCCCGGCGGCCTATCTGAGGTTCGCCATGCCGAACCGACGCAGGAAGACGGTCGTCCAGTAACCACGCCGCACGGTTCCGGCTCGCGCCATCCTCGTCCAACCCGCTTGAGGTCCCCGTCGAAGTCGCCTGTGGTGTGGGACCTCATCCGCGGGATGCTCCGTTGCCGCCGGCAAAGGCCTCTCGTCTCCGACGAGCGTTCCAAAGGTGCAGGAACACAAAAATGGTCCCCACGCGCCAAGCCGTCCTTCCAGCTCCTTCGACGCGGCTCCAGCAAGCCGCCTCCAGGCCGCCTCGTGCGGGCCGAGCTCTCCAGGCCCCGAGGACGGCGCGAGACCCGGAACGCAGAAAAGCCTGGGAACAGGGCCTGACCCCGAAACGCAAAAGTGGACCCCCGCGCCAGGCCGTCTCCCTCCCGCCTTCGCCGTCCCTCCCGCAGGCCGCCTCATGCGGGCCGAGCCCTCGAGGCTCCGAGAGCGGCGCGAGGGCCGAAACCCAGAAAAGCCCGGGAACGGCAATGCCCGGGAACGGCGCCTGACTCCATAACGCAAAAAGTGGGCCCGTGCCAAGCCGTCCCTACCCGCGTTCGCCGTCTCTCCGGCAGGCCGCCTCGTGCGGGCCGAGCCCTCCAGGCCCGGGAACGGCCCAACGCCCCATAACGCGAAAAAAGGCCCCACGCCCAAGACGTGAAACCCATCACCGCGAACGAGCCGAGCGCTCTGGCGCCCGTAAGCCCTGACCAAGCCCAGCGCGCCACCACCCTCCCGCACAACCCTTCCGCCCCCGACCCCCCGGGAACGACCCGTACCGACCCGTAACGCAAAAGAAGGACCCCAACGCGCAAGGCGCACGACCCAACAACGCAGAAAAGGGCCCCACACACAGCGCGCAAAACCCCACAACGCGCAAGGCCCCGCAACGCGTGAGGTCTCTGAAACGCGGAAAAGGGCCCCACGCGTGTGCGTGGAGCCCTTTTCCGTCTTCAAAGATTGTCCGGCGGTGACCTACTCTCCCACACCCTCCCGAGTGCAGTACCATCGGCGCTGGGAAGCTTAACTTCCGGGTTCGGAATGTAAC